>NZ_QTLY01000001.1:0-580 GCF_003602895.1 Bacteroides sp. AF29-11
GACTTTAAAGCATAACTTCCAAATGTTTCGGAAGTTTTTTTCATTTTTCTTTTCCAAGGCCGAAGTTCCGAAAGAAACCTATGGCAAAGAAGAGAAAAATGGAAGCTTACCGCTCCGTTTTACTGTCAGAATGTCAAAACATCGCCGCCTTCGTTCCCGAAAGCGGATGCAAAAGTAGGGCTTTTACGGACATCTGCAAAATATATACAAGCTTTTTTTGAGGGTTTACGTGAACTTTTTCATAACTAGCTGATTGATAGATATGTTTTAAAGCATATTTTTTAAAGGGAAAGAAAGGCAGGAAGGAAAGGGATACATTATATATATACGCGCGCGCATCGGAATATACTAAGTTCACCCCTTGACATAGACCACAGAACGGCCGACACCACGCTTGAGGAGCCCAAAGAGAACTGACAATAAACCTGCGAAAGGCTACATCCGGAAAGCCCGGATACTAAACGAGAACTACTGAACAACTTTTCTCACTACAGATATGTTTCTTTCTTACCACACCCGCGTTTCTTTCTTTCCACAGCTGTGGTAAGAAAAGAACATTGCTGTGGAAAGATTAGTTTTT
>NZ_QTLY01000001.1:590-720366 GCF_003602895.1 Bacteroides sp. AF29-11
CCACAGCTGTGGTAAGAAAAGAACATTGCTGTGGAAAGATTAGTTTTTTAGGGAAAAACAAGGTAGTACATCGCAGTTTTTTTCCTAACTCTTAGGTGTCATCTACGCATCATACAGCGACAATCAGTAGAAGCCTTTATCAAATCCACTTCTGTGCCCTACCCAAAGAACGCACAACGGCAGCAAACTCTTCCCGAGGAATGATAGCCTTATTACGTGTTTTCAAACGATTATTATAAACGGTCTGAGGTGAATAATGCAAGAATTCGGCAATCTTCACACTATCAGTGATACCTAAACGCACCAAAGCATAAATGCGCAATTCCGTATTCAGTAACTCACCATCTTTTAGCACAATCTGCTCGTCAGGATGGAGCAAGGCATTGAAGTCACTTACAAAATCCGGATAAATGTGCAAGAAGATAGCATCAAAGTTATGATAGAACTCTTTCAACTCATTCTGTGCCATAGAATGAGTATCGGTCAATGCTTTCACATCCTCCAACTGGTTTGCCTTAAGCTTACGATTGATATTTTTCCGATACTCATCCAGCTTACTGATATAATTGGAACAAATGGAAAAGACATAACCTATGTATTCCTCCTTCACATAGTTGGATTCACGAAGCTGATTATTGGTATCCCTCAACTGTTCATTCAAAGAAGTAAGCTGTACATTCGTTTCTGCCACTTGTCCGTGCATTTTCGAAAGCTCTTCCACATGCTTATTCAAGCGGTTGTTTGCCTCATTCAGCTGTTGGCGCGACTGCTTCAACCGCTTCATCTGCTTGTATATATATAGGAAGGCAAACAAGGATATCAAGGACAAGACACTGACCAGTACCAAGTACATGCGCAACCGCGCTTCTTGCTTCTGATTACGTTCCTGATAGATCTGATGAATGGTGTCCTGCACCGCAGAGATGCCCACTACCCTCACCCGGTTCCGATATGCCAAGGCATTCTGTAAGCAGTAACTCATGTAGACATAGGCATGGTCAATATCACCCAAACTAAAAAGTACCCCCGCCAGCTCTTCCAACGAAGCAATATCTTTATTGGAGATACGTACATCGGCCATAGCAGAATATATCAGGTAAGTCAGATAATTTTCCTGCTCATCGGACTCGCGATAAAAGCAGGCCAGCACGTAAGCATTCATGGCATCGCGCCGAGTGTCGAATGCAGAATTAAGAATTCCCTTCTGCAAACGTTCTTTAAAAACATACATACTGTCCGTACCTTGTACTACCTGCCCTTTATACCACAAGAACAAGGGGTCTTCAGGGGTAAGAACCATATTCAAAGAGTCCTTGTAAACACGCTCCAACTGTGCATAATGTTCATGCAAAGTACCCATTTCACTACCGGTATACTGATTGAAATGCGAATACAGATACAGCATTTGCCCGTAATAGTCCACTAATAATTCTTTGGGGAGCGAACCGCCTGAAACTCCGCGCAATTCATCCTGAGCTTCTTTCAACAAACCGGTGGCAGCCAACAGAAAAGACTTTTTTATCTTCCACTCCATCTGCCGGTATTTATCATTCTGCTTATAAACTATATTCAAATTGTCTACCACATAATTCATTGCAGAATCGGCGTTATAGACGCAATACTCATCATAAAGATTTTTATTCAGCCAATATCTCTCTTCCAAAGTACGCACATCCTTTTGCAGCTTGTGCAACTGGGCAATCTTCGCCTCTTTAAGCATAGCAAACGTGTTTTTTTGCGCAATCAGAGAGTCAAGGCGCACCAGCAGTTCTTTTATCTTTTCACTGTAAGGTGCCGCATTCAGAAAGGTACACCCCATCAGTAAAAATAGTAAAGCTATGATTTTTCTTTTCATTTCTATTATTTATATAAAGCTGAGAGCACAAAGATAAATTAATCTATCTAAACATAAGCTACTTCTACCCTAAAAAGTACATGAAAGTTAAGAGGTATTTCGACCATTTACAGCGATAAAACAACATATACAGACCTCCTTCCATAGTAGCTGACCTTTACTTTATACAGCAATCAGCAAGAATATAACTCGCTATATATGTGGCATTTACATTTTACTCCGACTTACTTCTATACATTACCCGCCTATCGGACGAATAAGGTTGTCCACTATCTTTGCAACAGAGAAAGAAAAGTGTACTATAGAAAACATCCAATCTCTATTAGAACATACTTTTCTAAAATAAATTAAATCTTTTAATTAAAGTACTATGAGAATGATTACAAGAAATCTTCTTACGCGGAGTTACAAGCTCCTTCTGACATTACTCGTACTGCTAATGTCAACAAATGCATTTGCCCAACGATTGACAGCTACGGGTAAAGTAGTAGATGCCGCAGGCCTGGAGGTCATTGGTGCATCTGTATTGGAAAAGGGAACAACCAACGGTGTTGTTACCAATCTGGATGGGGAGTTTTCCCTGAGTGTAGGACAGAATGCCACACTGGTAATATCCTTCATCGGCTACAAAACGATAGAGGTAAAAGCAGCCACCAACATGAATATCACATTGCAGGAAGACAACGAACTGCTGGACGAAGTGGTAGTTATCGGTTATGGAAGTGTGAAGCGTAAAGACGTAACCACTGCCGTATCTACGGTTTCTACAAAGGATTTGGACCAACGCCCCATTGTATCGGCAGCCCAAGCCCTACAAGGTAAAGCAGCCGGTGTGTCGGTTATGCAGCCCAGCGGCGAACCGGGCGGTGGTATGAGTATCCGCGTACGTGGTACCACCTCATTCAATGGTAGCAACGACCCGCTCTACGTAGTGGATGGTGTACCTGTAGACAATATCAACTTTCTCTCTCCCAACGACATTGAAAACCTCTCTATTCTGAAGGATGCCTCATCAGCAGCCATCTACGGTTCGCGCGCAGCCAACGGTGTGGTATTGATTACTACCAAGAGCGGCTCGGCAGGCAACGCCAAAGTAGCATTGAACGTACAATATGGCATGACAAAAGTAGGCAAGAGCATGGAAGCACTGAATACAGAACAGTACCGCGAATTGCAAGAAGAAATCGGGGCTGTAAATCCAACTGCTCTTGAAGGGCTGACCGACCAGACAGACTGGTTTGACGAGGTTTACAAGACCGGACAAACCCAGAATTACCAAGTGTCCGTATCAAACGGAAATGAAAAGATGAAATACTTCCTCTCTGCCGGTTATCTGGATGAAAAAGGTATTTTGGAAGGAACATACTTCAAGCGGTATAGCTTCCGCGCCAATATCGACAACCAAATACGCAGCTGGCTGAATGTAAGTGCCAATATCTCCTACTCCGACAACATCGGAAACACCGGCATCATCTCCGGTACGGGTGCCAACCGTGGTGGTGTAGTCCTCTCGGTCATCAACACTCCGACCTATGCTCCTATTTGGGATCCTGAAAAACCGAATCAATACAATAAGAACTTCTATGGAGTGAACATCATGAACCCGATGGAAAACCTGGCCCGCCAGAAAAACAACAAGAACAAGGAAAACCGCCTCATCGCATCCGGAGCCGCTACCATCAGCTTCCTGCCCAACCTAAAGTTGAAATCATCTGTAGCCCTGGACCGCCGTAACGGTGTAAGCACCACATTCCTCGATCCAATATCGACCACCGACGGACGCAACAGCTTCGGTACAGCCTCTGACAACCGGAATATGAATACCGTGTTGGTTTTCGATAATATATTGACTTACAATACCAATATCAAGAAGCACGGCATCGACGTAATGGCAGGTTCTTCCTATACCAAATCGGACTATACCAACAGCTGGATAAACGGCTCACATTTCCGGGACGATAAAATACAAACCCTGAACGCTGCCAATAAAATTTCATGGGACGGTACCGGAACAGGAGCTTCACAGTGGGCCATCTCTTCCTATTTCGCCCGTGTGTCCTACAACTATGACAGCAAGTACATGCTTACCATGAACATGCGTGCCGACGGTTCATCCAAGCTGCATCCCGACCATCGCTGGGGTATTTTCCCCTCCTTCTCGGCTGCATGGCGCATTTCGTCGGAAAAGTTCATGAAAGACATCGCTTGGATTGATGACTTGAAGCTCCGCGGTGGCTGGGGACAGACCGGTAACCAAAGCGGTATAGGCGATTACTCGTATCTGCAACGTTACAACATCAACCGCATACCCTGGTTTGAAGAAGGTAACGACCATGCAGTTCCCGGTATCAGCCAGGCCAACCTGAGAACAAGTGACCTGAAATGGGAAACTACCAACCAGACGAACATCGGTCTTGACTTGACTGTACTGAACAACAGACTAACCTTCAGCATGGACTACTATTACAAGAAAACTACAGACATGTTGATGAATGTAAGTCTGCCTGCTGGTGCGGCAGCAACCACCAGCATCACCCGTAACGAAGGCGAGATGACCAACAAGGGATTCGAGTTCGCCATCAACTCCCATAACCTGACCGGCGAGTTTTCTTGGGATACAGACTTCAACATTTCTTTCAATAAGAACAAGCTGACCAAGCTGTCATTGCAGAAAATCTATACAGCAGCAAGCAGTGCCGAGGTGGTGAAAGAAAATATCGTACGCAATGAGCCCGGACGTCCTTTGGGTGGTTTCTACGGCTACATCAGCGACGGTGTAGACCCCGAAACCGGTAACCTGATTTATCGCGACCTTAACGAAGACGGCAAGATTTCCACTTCCGACCGTACCTATATCGGCGACCCGAATCCCGACTTCATCTACGGATTGACAAACACCTTTACATGGAAAGACCTCAGCCTGAGCATCTTCATCCAGGGAAGCTACGGAAACGACATCTTCAATGTGTCCCGTATGGAAACCGAAGGCATGTACGACGGCAAAAACCAGTCAACGGAAGTATTGAAACGCTGGAGAATTCCCGGACAGATTACGAATGTCCCGAAAGCCAACTTCAACATCAAGAACTCCACTTACTTTGTAGAAGACGGCAGCTACCTGCGTGTCAAAGACATTTCACTCTCTTACAACATCCGTTGCCGCCAGTTCAAGAAATGGGGTATCAGCCGCGTACAGCCTTATTTTACCGCCAGCAATTTGCTGACCTGGACCAGCTATTCAGGTATGGATCCTGAAGTGAACCAATATGGCAACAGCGGTTCTGTACAGGGCATCGACTATGGAACTTACCCGCAGAGCAAATCATTCGTTTTCGGTATCAATGTTGAATTCTAAAAAAGGAAGAAATAACTTATGAAACTAAACCATATATATAAAAGTATAGCTTGCGGTGTATTGTTGGCAATGACCGCAACCTCATGTGACTTGGACTATAATCCGGTAGACACCTACTCGGATGTAACGGAAGGAGTGAACAAAACTGATGAAAAGCCTATTTTCAACAGTGTGCAAGACGTGGAAACTTCAATGGTAACCCTTCACAAAAAATTTCGTGACCAGCAGGAGCACTGGTATGTCGACAAACTGCTTATCGGTGACGCTCATTCCGATAATGCCTACGCCGGAACAACGGGGGCCGAAGTGGTGCCTTACGAAACCAACTCCATTGAAGGCTCTAATTCTGTACTAAAACGTGACTGGGACCGTTTCTTAGGCGACATTGCCGTTGCCAACCGCATCATCGTGGGCTGTGACCAGCTCAAGGCACTCAGTGAAAGTGAACGCGGCAAGTATCAGTCACAAGCCAAGATATTCCGTGCCATGGTCATGTTCGATATGGTACGCTTATGGGGTAACTTCCCGGTCATCACTACCGTGGGCGGTGACATTACCGAAGACAACGTAGAAGAAATGTACCCGACCTATTTTCCTCCACAGAATACGGCTGAAGAGGCTTACGCCCAAATAGAGAAAGACCTGACTGAAGCAGTGGAAAACCCCAACACACCGACAAACGACACATCAGACAAGAGCATACTTACCAAATCGGTGGCACGTGCCATGCTTGCCAAGGTCTATGCAGAAAAACCTCTGCGCGATTATGCAAAGGTTATCAAATATGCCGATGAACTTGCTGCCGACGGCTTCGACCTCGTGGAAGACTTCAGCGACCTTTGGGCGTATGATACGGAAAAAAAAGACTGCCGGGTACGCAATACCAAGGAGGCAATTCTCGAAGCCCACTTTCCTCCCGGCTCCGGCAACTGGTGTACTTGGATGTTCGGCCGTAACTTGAGCAACTGGGATGAAAGTTTCACCTGGGCCAAATGGATTACCCCTTCCCGTGACCTTATCCGCCTCTATGAAGAGCAAGGAGACACGAAACGTTACAATGAATCTGTTGTATGGTATGACTGCGGATGGAGCAACTATTATCCGGCAGACCATTATGCCTTCATGTACAAATGCCGCTCTGCGTTCAACAGCATTATCTATCTGCGATATGCCGATATCCTGCTCCTCAAAGCCGAAGCAAAAATTATGGGAGAGGCTCCCGACCTGAACGGTGCAGCCGACATCATCGACCGCATCCGCAACCGCGCCGGACTGGGCAAACTTCCACAAAGCACCCGCAGCAGTAAAGAAGCATTGCTCCAAGCTTATATGGACGAACGCCGCATGGAGCTTGCCTTTGAAGGACAGCGCTGGTACGACCTTTGCCGCCTCAATAAGGTAGAAGAAGTGATGAACGCCGTTTACGCCAAAGACAGCGGCCGCCATGCACAAGAAAATCTGTTCAATGAGAACTCCTATCTGCTGGCTATTCCCCAAGGAGCCATCGACCAGAACGAAAATCTGATACAGAACCCGGGCTATTAATACTAATGAGTAATATAAAAATCAATTGAATATGAATTTAAGAAATATATTCACTACCGCATTAGGCTGCTTCACCATACTGGCAGCCTGCGGCAATGACAATGACAGTAACATCACCCCTACACCGGAACCCAAGCCAGACCAACCCACGGAAGAGGCAAAGGATGTTACCCTCTATGTAACGAACACCAGTCGTACTTATGATTTGACAAAGTCCGGGCTGGCCTTCGGCACCGGAAGCAACATGTCACCTTCTACCGTGACACTTGACCCTGCCACCCGCTATCAGGAAATGGACGGTTTCGGTGCAGCCATCACCGGCTCTACCGGTTACAACCTGATACAGATGACACAAGAGAACCGCACGAAGTTTCTGACTGAAACATTCTCGGACAAAGAAGGCTATGGCTTCAGCTATGTACGTATTGCCATCGGTTGTTCCGACTTCTCATTCAGTGAATTCACTTGCTGTGACGAAAAGGGGCTTGAGCACTTTGCCCTTCCGATGGAAGACACCAAATATGTGATTCCTATATTGAAGGAAATTCTGGCAATCAATCCTGCCGTCAAAATAATTGCCGCTCCCTGGACATGTCCGAAGTGGATGAAAGTGAAAAGCCTGGAGGAACGTGTACCCTTTGACTCATGGACCAGCGGACACTTGAACCCCGAATATTACAGAACGTATGGCGACTATTTCGTAAAATGGATACAAGCTTTCGAAAAGGAAGGCATCAAAATCCACGCTGTGACTCCGCAGAACGAACCGCTGAACCACGGTAACTCAGCATCCTTGTTCATGGGATGGGAAGAAGCCCGTGACTTCATCAAGACCGGCCTGGGCCCTGCCTTCAAAGAAGCCGGAGTTACTACAAAGATTTATGTTTTCGACCATAACTACAACTACGACAATCTGGCCGACCAAAAAAGTTACCCTACCAAGATTTATGATGATGCGGAAGCCTCACAATACATTGCGGGCGCTGCCTACCATAATTATGGCGGTAACCGTTCTGAGTTGCTGAATATCCACAAACTCTATCCCAACAAGGAACTGCTTTTTACGGAAACCTCCATCGGTACTTGGAACTCCGGTCGCGATTTGGAAGCACGCCTGCTTAACGATATGGAAGAAATAGCATTGGGAACAGCCAACAACTGGTGCCGCGGCGCCATTGTATGGAATCTGGTATTGGACAGTGACCTGGGACCGGTAAGTCCTTCAGACGGTTCTTGCAAGACCTGCTACGGTGCAGTGGATATTGACAATACAAACTATTCTAAAATTGTCCGTAACTCCCACTACTACCTTATCGGCCACATGTCTTCGGTTGTGAAGCCGGGAGCTGTACGTATCGGAACGACCGGTTACACCGCCAGCGGTATCACTTACTCCGCCTTCGAGAATACGGACGGTACCTATGCATTCGTATTGGCCAACAACAATGCGGAGACCAAGCGAATCACCGTAAGCGACGGCACACACTACTTCTCCTACGAAGTTCCGGCCAAAGCAGTCGTTTCTTACCGTTGGAAAAAATAAAACTAATAATTTAAACAGAAGATTATAATGAAAAGCTTAAAATACTATCTAATGGCATTGGCAGGCATAGCCATGCTGAATGCTTGCAGCGATGACGATCCGGTTCCCGGCAACCCGACAATGGACTTTCAGGCAGAACCTTCTTCAGCCTTGTTCGGAGACAGTCTGCCTTTTACAATCAAGGCATCGGACGCAGATGTACCCCTTTCCACGTTAAAAGCGCGGTTATACTTCAGCGACGAAATGGTGTCAGAGACTATAATCCGTACAAAAGTAAACGGTCAAGACTATACCGGGAAAATATATGTTCCCTATCTGGCAAATATTCCCAACGGAACAGCTACATTGAAGTTCATTCTGCAGAACATCAATTTCACAATTACAGAAAAAAGCTATGACGTGGCGCTGAGTCGTCCGGACTTCCCCTACCTAACTCTGATTTCCGGAGACCAAGAATACCGCATGGAAAAAGTCGCAGCCAATCAGTATAGCGTGACCGGTGAATTTGCACAAAAAGTGAAAGGTTACATCAAAGCTCCTAAAGTAGGCGCCAACGGGAATGAAATCAACTTCGGATGGAGCAACGGTGCCATTACACAAGGTACCTCCAGTGAAATTACCTTCTCCAATCTGTCAGCTGGAGAATATTCCATCTCCTTCAATACGTTGACTTATGCAGCCGCTCCTTTCGTGAAACTACTGCTGAACGGTTCTGAAATGGAGATGGTGGATGATGACCATTACAGCATCGACCTCAATCTGAAGCAAGGGGACAACATCACTGCAGATATTCCCAACTTCGACCAATATTGGATAGACCCCGACTTCTTCGAAAAGAATGAAGACGGTTCGCTGAAGTTCCTGCCCATCGATGGAACTTATCGCGTCATTGCCAACCTGGCCCTGAATTATCTGGAAGTATTGAAAATGAACGGAACAAGCACCGCCACTCTGAACGATGACGGAACCGGCGCCCTTTGGATTATCGGTGACGGTATCGGTAAACCTTCCGTAGCGACCAATGCCGTAGGTTGGACTACAGAAAAAGGTCTCTGCATGTCACAGATTGAAGCGAAGAAGTATCAGGTAACAGTAGTAGCGGGAGAGCAAATCAAATCTGATGACATCAACTTCAAGTTCTTCCACCAGCAAGGTTGGGGAGGTGAATATAAAAACGATGCCTTGTCTACCACCAGTGACTTAGTATTTATAGGTGACGGTACCAACGGACGTGATGCCGGCAACTTGGGCCTCGTAGAAGGCAAAAGCCTGGAAAACGGTGTCGCTTACCGGTTCACAGTTGACGTAACGGCAGGTGTCTCTTCGGCAGTTCTGACAGTAGAAAAGGTAGAAAGATAGACGGATAACGCAGAAGATTAACTAAATGAGAAAGGGGCTGGCTCTATAAAAGAGTTCAGCCCCTCTTGTTTATGCAGAATATATGTTCCGGATTTAGCTTAAACCTTCTTTCGCCTCTTCTTGTGGAATACGTATCGAAGTGTAAAGCTCAAGAATGGCGGCTATCATCAGAGACACAATCCATTCATTGCCCCTTGTAAAGAGCATGAATGCCCCCGTAAGCACCAGCAAAAGCGCACCGAATATTTGCTGTCGGCGCAGGCGTTTGACAGTGGGACTTTTACATTTGGACGGAGAATTAATTTGGGCCAAAGCAACCATCGTAGCGCCGATAGTATATATATAAGGTGAAAGAGGCCAGCCCGTGATATAAACGGCAGCTCCTGCCAAGAGCATCACGGCCCCTACTGCGAAAAGGGCGGGTATCAGTTGTTTCATTCTTCTATATCTTCTTCAAATACATAAATATCCTCATTGGGCTTTTTCATCAGATACTTCTCACGGGCAATCCGTTCGATGGCACCGGAGTCGACGGCAAGCTCATTGAGCCGTTCGGTATTCTCCTCGTATTCCTTGCGGTACTTTTCTATTTCATCGCGCAGACGGCTTTCTTCCCGGGCGTAACCCAAACGGCGTACAACACTGTTCTCATCCAGGAACCCGATAATTACAGCAAACAACGCAAGCGTAATCAGATATTTATGCTTGCGGACAAAAGACCAAAGAGAAGCAAGTTTATCCATCTCGTTATCTACTATTTAGCAATTTATCATTCATGATGGAGCTTGTCCATCATATAACTTCACGTCACAAAGATAAGAGGAATAACCGAAAGATTTCTTTTTTTTGTGTACATTTGCACAAAAAGCAAAGAATATCCCAAATATGGAAAACTATATCGTATCTGCACGGAAATATCGTCCCTCGACCTTTGAGTCCGTAGTAGGCCAACGTGCACTGACCACTACCTTGAAGAATGCCATTGCCACCGGAAAACTGGCGCATGCCTATCTTTTTTGCGGTCCAAGAGGCGTGGGAAAAACAACTTGTGCCCGTATCTTTGCTAAAACAATCAATTGCATGAGCCCCACAGCAGACGGTGAAGCATGTAACCAGTGTGAATCCTGTACTTCCTTCAATGAGCAGCGCTCCTACAATATCCATGAGCTGGATGCCGCCTCAAACAACTCTGTGGATGACATCCGCCAATTGGTGGAGCAGGTACGCATTCCACCTCAGATAGGCAAATACAAAGTATATATCATTGACGAGGTACATATGCTGTCCGCCTCGGCTTTCAATGCTTTCCTGAAAACACTGGAAGAGCCTCCACGCCATGCCATATTCATCCTTGCCACTACCGAGAAGCACAAGATATTGCCCACCATCCTTTCACGCTGCCAAATATATGATTTCAGCCGGATTGGTGTGGAAGATACCGTAGCACACCTCGCATATGTCGCCTCCAAAGAAGGTATCACTGCTGAACCGGAAGCGTTGAATGTCATTGCCCTCAAAGCAGACGGCGGTATGCGCGACGCACTATCCATCTTCGACCAGGTGGTAAGCTTCACCGGAGGACACATCACCTATAAGAGCGTGATTGAAAACCTCAATGTGCTGGACTATGAATACTACTTCAAACTAACCGGATTCTTTCTTGAGAACAAAATCAGTGACGCGTTGCTATTACTGAATGATGTGCTCAACAAAGGCTTCGACGGCAGCCACTTCATCACCGGACTTTCATCCCACCTGCGCGACTTGCTTGTCAGCAAAGACCCGGCGACACTGCCGTTGCTTGAAGTGGGCGCAAGCATCCGCGAACGTTACCAAGCACAAGCACAGCAATGCCCCCTCCCTTTTCTTTACCGTGCCATGAAGCTCTGCAACGATTGTGACCTGAACTACCGTGCCAGTAAAAACAAACGGCTACTGGTAGAGCTCACTCTGATACAAGTGGCACAACTGACCGCCGAGGAGGACGACGGTGCCAATGGGCGCAGCCCTAAACAAGCTATAAAACCCATATTCACGCAGCCTGCCGCCGCTCAGCAGCCACAGGCCACTGCTGCCATGCCCCAACAAACCGTACAGCCGGCAGTACAGACAAACAGCACTCCCCAACCTGCTGCCACGCAGCATAGTAATGCAACAACTCCACATGCCACACCTGCTGCCGTATTAATGGCGCAAGGGAGAGAAGAGAAAAAAATTCCGGTCATGAAAATGTCCGGATTAGGGGTCTCCATCAAACGCCCCCATATAGAAGAGGAACAAAGAAACCCTTCATCTAACCCTACTGCCGCCCACCAAGCAGCACAACCGGAAGAAGACTACATCTTCAATGAAAGGGATTTGAACTATTACTGGCAGGAGTATGCCGGACGTATGCCCAAGGAGCAAGTAGCCATTGCCAAGCGCATGCAGAACATGCGCATCACTTTAATAAATGACACAACTTTTGAGGCTGTGGTAGACAATGAAATCGTTGCCAAGGAATTTACCGGCATGATACCCACTCTGCAAAATTACCTACGTACCCGGCTAAAGAACCGCAAAGTCACCATGACTGTCCGGATTAGTGCTCCTACTGAAAAGGTACGTGCCTATGGACGCGTTGAAAAATTCCAAATGATGGCACAAAAGAACAGTGCACTATTACAACTAAAAGAAGAGTTTGGTTTGGAACTCTATTAATCCCTTCCAATCGCCTGCATAAAGTTGCTAACAAATTGAGTATAAAGGATAAAAAAAGCATCTATTTAATTTTTTATTTATTCATTTATATTTATTTTTGCCAATAATAAACAAAAGAGGCAAACAAACATTTGAGAACAAAAATGATTATATGGATGCTATTGGGGCAGATACTGTATACTTCTGTCTTATCAGCACATACAATAGCCAATCAAGAAAAGCAGAGTATTCTGCAATCATTGGTCAAAAGACAAGTTCTCTATGATGACTCCATATCCATAGACAGTGTCATTGCGTGGAGCGAGCAACTTCTTCCCACCCAACAATCAAATGAAGATAGAACAACGTATTTTCTATTACAACTTCAATTGGCCAATGCCTATACATTGCGCGGCGATATCAGCTTAGCGACGAACCGGGCACAACTTATGTACGAAGAAGCTAAAGCAACAGACTACCAATTTGGTATGGTAGTGGCCAACCAAGCCATCGGAGACGCCTATAATACAATAGCCAACATGGGGGATAAAGCCCTGGAATCATACCAGGATGCTTTGACTGAACTATCCAACATTTCAGACCAGCATCCATATAGGGCACAGCTTCTTTTAAAAATGTCCAACGTTCTGCAACGGAAAGGACGTCTGGAAGAAGCGGAAAAAATCCTGGAAGAGCTGGAGAAAATATTATATCAGGAGCCTGACTACCCGACAGACTTCTTTTTCTGCATCGAAAAGACGAATTTTGCCATTTCCCATGGACACCTCTCACAAGACTATCTTGATGAAGCAAACATCTGGCTCCACAAAATGGACTCCATTTACCAACTGCACCCAGAGAAGTTCTATCGGTTTCACTTGGATTATACCACTGCCGCCTACTATAGAGCCATGGGAAATTGGGACAAACAATACTGGAAACAAGCTCTGGACATCTACTCCAAATTGCAAGCAGAATACTCCGGTAATAAGCGCTCCACGTATTACCGCTGGACTTCGCTGGAAAAAATCTATCTCTGTAAAATACAAGGCATGGCCATGGAAGCCTGCCGAATCTACCAGGAATTGTATCCTCCTATAGATACACTCGCTTCACAAAGCTATATCCGGCAAATCAATACGATAAAGGCAAAATACCAGGTAGATAAGGCAGAGACGGCCAGCAATAACGAATACAATAAAATCATAACCAGCATATTGGTAGGAACGATGGCATTAGTAACGTTATTTGTTCTACTTGCCATCCTACTCAAAAGGCAACGGGAAAAGGTGAAACTCTCCACCCAAAAACTGGCAACATCACGGATAAATGCCGAAAATGCCATGCGTGCAAAAAGCGTGTTCCTCTCGAACATGAGCCATGAAATCCGTACCCCACTCAATGCATTATCGGGCTTTTCATCCCTATTGACGGAAGAGGGACTGGACGATGAGACACGCCGTCAGTGCAATGAAGTTATCCAACAGAACTCAGAACTATTGCTGAAGCTTATTAACGACGTGATAGATCTATCGAGTCTTGAATTCGGCAAACTGCAATTCTGTATTGCACAACATGATGCCGTAAGCATCTGCAGAAACGTGATAGATACCGTGAACAAAGTGAAACAGACACAAGCTGAACTTACATTCACCACCGAGCTGGAAGAAATGCCCATCGAGACTGACGACTCACGCCTGCAGCAAGTCCTGATTAACCTACTGATAAATGCTACCAAATTTACCCCACAAGGCAGCATTGTCCTAAAGCTGGAAAAAGAAACGGACGACACCGTACTATTCACCGTAACAGATACCGGTTGCGGCATTCCCAAAGACAAGCAAGCCAACATTTTCCAACGTTTTGAAAAGCTGAATGAGAATGCTCAAGGCAGTGGGTTGGGGCTCTCCATATGCCAACTTATCATAGAGCATATCGGCGGACAAATATGGATTGATTCAGAGTATGCCGAAGGCTCACGCTTCTGCTTCACCCACCCCATAAGCCAGACAGGCAGAAAGGAGAATAAGAAATGAAACAGATATTTACATTGCTCATTGCCTTATGCTGGCTGTTACCGTCCGCACACGCAGATGTGCGACGGACAGAAGCCAAGGATAGCCTGCTACGTATATATCTTGCCTCCCCAGCCGATACCACCAGATTGGAAACCCTATATCAGATAGCACTGCTTGACCAACTGTCACCGACATTCATCTATTACGAGAACAAATTACTGGAAGAGGCCATCGCCCAGAAAAATATACTTTACCAGAGTGCGGCCATATATGCGCACATTATTTATTACTACAACCTACTGGACCAAAAACATGCAGAACAATGGCTGAAGAGGCTCGAACAGTTGTCTGAAGAGCACAACTACTACCGTCATTACTTCAGAGGCAAAAAGATGATGATAGAATTCTATGTCATCAGCCAGAAGATTGAATTAGCCCTCAAACAAGCACAAGACATGTACGACAAGGCTCAAAGTCTTGGCAACCATGACGGTATGCGCGAAGCATGCCTATGCCTGATGACTGGATATTTCAATACCTTACGTTACAAAGAAGGAATCACCTACCTAAACAAGGCTTTTGAACTGACAAGTCCGGATTCCTCCCTTGCCACTCAGATTGATTTATTGACAAAAGCGGTACTGGCTTACTCATATCTGCATGACAATGACAACATGTTCCGGTATCTGGAGGAACTCAACAATGCAAAAAACAGATTGCAGGAAGAAGGCACCACCGTACTGACAAACGGCTATACCAATTTGTATCTGCTCATAGATTTACAATACGCCCTTTACTATACCCGCCTTCAACGTCCTGCGGAAGCATGGGAATATTTGCAGAAAGCAGAGCGGCATCTCAGTACATCTTCATTTCTTCCTTATCGGTTGATACGTTTGGCAGCATATGCCGAATATTACCAACTGACAAAAGAATACGACAAAGCTTTGGTTTATTTAGAAGACGCCATTGAACTTGTAACCCCTATTTCACTGGATGATGCCATGATTTATGGACTTCAGAAAGCGGATATATTAGTAAAGATGGGGTTTCCGGACGACGCACTTCCTGTCTATAAACAAATAACCAAGGCAAAAGATTCGTTATATACAGTATTCTCCACCTCACAGATAGAACAGATACAAAGCCTATATAATATGGACCAACTGCTTTTCCAAAAAGAACAGCGGCAAGCCACTTTTCACCGTATCTGTCTCGTTACCTCCATCATCATCATTATAGCCTTGTTACTTTTCAACCTACATATGTATAGAAGCAGGAAGCGGCTGCAACAAGATGAGAAGGAAATGCGTAAATTGGCAATTATTGCCGAAGAAGCCAACGAAATAAAAAGCCGTTTCCTTGCCAATATGAGTTATAATATCCGTATCCCACTGAACAATGTAGTCGGTTTCTCCCAACTGCTTTCCACCGACAACGAGCTGGATGAAGAAGAGCGAAAAGAGTATTCCTGTATTATCCAAGCCAATTCGGGTGAGCTTATCCAACTGGTAAACGACGTATTGGACCTCTCACGCCTGGAAGCGAATATGATGAAATTTCAATTGCAGGATTGTAATGTAAAAGAATGGTGCAACGAACTAGGTTGTCTAATACAAATGCGTAGTGAAGGCCGTATCCTCCTGGAACTACAAGTAGAGGTGGGAGATGTGCGTATCCATACCGACGTCAACCGCCTTACACAAATAGTGACAAGTATGCTGCTTTATCCGAACGACTGCAAAGAAACGCGCAAAGTCAGCATGTTCTTGGTCAACCATCCGGACAAACACATCATCGCATGCCGGATAGAGAACAGTCCTATAGCCGATTCCAGGTTTGCCTCTCAAAAAGTATCAGTGCAACAGAAAATCAACCAGTTGTTCTTTGAACATTTCAAAGGTACCTATCAAACAGAGAATGTCGAAGAAGGAGAAATCGCAGTGATTACTTTTACCTATCCGACTCTTTCTTAAAAGTTGAAAATCGGCTTAAGCTCCAGCTAAAGCCAATAGTATCAGAGCAATTCGTTTACGAAATTCAAAAACGAACATTTTTCAGTCTCTGCGGTATGCTGTGTCGCTTTCTCGACTCCTTATTTAGACGACATACAAATTATACGTTTTTAATCAAGATTGATAGCAAGTAATAAAGAAAACCACTATTTTTGCCAAACGAATTAGTACTAATAATAATTTAAATCTAAAAGAAAATGGCTTACGTAATTAGTGACGATTGTATTGCTTGCGGAACTTGTATCGACGAGTGTCCGGTTGGCGCTATCTCTGAAGGTGATATCTATCATATCGACCCTGAGACTTGCACAGAGTGTGGTACTTGTGCAGATGTTTGTCCTTCTGAAGCAATTCATCCGGGAGAATAATACAATCCCAGTATCAAAAACAAAAGCGTGGGTAGATAAACTGCCTGCGCTTTTTTATATCCCCCACGTGAAATTCAGTACCTTCACCCCCCTCATTGTTATTTTCTATATACGGATAATACGTTAGTTCACAGACATGAACACTTTGTTCCATAAGTATAAAACAAAGTGTTCATATAGTAGAAAACAAAATGTTCGTATAATATAAAACAAAGTGTTTATACTGTATGGAACAGAGTGTTCGCTATAATGAAACAAAGTGTTCGTCATAACAAAACAAAGTGTTCGTCATAACAAAACGAACAGTCCGCTTTGATGAAACGAACTGTTCGTGACAGCATGACAGATGTCTTGCTAAAATAAGTTTGTAGAAGAAGTTAGAATCACTTCAGATTAGCCAGTGCTTCTTTTATACGACGGATAGCTTCAACTATATTTTCATCGCTGGTTGCATAACTCATACGAATGCATTCGGGAGCTCCGAAAGAAGCACCACCTACGCAAGCCACATGAGCCACTTCCAACAGATACATGGCCAAATCATCTGAATCATTGATTTTACGTTCTCCGGCAGATTTACCGAAGAATGAATCGCATTTAGGGAACAGATAGAAAGCACCTTCCGGTACATTCACCTCGAAACCCGGAACTTCCTTGGCCAACTTTACAATCAAATCACGACGACGCTCGAAAGCCTTGCGCATTTCCTCCACCGGAACTTGTGTACCCGTATAAGCAGCCTCAGCAGCCTTCTGAGATACAGAACAAGGACCGGAAGTATACTGTCCCTGCAATTTATTGCAAGCCTTCACAAGCCATTCCGGACCTGCAATGAAACCGATACGCCAACCAGTCATTGCATATGCTTTGGAAACACCATTCACAATGACCGTACGCTCTTTCATTTCGGGGAATTGTGCTATGCTCTGATGCTTGCCGATATAGTTGATATGTTCGTAAATCTCATCGGCAATCACAACAACCTGCGGATACTTTGCCAATACTGCGGCCAGGCCTGCCAACTCCTCCTTGCTGTACACCGAACCCGTAGGGTTAGAGGGAGAGCAAAGAATCAGCGCCTTTGTCTTCGGGGTGATGGCAGCCTCCAGCTGTGCAGGTGTTATCTTAAAGTCCTGGTCGATACCGGCAGGTACGATAACCGGCGTACCCTCAGCCAACTTTACCATTTCCGGATAACTGACCCAATAGGGAGCAGGTACAATTACTTCGTCACCCGGATTTACCAATACCAGGATTGCATTGCAAACCGACTGCTTGGCACCATTGGCGCAAGAAATTTGTGCGGCGGTATATTCCAGACCGTTTTCCTTCTTCAACTTCTCTACAATTGCATTACGTAAGGCAGGATAACCCGGCACTGGAGAATAGCGAGAAAAGTTATCGTCTATCGCCTTTTTCGCAGCCTCTTTAATGTGGTCGGGAGTATTGAAGTCCGGTTCTCCCACACTCAGGTTAATTACGTCTACGCCTTGAGCCTTCAGCTCTGCGCTCTTTTGAGACATAGCCAGTGTCGCAGAAGGCGACAAACTGTTTAAACGATCTGATAATTGGTTCATTTTGTTACTATTTAATGATTGTTACGCAAATCCGGTTGCAAAATAAGCGATTTTCTTTGATATAAGAAAACAAAAAGACAGTTACTTATTGAAATGAAGTGTATGTCCCATACGTTCTTTCTTGGTACGGAGATAACGCTCGTTGTATGGATTCGGAGTAGTCTCAATAGCTACGTTCTCCGTTATTTCCAAACCGTAAGCCTCCAAGCCCACACGTTTCACGGGATTATTGGTCATCAGCCGCATTTTGTGCACTCCTATCTCACGAAGAATCTGGGCACCCACACCATAATCACGCTCGTCTGCCAGATGTCCCAGGCAAATATTAGCATCCACAGTATCCATGCCTTCTTCCTGCAATTTATATGCTTTCATTTTTTCCATCAGGCCAATGCCGCGACCTTCCTGATTCAGATATACAACTACCCCCTTACCGGCTTTCTCTATCATCTCCATTGCCTTATGCAGCTGCTCGCCACAATCACAGCGTTTGGAATTGAATATATCACCAGTGGCACAAGAAGAATGTACACGCACCAGAATCGGTTCATCCAATTCCCAAGTACCCTTGAACAAAGCTACATGTTCCAAACCGTTCGACTTCTGGCGGAAAGGAATCAAACGGAAATGACCGTGGTCTGTAGGCATATCCACTTCCACTCCTTTTTCTACAATAGACTCCTGCTTCAAACGGTAGGCAATCAAGTCACGGATAGAAATCAATTTCAAGCCAAATTCATCTGCCATTCTGCGCAATTCGGGCAAACGGGCCATTGTACCATCCTCATTCATTATTTCCATAAGGGCTCCCGCCGGATAAAGTCCAGCTAAACGTGCCATATCAATAGTAGCCTCCGTATGTCCGGCACGGCGCAACACACCTTTCTCCTGAGCATACAATGGATTAATGTGGCCAGGACGCCCGAAAGTGGCCGGAGTAGAAGCCGGATCGGCCAACGCCTGGATAGTAGCAGCGCGGTCTGCCGCAGAAACCCCGGTACTACAGCCTTCCAATTTATCAATAGTAACAGTGAAGGGAGTACCCAATACAGAAGTATTATCCGATACCTGATGCGGCAAATCCAGTTCCTTGCAACGCGAAACTGTAATTGGAGCACAAAGCACACCACGGGCATGCTTCAACATAAAGTTTACTTTCTCCGGTGTAATCTTTTCAGCTGCAATTATCAAATCACCCTCATTCTCACGGTCCTCATCATCCACAACAATCACAAAGTTACCGGCTTTGAAGTCTTCAATGGCCTCTTCTATCGTATTCAACTTTACATTTTCCATAATCTATTTTGTTTTTATTTATTCTGATCCCTTTCTATAATTCCAATCACATCTTCATTTGTCTTGATAATCCGCTCCATATCCTTATTCAGACGGATACGGAATGCCCAGATACGGAAATAAAAGAACAAGCCTATCGGGAAAACAATACCGCAGAGCAAGTTTAACCAATAATTGCGGAACGGACGGACATGCGCATGGATGGGGATGACCGGATAGGTGTTCAGCGCTGTCAACAAAGTAACGGATCTTGTATTCGACATCTCATCTATCAGACTTTCCAAACGTTCGTTAATATCTTCCACTGCCTCATCCTGGCTATCAGTCATCCACAATTTAAAGTAATTGGGAGCACGTTTCAACCCCTTTCTATCAGCATATTCACGACAGTCTACGGACAAAGCCTTCAGCTCTTCCGGAATACGTGTATAATCAGGATCATGGATGATTACTTCCTTACGGAACAGATGGCGTACACTGCGAATACCCACAACCTTCTTGAACCAATTTATATAAGCATCAGCATTCAATACCACTGAATCATTGTTGGATTTATATGTCAAGAACGCACCCAATGGAGCCAAGACAGCAGTACTGGTCCACATACCCATCCAGACAACCCACTGTCCGTCACGGGCCATCTTATACCCCGTATTGTTGATGATGTAATAGATAATAAAAATCAATACAGAAACCACCACCGGCATTCCCAAGCCTCCTTTACGGATAATTCCTCCGAGTGGCGCACCAATAAAGAAGAAGATGAGACATGCCAGAGAAAGAGTCAGTTTCTCATGCCAGGAAGTCATGTGCCGTCGAAGGCTGCTTTCAGTCTGCGATATATTAAAGCTCTTAAAACTCCAGTCACTCCCCGCACTCTCTGCACGGCTGACGGCTGTGGATATAACCTTCTGTTTCTGCATCAGTGTAGCCACATTGTAGAGGCTGTCTACATTGTACTCACCTAAATAGGCCTTTTCAATCTTCAATGTATCCTCTTTAGACAAGCTGGCTGTCACCTTATAAGTTCCTGCCATAGCTTCTTTATAATAACCACGTCCCACACTGTCATTCTGCAATTTCATGGAATCAATATCCGCCTGCAGCATTCTCATATCCTTACTGTTGGACTGATTACTCATGATACCTGCATCCACCATATTAAAATCCGAATTGAACTCAATGATTGCATGCTTTTCGCGGAATGTCTCACGCCGGTAAGGCACATTCCTTTGGTTCATGTTCTGCGATTTCAAATTCTCAAACTGCTCACCACTGTATAAATGCAAATATAAATGCTGTTTGTCAGCCGTCATCTCCAGACGTCCCGAATCAGACTTGATAATTTGAGCATTCTCAAAACCTTTCTCAAAATTATATATCAGTACGTCATACAGCATACCAGTTTTGCGGTTCTTATGCTTCACATACAGATTATAACCATCTATTTCATCGTAGAACACACCTTCAGGAATATCCACTTCGGGAGATTTCTGCTTCATGGAAATAAGCAAAGTCCATAATTTTGTTTGGGCTTTTGGTCCTATGACATTTTGGAAATAGAAAGAGACACAACAGATGAAACAAATAAAGATAATCAGGGGCCGCATGATTTTCAATAAAGAAATACCGGCTGCCTTCATGGCAAGTAATTCAAAACGTTCTCCGAAATTTCCAAAGGTGATAAGGGCAGCCAGCAGAATAGCCAGCGGCAACGACGCAGGTACCAACGAAAGCGCAGAATAAAAGAAAAACTGTGCAAGGACAGTCATCTCCAATCCTTTTCCTACCATTTCGTCCACATACCTCCATAAAAACTGCATCATAAAGATGAAGAGGCAGATGAAGAAAGTACCCATAAAGAGCATGCAAAAGCTCTTCAAAACAAATATATCTAACTTTTTTATGCGCAGCATTTTACTCGTTTCATGCAATGAGAGCACAAAAGTAGTACAAAAAAAGGGAGTACGGGAAATTTTTAATCTAAAGTTAACTAAAAACCACAAGTTCTTCGCAAAGTATCCACTTGCGATTCCCATAATTCACGCGAATCACCCACCTCGTCTATATCGGCAAAGTCTGTTATCTCCAATACGAAATCATTGGTCAACTCATTGTTTGTCATCTTCAGTTCAAAGTATTCTCGCTCGTTCTCATCGTCCAGCCAGCGGAAGCGGATGAATGAATACGCCCGCACGGCAATAATCTCGGCATCACGTTTTTCTGTTTTTCCCCAAAAAAAGGTTACTGTTTTATCGTCTGACTGAACCCTATCAGCAAACCAGCCCTCCAAACCAGTAGGGGTACTTATCGCTGCCCAAAGAATACTTTTAGAAGTCGCATTCAAGAGATATTCCAAATGTATTTTCTTTCTTTCCATAGTCTATTCTGCTTTTTATTGCGCCAGCCAAGATAAATACTTTTTTCTAATTACAGAAAATAAATCATCAAATTTATTTATACCTCCCTTTCCATACACCCCTAATTCATTGATAATGTTATACAAAGACTTTTAATAAAAAGTACTGCAAACCACTTCAGCACCCTATCAGCAAAAGAAAAAGCAGAAAATATCCATAAAAGTTTTGGCAATTTAAATAAAAGCTATATCTTTGCACCCGCAATCGAGAAATGATGGCGGGATAGCTCAGCTGGTTAGAGCGCATGATTCATAATCATGAGGTCCCCGGTTCAATCCCGGGTCCCGCTACAAAGAAGATTTAGACTGTTAGGAGGCTTCCACTCTTGGCGGTCTTTTTTGTTTTTAGTACTCGTTTGTGCTATGGTTTGTTTTCAAATTATAGTAAAAAGGAAAATATGAATACAAACAGTTGATATATGGATAGTCCTCTTGCATTTTAAGCCACTAACTTTGTGTGCAAATATCAAGTGACTATTATGAAAAGACAACTGTTCACATTTTCCTTTCTGTGTCTGCTTGCACTAGGTACAAGAGCACAAGATACACTAACCTTGGAGAACTGCCTCGAAATAGGTATCGAAAACAACTTATCCTTGCAAAGCAAACGGAAAGAAATACAAAAAGGGAAATACGGCATCTCTGAGAATCGAGCCAAACTGCTGCCCCAAATCAATGGTTTTGCCAACTATAACGACAATATCGATCCACCCGTCTCCGTTACCGATGGTTCAGCGTATGGCAATCCCTACAATGTAACCCAAACTTTGCAATACAACGCCAACTTCGGATTACAGCTGCAGATACCACTTTATAACCAAACACTCTACACCACTCTGTCCATAGCTAAAACCATGGATGAGATGAATCGCCTTTCTTATGAAAAGGCAAGAGAAGACCTCATCCTTCAAATTAGTCAAATGTACTACCTAGGACAGGTTACAGCTGAACAGATTATTTTGATAAAAGCCAACATCACTCGCCTAGAAGAGTTGAGAGATATCACTCAGGCCTTCTATGACAACGGTATGGCTATGGAAGTAGATGTGAAACGCGTCAACATCAACCTGGAGAACCTCAAGGTGCAACACGACAACGCACAAGCCATGATGGAACAGCAACTGAACCTACTGAAATACATCATCGACTATCCGGCAGAAGAAAATATAGCACTGGTACCGGTGAATACAGAAATGATTACGCCCGCAGCACTCACCGGGCTATCTGAAACACTATATGAACTACAGCTGCTGCAATCACAGAAACAACTCGCAGAGCAACAAAAAACAATAGTCAGCAACGGTTACATCCCCTCCTTGAGCTTGACGGGAAGCTGGATGTTCTCTGCCTATACGGACAAAGCTTACCATTGGTTCCATTCCGGCCCTTCCAACCATTGGTATCGCTCCTATGGAGTGGGACTCTCCTTGCGTATTCCCATTTTCGACGGACTGGACAAACGCTACAAGATGCGCAAGGCAACCATTGACATAGAGAACATCAAGCTCGCCCAAGAGAATACCCGAAAGAATCTTCAGACACAATATCTGAATGCCACCAATGACCTGATGAACAGCCAACGTAACTTTAAGAAGCAGAAGGACAATTATCTGCTTGCCGAAGATGTATATACCGTCACCATGGACCGTTATCGGGAAGGAATCGCCTCAATGACCGAAGTATTGCAGGACGAAATGCGGATGAGCGAAGCCCAAAACAACTATATCAGTGCCCACTACAATTACCGGATAACCAATCTGACTTTGCTGAAGCTGACGGGACAGCTGGAGACGTTGAGCCCCTCAATTCATTAAAGAGGAAGATGAATAGAGCCCGTATTCAAGGACGGATGTATATATAATAAGTAAACAATATAATATAGAAAATATGGAAACAAAAGAGAACAATAACACCGCAAGTACCCACCAAGAAAAAGCACGGAAATTGAAGAAGCTTCGCCGTTGGCAAATCGTTGTCAGCCTATTAGGAATAGCTATCCTTATCTGGGGAATTATTCAAGTGGTCTGCCTCTTTTTGAACTACAAACGGACGGAAACCAGTAATGATGCACAGATTGAACAATACATATCTCCCGTCAATCTGCGCGCATCAGGATATATCAAGAAAATTTGTTTCACAGAACACCAAGAAGTACACAAAGGAGATACCTTACTTATATTGGACGACCGGGAATATAAAATCAGAGTCATGGAAGCTGAAGCTGCACTCAAGGATGCACAAGCCGGTGCCACAGTCATTGGTGCCACACTACAAACCACGCAAACTACAGCCTCTGTCTACGACGCCTCCATAGCAGAGATAGAAATCCGCCTTACCAAGCTGGAGAAAGACCGCCAACGATACCAGAACCTGGTGAAGAGAAACGCTGCCACCCCCATTCAATTGGAACAGATAGAAACCGAATATGCAGCTACCCACAAGAAGTTGGAAGCCGTGAAACGACAACAGAAAGCTGCCTTGTCGGGTGTGAACGAAGTGTCACATCGCCGTGAAAATACCGAAGCTGCCATACAACGGGCAACAGCCGCACTCGAAATGGCACGACTGAATCTCTCCTACACCGTAGTAGTAGCTCCTTGTGATGGGAAATTGGGGCGGCGTACCCTTGAAGAAGGACAATTCATCACTGCCGGACAAACCATCACCTACATTCTGCCTGACACACAAAAGTGGATTATAGCCAACTACAAGGAAACCCAGATTGAGAATCTGCACTTGGGACAAGAAGTAGTCATTACCGTCGATGCCATCAGCGACAAAGAATTCAAAGGAAAAATCACTGCCATCTCCGGAGCCACCGGCTCCAAATATTCCCTAGTGCCCACGGATAATTCTGCCGGCAACTTCGTGAAGATACAGCAACGCATCCCAGTCCGCATCGACTTTACCGATTTGTCTAAAGAAGACAACAGTAGCCTTGCCGCCGGTATGATGGTAATAGTCAAAGCGAAAACAAAAAAATAGGGATTAAGGATTAGAGGTTAGGGATTAAGGCAACCAACTCCTTAATCCTTACCCCCTAATCCTTAATCTTTAACCCTTAATCCCTAACCCCTTAACCCTTATCCCCATGCCCTCATACCCCAAGAACTATCCTTTCTACAACTGGGTACCCAAACCGGTAGGTATCATCATCCTATTCGTATTCTTTTTGCCGATACTGACTGTGGGCGGTACCTACTCGGTGGCAAGCACCGAAATGATGAGCGAACTCGGCATCATTTCCGAGCATATCCAGTTTGCCAACTTCGCCACTTCCATTGGCATGGCAGCATTCTGCCCTTTTCTGTATAGGCTGGTAGTCATACGCCGGCAGAAAATGATGTGCCTGGCAGGATTCTCCCTGATGTACATCTTCAGCTATATCTGTGCCAAGACAGACAGCGTTTTCCTGCTGGCACTATGCAGCATCTTTATGGGATTCCTACGAATGGTGCTGATGATGGTCAACCTCTTCACCCTCATAAAGTATGCAGGGCATATCGAGGCGTACGACAAAATTACACCCGGCAACGAGCCCACAACTGACGAAGGCTGGGACAAGCTGGACATCGAACGGAGTGCGGCACAACCCGCCATCTATCTATTCTTCATGGTACTGGGGCAATTGGGAACCTCGCTCACCGCCTGGCTCGCTTTTGAATATGAATGGCAGTACATACACTACTTTATGATGGGGCTACTATTACTTTGCATCCTCATCACATTCATCACTATGCCTTATCATAAATATACCACCCGCCGCTTCCCCATCAACCTCAAGCAGTTCGGCAATGCCTCCGTCTTCTGCATCACTCTGGCCTGCATTACCTATGTGCTTACTTATGGCAAAGTGCTCGACTGGTACGACAACCCAACCATACAATGGGCCACAGCCTGCGCCATCATTGCCGGTGGCATATTCCTCTACATCGAGTCCACCCAGCGCAATCCTTACTATCAACTCGATGTATTCAAACTGCGCACCATCCGTATGGGTTTCCTATTCTATTTTCTGTTAATGGTACTGAATTCCAGCGCCATGTTTGTCAACGTATTCACGGGCATAGGCATGAAGCTGGACAACTTCCAAAACGCCACCTTGGGCAACTGGTCCATGCTGGGCTACCTCATCGGCGGCATTGCCACCATCTGGCTCAGCGTGAAAGGCGTACACTTCAAATATCTCTTTGCCGCCGGTTTCCTTCTATTGGGGCTTTCTGCCATGTTCATGTATTTCGAGGTACAAGGTGCAGGACTGTACGAACGGATGAAATATCCGGTCATCATCCGCTCCACCGGCATGATGTTCCTCTACTCGCTGATTCCAACCTACGCCACCCAACGCATGCCTTACAAATATCTTTCTTCCTGGATATGTACCATGATTACCGTACGCATGGTATTGGCTCCCTGCATCGGAGCCGCACTCTATACGAATGTGCTGCAAGAACGCCAGCAGCACTACGTCACCCGCTATGCACAGAATGTAGACATGTTGCACCCCGAAGCGTCCGCCTCGTTTACCCAAACCGTACAAGGCATGCAATATCAGGGAAAAAGCAAACAAGAAGCAATCAACATGGCTGCCATATCCACCAAAGGACGCATCCAGGTGCAGGCCACCCTCTCTGCTGTAAAGGAAATGGCAGGATGGACACTCTATGCCTGCCTGATTTGCATGATATTTGTGCTTGTCGTGCGGTATCCTAAACGAAAATTACTAACTTAGCAGACAATTTTCGGTACAACCTGTAATTTTGTCTGTTATGGATACTCAACAAGAACGTTTATCCCACTTGGACCGCGCATTGTCCAACGGAGAAAACATTTGTAGTTCAGAAGGTATGCTCTGCTCCTTCCCTGCCTCCTTGAAGAAACCTTTCATGATTAATGGAGCAGGACTGATGGTCTGCCGCCAGGGCAACTTCACCTTTTCGCTCAACATGAAGGTATTCTCGGCCCAGGCAGGCGAAACAGTTTTCATTCCGGAAGATTCCCTCTTCCAAGTGCTGAGCGAATCGGAAGACCTGCAACTATTCATATTCATTTACCAGATAGAACCGATAAGGGACATCATAGGCAATTCAGTGGCAACCATGTACCTATACATGCAGCTCCGGACCGAACCATGCTACGTATGGAACACCGGAGACGAAGAAGAAGTCCTGAAATACATGTCCTTACTGGACAATACCCTGCACTTAGACAACAACACCTTCAACGACAACGAACAAAGGCTGCTTCTGCTGGGACTCACATACCGCATCTGTTCCATTTACAACCGTAAACTGATGAACCTTAAAACAACGGTTGGCCACAAACATGAAATTTTTATCCGGCTGATTCAGTTGATAGATGCGCACTACACGGAAGAACGCGGTGTAGAGTTTTATGCAGACAAACTCTGCTTATCACCCAAATACCTCTCTGCACTATCCAAGTCCGTCTGCGGATTCACCGTGCAGGAACTGATATTCAAATCCATCATCCGCAAAAGCATCTCACTACTCAAGAACACCCAGAAAAATATCCAGGAAATCGCCGATTTCTTCAATTTTCCCAATGCTTCTTATTTTGGTACATTTTTCAAGAAACAAACAGGCATGTCTCCGCAACAGTACCGCAAAAAATAGAAAACGTTACGCTTTCAACCGGATAACGAAGCGGCTCCCCTTACCCAGCTCACTCTGGACAGTCAGTGTACCGCCATGCGCTTCCACAAAGTCTTTCGAAATGGAAAGTCCTAAGCCACTACCTTGCACTTTAGTGCCCGGCACTCGGAAATAACGGTCAAAAATGCTCTGGTGATAACGCGGGTCGATACCTTTTCCAAAATCCTGCACATACATTTCCACAAAATCCTCGTCATGCTTGGCGCCGATAACCACCCTCCCGTTCTCTTTGGAATAGCGGATAGCATTACTCAACAAATTGGTGAGTACCCAAGCAATCTTTTCGCTATCGACAAACAATTTAGGCATTTTTTCTTCCGGATACTCCACTTCTATCTGAATACCGAATTTATCAGCCTGTACCTGATTAGCCTTGATGGCATACTCTATCAGTTCAATGGGCTTTGTTATTTTAGGCATCATCTGCAGTTTACCGGCTTCTACCTGCGTCATGTTCAGTAGTTCTCCGGTAATCCCAAGAAGGCGATCAGCATTTTCCTTAATGCTGTTCGATAATTGCTCCTGCTCGTCGTTCAACACCCCTACCCGTTTGTCCTCCAACAACTGCAGACTCATCAGAATAGCGGATATAGGCGTTTTCAGTTCATGAGAAATAGTCGAGATAAAAGTAGTCTTGGCACTATCCAATTCTTTGAATTCTGTAATATTTTTCAGTAAAATCACATCGCCAAGATTATGAGGTTCGTCATCATCAGCCTCTGCATTTATAATGGTAATGTAAGAAGCTTTAAAGTAACTCTCCTTATTGTCTGCATAAATCTTCAACGGTTCTTTCTTTTCACCCGGATTTACCAATTCACGAACTAAACGGCGGAGCAAATCATTCTTCAAAGAAAGCTCCTCAGCCGAACGGCGAATTACCTCTTCCCGTTTTAAATTCAGCACAGTTAAAGCCTCATTATTGATAAAGAGAATTTCCCTATTACGGTTCAAACCAATAATAGGTTCATCAATACTATTCACAATAGCCTCAAGAAATTTCTTAGCAGAAAGTATGTCGTTCAGCGTACTGGCGCGATACTCCGTCAGTCGTTCCGCCATCCGATTAAAACTATCAGCCACTTCACGAAATTCCTCGCGTCCACTCATATCCAGACGTTTCTCATAATTATGGTTCGCTATTTCAAGAATCCCACGCGTCAGTTCTTGAATAGGTTTGCTGATGGAACGGGGAAGCCATACCAACAATATGATACTGGCAAAAATACATACCCCACCTATCACAGAAATCCAGAGCAATGCACGTTGCAATCCCGGTACAGCAGCAGGACTATCCGGCTCTGTAGCCGTCAGTATCTGTAGATTCACCACAGAAAGAGCAACCAACAAAATAATCATTCCAGCCAATACCCCTACGCTGAGTATCAATTTTGTACGAATATTCATAATGTTCCTAAGAATTAATATTATGCAAGTATAATCAAATCTATGTTTACTTGTGCCAAATCACGCACAAATTTTCGGTATTTCAATATCATGAACAATGATTTCGGAAAAGAAAGTGACGGACTTCCCATGCAGACAGTTGTTATCTGTTTCTCCCTACAAGTATCAACAATGCTTCCCAGCACATCCGGCGATTGCACCTGAACGACCTCCCCTCCCAGTTCGGTCACCAATTTGAAGTGGTTCAATAAATACCTTTGATTTGCCAGACCGATGCGGTCAGTACTTTCTCTGGGAGTCTGCACATAAAGGGCAACAAACGAAGTATTGTAGCGGGTTGCCAGACGTGCAGCTTTACGAATGATGCGTCGTGGTGTTTTCTCGTTGCTGCTGATACATGCCAGAAATCTCTCATGACGGACTCCCACACTGGTAACCACTTCATTCTCCACTTTCTTTTCCACCCGTAAAGCCACCTCTTTTAAAGCCAGTTCACGTAATTGGAGAATATTTTCCGTTTTAAAGAAATTGTTCAAGGCAGTAGAGACCTTTTCCGGCTTGTAAATTTTTCCAGCTTTCAGACGGGCTATCAATTCTTCCGCAGTCAAGTCAATATTCACCACCTCATCTGCCTCTTGCAAAACGCTATCGGGAATACGTTCCTTCACCTCAATACCCGAGATGCCTTGTACTTCTTCATTGACACTCTCAATGTGCTGGATGTTAACGGCAGAAATCACATTGATACCCTCATCAAGCAAATCCATCACATCCTGCCAGCGTTTCTCATTCCGGCTACCTTCCACATTGGTATGTGCCAGTTCATCCACCACTACTATCTCAGGGTGTATCTGGATAATGGCATCCAAATCCATTTCTTCCAGCTCTTTTCCTTTATAGAATATCTTACGACGAGGAACAACGGGCAATCCTTCCAACATAGCATCCGTACCGGCACGCCCGTGTGTCTCTATATAGCCTATCTTCACATCTACTCCGTTGTCAAGTAACTCGTGTGCTTCCTGAAGCATACGATAAGATTTACCTACACCAGCAATCATGCCGATGTAGACTTTGAACTTGCCACGCCGCGACTTTTTAATCAAATCAAGAAAATGCTGTACGCTTTCTTCCCTACTCATTTCTTCTGTTTTTTTACTTGTCTTATATATGCCATATAACCCGTAACGATCATCACGACCGCCACGGGCATCCAACACTAATTCATGAGTTCTAAAGTTATATCTAAATAAATCATGGCCTTAAAGTAAAGCCGAATACCAGATGTGCATCTTCCATACGAGGGTTCCAAATGGCTTGTGCAAATACAGGTATTGAGAAACTGTCAGTAATCTTGATTTCCGTAATACCTTTCAGTGCCACATTGGTTACAGCAAATCCACTGTTAGGAACACCATATACTCCTACCCCAGCTTCATAAGGCAGAAATCCGCAAGTCAGGTTCAAATCTACAGACTTAACACTGAACGGATAGTTGAGTTCAACATACGAAGAATAATTCTGCCTGCCTTTGTCATCTTTGTCAGCTCCGGCAAACATTGTGTACCAAGCGATTGACAAAGGGAACTTTTCAACCGGCAATGTATAGGCTAATCCCGCTTCAAAGTGATGAGCTGTTTCGTGACTCTTAAAATTAAAATACTTTCTTGCTCCTTGTCCGCCCCACCACAAGCTGGCAACAGAAAAAGTTAGACCTGATTCTCCCAAAGCATAGGCAGCCGTCAAATCAATCTCCTTAGCCGCAGCCCCTTCCCCTGAAGAAACTCCGTCAAAATCGGTAGAGCCCCATGCCGTCAAAGAAAAATCACCGACCCCAAAACCCAAAGTGGGCTGAAAACTGACTCCCGTCTGGTAAAAGCCGCGCCAAACATAAGAACTGACTAAATCACCTTGTATTGTAAATTCCTGAGCTTGCACTTTGCCAATTCCTATAAAACAAGCAGCCACCATACTCACAAAAACTAAAATTGATATTTTTAGACTTTTCATATCCAACTATTTATTTACCATTACTAATCAATCGTTGAAAGGCAGGAAGGAAGTTTCGGCTCCCCCTGTAAAATGACAGCCTTTCACTGCCTGAACAGAAATACTTCCGTTCCTGCCCATAACACATGACAAACACAACTAAAAAAATTATTTATTCTGATCGACTCCTTCTAATGCAATGTTCAGTTTCAGCACGTTTACAGTTTCCGTACCAAACAGTCCTAAAAAGGGTTTGCTGATGTTCTTGTCTACAATGGCTTTCACTTCAGCCTCGTTCATGCCACGTGCCTGAGCCACACGCTTCACTTGTACATAAGCACAAGCAGGTGTGATATGTGGGTCTAGACCGGAACCACTGGCGGTTACCATTTCAGCAGGCACATCCTTGCGGCTCAGATAAGGATGATGTACCAGAAAAGTATCGATACGGGCTTCCACTTCTGCCAGGTATTCATCGTTCGTAGGCCCCTTGTTACTACCACCCGAAGCATCGGCTGTATAATCACCCGCAGACGGGCGTCCCCAAAAATAAATATCTTGCGTAAACATCTGGCCTACATTGGCAGCACCTACCACTTTACCATTGAGGGTTGCCACCTCTGCATTTCCCTTGTTGGGACCGGCGAACTGTGCAAATATCCACAAGACAAGGATATAGAACAGAGAGAAAAATATGCAAAATGCAATTGTTATTTTAAATGATTTCCAAAGAGTTTTCATTTTATCCAAGTTTTAAAAAAACAGACTAACTATCATATCTATCAGTTTGATGCCGACAAACGGAGCGATGACACCGCCCACACCATAAATCAGCAGGTTGCGACGAAGCAATGCACTGGCACCGATTGGCTTATACTGAACACCTTTCAAAGCCAACGGAATCAAGATAGGAATGATGATAGCGTTGAATATGACAGCCGAGAGAATGGCCGTTTCAGGGCTATACAGTCCCATAATGTTCAGAGGAGCCAACTGAGGGATGGCTACCATAAACAAAGCAGGGATAATGGCAAAGTACTTGGCAACGTCGTTCGCAATGGAGAAGGTAGTCAACGTACCGCGTGTCATCAACAACTGTTTGCCAATCTCCACAATTTCAATCAGCTTCGTCGGGTCGTTGTCAAGGTCCACCATATTACCGGCTTCTTTGGCTGCCTGCGTACCGCTGTTCATCGCCACCCCCACATTAGCTTGTGCAAGGGCGGGAGCGTCGTTTGTACCGTCACCCATCATAGCCACCAGCTTACCGGCCTGCTGTTCTTTTTTAATATATTCCATCTTGTCCTCCGGCTTGGCTTCAGCAATGAAATCATCCACTCCAGCTTTCTCTGCGATGTATTTGGCTGTCAAAGGGTTGTCACCGGTCACCATCACAGTTTTCACACCCATCCTGCGAAGACGCTCAAAACGTTCCTGAATACCCGGTTTGATAATATCCTGCAACTCGATTACCCCGGTAACCCTCTGATTGACACATACTACCAACGGAGTTCCACCGTTGCTGGTAATTACAGCAATCACCTCTTCAATCTCTTTCGGGAACTTGTTTCCGGCATTTTCCACAATCTTGCGAATAGCGTCGAAGGCGCCTTTACGTATCTGAGTACCATCCTGCAAATCCACACCCGAACATTTTGTTTCGGCTGTAAACTTAATCATATGAGCACCGGTAGTATTCAAATCACGCATACGATGACCGTTTTCACGTCCCAGTTCAATGATAGACTTACCTTCCGGAGTCTCGTCAGAAAGTGAGGACAACAAGCAAGCCTCTACGAACAAATTCTCGTCAACACCCGAAGCCGAATGAAACTTGGTAGCTTTACGGTTACCGATTGTAATGGTACCGGTCTTGTCTAGCAACAAGGTATCAATGTCACCGGCTGTTTCTACCGCCTTACCGGATTTGGTGATTACATTAGCGCGCAAAGCACGGTCCATCCCAGCAATGCCGATGGCAGAAAGCAGTCCGCCGATAGTAGTCGGTATCAAGCAGACAAACAAAGAAATGATGGCTGCAATGGAGATATAAGTTCCCGGATGGTCGATATTCGTATAGTCAGCCATAGGAATCAACGTCACACATACAATGACGAATACCAAGGTGAAACCGGCCAGAAGAATAGTCAATGCTATCTCGTTCGGAGTCTTCTGGCGAGTAGCGCCTTCTACCAAAGCAATCATCTTGTCAAGAAAGCTCTCACCCGGTTGCTGCGTCACCAATACCTTGATTTTATCAGAAAGAACTTTTGTACCACCAGTTACGGAACTCTTGTCACCACCGGCCTCACGGATAACCGGAGCAGATTCACCGGTAATGGCACTTTCGTCAATGGAAGCCAAACCTTCCACAATCTCACCGTCGGCAGGAATCGTATCTCCCGCTTCACAAATAAAATAGTCGCCTTTCTTCAAACGTGAACTGCTAACGGTATGGATTTTACCGTCAACCAGCACTTTAGCCGGAGTCTCTTCACGGGTTTTACGCAAGCTGTCAGCTTGGGCCTTACCACGCGCTTCAGCGATGGCTTCAGCAAAATTAGCAAACAGCAACGTCACAAACAAGATGACGAATACCAAGAAATTATATCCGAATGCTCCATATTCCGAAGTACCCAATGAAAGGAAACAGACAATCAGCATGACGACTGTTACGACTTCCACCGTAAACATAATCGGATTCTTTATCATCACCCGTGGATTTAGCTTCACGAATGATTGCTTCAAACTTTCCATTACTTGCTCCTTCTGAAACAGAGAAGCTGATTTATTATCTTTCATACCTATGAAATTACTTTTTACAAACTACTATTACAAACTGAAATGTTCAGCAATCGTACTCAATGCATGTGCCGGGAAGAATGACAAGGCAGCCACAATAAAGATAACGGCAAAAGTCATCACACCGAAAGTTACTGTATCTGTCTTCAGCGTACCGGCACTCTCCGGAACATATTTCTTTCCGGCCAACAGACCAGCAATGGCTACCTGACCTACGATAGGCAGGAAACGTCCTAAAATCAGCGTCCAGCCGGTAGTATAGTTCCAGAAGTAAGTATTGTCGCCCAATCCTTCGAAGCCAGAACCATTATTGGCCGCAGCCGAAGTATATTCATAAAGCTGCTCACTCAGTCCGTGGAAACTGGGATTATTCAACCAGCCGCCTTCACCTGCCACAAATTCAGGATAATGAGCGAACAAAAAGCAAGAAAGTGCCACACCGCCCAAGATGATAAGCGGATGAAGCAGTGCCACAATGGTAGCAATCTTCATTTCACGCGCCTCTACCTTCTTACCGAGAAATTCCGGAGTACGTCCCACCATCAGTCCACTGATGAATACGGCGATAATGATGAATGTATAATAGTTCATGAAACCTACACCCACACCTCCAAACCACGTATTAATCTGCATGTTCAGCATTTCCATCATACCGGAAAGAGGCATCGTTGAATCATGCATACCATTCACAGAGCCATTGGAAGTAACTGTAGTCACAATACTCCAAAGAGCAGTAGCAGCAGACCCTAAACGGACTTCTTTACCTTCCATTGCTCCATTGTCTTGGGCAATTCCCATCTCATCAATGCGCGGATTACCTCCCATCTCCTGCGAAACGTTGATGCAAACACCCACAAGAAAAGCAAAAAGCATTACGCCGTAGATAGAGTAGGCCATCTTCTTACGTTTGATGTAAAAGCCGAGTGCAATCACCATAGACATAGGTATAATCAGGATAGACCAACATTCTGCAATATCTGTCAAGTAAGTAGGATTTTCCAACGGATGTGAAGAGTTACATCCAAAATAACCGCCACCGTTCGTACCCAATTGCTTGATAGGAACAATCGCTGCCGTAGGACCTTGTGAAACCAACTGGGTCTGTCCTTCCATCGTCTGAACTTCCATCTTACCATCAAATCCCATCGGAGTACCTTGTAGAATGAGGATGAAGCCCACAATCAACGAAAGCGGTAATAATACACGTGTACAGCTCAAAACCAAGAACATCCAGAAGTTACCGATAGTCTTCGTCGATTTGGCAGCCATACCCTTCATGATACCTGCCATAGCTGCCATACCGGTAGCGGCGGTAATGAACTGGAACAACATAATGACGAACAACTGTGTAAAATATGTCAGTCCGCTTTCACCGGAATAATGCTGCAAGTTACAGTTCACCATAAAACTGATACATGTATTGAATGCCAGGTCCGGTGTCTGGTTAGCGTTTCCATCCGGATTTAACGGCAACCACTGCTGTGTACAGAGCAGCACCATGCCCCATACAAACCAAAAGGCATTCAGAATCAGCAGGGCTTTCAAGAACTGTTTCCAGTTCATCTCTTCCTCCGGATTGACTCCGGCCACTTTATAAATCAATCTCTCGACCGGCTTCATGAAATCCGACCATGTCTTTTCGCCTTTGTAAACCTTGGCAATATACTTTCCCAGAGGATAGGATATCACAATCAGCAGAACAATCTGCAAGGCTACACCTAAAATTTCAGTGTTCATTTCTCCACTCTCCATTCATTAAAACTTTTCGGGTCTTATCAGCACATAAGTCAGATACCCGAACATTACAATACCTAATACAAATAAAGCTGTGTACATAATTCTCTCTTTTAAATCTTCTCAAACCAATCTACGCATTTCCAGAAAAGCCAAAAGGCGAACAAACCGCTCAATAGGCAAAAAATAAATGATACTGTTATTCCCATGTTTTTACCTTTTAAAATGTTACTACATATTTTTGTCTGCCAGGAATGTGCCAAATATGTGCCAAAAAGAGCGCATATACCATACACCATTAATTATCAACAGAATACATACTAAACAAGTATAAAAAGAAACAGGTTGCACCCTTTCAAAATGAAAAGGTGCAACCTGTTTTGATATGTTTTAGCCCATAGGCACTTTCTGCTTCTAAGCCTGTTTCAAGAATAATCTTGCCACGGTCCTATATCGAAGGTACCTCAGTCGTATACTGAGCCCCCTATTATAGATCTGAGATCTTGTATTCCTCAATCTTCCGATACAACGTCGTCAAACCTATTTTCAATAACCGGGCTGCTTCTGTCTTATTCCCCTTTGTATACTCCAGTACACGGGCAATGTGCCGGCGTTCCATAGCTGAAAGTTCAAAACTGCCGGGACTTGAATCATTGGAGTGTTCATAATGGGCATTCTGAATATCAAACGGCAAATCAGCAATGTCCAGATATCCGCTCTCGCAAACAATCATACTGCGTTCTATCACGTTACGTAATTCACGAATATTTCCCTTCCACGGTTGGGAGTCCAATGCTTCAAGAAATGCGGGAGCTATTTCAACCACCGGACGCGCCAGCTGTTCCGCAAAACTCTTTATAAAAGCCTTCGCCAACAGCCGGATATCACCTGCACGTTCGCGCAATGGCGGCAGATGTATCTGAAATACGCTTAATCTATAAAACAAATCCTCGCGGAAACGTCCGGCAACAATCTCCTGGGACAAGTTGCGGTTCGTAGCGGCAATGATGCGGACATTGACACGGGTAGGTTTCGTATCACCTATCTTAATATACTCACCGGTTTCAAGAATACGCAGCAACTTGGCTTGCAGTTCAAACGCCATCTCACCGATTTCATCCAAAAAAATAGTCCCATTATTCGCTTCCTCGAACAGTCCCTTCTTATCCTTCAATGCGCCGGTAAACGAACCGGCTTTATGACCGAACATTTCACTTTCCAGCAACTCCTTGCTGAACGAAGAACAGTTAACCGCTACAAAATTCTGCCGTGCACGCTTACTACTGTAATGGATGGCCTGGGCAAATACCTCCTTACCCGTGCCCGTTTCTCCAGTCAACAGTACAGGAACATCAGTCCCTGACACCTTCTGAGCTAATGAAACAGCATCCTTCAGGACTTTGGATTCTCCCAGGATAGAATCAAAAGAGTACGTCTGTCCCACCTTCTTCTCCAGTTTTTCCAACCGCACATTCATACGCGCTTTCTCTACAGCACGGCTTATCAGAGGAATAATCTTGTTATTATCGTCTCCCTTGGTGATGTAGTCGAAAGCACCGTTCTTGATGGCCTGCACCCCATCGGGAATATTGCCGTGCGCTGTCAGCAGAATAACTTCCACATTGGGTGCCGCCTTCTTGATAGCCAACACCAGGTCTACCCCATTTCCATCGGGCAGAAACACATCACACAAAACTACATCGGGATTTTGGAGTTCCAGTTGCTTCAGGGCAGCCCTGCAATCACCAGCCTGACAGACGTCATATCCCTCCAACTCCATCATCCGTGTCAGAAGGGTACGGATTTGTACCTCATCATCAATGATTAGAATCTTACTCATATCTATTCGATAAGTTTTTAAACTGATAACGGTAAAAAACAGGGTGTGCAAATATAAGCTTTTCCCAAATACCAACGGCATATCTTTTGAACTTTTATAGGTGAAGGGGCAAGAGCCTGCCACCAACCGGGATATGAATATCCCACCACAACAATGCCACAGCGGCATTATGCAGGCCTAGTCCCAGTGACAGCCCCTCATGCCTCCCCCTTCCATTTTGGAAAGAGGCCACCTGAAATGAAAAGCCGGAAGGAAGAACATCCGGATGAATGCAATTATGAAACTGTTAAAAAAGAAACAAGAAATGAAAGTTTGTAAATTCGGCGGAACTTCCGTCGGCACCGTAGAGAGAATGAAACATGTAGCAACACTCATTAAAGATGCAACACCCAAGATTGTGGTACTGTCTGCCACCGCAGGCACCACCAACCATCTGGAGGAGATTGCCGCCAACTTGTTCAACCGTGAAATAGAACAAGCCCACGACCGCATCACCCGGCTGGAATTCCAGTTCATCGAATTTGCCAATGGGTTGCTGACCGACGAGAAACTGAAACGGGAAGCAATAGATTATATCCTCGACCGCTTCCAGCAACTATGGAAATTTACCAAGAACTCTTTCACCTCCGTCGAAGAGAAGGAGGTGCTGGCACAAGGCGAACTTATCAGTACCGCTCTGATGCATTTCTACCTGCGCGAGCTGAAAATTCCCAATGCACTGCTTTGTGCATTCGACTTCATGCGTACCGGCCCCGACAACGAACCCGACTTGGAATATATAGAACAAAAACTCCGAGAACAGCTTGCCTGCCATCCCGGCATCAATCTCTTCATCACTCAGGGTTTCATCTGCAAGAATGCCTATAACGAAACAGATAACCTGAAACGCGGCGGCAGTGATTACACTGCTTCCCTCATTGGCACCGCCCTCCAAGCAGACGAGATACAAATATGGACGGACATAGATGGCATGCACAACAATGATCCGCGCGAGGTGTCAGGTACCCGCCCCGTGAAACGCCTCAGCTTCAACGAAGCCGAACAACTGGCCTTCTATGGTGCCAAGATACTGCATCCCTTCTGTATCGCCCCGGCACGCCTAAGGAATATTCCCGTCCGGTTGCTTAACTCTATGGAACCGTCGGCAGAAGGCACGCTAATTTCCAACCTGCAGGACGACAATATCATCAAGGCCATAGCCGCCAAGGACCACATCATATACATAAAGTTCGAATCGAACCATAATCTGTGTCCCTATCTGTTCATCAGCAAGATTTTCGACATTTTTGCCAAGTACCGTACCCCCCTCTGCCTGCTGGTATCCTCCAATCTGGACGTATCTGTGGCTATAGACGACTGCACTCGTTTATCGAACATCATCTCCGAACTACGCCAATATGCCCATGTATTGGTAGAAGACCGCATGACCATCGTCTCCGTGGTGGGCAACATGCAATGGGAATATGCCGGGTTTGAGGCAAAGATTATGGAGGCGCTAAAGGACATCCCCCTACGGATGATTTCATATGGCAGCAGCAATAATGACGTGGCATTCGTCATTAAGAATACAGACAAAAAAAGGGCTTTACAAGCCCTAAATGATAAGTTATTCCAACCGGAATATGCAGAACGGAACTAAAAGAAATGGTTCCGTATCTCCTTCGCGATGTAACGGCCCATCAGCTCCTGCCCCGGTTTGTCGGGATGCAACCCGTCGCGCAGATAGCGCCCGCTACCGGAAGGCTGCTCAAACTTTTCGGTGATACCACAATTGGAGTAACAGTCTATCAGCTGCACGGAAAGCGCCCGGCACAACTCACGCAAGATGGCAATCTTCTGCAGATTCAGTGCATTGTGTTCGGGGTTGCCGGTCTGAATCGGCGTGCACACGAATACGCGGCATTGGGGATAATGCTCCAGAATGGTCTGAATGGACCAACGGGCACCGCCCGCCATGGTGTTGACATCTACTTCATCGAGCGTCTTCCCTTTAAGGGCCTCTTCGGCACTACCCAAGTTACGGTCATTCGTTCCCATAGAGAACACAAAGACATCGGGCGCAGGGTAAGCGCCACTTTCCACTTCGGCTATGAACTTCTGGATATGCACCTTTGACACGTTGTTGTGCCGCATCTGTAACTCATGCCTATCCTCCGTAACCTGCCAACCGCCAGAGATGCCGGCAAAAGCTTCGCTGCCATAATCCTGAGTATCGGGATGGCATGCCCATGTGGCAGAACCGACCGCCACGTTGTGATGTGTAGCGAATCCGAGTTTATCCACTACAGTCTTAGACCATTGTTCGCCTGCGGTAATGCTGTTTCCGTCGCACCCGAAGTTCAGCTTGCTGAAGTCCGGATAAAGAGATTGCGCGTGCAGCGCAATCCCCATCCAGACAAGAATCCCCAAAACCATCAATCTATTCATCTTCTTATGATAGAAAACCTATGAAAAACGTTCAATAATTTCCATGCACATACGTCCGTTGTGATACGGACATTTCCAGAATCCCGCCTTGTCATCATCGGTGTTCACCGTGCCGTCAGCACGCACGCTCCAATGCCATTCTCCGTACTTGTAGTCTACCAGATGCTGCTTGATGAAGTCCCAACATCGGAGAGCCTTCTGCATGGCCACTTCGTCATCAAAGTGCTGGTAGAGGTTGGCATGTCCCACTACGTTCTCGGCCTGCACCCACCAGTGGCGGTCGGTATCGGTCTTTCCTTTATCCAGAAAAGTCTCGTATATCATGCTGCCGTCGGGCGTCAATCCTTCATCGGCAGCGGCAGCGATGTATTCTACAAGTGGTTCCACTTTCTCCAGGAGGTCCTTATCGCCCAGAACAAGGGCAGCCTCGTGTATCAACCAGGAGGCTTCGATATCGTGCCCATAGGAGACAATGCGGTATTTACTAACCCAATCATCATTGAAGAACAATTCCAGATGACCGGTCTTGATATTCAGAATCCGTTCCGTGAAAAGGCCTATCAAATTGCGCAGTTGCCTCTCCAGACGGGTATCCTTCCACATGCGGAAAAGATTGGTATAAGGTTCCAGAATATGCAGATGGGTATTCATCGTCTTGCGCTCGTTCTCATCCTTGGCGCTGAGGCGCATGTCGGCTATCTCTCCCCATTCGCGGGTCAAGGCTTCACAATAACCGTTCTTCACGGGGTCGAAGCTATGCTCTTCGATAGTCTCGAACAAACGGATGGCATATGCCAGCGCTTCATCATCGCCCGTGGCACGAGCATATTCACTCAGCCCGTAGATGGCGAAACCCAAAGCGTAAATCTGCTTCTTGGTATCGAGCGGATTGCCTTTATAGTCGAGAGACCAGTAAACTCCGCCAAATTCATTGTCGTAGAAACGGTCGATAAGAGTGCGTTTGGCACGCGTAGCCGTTTCCAGATACTCCGGCCTCCTCAGCAAGCGGTATGCAGCCGAAAAGGTCCACAAGATGCGGGCGTTCAGGATGGCCCCCTTTTCAGCTTCGGGCTTCACCTCCTCTCGACCCGTGATACGGCCGTAGAAGCCGCCGTTCACTTCATCCGTCATTCTGTTTATCCAGAAGGGGAGGATATTGGAGACCAACTCCTCCTCCATCTCCTGTTTCATCTTCTTGATATCCACAAGTTTTTGAGTTATGAGTTATAAGTTATTCTGCTGAAGGTTCTCACGGCGCTCTTTCAGGTCTGCATTGATGGCTGCCATACGCGTCTTATTCAATGGATAGATGAATACGACAACGATGGAAAGTGCGGCTATCGCAGCAGGAATAAAGCTCATCAGATACTTCAAGCCATCCAGCGCCTCGGGAGTCTGCACGGCATTCTCTGCGGTATTGTAACCGAAGAATGCCAACAGTGCCATTACTGCCCAGCCTGCAAATGCACCGCCAAACTTCTGCGCCATAGAACCGGAAGAGAATATCAGCCCCGTAGAGGATGTGCCATCCTTTTGCTCGGCATAGTCCGCCACATCCGCATACATGCTCCAAATCAACGGAGATACGATACCGGTGCAGATGGAGATAAGCACCTGGAAAATCATCATCAGCCACCATCCCAGCCCGTCATTCGGCACAAAGAAGAAGAGCACGCTGAGCACTACCAGGCACACGAGCGAAATGATATAAGTGGACTTCTTTCCAAACTTCATGGACAGAGGCACAGCCAGCGCCACACCAATCATATTACACACTTCACCCACCATCAGGAACAAGCCGGCATACAATACCAGATTGAACACCCCGAAATCGAGGAATGCATTGGCACTGATATAGTCCTTGAAGAAGTAGGCGGCAGTAGCTCCGCGTACCGTATTGAAGAAATTCGACAACAACGCCGCACCATTCAATATCCACCAAGGCGAATTGCGCACCAGTGACTTCACATCCTTACCGATGGATTCGGACGCCACACTCTTGACATGCTCGCGCGTCATGCTAAAGCAAAACAGAAAACCCAAAAAGCAGAGCGTGGCAATGCATACCATGGCATATTGCCAACTGGAAGCATTGCTATAGTCCATTGATTTAAACCAATTACACAATGGCTCCCATGCTCCCAAAGCGATAAAACTACCTCCGTATGCAAAAAACATACGGTAAGAAGAGAAAACCGTTTTTGTATTCGAATCATCAGTCATTACTCCCAGCATAGCCCCGTATGGTACATTGATTGCCGTATATACCGTCATCATCAGGATGTAAGTGACATAAGCCCATACCAGCTTACCCGTTGTCCCCATGTCGGGCGTTGTAAAAAGTAAAATCCCGGCAATGGCAAAAGGAGCTGCAATCCACAACAAATAAGGACGGTATTTGCCCCAACGCGTATGAGTACGGTCTGCAATGACTCCCATCATCGGATCGGACACTGCATCCCAAATACGTGTCACCAGCATCAGCAATCCTGCATCAGCCAAGCTCAAGCCAAAAATATTCGAATAGAAGAACGGTAAGTAATAGGAGAATATTTTCCAGAACATAGAGGAAGACATATCCCCAAAACCATAACCGATTTTCTCTTTTAGTGTTGCCATAGTATGTTGTATTTTTATTATTTCATTATCTGCAAATTCTTGTCTATCAGCTTCTTCAACGTTTCTACCGAAGCTGATGAAGACAAGCCGTCAGCAGGCGTATTCATGCAATAGTCCACCAGCTTGTCAATGGTAGAAGTGGCTACATGCATCCGCGTGTCGGAAGAAGCGTAGTAAATAAATACAGCTCCGTCTTCATCGGCAATCCAGCCGTTGGTGAAAAGCACATTGCTTACGTCACCTATACGCTCCTCACCCTCGGGTACCATAAAGGCCCCACCGGGAGTGGCAATCAGTTTCGTCGGATCTTCCAAAGAAGTCATGTACATATAAAGCACATAACGCAATCCGGCGGCACAACCGCGGACACCATGAGCCAGATGCAACCAGCCTTTCGGAGTCTTGATGGGATGCGGACCTTCACCATTCTTCACCTCCTTGATGGTGTGATAGTAGCGCTGGTCGATAATCTTCTCTTCCTTCACCTCGGCATGGGTTATGTCGTCCACCAGCGCCCAGCCGATACCACCACCGCTACCGGCATCAATAAAGCCATCCTGCGGACGGGTATAGAGGGCATATTTGCCATCTACAAACTCCGGGTGCAGCACCACGTTGCGCTGCTGACTCTTGGTCTTCAGGTCGGGCAGGCGTTCCCAATTCTTCAAATCCTTGGTGCGAGCAATGGCAGCTGTAGCCGTAGCCGAGGACAAGTCACCGGCGGGCGCATTGTCGTCGTGGCGTTCGGCGCAGAAGATACCGTAAATCCAGCCGTCCTCATGAGCCGTGAGGCGCATGTCGTATACATTCGTTGCCGGAATCGCGTCTTCGGGCATGGTGATGGGGTAATCCCAAAACCGGAAATTATCAATGCCGTTGGGACTCTCGGCTACGGCAAAGAACGACTTGCGGTCAGCGCCCTCTACACGTACCACCATCAGATACTTGCCATTCCACTTAATGGCCCCCGAATTCATGGTCGCATTCATACCGATACGTTCCATCAGGTACGGGTTGGACTTCTCATCCAAATCATACCGCCAGAATACAGGTGTATGAGCAGCCGTCACTACCGGATATTTATAGCGGGTGAATATGCCATTGCCGTCTTCCACGGCCACATTCTTTCTCGTAATCAACTCTTCGTGTCTCTGAAAGAGCCTCTCTACCTTTTCTTTAAAAGCTTCCATGTCTGTTATATTGATTGTTTGTTTATTGATACAGATTTACATCAGCTGCAAACAGCGTCTTGGGATTGTTATAGAACTCCACAAAATCCTCCGCAGATGTCTGTCCCGGATAGGGGGCATAGTAATGGGTCACCTTTTCACGGGCATTGCGCCACACCAGCACATAGGCAAGCGGATATTTCTCCAACGCAGGCAGCAGAGTACCAGTCCACCATTTGGCATCGGGAATTCCTTCGTAACCGGTTTCGGTCACAGCAATCACCTTATTGTGTGCTTTCCCTATACTGTCGATAATGGAAAGTGCCCTATCCATCCCGGCAAGATAGGTATCCCGGTCGAACTGATAAGTATCGAAGCCGATAACGTCTATCAACTCGTCGCCCGGATACTTCTTCAAGTATTCCGTCGTGTCCTTGGGTTCCGTGCCCGGAGAGTAAGCATAGAGTGCATTATCCACTCCCCTGGCCTGCAGAGTGTCCACTGTCATGTGCCACAATGTCTTATACTCTTCAGGGGTACACAGTTTTTCGCCCCACCAGAACCAGCTGCCGCTGTGTTCGTGCCAGGGACGGAAAAGTACGGGTATCTTCACGCCGTCTGCCGTCTTCAGCGAATGAAGGAAATCGGCCACTCCTCCCAACCAGCCGGCAAACTTCTGATGATTCTCGCCACCGGGCAGGATGGACTTCACCACCGTCGTATCCGATACATCCCAGGCATCACCGCCCGTCTTGGGATTGCGCGCATGCCAACTGAGCGAAACCATGCCGCCCCGCTGATACTGATTGATTATCTCTTTCCTGATTTTATCGAAGGGCACCTTATCCAGATTGGCGGCATTCCCTAGTTCCAGCTCTCCCAAATCAAAGCTGATGACAGCCGGATAGTCGCCACACACGCTTTTCACATCCGAACGGCCTTCCTCACCTTCCCAGCCGATACCATATACCGTATCGTCATGATGGCCGAGCATGATACCTTTGGAAGGGATTTTTTTCAAGTTAGCCAGTAAGTTCTCCGTTTCCTGCGTACGCGCAGCAGCCGTCTCTTCATTCACACTCTGTTCTTTCTTGGAAGAACCGCAGGCGGTCAACAGACTTGCCGCCAGAATCATCATAGCAAATTTTACTTTTCTCATATCCATGTTTTTCAATCTGGTATTGTTATTGGTAACACTAATTCCTGGCACAAAGATAGCGGATTGCACCAAGAGAAAATGATACAATTTTATCCCTTTACTGTATTAAAAAGCAGAATATAAAAAACGTATCATCTAACTTTCACCGGAACGCGCTTCCGCGAGACAATTCCCCGTTCCACTTTCCGGCGTTCCAGCTTCACCGGTTCGCTTGTAAAATCGGGAACATTGTACGAGTAGACCAGACGGTCGTAATACTCCCAAGGATTTTCCTGAGGAAGCAGGAAAGGCTTGCCCACCACCCCATTCTCATCCATACTTGCCAGATACAGACGGGTATAAAGCCCATCTCCCCTGCGGCTACTGAACACAAACCATCGGGAGTTACTGCTCCAGTTATGGAAACTTTCCGTATCATCGCTGTTCACCTCCTTTATGGGACGCATACCGCCATCCTTCAAATCCAACAGCCATAAATCGGCTTCTTTATGCCAAATTGAGAAATTCCCGTAATCCGACAAAGTAAACATGATATACTCGCCATCGTACGAGGGCCTCGGGAAGGAGATGCTTTTCTTCATAGCTGCCGCATTGACCAGCGTATCTATCTTTTCGCCAAATGTCCCGTCTTCCGGATTGAAATCTATACTACACAAGCTATAACGTATTTCCTTATATTCCGCCGGTATCGGCTTGGCCTCCGCAGTACAGAAATACAGTTTGCGTCCGTCCGGTGAAAATACTGGAAAGGTTTCGAAGACTTCCTTCTTCTGAAGCAAGGGAGAGAGCAGTAATTCATGTGTCTCGGGATGATAGACCAGTACATCCGATTCCAAGTCGAGCACTTCCACACGCTCATCCTTCACCGCATGGAAAGACTGGCGCGTATTGTTGACAGAATAGGCAATATATTTGCCGTTTGGATGCCAATAAGGGTACACCCCCGCAGAGAGAGTGGAATCCGTTTTCGTATCCAGCATTTCGCGCTTCCCGTCTATCTGCATCAAGGTCCCTCCGTTCTTTCCACGGATATGCAGGCTCAGATGGTCCGGATTTGTTTTGTTGAAAGCATGACAATTCAGGCACATGCCCGGCACCATGGTATTCTCCAGCAAGGGACGCTCCTCGAACGAAGCAAGGTCACGCTCATAAATGCCCATCTTGCTATAAACTTCATATCCGGGAGCCAGCTTGCGGTATACCACCCCATAATCTATAGGATACGGACTGACATACATGGGAAAAGAGCGGTACTGTTTCCACTCGCCGTCTTTCCGGATACATACCGTAAACAGAAGGCTATCACCCTTGTTCTCCTCCAAAAGCTCTTGCCATGCATCTTGCGGAAATGATACTATTTTATCATTTACGTGCATCTCTCCGGACTTTCCTCCGGTCACGGTCACATCCACACGTTCGTACGCTCCACCAATACAATTGAAATTCATAGGAGCAATGGTTGCAGGAATAGTCACACCGATATAGTCGGGATAGATATCCGGCCATTCATCCACCCTTTCCGGGGAAGTCACCGGATTGCCGCAAGCGGCAAACCACCATGCAGCCATTATGCAAACAGCTATATTCTTCATCTTTTTCATTTTACTTTCTTAGTAGCAAATAATTCCAGTATGTACTGCCGAAACGCGCCTCCAACATCTGCCGGGCATTCTGCTGCGAGGTATATATCCGCGCAAATTCCGTTACATCCCGCACCACTTGGGGCGAAATGCTCCACGGCATACCCTGGAAGTTCTTGTGCGTCTGTGTCCATACATATATCAACGCCTCTTGATAGCTGCGGGGAATATGGTCGTAGCCGGCATACTTGCCTAACGGATAGTACTTCATGAAACGTTCCAAATCACGTTGCTGCAGGACATAGGCCAGCATATACTCAAATGCCATCCGGTTCCGGTGGTTGTGCTGGTAAAGCAGCCCCAGCATGATGTCCGTTTCCTGGCTGCTGAACAAGAAGTCTTCCGTATAGCGTATCTGCCTCAGCCAACCCCACTCCTTGTGGGCATTGATTTTTTCCTCATTATACAGATAGGTCATGGCATCCTCCGCCCAATCCCTGTAGAAGATTGTCTTCCTCAACAAACGCAGGTACTTGGCTGCCACTTCGTATTGCCCGTTTATCAGGTTCGTCTCCGCCAGACGCTTGAAGCAACGGCCACTCTTGTTGAAGTTAGGTATGGCCTCCATCGCCTCAAAAGTGAAACGCTGTGCCGTATTGACCATTCCCAAATGATAGTATGCCTCACTGGTGGGCAACGGCAAAGTAAAGTCACGCTGGAACTCCGGTAGCAGCCCTTCCGTCCCGTTCTGATAAAACTCGAACATGCGGTCGCCCATCTGTCCCGTCTTTCCCAAAGCAAGATTCAGGCAGGTCACGCCGAAAGGTGAAACCGGCGACTTCTCTTCTGCCTTTTCTATAATCTCCTGCCATTGTCTATTACGCACCAGCTGGTCATACTCCATCGCTTCCTCCTTATCCATATCGCAACCGGCCGCCACGCAGTAATAACCGAACAATGTTACCGCCACCACTTGCAGAACTCCATAAAATACCGGCTTCTTCTTCAAAACGGGCAAAGCTGCCAGCAGGAAGGGAAGGACAATCAGCAATACGGCAAGCCCTATCTCTATCCAAGGAATCACTGCCGGGAAACGGTAATATCCTATACCGCCCATCAGACGGTAAATGGGGAATTGTACCCACATGCTTGCCAATAGCGGACAGCCGATACCCCACAATCCTACACCCCAGAACACTCCGACACCACCCCAGAAATTCTTACCTTTAAGATTCAACCGGAACTCACGTACAGTCACCCAGCCCATAAAGATGAAGTGTGCCGCACCCGCTGTCCAGTAAAGCAGCGGAAGGACAATCAGAATGTACGCGACACGCTGCCACTTCCCCTTCAAATCCACATACCAGCAGGATGCTGACAATACCAGCAGTAGAGCCACCGCCAATGACAGCATCGCATTTTCATCACCCATGAAATGCCACAAGACAATGATGGGCAGAAAACTCAACGGATAATACACATCAGCCGCACCCTGCTCCTTCGCCAGTTTCCAAACCAACCGTTGCAACAACACGTACAAAAAAGCCAGAATACAAGCTCCCGCCCACACGTGATAATAGAACTGCGTCAGATACTCTGCGATATAATCGGCCAACCCACCGGGAACCACTATCCGTTCCCACCAGTAGTCGGCATCGAACAAGAAAAGCTGGAACTGCTCCTGATAGGAAATATGGGCCGGATATACGCTTCCCCAAAAGAGAAGCACCGCTACGCCAAAAAGTATCGACAACCCTATCTTCCAAGTCTTTTTCAGAAATAAGAACATTTACTATTTACAATTTATTATTTACAATTTGGTACTCTCTGTATGTCTTGTCATTTGAATTCCTCAGCCTTCAGTTGCCGGTTTATCCGCTTGATGGAAGAAGCATCAAAAGGAACGGGAGTAGCCGACAAATCGGGGATATTGTAGGATTTCAATGTCAAATCGTCTTTTTCAGGGTCCGACTGGGGTAGCACAAAAGGCTTATGCGCCTTCCCTTCGGCATCCAGATAGGCAAAATAAACCCGCCCGTACTGCCCGTCACCCCGCTTGCTGGCAAAGGCAAACCAACGGCTGCCTGACGACCAACTGTGATAAGTGTCCGAACGGTTGGAATTGACCATTGGCAGGGAATCGATGGCACCCGTCTGCAAATCCATCAGCTGCAATTCCGTCTCCCGGTGCCAAATGGGGAATGTTCCATAATCAGCAACGGTATAGAGCAGGTAGCGGCCGTCCGGTGAAGCTTTCGGATGACACACGGAGCCTTTCTCCAGCCGGGCATTCCAAAGGGTATCCACGCGGTCACCCCATGCGCCGTGATTGGCATCGAACGCAATGCGGCAAAGCGAATAGCGTAATTGCTGTACGCTGTCCGGCAATGGAACAGTCGGAGCTGAGCAGTAATATATCCATTTCCCATCGGCAGAGAATGTGGGAAAAGTTTCCAATACGGTGGAATCCGCCGTAAGCGGAGATAGAATCATCCGGTTTCCGTCAAAATCGGAGACAGCCAAATCGGAGACGGTATCGTAAACTTCCAGACGGCGGTTACTTTCCGTATGGAACATGGGAATAATCACATTAGACGAGAACACACCATACCGCCCGTCAGGATGGAAATCCCCGTAGACAGCCGCAGATATCATCTGTTCATTCTTCAAGGCAAGCTTACGGAGCTTGCCGTCACGGTTCAGGACAGTCCCCCCTCCCTCACCCCGAAGATGGAACATCGAAAGGTTGCCACTATTTCCTCCGTGCACATGACAGTTCATGCACTTGCCGTCTGTCTGACTGTTATCCGCCAAAATACGCTCTTCGAAATTCTCAATACAACGTTCACGTATCTGCAAGGTATTCCATACCTCATAACCGGGCTCTATCAGACGGTAACTGACATAGGCGTCAAGCTTGTCCGCCACTACCTGCCATGCAAAGGAAGGATAGCGCAGCCAGCGGCCGTCGGTACGGGCAGTAACAACTACTTCCAAAGTATGTTCCTTCTCCGCTTCAAGCAATGCACGCCAAGCTTTCAAGGGGAATATCGCCTTGTTCCCGCGCGCATTTATCTCCAAGCTGTCCGATGCTCCCTTTACACTCACGCATACCGCATCCACCCCTTCATTCCGCACAAGGAAATTCAAAGGAGCCACATTGTAGGGAATGGTTACATCCTGATATTCCGGATAGAGCACCAATAACCGGTCTGCAGGCTGTACAGACTCCGGACGGGGACTGCAAGCATATAGGCAGTAGCACAGTAACAGCCCCACAACAACTTGTATATATTTCATATCTATGTTCATCATAAATCACTTCCCCTTTTTCATCGTAGCATAGTGGAAATAAAACCAATATGTTTTTCCGTATTTGGCTTGCAAAGGGGCACCATTACCACCATTCGCCTCGTACAGTCGGGTATAATCGCCAAATTCATCCAATACTTGAGGCGGTATATTCCATTTTTCCACTTCATCCAACGAAGCCTTTTTCCCGGCAAGATAGATAAGTAAACCTTCGGCATACAATCTGGAAGGAAACTTCTTTGCAGCAAACTCCCGATAATCTCCGGCGAAAGCCCCAATATCCTTATTCAGCAAATCAAAGCAGAGAAGGTAATCGCATGCCAACGTATTATCAGGATTATTACGTAACAGATGACGAAGTGAAAGCGGAATGTCGGCAGAAGAACGCAAAGTATCCGTTGCAGGCAACAACAACCGCTTCCGTTCCAGCCATTGGCAGACTTCGGCCGTCTGTTTTCCGGGAATACGTCGTTCTGCCCAATCACGGTAACACATTGTCTTTTGCAGGAGACGAAGATATTTCATAGCCGCCGCCTCATCACCGTTCACCAGGTTGATTTCCGCCAAACGCTTGACAGCTCTTGCTCCGGTATGATGCGGAGAAAAAATCATTCCCAGAATGGCGGCATGTTCAGCCATCGTCATATCTCCCAACGCAAACCAGACTTCATTGGCTGCATAAATAGTGAGGTAGGTAGAATGGGGAGCCACGGGCAGAAACAGCCCTTGCGAAGCCGGTTGATAACCATCCATCAGCCGGTCGGGAAGTCGGTTCTGCTGTGCATTCAGCAAATTATAATAATAGGCAGTGAACGGAGAGCGGTATTCACCCTCCGCCAACAGTTTCCGTACTTTTTCCGAACGGCCGAAATACATTTCCGAATCCAACGCCAAAAGATATTCCCGCCCTAAATCGGGCATATTGTACCATCGTGACGACCAATCGCCACAGCCAAACAGCCAATAGCCGGACAATACCGCCAATATGCTTACCGGTAAGCCCGACTTCCACGAACGTCGCATGCAGCTACGACACAACAACAAAACACCTCCGATACCGGTTAAAGCGATTGTGCCGGAAAGCGGATAACTCAATCCGCATTGCCTTCCTGCCTCCCAAGCCACCGCCAACACCGTAGGAACCCACGCCCAACGTCCCATGTACGGAACCAACAAACGAAACACCACCACTCCCCAAAGCAACAGCACGACAGCCATTATGGTCGGGCCACCCCCTTCGTAATAAAAGAATTGAGTGAGGAAATCTCCTGACAGACGTGCCAGAGCCGCCGGATGCCGCAGATACCCGGCCAATGGTTCGGTGGCAAGCAAAAAGAGCTGTGTCTGCTCCCGATGGAACAGATGATAGGGCAATATCCGGAAGAAAAAAAGAAACAACGCCAAAGCACCGATTCCTGCCGCTCCCCATTCAATGTATTTCCTTCTGCAAGCTTTCATCCAACAGTTTTTGTTGTTCTTCCGTCAAGGAGCCACGCACCATCTTCCGCATGAATGTCCCCAACGTATTGTTTCCCTGCTCTTTCAAAAACTGAAAGTTCGTTTCCTGCTCCTGCATCCTCAGACTGTCACGTATCTGTGTCAGATGCAGTGAATCTTTTCCGGTGGCATTCCGTAGTCCCGTCCGGATGAAATGGTAAGCCTCTTGCATCTTTTCCCTCCCCTCTTTCCATTTCTGAAGGGCATCATTTTGCGGAGTGCCCGTTACCGAACCGACAGAGTCGGCCTTCACATGTATGGTTCCCGGCTCCGTCACCACCAGCAGTTCCTGGATGTAGATACGCAGCAGATGGCGCAGACGCAACACCCTCATCTCCTCCCCTTGTCCGGAAAAAGAAAAAGAGGCATTGGTTATCTTTACAGAATCCACCCGCCCCGGCGCATTCTCCATCGGCACGAGGTATATCCATTCCCCGTCGTATTTCACCGACGGCAACGTTCCTTCAATCACATAATTCTGTCCGGAATTTCCACAACTTGCCCAAAGAAGGCAACTGATACAGAAAAGCAAGATACGTGTTTTCATCCTTATACATTAGAATTTCAACAAAGGTAGGCGTTTACCAACTGTCAGCCTAATATTCAATTAACCAAAGATAATATTTTTAATCAGAGATTTTCTTCACCGCCATACACTCCATTTCCACCAGCCACCCCGGGCGACAGACGGGAGCCAGCGTAATCACTCTCGGCGTATCGGGAAAACGCTTGTCAAACATCTCTTTCACTACAGCATAATCCGCAATATCACGCAGATAGACAATGATATGCCCTACATCTCCAAAGCCGCAGTCAGCTTCCTTCAGCAGAGCCTCCACATTCTCCCACATCCGTTCTGTCTGACGGCGTACATCTCCGGCATACATCACTTCCCCACGGTTGTTGATACTCGCCGTACCGGAAATGAGTACTTGCCGACGGTCGTCGTAATCCACCGCCGTTCCCCGTTCGAAACTGACTCCATACTCATAAGTGGGGTTCAGGTGTGTGCGGGCATAGAGATATTTGATTTGTCCGGGCTTTAATCCCGCTACAGCAAAAGCATCAAGCATCACCAATGCTTTCGGGTCGGCATGACGCCCACCGATACCGGTACTGGCAATATAGTGCGTGTTCTCTGTCAGGTTCTGGATGACGAACATCTCATTGCGTGCCTTGACTACACCGGCATAATTGCAATCCACATTCTGCACAAATATCCAGGTACGCAGGCAATTGTCGGCCAAGGTACACCCTTCTTCCATCAGTTGCATGGCATAGTCGTTGAGCAAAAGACGCATCTGGTATTCCGAATTGGCGGCACGGTTGAAGCTGCCTCCCATCCAGAGCTGGCGGTAAACACCGTGTTTCACTTCATACAGTCCGTTCGGCAGCACTCGTGTCTGCACATCGGTCTGCAGATAGGCCCACAAAGCAATCTTGGTACCATCCAGCGGAGGCTGTTCCACCACAGACAGCGCGCAATCGGAGCTTTCCGCCGTAGCGGCAAGCAACAGTTCCGCTTGGTTGGCGGCATCACTCAGGAAGTATCTTTTAAAAACCGCCACGGCTCCGGACAGTTCTTTTTTCAGTAAAGCGGCATACGCATCCAACACGACATTCATCTGTTCACGATAGGTCTGTTTCGGGTCAGTGGCATGTATCATCACATGGTATTCCGTCACTCCGCCGGTCACAACAAATGCAGCCACTTCCGCCCTGCCTGAAGGATAAGAGTATGATGTGTATTTCATATCATTAACAAGAGATTGTTTCAATCGCAAAGATAAGTTTTTTATCCGACAAGGAGTAGTGAAAATCGCAACTTTCGCTTGTTTTGTTCTTATAAAAAAGTTACTTTTATAGAAATCTATAAAATATACAGTTATTATGAGCGAAAATATTTATCCCATCGGCATCTACAACCTGAATTAATAGGAATCTATGTCAATCCGTAATGAGACTATAAACCGGCTTTCTCTTCCTTCACCCCTTCACCTTTCGCATTATTTCCCTATCGTTCAACCCTTTCCGGTGAAACTTCTTTCTTCCTTCTCACCACCTCATATACATTGCCGTACTTCGTATGCCGGCGTTTCAGTCCCACCCGCAGCAACACCGAACCGAACTGCATGGGATTGCTGCCACGCATCAGGGCGGGATGCGTTTTTTGTAACTCATCAAAGATGTCGGCGGCAGTCAGATCGAAGCTCTTCTCTGCCGGAAGCGGGGCACGAAACAAGCTGTGAACTGCCTCCTCCACAAGGCTGACACGATAGAAAGCCTCGTTATGCCATTGCAGTTCCTCCTCCTCCGGCTTGGTGAACCAGTTGCGCCGCCCGGCAATGAGTTCCGCTTTCAGTTGGGCAAAAATCTGGTCGTGCTCTATGCCTATGCAGTCAATATTGTGCTTCACCTCGATGCAGAGGAAGCGCCGGCTCCCGGTGGGGTCGGTCAGCAGGTCGAACCGGTTGCTGGTGCCGATGAACGAGGCGATACGGGGCAGTTGCCTGAAGTTCTGCTGATAGGCCTTGCGGATGTTGAGCACCGACATCTGCATCAGATTTTTCAGTAAGGGCATTTTGTTGTCGGCATACTTGTCGAACTCGTCCATATTGAGCAGCCCCATTTCCGCCAGCATTCTCTCAGCTTGTCCCTGCGAGGTCAGTTTCAGGTTGTCGGCGTAGTAACGCGTCAGCACGTCAGGCATCAAGGCGCGACAAAAGCTGGATTTCCGTCGTCCCTGCTCGCGGCTGACGAGAACGGGAGCCACGCTGTTGGCATGCAGTCCGGACACGCCCATCCATTGCGAGGCAAGTCCCAGCATCCAGGTATGGAATCCCCGCACCCAGTGAGGCCGAGAAGAGACGCGGCAGGCAAGCGCAGTCAGCCGGTCCTTGCCGTCCCAATCGGGCAGTTCGTCCATGTAGAGCAGGAAGGGATGGTAGGCAGGGATGTAAGTGGAATAGACGTATCGGTTCAAGTCCTTGTCCCAGCAAGGAATACCTTCGGCATGGGCTTCGATGCAGAAAGTGTTCAACTCGCGCTTGCCCACGGGGGTGAAGGCGGCAGAGCGTTGTCCGGCGGGGCGGAACTCGGTTTCATCCGTCAGCAGATTATAGCGAAAGTCGTAGCGCGAAGTGAGGAACTCCTCGATGTCGCCGCTCAGTGCAGTCACGGTGCTTGCGGCTTTCGCGCTCCGGCGGCGCTGCTCTTCCCGCTCCTTCCAGTTTCGGTCGGTCGTTTCTTTTTGTGCGTGTTTCAGCCTTTCGGAAAAGGCTATCAGTTGTCCCGCTTCCTTCAAGAGCCGGTGTTGCTGCAAAGTCATCAGTTTTTTCTTCATAAATATTTTTTATTAAAATGATTATTGGGAGGTTTCGAGGAAGGGAATCATCCTTTCTTTCCTCTCGCCTCTTCGCCAAAGTTACTGCCTGCCGAGGGCGTTTTGCAAACCATTCTCCGCTTATTCTTCAAAAATCATTCCTGCCGACAAACATACTTATTTATGCTTCGGAACCCTTTATTTTCAGTACCTTTGCACGGTTCTTTATAAGTGAACGCCCCGGGTCGTCCAATCGACTGACTTAGGTCGTTCAATCGAACGACCCGGGTTATTCGTTCGGCCGACCGGAGTCGTTCACTTACAGGAAGACACTTCCGAGGGAAGAAACAAGTATGTTGAACGCACTAAAACCTATTGATATGGCAATACTATATGACTGGTACGAGAATCCGGGCACTAATGAGGAAGCCCCTGAAGAGAGAGGCCTCCATCCCCGCCCGTTGCTCAACGGGAAAGTAACCATGCGGCAGCTCTACAACCGCGTGCATGCCCGCAGCTCGCTCACGGTGGGCGACGTGATGAACGCGATAGACTGCCTGGCGCAAATTTGCGGCGAAGAACTGCGCGACGGCCACGAGGTGCACATCGAAGGGCTGGGCTACTTCGCCCCCACCCTGGAAGCCACACAGAAAGTGACCCGCAGCACCCCGAACAAGCACCTGAAACTCCGGCTGAAAAGCATCAGCTTCCGTCCCGACGTCAGGCTGAAACAAGCGATGACGGGAGTCAATGCCATCCGCAGTAAATACACCCGCCACTCCCTGAAGCTTTCGGAAGTGGAGATAGACATGAAGCTGAAAGAATACTTTGCCGACCACGACGTGCTGATTCGCAGTGACTTCCAAGCGCTCTGCGGCATGGCGCGCACCACCGCGAACGTCCACCTGAAACGGTTGCAGCAAGAGGGCAAGCTGAAGAATGTGGGGAAGCCCACGCAACCCATCTACCGGGCCATGCCGGGATACTACGGCGTGTCGCGCGATGCAAAGGCGGGGCGATGAGGGTGGAAAGCGGTTTCACCGGGAAAGCCAATGAACAGGAGGATGGGAGAAGGAGGTGAAGGAGATGCAGGGATAAAAAGAAACATTCTGCGCCCTGAAATCAGGGGTAATACAAAAAGGAATGTGAATTGCATCCGGAAAGGCAATAGAGAATGAATGCGAAAAGGCGAATCTCACGACTCGCCTTTTCCTGATTTAACCATTAAACAATTGTACTATTCGGTTAATGCATTTACAATTATCCGATGTTACGGGCGACTAATAAAGTCGGGGGGTAACGACAACTGCTTTGAGTTGAATAATTCATTTATAGATTATTCTTAAAGTGCCTTTTTAGAAAACACAATGGAGAAGAATGACGCAGGAACTGTGAAAGTCCTACCAGCAGAAAGCGGTTGTCTAACATTTCCATACTCCAAATAAATATAATTTCCATTGGTAGCACTCAAAGATTTTATAGTGTATGTGCCTGGCTTAATGTAAAAGTAATGAGCACCGCCTATATGTCCGGTATAATTAAAGATACCATATTCTTTTTTGTCAGAATCAACCAACACCCCACCGCCGTTTGTCTCTATTCCATACACTTTCATTATATTGTAACCTACTTTGGAAGGAGGAACATTATCATCAGTACCCGATGCTTGAACAATACTTGGAGTAGAGATTGTTCCTATATAATTTAAAGAAATATAGCCACCTCCTGTCACTTCGAAAATTGTACCAACCGTAAGTGCGCCCCAATTAGATTGTGCTGTACAATCCTCTAAAGCGACCACGCGGTAAACGCCATAAGCCAAGAAATAACAATATGGAGCAGCATTTGGGGTAGTAGTTCTCAAAACATACTGTTGACCACTTTCGTCACAAACAGTTATGCTTACGGCTACCGAAGCGTCAGCACCTCCTATCGGAAGTACAACCCGAGCATATCCGGTTGGTGTGGGAGGTACATTACTATCCATTGTATACGGTCCCAAAACATCCGCTTTAACAAAAAGAGCACAGAAGAACAGTAATATCAAAAAGAAAGTTCGTTTCATTGTTGCATTTTTTTATTAGTAATAAAAGTATACGAGTGGTCGTTACCCACCCGTACCTTTCAATATTAACTATTTTTTCTTGAAGTTCCAGAACCATGCCGTACCCCAAGCGCCAGCACCGGGTTCAGGAGCACAAAGACGAAGTTCATCTTCTGTAATCTTCAAAATATGATACTCATACTGACGTGCATTTCCTTGATTCGGCTGTATACCTAACAATGGAATAGTACCAGAGAACTCCATAGTACCTACATCCCAACCGGATTGCACCACATCTTCTGACACCTTGACAGAACCACTTTCACCACGACTTGTCTGAACACCAGTCAAACTAAGTGAGAACCAACCATTTAATCCATCATCAGGCAATCCTTTTCCTACAGCTTGTTCATCAATTTGCCCTCTACCGTTTCCGACATCTCCCACAGCATCACAAATCCACCAACCGGGGCCGGTATTGCCGAGATAACCTCCATTACCCCAACAACCGTCTGCAGCTTCTGTATTCCAGACCCAAGTGGTTGTTCCATAACCACCGTCCGGAGTTGTGCCGAATACATCAGCATAAATAGCGGGAAGATCTGTATACTCCGTTACTGCTATTGATTTGGAAGCCGATTTTGTTATGGAGCCGTCCGAATTAATGGTTGTTACATATACTTGCAATTCTTTATTAGGAGGAGCTACTTGAACCGACGGAGCCGTACCTTCTGCCAACTTGATATCAGACGTAGCATCATAAACCTTCACATAACGTGACGGAGTAGGAACAATCTGAATGTTGTTGTTTCCCTGGTTCTTGGCCACAAGTTCAAAAGTAAGATTTTCCGGTGTGACATTGGGATCCGGACTGATTTCATCCACTATCGGATCGCAAGCCACCAGCAGCATTGCAAACAAAGGTATTGCGAATAATATCTTTTTCATATCTTTTTTCATTTTAAATTCATATTCTATTCTTGCCAACCATTATACTCAGCACTTGCATCCGTATAACCCTCATTTTGTTCTACCTTTCCTTCATTCAGGAGGACTTGGTTTTCGGGAATCTTCTGGAAACCTGCCGTAGCCTTATAACGTGCGGCATAACCACCGTTCTGCGCCACATTACGGCTTTCAGCCCCATTTGTATAAACCTTTGCTCCCGTCTGTCTTTCAAGGGCATCGGCAGCAATATGCCAACGGCGAATATCGTTCCAGCGAGTACCTTCAAAACATAATTCCCAACGGCGTTCATTCTGCAATGCAGCCAACGAATATGTACCAATAGGTTCAAGTCCGGCACGACTACGCACTCTGTTTATACCGGAAACATCTTCCTTCAATTCAGACTGCATCAACAATACATCCGCAAAACGAATCAAAACCAAATCATGAATAGAACCGGTTTGCATCAGATTATCATTAATCCAGCCGTCGGCACCATACATTATCTTCTCAAATACCGGCTCAATCGTTTTATTTCCAGCCGCATCCGTACTATAAGCCATGATAGAACCTATTTTCATCTGATAATAATCCGTTTCTTGGATAAAGCCGTCACCACCACCTTTATTATAACTCGGCATATCCTCCGTCTTGAATACGGAGGCCGGACGACGGGCATCATCTTGTTCTGCCACACTCCAATCATTATAAAAATTGGGAGCTACAGGACCGGCACCCCATCCTTGTCCGAAGGGGAAAGAATTGGCCTGATCATTGCCACGTACACCAAAATGCAGAGCATAACCGTTACCATAACCGATAGTAGTGCTCCAAGATGCAAGTTTATTATATTTAATGGCAAACATGGATTCGGGATTTACCGCTGCATCATCTTCTACCCACTTCAATCCCTGACCGGCAGTAAACGGAAAATCTTCTACCGTACATTTATTGGTATATGCCCACAAATTACGAAACTCAGGAACAAGACTATAACCAGAATTATTCACACAATCATCAATATACCCAACCACATCCTGCTTGGTCAAAGTTGTCCCATCAGGCAAATCAACTGAAGTCAACGGACTATAGTTCGTACTAACCAAATCGTTCAGAGTTTCACCATTGCCATACATACCAGTATAATACAACCAAGCACGTCCTAACATAGCTTCAGCCGTATATTTATCAACATGCCCATCCGACTTGCGAACAGCCGGCATATTTGCAGCCGCATCGCGAAGATCCTGCAGAATCTGCCCCCAGATAACAGCGGCAGTCGGAGGAGTAGTATCTTCGGGCAACAAAGCAGTAATCACCAAAGGTACGCGCCCATACATGGAAGCCAACTCGTAGTAATAAAAAGCACGAAGGAACTTGGCTTCGCCCTCAGCCTGCGCTCTTACTTCCGGATCCATTTCAATACCAGCAAGAGCCTCCAACAACGTATTGGCACGGTTGATTCCTTGATAGCGAGCCACCCAGTAGTCCTGCGTAGCATTTGTACCCGTATTACAAATAAGGTCCAAAGATTGCATCAACTTATCATTGGGACCACCACCACCCAACATATCATCGCAAGCCAGCAGAGAATTATACAAGAAAGACTGCTGTGGAAAAGCATTGACATTATTCAGGTTCTGATATATGGCAGCTAAAGCCTGATTGGCATCTTCAGCCGTTTTAGGAAAATTGGTCGTATCTTTTTCCGTCAGACTCATCGAGTCCAAGCTACAAGAAGCAAACATTCCTGCTATCATCAAAGCTGCACCTATTAAATATGCTATTTTTTTCATCGTGTATCAATTTTAGAATTTAACATTAACACCTACCATATAAGTACGAGGTTGAGGATAGTTACCTACATCAACACCGGTTACCCACGGTTCTTTGTCATTGAGGGCTCTACCATTCTCCGGATCCATCCCTTTATAACCGGTAAAAGTAAATAGATTCTGTGCAGCAGCATACACACGAAGTTGCTGGAACGGACAGTTCTTCCAAATTCTCTTGAAATCGTATCCTATAGTCAGATTTTGAATGCGAACATAGTCGGCATCATCAATATAAATATCTGAAATGGCCTGGAAATTCTGTCCACTATTTCCCGGCGCAAGCAGCGGATATCTGTTTGAGGTTCCTTCGCCATGCCAGTAATCGTAAACTTCTGTCGTATAGTTTTCATACTGTCCATCTGAGAACTTTCGCCAAGAGCGAGCTACCTGTGCACCAAAAGCGCCATAGGTTGTTACAGAGAAATCAAATCCTTTATATTCCGCACTTAACGTAAGACCCATTGTCACGTCAGGATGAGGATTACCCAAATCAGTCTTATCGTCATCATTAATCACCCCATTTCCATCAACATCCACAAACTTCAAATCACCCGGTTTAATACTTGCACCTTGCTTAGAGTTTGCCGCATTTCCTTTACAATTCTGGTCAAGATATGCCTGCAAGTCATTCTGGTTCTGAATGACACCATCCGTCTTATAACCATAAAAATAGCCAATAGGATGTCCTTCTTCCATACGGACAAACCGACCCGTACTTTGAGCCAACAAATCATTACCGCCTTCAATAAAATGATTGGCGTTATTAACCTCCGTTACTTCATTCTTATTATAGGCCATATTGACATTCACCCCATACTTGAACTCCTTACCAATCTGATCTCTCCAGCCCATTGAAAGTTCAAGGCCAGTATTCTTTACCGTACCAGCATTTTGATATTGAGTAGCGAAACCGGAAGCCGCATTGGTACCCACTTCCACTAACAAGTCTTTCGTCTGCTTGCTATACCAGTCCATGGTAAAACTCAGACGGTTATCCAAGAAACGGGCATCAATACCGATATTGGTCTGTTCTGAAGTTTCCCATGTCAAATCGGGGTTAGCCAAACGATTCGGGTAAGCTCCGGTTGTACCTCCATTCTTATCCGAGCCAAATGTATAAAGACCATAATCGCCAAACTCGTAACCGGCACGCCAATTTGAATTAGGGATATTGTCATTACCATTCTGTCCCCAACCAGCACGGACTTTCAAGAAACCAAGCCAAGAAGCAGTATTCTTCATAAAAGCCTCGTTTGAAATAACCCAACCAGCAGAGAATGATGGGAAATATCCCCATTGATTGCCTTTCGCAAACTTAGACGAGCCATCGGCACGAATGATAGCAGAAAACATATAAGTTTCCTTAAAGTCATAATTCAAACGTCCAAAATAAGACATCTTAGAACCATAATCCGAGGGATAACCATTTACTGTAGCAGTAGCTTTACGTTCTGTATTATGCAAATAAGCATGTGTAAAGTCACCAAAAGCACTATTATAACCGGTTGCCTCTACTGATTCGCCATAAGTTGGTCTTGATTTAGAATACTCTGTACCAGCCAAAACATCAAAATGATGTAAGTCTGTAATATCAAACCGATAACTCAACGTATTAGTCAAACTCCAGTTCCAACCCAAAGACACGTTATTTATCGTTTGGTCTTTATCACGGCTATCTCCCTGATTATTAATTTGGTAAACGGGAAGATATGAACGCCATGAACTTGACCATTGTTTGTAACTAACCTGACCTTTATAAATAAGATTCTTAAGTGGTTGTACTTCCAGATATGCCGCTGTGTTCAGATTAAAATTCTTATTCTTATTATTCCCAGCCTGATTATATACCATGTGAGCCATCGGATTAGAAGCATATGCAGTATAATCAAGTATACCATTAGCACTCGTTCCAAAATTCTTCAAATCATCATACATGAAGAAATCACCATTTTCATTATATACAGGAATCAGAGGAATAGCACGCAAAGCATTAGAAAGGTCATTCGAATATTGATTACCTAACTGCACACCTTGATTCTGTTTGTGCTGATAATATATATTCTCACCAAACTTTATCACATCCACATCTCCCTTACGATATATCACATGCTCAGAATTAATGCGGAAAGTAAAACGACGATAGTCAGTCTTCACCGGACCACCGAATGCACCATCCTGATACTGATAGCCTATACCTGTCGAAAATTTGGAGAATTCAGAACCACCTGTTACATTCAACGCATGATTAGTAACCACAGCATTTTTATTCCGGAATTCTTTTACCCAATCTGTACCAGGATTGGTACCATTCTGATAAGCAGTCAGCAAATCAGCATCTACGAATTTTGACCAATCATACGGTTGGCCTCCATTATTATAGGCCACTTGATCCATTACCGCCATATATTCTTTGGCATTCAACATATCAGGCATCTTATATATATTTGCCCAACCTATGTTTCCATCATAAGATACAGAAACCTTTCCTACCTTACCCTGCTTCGTAGTAATAAGGATAACACCGTTGGCACCGCTCGAACCGTAAATTGCACAAGATGCAGCATCTTTCAACACGTCAATACGTTCAATATCGGCAGGATTCAAGGCGTTAATATCGCCACCGGCTACACCATCAATAACGTAAACTGGAGCTGTATTTCCGTTAGTACCAGCACCACGAATATTAATTTTAAACCCATCACCCGGCTGACCGGAAACGGCCTGAATATTTACACCCGGAGACTGGCTTTGTAAAGCGCCCAATGCCTGCGTAGTATTTAATTTTGCGATGTCTTCGCCTTTTACCTCAACCGTAGCACCTGTCACCAGTTTCTTCTTCTGTACACCGTAACCCACTACGACTACTTCATCCAACAATTCCGTATCTTCCTTTAGCTGAATCTTGAAACTAGTCTGGTTACCTACCACTATTTCTTGCGGCTGATAACCGATAAAAGACACAACAATCGTTGCTCCCGGCTGAACATTCAATGTGAAATTACCGTCAATGTCGGTAATGACACCATTTGTGGTTCCTTTCTCCAATACATTGGCACCGATGACCGGTCCCATTGCATCTGTTACAGTACCTGTGATTTTTTTTGCTTGCTGCACAGCATCTATTGCATCGACCGATGCGGCGAAAAGTTGCGGAGTATAAGTCAGGCTGACAGCCGAACAGATACCCACGAGCAGCGCGGTTCTTCTGAAATTTAAATTCATACTTGTATTTTTCTTAGATTAATGAATTGGTATTGCCTGGCGGCATCTACCGTTTAATATAAGGTTAAACTTCTCTTTTTGAGGAAAAATTAAATATACCTTATTCTATAAAGTGGTTGGTATACATATCACTCCTTTCTCATAGGCATTTTTCATTTCATTAGCGGTTAAACATTATATGATTATTATCAAATTTTAATTAGGCTTGACAAAAGTAGACTTTTAGCAGCAAACCTTATAATACTATTTTATCAAATAACGACACTCATTTAACATCCATTACTATTTTTCCTAAAAAGTATAAAGCATGAATTCTATAACCAACAACTAAAAGCTATAAAAGACAGAAAGGGTTGCCCCGATACTAACCAGAGACAACCCTTTCTATTTTATTATTAAAAATTGCTATTCCATAGAAGGAAGCTCTTCACGGGAAACAACAAATTCCTGGCTCATAGCATCCTTCCACCATGCTTCATCAGCATGGACTACCGGGCTACCATCCTCATTTGTCCCGTCATACCACGGCATGAACCAACTCCAACGTGCACCAGATGCCCATTGTTCGGAAATAAGTCCGACCGTACCACATTCACTCAGCGAAACAATCTTGTTTCCATAATTTTCGGCAATGGAAGTATATTCTGAAACACAATCTGCAGTTTCCTTATTATAAACATCACGTCCCACGATGTCTACATATTGATCTCCCGGATACCAATCGGCATCATTGCCCTCGGTAGTCCAAACCCAGATAAGATTATCCAATCCTTCAGTCTTGAAGTAATTGAACATAGCAATCCACAGAGATTTAAAGCTGGCAGCATCCTTACCCCACCAGAACCAGCCACCGGCTGCCTCGTGGAATGGACGCCACAATACCGGAATATCCGCATCTCTCAATAGCTTCAAGTAAGCGGCAGCATTTTTCAAATCTTCGGTAAACACCTTGTTTTCCCAAGTGCCTTCCACTGTGGCATTGGCAGCATCAAACTCCGTATCTGCCTTATAAAAGGCATAATCCTTATTCGGGTCGAGAGCTGTACCGTTATTTTCAAGATAAACAGCAACTGCTGTATAATCATGTCCACCAATGATGAGACCACCTTCTTGCAGGGATTTCAAAACATCTTCGGTAATCACCAATGTATAGTCCCCGGATATGTCAAAATAATCAGTTCCTGAAGCAATCTCGCTCCAACCACTGTTTTTGAACGAACCTTGTGCACCCGCTGCCACATCCTTCACAGCCACGCGTATCACCTGACCCACTTGTGCATCAGCAAAGACAGCTTTTGCAGCATCATCCGTCATCTGTACATTTCCACTCCAATCACCCGGCATTACTGTCTCTCCTTCCCATATTTGGGTAGAAGAAGCTTCGCCTACAGCTTTCTTGGGTACATTCCAATGCCACATGGCAGCTACGATGCCACCTTTGTCAGACCAATCCTTAACAGGAGTAATGTCACCGTAATTAATCCAGTCTGCTCCAGCTACAGATGCCGGCAGATGAACATAGTCGAAACAGTTGATAGCCGGATATTTTCCAGTCCATCCATACACCTTTTCGGACATTTCCGTATTCCAGGCAACATTGGCCATCATAGCTGAAAGTGTCTTCGTCTCAAAATTATCCAGTAGATAATTGTACAGTTTCACAGCTTTGGCCGAAGTGGCAGCAACCAGCGTCTTGTCCAAAGCAACAGTAGAGAACTGAACCGATACAGCCGGAGCAGGCATCTGGTTCGGTCCGGTTACTATTCCCTCGGGGATAGAGAGAGAACAAGCCGTCTCTCTCCCGGGAACATTCACTTTTACAGTCAGTATATTGCTTGCGCCAAGTACATCGGCACTTATCAGTTCACCACCGGTAAACTTGATTTCGCTCAGATTGTCTGTTGCAAAGAATATATTCTTGTCATATTTCACCTCAATAGTGATTTCTCCCGTTTTCACTTTGGCTGCTCCACTTTCAGGAGTAGTAGACACCAATACCGGTGCATCCACTGCTGGGATATCATGATCGACATCAGTATCGCAGGAGGCAAAAGTAAAAGCTGCTATCAACGAAAGCATCCATTTTATATTCAGTTTCTTCATCTTAATTATGATTTTATTTCATTCTTAATCAGGGCATCCATAGTCACATTCTTCAAGCCACAATTCATCAATTTACAATCGTTATTTTTGTAAACGTCAAATCACTGCCCTGAATAATGATACCTACATTTGTCTGGTCTTCACAATCTCCTTGTTTAGCTTGAATATTATCAAGTATCTCCTGAGTCAACGTCAACTCCATCACACGGCTCTCGAAACTCCAGCCGTAAATGTCTGTCGGTACCATAGTCGTATCAAACAAAGAGAAAGCTATGCCACTCCAATCGCCATAGTTAAACTGAGCCTGTGCCCAAGTCTGGTCTTTCTGATCGAAATAGACTTTCATGACAGTGCCTGCCGTTACCTTGGCAAAAGATACAGCCGGTACCAACACACGTCCTCCATCACCCCAACTAATATCGAGCGGACCAGCCCAAACTGTTTCTTCATTAGCAACCACAAGAACATCATAAGCAATTTCACCATTTGAAGAAATCAGTTTCAGACTATAAGTTCCATTCAGTTCAGCCGGTACATTCAACATCAATACCCCTTTAGCCGCATCATTGATATACTGGACTGAAGCCTCATTCAGCAATACATTTGTCAGTTTATCAGCATTAACAATCTCAAGTTCCACAATTCGTCCCCGAACCAATTTGTCAGGCAATGCCGGCAAATAGGCGCATACCGGTTTCTCTATTGTCAGAGACGGTGCTTCCACAAATTCACCATTGGCCATTTTCAAAAGTAAGGCCCCAGTTTCGGCAGTTGTAGGTACAGTCAAAGAAATGGCAGTAGCAGTGGCATCGGATACGGTAACCTCCACATTACCACTGAATACAACAGCCGAAACTACATCCATATTTACTCCTTTGACAGTCAAAGCCTCTCCTGCCGGGACTGTCGCCGCACTATAAGAAATGTTTTCCGGCTTTGCCGTTGCAATAGATACGGCAGTTGCTTTTCCACTATTTGTATTCAATTGCAAATCACCACTAATAGCCGCAGCCGGCATCAAGACCTTTATTTCAGTCGAGTTTTGTGATTCCAATCCTACTGCTTCTTCTACACCAGGGAACGTTACATCAGTCACCAAATCCATATTGGTACCTTTCAAGGTAATCATATCTCCACCACGCAAGTTCACAGCAGGAACAGCCACTACGTTCGAAGGCGTAGCTACTACAACAGTAGCAACCACAACTTTTACATCCGAAGCAGGAAGTACCGTAATTTCTCCGTCCGAGACATTATCCGGCAATGTAAAAGTAAGTTCATCTCCTTCGGAAGAGGCAGTCATCGTAAATTCAACTTCATCCCCATTCGGCATCTGCACTTTCTTCACCAAATCAAAGTTTTCACCAGAAACTCGAATGACATCCCCCGGCTTCTTATCTACCAGGTCGAGTGGAGCCTCTACCGATGGCAAAGTAACCTCCAGTTCCCCTTCAGAATAAATCCAATTGGGGATTTCAGCTCCATCAGACAAGATGAACTTACCGGTCTGAGCAGAATCAGGAACAATAACTTTAATCTCCTGACGGCTTTGACTGACAAACTCATCAGCAGGCACTGTTACCTCGTCAGCAAATATCACTTCTTTAATCAAATTCAAATATTCACCAGTAATGGTCAATTCACTACCAGGCTTTACTTCTGCCGGTGCAAAAGCCTCCAAAGCAATCGGCTCCGTAAATGTCAACTCGGTTTTTGTTGTAATATCCCCTTTCGGAGTCTTCAAGACAACCAACCCCGGCTGGGCTGTCTGAGGTACAGTGACACGGATTTCCGTATCACTGACTACTTCGATGTCTGTTATATCGTCGCAACCGGGAATAGCGACCGCAGTCACTTTATCCATGCCACTGCCTAGGAAACGGAGTACACCGCCGCGGGATACGGGACTCGGTCCGAATACATTCAGACTGATTCCCCCTTTATATTGGTTGGTATCTTCATCATCCCCATTGTCGCAGGCCGTAAACGTCAAGCAACTGAAGAGCATCAGGCACATCATCCACAGTGCCGGAAATTTATATGTTTTATTCATATCAGTATTCTATTTAAAAGGTTATTCAATAGGTACCACACGGATGTTGTCAATCATAATCACCGGATTGCAATCCTTACCTTCCACACCACCTGCCCAGACAAAGAATGTCAATCCGGTCAGCATAGTCTTGTCAAAAGTTCTATCACACTTATTACCTTCATGCGTCTTGTTGAACTCGGACAGATTCATGGAAACGGTTGTCCATTTACCACCCGTATCATACGAACCCGTATTCTTCCAAGGCAACCACAAACCGCGCGGCACATTCGTATCACTAAAATAAGCATTAGTTCCCGTCGCATAAGTCACCACATCATTACCCGTAAACATCACTTGTAGAGCGCAAGACTGCCACGGATTGGAAGAAGGAATATTCACCTCGAATTTCAGTTGCAAGCCATTGACGCCATACTCCTCGAGCAGTTCTGCAAACTCAGGACGTGCAGAAAGTTCGGGATAACCGGCAGACGGTTCCGGCCAATAGTTGAACGAGAACTCATCTTCTGCCCAAGTAGCTCCGATAGCACCGTCAAGTGCTCCGGTGAGACAGATATAAGCACCGTCAATACTGTTTTCATCGGCTTCTCTCAACACCTTGCTACCATCACGCCAACCGTGGGCAATAGCCATACCGCCATGAGAACCGTCCCAGTCAAAGAGAATGTTACGTGTATCATAATAGCGGAACTTGGAACGTCCGGTACCATAAATGGACTTCACGTTGATATAGCCTGCAGGAGCATTGTCCGGAAGAATAAAGCTGACCGCAGTCTTGGTTATGTTCGTAATATTAGTCACTTCCACATTACCGGCCATCGTAATGGTCAGCGGCACATTCGGGTCATCAATGAAATAGTCACCAATCAGTGTCACCTCACTACCCGGCTTTGCAAACTCACAAGAAATGGAGTTCACGGTAGGAGCCGGAACCAACACCTTGAAATCATAATCTATGGTATCCTTTGCTTTGGTCACCATATAAATCTTATCAGTCACTACCGAAGGAATCTCTTTCGGAACATCTACCATAAGTGTATGGTCAGTGATGTAACTGGTATTAAGTATCGCCTTCTGGTCATTGAAATAGAGCTCGTAAACACTCCGCAGATTCTCACCGACCAGACAAATCGTATTCGCCATATAAGCCCCCGTCAGCAAAGAGTCTGCCGCTGCCGGATCAGGGACACGAACATATTTCAAGGTAGGCTTTCCCCCTGCCACTTCATATTTATCCGGTTCATCCTCACAAGCCGCCATGGAAAAGCCTGCTACAACAACAGCTGCCGCGAAGAACCAATTCGTATATCTATTATTTTTCATCTTTTCAAGCATTAAATTAATAACTGAATTCAGAACGTACATCTACGTGTACCGGGTCTTTCATCAAATTAGGATTGAACACCACGTCTTCTGTCGGGAACGGCAATGTAAAGCTGGAGACTGTCACATTCGGCGCCTTTGCATCCGGATTGTAACGGGTCTCGTCCGGATTCACCGTCCAACTGCCGTTTTCATAATAAGCCTTATAAGTAGTACCCAGACTATAATAAACATCACGGCGCTGTGCCTTCAACTCATTGATAGCACGCTGGGAATCATAATATGCCAAACGTACATAATCATACCAACGGTCGCCTTCGCAAGCCAGTTCCAGCCGGCGTTCCTTCCAGACGTCCTCCCAAGTAATGGAGGTTTTCGGAGTAACTCCCGGAATGGCACGGCCACGTACTGCATTGAAAGCATCCAGTGCACTCTGGTCTGTAGTAGAGGTAGCCAGTCCCATTTTCGCCTCGGCATATACCAGATAGATATCGGACAGGCGCAGGATATGGGTTGCCAGGCCGCTGTACATATTACCAGCCGATACGCCCAAGCCCAATACATGGTCATTATTGTTACCATAGAGATGCTTCACGTGATTGGCACCGGTAGGAGACTGGTAATCGCCATTAGGTCCTCCCTTACCATATTCGGCATCATAAATAAACCGCAGATAATCAAATCCGCCCTTGTCCTGCCAGAAATAATCGTATACATCACCTGCCATCATCATAGTAGCCTTACGACGGGTATCCGTATCCGAACGCGTCTCAGGACTTTCCAAAGCGGAAATTCCAAATGCATCCTGCAAATCAACCGACGGACCTGCATAGCCACCCCAGCAATCACCAAATTCATCGAATCCCACCATTGCCAAGTCCGACTGCAACGTATTCTGCTGTGTCCAGGGGTCACGTCCTGCCGACCAGTGCCAGGAGAAGAGACACTCTTCATTCTTGTTGTTTGCCAAACGGAAAACATCGGAATAGTTAGCCAGCAAGTTACGGCCGGAATTATTAATTACATCCTTGGAATATTCTGCCGCTTTCGCCAAATCATCCGCATTGCGGGTACCGGAAAGGCCACTCTTAGTCAGATACACCTTAGCCAAAAGACCTTCGGCACAATAGCGGTCAATACGTCCCGTTTCACCTCTGGCCGGAAGCAACTCCATAGCTTTCTCCAGAGTCATAATGATATATTCGTACACATCTGCTGCCTCCACTTTGAATTTGGAGTTATAATTACCGGAATTCAATTCGTCCGTATTATCATGGATAATGGGTACTGCGCCAAAACTACGTACCAAATAGAAGTAAGCCATGGCTTTCCATGCCAGACACTCGCCCATACACTGATTTTTCACTGCTTCTGACGCATTTGCCGTCTTCAAACGAGTATATACAGTATTGGCATGGCCAATCACTGCCCATAGAGAATAGGACATGTTCACAAGGTTTTCATCCGTACCATTCACCGTAAAATTCAAGTAAGGGCTGTTTCCCTCGTATACGTTTCCAGACAAGATTTCACCGACTTTAATAAAACCGCGCTGAAAGTCATACCAAGGTGAGTTATAAAGATAATTAACCCCCTGCACACATTGTTCGTCATTCTGATAGAAGTTCGATTCGTTATAATTGTCTTCGGTAGGACGGTTCAGGAAATCCTCGCATGAAACTGTTCCCATACCGAGTACAGCTGCAAACGCCCAATATTTAATATATCTGATTTTCATGTTTTCTTCAATTTAAAGTGTTAGAATGAAACATTCAAGCCGAATGAATAAACTGTAGGAGACGGATAACGTCCGTTGTCCAAACCATAGACATTGACGCTTGAAGTGCTGGCACCAATTTCAGGGTCATAGCCGTCATAACCGGTAATGGTCAGCAGGTTCTGGATATTGGCATAGATACGCAAGTTGCTCAGTCCCAGTTTATCAATCGTCTTTTTCGGGAAAGTATATCCCAAAGAGATGTTCTTCAGACGGATATAAGAACCATCTTCAATATAACGGTCACTGATACGGTCGTTGTCATTCGGGTCATTGATAGTGGCGCGTGGAATGGAAGCTCCCGGGTTTGCCACCATGACGTTAGACACATCATTATACCACATCGTTCCATCTTCGTAGACCTTGTTCGGATTGATAGGAACAAGCTGTGCACGTCCGTTTACAGCATTCAGCTGGTTAGTCCAGGGAGAGTTCATATGTGTCAGCTTCATGGAAAGGTAGTTGTACACCTTGTTGCCATAGGAACCGTTGATGAAAACAGACAAGTCGAAGTTCTTGTAACGGAAAGTATTAGTCCAGCCAAAAGTAAACTTAGGCATCGGAGAACCGATATTGGTCTTGTCATAGTCGTCGATAACGCCATCGGGCACACCGTCAGGACCACTGATATCCTTATATTTCACATCACCCACCCATACGGTATTGGTACGGTCGAATACACCGTTTGCCGGATACTTGGCAGGTTTCGGAGAAGTCTGAAGATCCTCCAGGTCCTTGTAAACACCATCACAAACAAATCCATAGAAGTTATAAAGTGATTCGCCTACACTGGATACACTGACTACATCGGTCCACTGTCCGTAACCCACAATCTGCGCATTGGCTGTACCAGCCAATCCTTTCAGTTTGTTCTTGTTGAAAGAAATCTGGAAGTCAGAATCCCATTCAAACTTACCCGTAATAGGATGTGTGTTCAGAGAGATTTCAAAACCGGTATTCTCTATGTCACCATAGTTACCTTTCGGAGCAGCCAATGCAGAAGAGGCATTACCGGAAGTACCCATATAAGAAGGCAACTGCAACGGCATCAACATATCACTGGAAGTTTTCTTGTACCACTCTACCGTCAGGTTGATACGGTCGTGCAGGAATCCCAAATCCACACCGACGTTCCATTGCTCCTGGGACTCCCATTTGATGGAAGTATTCGGTATATTGGAGGGGCGATACCCCATACCCAGACCGGAAGGCATACGACTCATGGATGTACCCCAAGCATAACCACCGATGTTGGCATTACCAGTTTGTCCCCATCCCAGACGCAACTTACCGTTACTGATGACCTTCTTCAACGGTTCAAAGAACGTTTCGTTGGAAAAGCGCCAGGAAGTAGCCAATGAATGGAAGCCTGCCCAACGGTTCTCGGGACCGAAGTTTGAAGAGCCGTCATAACGATAGGTATAAGTACCCAGATAACGGTCGGCATAGTTATAAGTCAGACGTGTAAAGAAAGATGCCATAGACGAGCTTCCAAAACCTGCATTGATAGTCGGGGTTCCCGTACCCAAGGCAGGATTGTGCACTTCATCCGAAGGCAGACCGCTATTGAACACACTCGTGAAGTCATAGCTGGACTCCCAGCACTCCTGACCCACCATGGCTGTATAATGATGCTTGTCGCCTATGTTTCCGGAATAGGTCACATAGTTCTTCAATTGCCAGAATGTACTGCTGTTTTTCTGGATATTGCTTTCATTACTGGAACGTACCCATCCACCCAAATCAACCATCGGCTTGTAGCGCTCACCTTTGCTGGAACTGATGTCATAACCCAATTCGGCATGCCATACCAGATTTTTAATCGGAGTAACCTCAAAGAAAATATTACCCGTCAGTTTCTGACGGTCCAGCAGAATGTCATCCATCATGGCAAGGGCAATCGGGTTAGGATTCGTGTAGCCTTCGCGAACAACGGTGGCATAGCTGCCATCCAGATTATAGATAGGTATATCAGGAAGAGTGGTCAACGAGTAGTTAATCAAACCTTCATCACTGTCTGCCAGTTTCAGGTCATCACCCGTTGCTGTATAGGTGGCGGTCAAACCGAGTTTCAACCACTTCTTCAGTTGGGCATCCAAGTTGGCACGAAAGCTGTAACGGTTAAAGTTTGAACCGATGATGGTACCGTCCTGATCCATATAGGAAGCTGATACGTAGTATTGTATCTTCTCTGTACCACCTTGTGCCGAAATCTGGTGCTGATGCTGCAAAGCAGTCTGGAAGATGGCGTCCTGCCAGTTTGTACCTACTCCCAGCAGAGAAGGATCGGCATAATAATTACTAGGGTCAGAGATTTCACCCATGTTTGCCAAATCATTATAATAAGTGGCATACTCACGCAGATTCATCATATCCAGACGCTTTGTCTGGCGTTGAACGGCAAACATACCGTCATAAGTAAACTTAGCCTCACCCGCCTTACCACGTTTGGTCGTAATCAAAACCACACCATTGGAACCTTGCGCACCGTAAATGGCGGTTGCCGAAGCATCTTTCAGAATTTCCATACTGACGATATCAGCAGGGTTGATGGTGGAAAGCGGAGAAATGGTGGAAACCGAGCCATTACCCAGTGCATCGCCCAAACCATAAGATGAACCGCTTTGTCCCTGACTCTGTACAATCACACCGTCAATTACATACAACGGCTCGGCATTAGCATTGATAGTGGCCTGACCACGTACGCGGATAGAGGAGGAAGAACCCGGAGCACCGGAAGTGCTGACTGCCGTCACACCGGCAGCACGCCCTTGAAGGGACTGGTCGAGATTGGTGATAATAGAACCCTTAATCTTGTCTTCACTCATGGAAACGGAAGCACCGGAAAGGTCGCTTTTCTTCATCGTACCGTACCCCACAACCACCACTTCGTCCAACATCTCGGAGTCTTCCTTCAGCGTGATGTTCACTGTTGTCTGGTTCGTTATCTTTATTTCCTGGCTGACATAGCCTATAAAGGAGACTACAATGGTAGCTCCTGGTTTCACATTCAAGGCAAAGTTACCGTCAATGTCGGTAATTACACCATTCGTTGTACCTTTTTCCAATACATTGGCACCGATAATAGGGCCCATAGCATCACTGACGACACCCGTAATTTTCTTTGTTTGCTGCACTGCCTCAACGGTATCCGTCGATGATACTGCGAAAAGCTGAGGAGCATAACCCAGACTGAACACCGAGCATATCCCCGCAAGCAGCGCTGTCTTTCTAAAATTCAAATTCATACTGTATTTCTTAGATTTAAAACAAACACAAAACCTCCCAAAAGAAGATTTTTTTAGTTAACAAAAATGAGACTGAGTCAAAAAGCCCTGATATACTATCACAGCCTTGACATTTAGGTTTACTTCCAAACAGTCCATGTCTTCATAGTTCCGTTTTTCCTTTTTTCCCATAGGCACAATTCTTTTTTTCTTAAATTATTAATGGTTAAATCATATTGCTTTTTCCCGAAAGGGTCATTTCTTCAGTTCGTCCCGTACCATTCTTCCCCATTCCTTCATATCTGCATCTTTCCAGTTTCCCTCGGAAGAAGCCGACGGATAGAACATGGAGCAAGTCTCATCCTTGTCAGACAAAGACCAGGCCACCCAGCTGATGGAATGCCGCTGCATCCAGTCCAGCCAATTCCCCCACTCTTCTTTACTGATGGGGCCGTCCCCACTTGCCTCCATACCGGCGCATTCGGAAACGAAAATCGGCAAGCCCTTGCCCAGAGCATAGTCGGCGCGGTCGCGCAGCCACTGTCCGTGGGTGTTGGCATAAAAGTGGAGTGTATACATTATATTGCTATATCCGGTAATAGGATCGTCCGCTGCCAAATGGATGTCCTGGTCCCAATGCGGACAACCAACGAGGATAACGGCATCCGGTTCTATGGCACGAATCGTCTTGATAACCTCCACAGAGTATGCCTTCACCTGCTCCCAACTGTCTTCCACCGGTTCGTTGAAAACCTCATAGATGACATTAGGAACCCCTTTGTAACGGGTAGCCATTTGGGTGAAGAACTCCTTTGCTTCTTCCTGCCGCAGATTGTGGCTATGCCAGTCGATGATGACGTAAACGCCGTTCTCGATAGCAGCATCCACCACTTTCGTAACACACTCAATACCGAATTCGGGCTTGTTCACATAGCAGGCGCTATCCAAATCCACTCCCATAGAGGCCCGAAGCACTTGTGCGCCCCAGTCATTGACCAGATAAGCAACCGAAGAGGCATTGTAGAAACGGGGCCAGAACTGATGCCAGCCATAGCTGACACCGTGCAATACCACCGTGTCTCCTTCGGTATTCATCAACTGCGTACCATTGACCACCAATGCCGGTAGCGTTTCCTTTACATTTTCATTCTTCGACGGGTTTGTTCCACAACCAATGGTCATACCTAGGCAACAAACCGCCAACATAACTTTCCATATGCTTTTCATATCATACTTAGTATTTAGAGTAATAATCTTTCTTATATAACGGTACAAACGCTTTGTACACGCTTACATTCTAATTTTCAGGCAGGGATTACACGGAAAAGCACGGATAGGTTCAATTTTGCAGCTTCCGGTTTTCCGCTTTAATTATTTCAATAGTGCTGTCTGTGGCAAAGACAGAGTTCAGTCCTTGTTGTTCTTGAGCCGGGTCACCGGTATAGTCATCTCCCTTTTCCCAGAATACATGGTCGGGATTTTGTCCGGCAAAACCACCCCATGCCCAGAAGTTGCATCCGGCAAAGAGTCCGCCGCTCTCACGGTCCTGGCGGATGAGGTCGAATACATAACGGTAATATTCATCGCGGGCAGTGGTCGGTGCCTCTTTGGAAAAGCTGAAACCGTCACGGGGAAAACCGAACTCCTCCAAAACAATCGGCTTGCTGTACTTCCGAGCAATGACCATGTGGTCATCTATATACTTCTTAGTATTTTCCTTGGCACGCGGAAGAAGTTCCTTCAGGCTGTCCGCCTTCACCCAACTCCAGTTGTAAGGCCAGATGTGGATATTCAGATAATTGATGTTGGGGTCGGCATGAATCTTCTCGAAAAGATTCATATCCATTTCGCATCCCCACGAGCCCTCACTGCCGGAAGACACCATGTGGTTCGGGTCAAGTGACTTGATTTGTGCAGCCACATCGGCCATCCAGCGGGCAAACGGTTCCTTGTTCTCGTCAGAGAAAGCGCGAGGCTCGTTACCAATCTGCCAAGACATAATAGTGGGGTCATCCACATATTTTATCTGATTATACCTATTGGTGCGTGAAACAATATAATTGACATGATTGGCAAACAAGGCCTTCGCGCTGTCCGATTGGGGGAACTGCTTGACATACTCCATATAGGCGGGCCATCCGTCTACGGCAGGTACCACGGCATCACCGTGTCCGGACCATTGCAGGTAAACGGAATAGCCACCGCTCCATTCCCAGGAATTGTTCAAATAGAGGACAGCTGTCATATCACGTTCACGCAGTTCATTCATAAAATAATCCAATCCGGCTAAAATAGTATCATTATAGACGCCCGGTGCCACTTGTAAAGAGGGCTCTACCCGCGTCTTTATGCCATTTTCACCGTCAGCACCCACCAATACGCGCAGGTTGTTGATGCCAATACTTTTCAGAAAGTCCAGCTCCTTATGCAACCGTTCACGATTGCCGCCTTCACCTTCGGAACCAAGAATGGCACCGTACCAGAAATTGGTACCTACAAAATAATAGGGTTTTCCGTCGCGAACGAACTGTCCATCGGCATTGACCTTAATAAACGAATGCTCCGCAGGCTTAGGGGCACATGCCCCCAAAAGGAATAAAAGTACTGTCAGCAAAAGGAATTGTTTCTTCATATTATCAGTTTTTAAGCGATACACAAAGATACGCGGCTCATATCATAAAAAATGATACTATATTATCAGATTAATGTGCCAATGTGATTAATCACATTGGCACATTAAGTTGTCTCCGTATCCAGTCCAGCCATTCATCCCACTGTTCCTGATACCAGTAATGCCCGGTTTCCAGATAAGGATGCAGTTCCTTCGGAGAAGAAATCACATTGTAGGCTGCATACATGGAAGTGGGAGGACAGACCTCATCGTTATACCCCCAACTGAACCAACCGGGCACATTCAGCAGGCGGGCAAAGTTTGCCGTATCATAATAGCGCACCGTTTCAAGCTGCTTTTCATCGGGAGCACCGTAATAATAGAAATAATGGGGCCAGCCGCAAGCGCGCTTCTTGAAGAACGCTTCGTGGTCGCATAAGGCAGGATGAACAGCCGCCAGGAAAGTAACGCGCGAATCAAGAGCCGCCGTAATCACAGACAAGGCACCGCCCTGGCTGGAGCCCGTAACGCCCAGCGCCTTCCCGTTGTACTGCGGCAGCGAACAGATAAAATCCACAGCACGCAAAGCGCCTACCACCACACGGTTATAGTAAGAAGCATCCCGGCTGTCGCGGCCGAACGTCCAGTAATTGCTCAGCGCCCCACCTGCCAGCGCATCATATACAGACTGCTGCATCGTGACGGGAATGCCGTGGATACCCACCTCCAATATAATTACCTTTCCAGGAGCCGTATACGTATCTCCCGCATAAGGGCGGACACCCGCACCGGGCACACGCAGCAAAGCCGGATACTTCCCTTCTTTCTTGGGAATACTGAGAATACCGTAAAAACGTCCTCCCCAGGCTTTTGTCTGGAAGCTGACCTGATATACATTATCCGTTTCCGTACAGCGTTCGGGAAGCAGCGTCATAAGGGGATTCAACGGAGTCTTGCGCGCCTCTTCCAAGGTCTTGGCCCAATAATCCTGAAAATCGGCAGGAAGTTTCGTCACGGGTTGCAGCTGCTCAGGAGCATAGGCCGATGTAGCCAGCCCTTCATAAGTCCGGCCGTCCACATGCGCCTTGACCTTGCAACGCAAGAAGCCTGCAGTCTTCATCGTGCCTTGCAACTTCAAGGTACCATCTTTCAGCACCATGTCTTTCTTTACTTCAGTAGGATACATTTCGGGGCCCAGTTCATAGTCAATCTTGACATCGGGCAAGAGGTTCTGTGCCTTCAGCACCCGGACGGTAAACGTACACTTCTCATTCAGACGATACACCCAATCGCTATGGTCGGGTGAAACGACTACACGGATCTCATTGCCGCGTATCTGCGCCGTCACAGCACATACACACAGCAGACATAAAAATAAGGAAAAAACTCTTTTCATGATATCAGATATTAGTATTAATCATCGGTGCAAAAATAGGCACTTCCAATGAAGAATACCAATACTTTTTTATCATATCACCAGCTTCTTTTTCCGATAATTCTCACGGAATTCCTTCGGCGAGCATCCCTTCTTCCGCTTGAACATACGATTGAAATTGGACAGATTGTTGAAGCCGCAGTCATAGCACACCTCTGCAATAGTACGCGTGGAATCTACCAACATACGCGTGGCAAAGCCCAGACGGATATCAATAATGTAGTCGGAAAGCGTCTTGCCGGTGCGCAGGCGAAAGAAACGGCTGAAAGAGACCGGGGTCATGCCCACCATATCGGCCAATGAAGCCAACCGGATATCCTCCTGATAATGGGTGGAAATGTATTTCTGCACCTTCTGTACCCGGCGGCTGTCAGAGAAAGTCTCTATCTTGGCAAACGAAGAACTGGACAACACCCGAGCATTGTCATAGAGGGAAAGTTCGTAAAGGATACGGAGAAAGTTCATCACGGCATAAAAGCCCTGCTCCTCGGAAGCCAGCTTATCCAGCCAGTTGTACACCTTCATGATGGCCTGCATGGGGAAACTAAGTCCGCACTGTGCACGCTCCAGCATCCGGCGGATACTGTCGAACTGGTTCTTGTTGACAACGTTCCCGAAGAACAAGTCGGGAGAGAACTGGATGGTAATCTCCCGAATATCCCCGGAGGTACATTCATGTTGCTCCCATACATGCTCCAACTCCTTACCGGTTATCAGCACCAGGTCATAATCACCGATAATCTCGGCAGAATCGCCCACCACACGGCGTACGCCGGAAGCATGTTCCGTGAAGTTCAGTTCATACTCTGCGTGACAATGGATGGGGTAGGTAAATTCTGTTTTGCGACGATCGGCAATATAGAAACAGTCACGTTCCGACAGAGGGGTTATCTCCCTCATGATATAGTTCTGGTTTTCCATAGGCATTGGTTAAAAAAATATCATGCCACAAATATACTCATTCTTTTTAATCCCACAACAGTACCATTTGTTACATTTAGAGGTAATAATTGTTATATATGAGCAGATACCCGGGAAAGTCCCACCCGGAAAAGCAAAACTTCCGTTCTTCTCCCCCTCAGGCTCTAATGTAAGGATGTATGAGATGCGCATCTCGTACACTTACACACTATAGTTTGAGGAAGAAAGAAGCGGAGATCCCTCTCTTGCCCCATAGACAAAAGAAAGGTCTCCGCTTCGCCGGATGATATGAATGATAAGCTGCTTACTTCTGCAGCTTCAAAACGCAGGAAGTTTCCGGCAGGTTTTCCGAAACGACCGTCAGTGTGGCTTCTCCCGCTTCGCCGGTACTTTGCAACAGCACCTGTGCAAGTCCGTTGAATGCCTTTACCTGATAGGTGCGGGCATCGGCGTCGGCCGGACGTTCCGTAGCCTGATAAGCGGGGTCTCCATTCCCCACCCCAAGGATGCGTACCGGACCGGAGACGGTTATCGTCAAGTCGTTGCAGGCAGTGGGGACAAAACGTTTCTTCTTGTCCTGCAACTCAATATTACACACTGCCACATCCCGATTGTCTGCCTGAATGACGGGACGGTCTGCCGTCAGGGAGATACGGGCAGGAGCACCGGTAGTCTCCACAGTACGGGCCAATATTTTTTTGCCGTTCTTATAGCCTACAGCCTTCACTGCACCGGGCTGGAAAACGGCTTTCCAGGAAAGATGGCCGTTTCGGGGCATCGGTTTGCGATCCAGTTTCTTGCCGTTCACAGTCAGTTCCACTTCATCGCAGTTGCTGTATACCCAAATGTCGATGCTATCACCTTCGTGACCTTGCAGATTCCAGTGAGGAAGGATGTGCAGCACCGGCTCATCCGTCCACCAGGACTTCAGATACCAGGCTTCGTCCTTGGGGAAACCGCAGTAGTCCAGAATGCCGAATTGTGAACCCGTAGCCGGGAACTTCATGGGGTTGGGCTCGCCGCGGTAGTCGAAACCCGTCCAATAGAAAAGACCCGCCAAATAGGGACGTTCGTCATAGAATTTCCAGCCACGCTCGATGCAGTTCAGCAGGCTGTCAGGTCCGTTCGGCTTGCGGTTGTGCGCCACCATGTGGCCTTTGTCGTGGGCATCGAAGTAGATGCCGCGCGTACCACAGCCCGTAGTCTCTTCCGAACCGAGCGCACGGCGGCCGGGATAATCCTTGCGGTGCTGCTCTACTGGATTCTGAAGGATGTAGTTATAACCGGCCACGTCTGCGGGAATCAAGATGGCAGGGCCACTGCTCGAAGCAACGGTCATGAGGCGCGTAGGGTCGAAACGGTGGCAATATTCGCGCATCGTGGCAGCAATGCGTGTACCGCTTTCTTTCCACTCGATGCCCCACTCCTCGTTGCCTACACTCCAAAGGATAATGCACGGATGGTTGCGGTCGCGGTCTATCATGCGTTTCAGCAGGCGAGTATGTTCCTCGTTGACACCCGTCAGACGGTTTTCTTCTATCACAAGGATGCCGAGGCTGTCGCAGGCATCGAGCATTTCGGGAGTCATCGGGTTATGGGAAGAACGGTAGGCATTGCAGCCGAACTTCTTCAGTTCCTTCAGTCGGTACACTTGCAGGGCATCGGGAATGCCGGCACCTACTCCGGGGTGGTCTTGGTGCATGTTCACACCTTTCAGTTTCAGAGGCTGTCCGTTCAAGAGGAAGCCCTTGTCGGCATCGAAGCGGATGTCACGAATACCCGTAGTAGTGGTATAAGCATCCACCAGCTTGCCATGCTGATAGACTTCCGTAAGCAGTGTATATAGATAAGGTGTATCCACACTCCAAAGATAAGGTTTGTCCAGCGCTATTTCACCGACGGTGAGCTGGCGGTCTTTCGGCAGTACCGGCTTACCGGCCGTTTCGCAGCGTGCCACTTCCTTGCCGTCGGCATCCCGGAGGATATGGCAGAGGCGGTAATCCTCCGTTTGCAGACCGGAGTTTTCAACAGTGGTCTCTATCGTCAGCTTGGCCTTGTCAAAAGGTGCGGCCAGCGTGCTGTGCACAAAGGTTCCGAAAGGAGCTACATGTAACGGCGCCGTCTTGTTCAGCCATACATGGCGGTAGATGCCCGCACCCTCGTAAAACCAGCCCTCCTCGAGCGTGGCATCCGCACGGACGCAGATAAGATTCTCTTCTCCGTAATTCAAGTATTCCGTAATGTCATACACCTGCGTGGCATAGCCGCTCGGTTCGTGTCCCAGGTAGAAACCGTTTATCCAGATACGGGCATCACGGAAGATACCGTCGAACTGAAGATAAAGATGTTTGCCGAGGTCCTCTTGTGGCACGGTGATGGTCTTTCGGTACCATCCCACAGAGTTTTCGGGGAATTTATAGCCGACGGCTTTATAGCCATGACTGTGGCTCGCCTCTTTGGCATAAGGCAAATCAACCACCCAGTCATGCGGAAGGTTGACCGTCTTCCAGCCCACACCCCACTTCTCCGGATTGAACTTGAGGGAGTAAGGACCCTCGTTATGGATAGAGGCTGCCTTGGTCAGATAGTTGAAGTACTCCGTTCCGCAGCCGAAGTCTTTCTCCGGTGAGGAAGCATTGCCAAAAGCAAACTGCCAGCCGTCGTCCAGCAAAATACGTTCGCGGACAGATTGGGCGGAAAGAGAAAAGGTAATTCCAAGAAGGAACAGAAATGCGAATAAGTGTTTCATATCGGTTAATCATAAAATGTGTTTACAAAGATAGGGCGAAATAGACTCGTACAGTGATACTTTTGTATCTTTTTCCGGTACTTCATGTTTCCGAAGGGAAAAAACACGCCGGGCAAACAAGGGTGATAGGAGAAAAGTTTTTAAATTTGAAGCGTGCTTCCGGGAAAATGGCCGGATGGCACAACTAATGAAGAATGTATCAAACTAAATACAAGAAATAATATGCAAGACAAAAGATTCGGATATTTCGATGACGACAACCGCGAATACGTCATTACCGACCCCAAGACACCTTGGCCATGGATTAACTACCTAGGCAATGAAGACTTCTTCTCACTCATCTCCAATACCGCCGGAGGCTATTCCTTCTACAAGGACGCCAAGTTCCGCCGCATCACCCGCTACCGCTACAACAACGTGCCGATGGACAACGGGGGACGCTACTTCTACATCAATGAAGGCGGCAACGTATGGTCTCCCACCTGGAAGCCCTGCAAGACCGCACTCGACAGCTACGAATGCCGCCACGGCATGAGCTACACCCGCATCACCGGAGCCAAAGACGGCATCGAAGCCAGCCTGCTCTTCTTCGTCCCACTGAAGACCTGGGGAGAGGTGCAGAAGCTGACCTTGCGGAACACTTCTGCCAAAGTGAGAAAACTCAAACTATTCTCTTTTGCCGAATGGTGCTTGTGGAATGCCGCTACGGACATGGAGAACTTCCAGCGTAACTTCTCCACGGGAGAGGTGGAAGTGGACGGGTCTGTCATCTACCACAAGACGGAATACAAGGAACGCCGCAATCACTACGCCTTCTACAGTGTCAATACACCCGTAGACGGTTTCGATACCGACCGCGAAACATTCGTGGGACTCTACAACGAGTTTGCCGACCCGGAACGGGTAGTAGAAGGCAGACCGGGCAACAGCATTGCCCACGGTTGGAGTCCCATCGCCTCGCACTATCTGGAAGTAGAACTGCAACCCGGCGAAAGCCGCGACTTCATCTTCCTGCTGGGCTATGTGGAAAACAAGCAGGAGGCAAAGTTCGAGGAACGTGAAGAATCTCTGCATGAAGCGTTCAAGCAGAGTGTACCCTCTTCACCTATTATAAATAAGGTAAAAGCTAAGGCGATGATTTCGGCCTTCGACACTACCGCCAAAGTAGATGCTGCCTTTGCCGAACTGAAAGCCTACTGGGACCGCCTGCTGGACATCTACGTCGTGAAGACCGACGAAGAAAAACTGGACCGCATGGTGAACATCTGGAACCAGTATCAGTGCATGATTACCTTCAACATGTCCCGTTCCGCCTCTTTCTTCGAGAGCGGCATCGGTCGTGGAATGGGCTTCCGCGACTCCAACCAAGACCTCGTGGGCTTCGTGCATCAGATACCGGAACGCGCCCGCGAACGAATCATCGACATAGCTTCTACTCAATTCCCCGACGGAGGATGCTACCACCAATACCAACCGCTGACCAAACGCGGCAACAACGACATCGGCGGCGGCTTCAACGACGACCCCATGTGGCTTATCTTCGGCACCGTGGCCTACATCAAGGAGTCGGGAGACTTCAGCATCCTGGACGAGCCCGTTCCCTTCGACAACAAGGAGGGTTCGGAGGTTTCTCTGTTCGAGCACCTGCGCGTTTCCTTCAACCATGTCATCGAGAACCTCGGCCCCCACATGCTGCCCCTCATCGGCCGTGCCGACTGGAACGACTGCCTGAACCTGAACTGCTTCTCCTGGGACCCGAATGAATCCTTCCAGACCACGGAAAACCAGACGGAAGGTAGTCAGGCGGAATCGCTGATGATTGCCGGCTTGTTCGTAGTGTGCGGACGCGACTATGTGGAACTGTGCCGCCGCTTGGGCAAAGACGACGAAGCCAACCGCGCACAAACCTACATAGACAATATGGTGGAAGCCGTAAAAAAACATGGTTGGGACGGTGACTGGTACTTGCGCGCCTACGATTACTTCGGCCACAAGGTAGGTTCCAAAGAGAACGAAGAAGGACAAATCTTCATCGAATCGCAAGGCTGGTGCACCATGGCAGGCATCGGACTGGAAGAAGGCATGGTAGAAAAAGCACTGGACTCCGTAAAGGAACGCCTGGACTGCGAACACGGTATTGTACTCAACAATCCACCCTTCACCCGCTATGTTGTGGAGTATGGAGAAATCTCCACCTATCCCGCCGGCTACAAGGAAAATGCGGGTATCTTCTGCCACAACAACCCGTGGGTCATCATCGGAGAAACCGTACTGGGACGGGGTGACCGTTCCTGGGAGTATTTCCGCAAGATATGCCCGTCGTACACCGAAGAGCACAGTGCCCTGCATAAAGTAGAACCTTACGTATGCTGCCAGATGGTGGCCGGCAAGGACGCCGCCCGCCCCGGTGAAGGCAAGAACAGCTGGCTGACTGGAACGGCTGCCTGGATGTGGTATGCCATCACGCAATTCATACTCGGCATCAAGCCTTCGTATGAAGGTCTGGAAATCAATCCTTGTATCCCGGCAGGCTGGAAAGGCTTCAACGTGAAGCGTAGGTTCCGCGGGGCAGAATATCATATTACCGTGAAGAATCCCGATGGTGTGTGCAAAGGCATCAAGTCCGTCACAGTAGACGGCCAGCCGATAGAAGGCAATGTGGTGAACCATCTGCCGGGCACGCATACAGTAGAAGTAATAATGGGATAACCCACAAAATACAATATCATGATAAACCCTATTTATTCTCCAGCGCCCGAACGCTATGACAACGGCATGAAATTCCGCCGTTGCGGGCAAAGCGGCATCCTGCTGCCGGAAATATCACTCGGATTGTGGCACAACTTCGGCGACGTGAACACATTTGCCAATTCCCAGGCCATGGCGCACTATGCCTTCGACCGTGGAATCACGCATTTCGACCTCGCCAACAATTACGGTCCTTCCTACGGTTCCGCCGAAGAGACTTTCGGAATGATTATGAAGAAATCCTTCATGCCCTATCGGGACGAACTGTTCATCTCCACCAAGGCCGGACACGACATGTGGCCCGGCCCCTACGGGGAGTGGGGCTCACGCAAGTACCTGATGAGCAGCCTCAACCAAAGTCTGAAACGGATGAACCTGGAGTATGTGGACATCTTCTACTCCCACCGCTACGACCCGGATACTCCGCTTGAAGAGACCCTGCAAGCACTGGTTGATATCGTACGGCAAGGCAAAGCACTCTATGTAGGAATCTCCAAATATCCCAAAGAGGCGGCCGAGTTTGCCTACAAATACCTGGAAGAACGGGATGTACACTGCCTGCTCTATCAAGGCAGATACAATCTCTTCAACCGCGAACCGGAAGAAGAAGGTATCCTGCAGCAAGCCAAAGGGAACGGAACCGGCTTCATCGCCTTCTCCCCGCTGGCGCAGGGCCTGCTGACCAACCGCTACCTGAATGGTATTCCCGAAGATTCGCGCATGGCAAAGGGGGCTTTCCTGAAGAAAGAAGCACTGACCGACGAGACGCTGCAAAAAATCAAGGCACTCAACGAAGTTGCTGCCTCACGCGGGCAAACCCTTGCCGAGATGTCACTTGCCTGGCTGTTGAAGGACGACCTGGTGACAAGCGTCATCATCGGAGCGAGCTCCGTTGCCCAACTGGCAGATAACTTGAAAGCGACTGAAAATACAGACTTCTCTGCCGAGGAACTGGAGAAGATAAAGAAAATCATTCAAAAATAAATCAACATGAAAAGCCTCCTTATTCAAACCTTTTGTTTATTATTCCTTTGCTTGGGCACGGTCCGTGCACAGCAATACCAACTTGCATCACCCAACGGAAAACTATCCGTTACGGTAGATGCCGGAGAAGCCCTCACCTGGCAGATAGCACACGACGGAACCACGGTGCTGCAACCCTCTGCCATCGCCCTGCAAGGCAGAGATGAAAAATCAGCCAAGAAAGCAATAACTTTCGGTAAAAATGTAAAAGTAATCCGTGCAGAACGCAAGTCCGTGGAGTCCTCCTTCCCCACTCCCCTCTATAAAAAAGCAAGTGTGAAGGATGTCTACAACCAGCTGACACTGAAATGCCGCGGAGGCTACAGCGTACAGTTCCGCGCATACGATGACGGCGCTGCCTATCGCTTCATTTCCGAACAGAACAAGCCGTTTATCGTCCTCAACGAAACTGCGGACTTCAATTTCGACAAGGATTACCAGGCATTTGTACCTTACATAAACGACAACCGCAACGGTGAGCGCTATTGCTTCTCTTTCGAGTCTTACTACGACGAAGCCCCGTTGTCCAAAATGCACACCGACTCACTCTCCATCACCCCACTGATGGTTTGCCTGGACGGAGGAAAGAAAGCCGTTATCATGGAAGCCGGATTGGAAAACTATCCCGGCATGTTCCTCACTGCAAATCCCCAGACACGTCAAGGAGTGCAGGCAGCATTTGCCCCCTATCCGCTGGAAGAAACAATCGGCGGACACAACCGGCTGAACCTGATACCGACAAAACGTGCAGACTACATCGCCCGTTGTGCCAAGCAGGAGCTCCCCTGGCGTGTGGTGCTCGTCACCGAAAAGGACACGCAGCTTGCCGACAATGACATGGCACAGCGTCTTGCCCCCGCCTGCCGCATCAAAGACATTTCCTGGATTAAACCCGGCAAAGTGGCTTGGGACTGGTGGAACACCTGCAACTTGACTGGCGTAGACTTCAAAGCCGGCATGAACACCCCGACTTATAAGGCATTCATCGACTTTGCCGCCGACAACAACCTGGAATATATCATCATCGATGACGGCTGGAGCGGAAACGAATCCTTATTGAAAGACCTGAATCCGGATATCGATTTAAAGGAACTGGTAGCCTACGGAAACCAGAAGGGCGTCGGCATCATTCTCTGGGCAAGCTGGCGAAATTCTGCCAAAGATACGGAAGCCGCATTCAGCCACTATGCACAGATGGGTATCAAGGGCTTCAAGATAGACTTCTTCGACCGTGACGACCAGCCACTGGTACAGTCCGTAGAACGCATTGTAGCCTACGCCGCCGAGCACCGCCTGGTATTGGACCTGCATGGCCTCAAGCCATACGGTATACAGCGCACCTATCCCAACGTCTTGAACTTTGAAGGTGTAAAGGGATTGGAGAACGCCAAATGGGAACCGATAGTGAACGGAGCCCCCCTCCACAACTTCCCACGCTATGACGTGACTGCTCCCTACCTGCGCATGCTTGTCGGCCCGATGGACTACACACCGGGAGCCATGATGAACGCAACCCGCGAAACCTTCCGTGCCGTCAACGACCATCCGATGAGCCAGGGTACGCGCGTCCACCAGATGGCGATATACACCCTCTTCGAAGCCCCGCTGCAAATGCTTGCCGACAGCCCCAGCAAATATATGAAGGAGCAGGAATGCACGGACTTCATTGCCAAAGTGCCTACCGTTTTCGACGAGACCGTGGCACTGGACGGTGAAGTAGGTGAATACCTTACACTGGCACGCCGCAAGGGAGACGTCTGGTACGTCGCCTCCATGACCGACTGGACACCACGCGACTGTACCATCGACCTTTCCTTCCTCGGAGAAGGAAGTTACGAAGCCGAAATCTTTTCCGACGGCATCAATGCCGACCGGGAAGCAACCGACTACAAGAAAGAAGTACGCACCGTGACCTCGGGGGACAAGCTGAACATACACATGGCACCCGGAGGAGGATGGACAGCACGGATATGGAAAAGATGACAGGGGGATAAAGTAATGACATGATAAGTGCAATAGGGTGACAGTTACGTTAAAAGTGCTGTCACCCTATTCCTTTATCACTTTTAACATACCTCTACGTGAACCTTTTATATCCTATCTTGTTTTTTCTCACAAAAGCCTAAGGTACCATAGGGCAGGAATTTATATTAAACCTAAACAATTATAAAAGTATGAAGAAATTTATTCCCCTATTATTAGCGGTCTTTGCAGTGACGCTTGCATCTTGCGAAAAAGACCCTGACATGGATAAGCTGGACAATAATTATCTGGTTTATACCAACTATGACAAGAAGGCGGATTTCAAAACCTTCGAAACTTATTACTTGCCGGACAGCATTCTGGTCATCGGTGATAAGGAAAACGCCGAATACTGGAAAGATGAGAATGCCCAGGAAATTCTCAACGCTTATGTCACTAACATGAATAGCCGCGGCTACATCCGTGTGGATGACCGGGAAGAAGCCGACCTTGGCTTGCAGGTAAGCTATGTCAGAAGTACCTATTACTTCACCGACTACGGACGTCCCGAATGGTGGTGGAACTATCCAGGCTACTGGGATGCTCCTTACTGGGGCAACTGGGGCGGATGGTATTATCCCTATGCCGTGAACTATTCCTACAGCACCGGTTCCTTTATCAGCGAATTGTTGAATCTGGAGGCGCCGCAAGGCCAGAGCGAGAAACTTCCTGTTCTGTGGACCAGCTATATGAGCGGCTTGCTGAGTGGTTCTACTTCTGTCAATACCAAACTTGCCGTGCAAGGTGTGAACCAAGCTTTCACTCAATCAACTTACCTGACTAACAAGTAGTGACAAGCTACGAGCTATAAGTGACAAATGACGGGTTACCCAATATTAAGGTAACAAGAATAATACGGCAGCATCCTTTCCGGACTGGGAAGTTGCCATTGAACCAAAAAACAAGAACAAAGTATGAAAACAATAAAATATCTTTCCTTGAGAGTATTTGCGGTTACCGCTCTTGCTCTCGTCTTCGCCCTACCGACGAAGGCACAGATGACCGATAACGGTTATGCCAATATCGACTGGCAATATAACTTTCCTCTCAGCAACAACTTCGCCGACAAATCAAGCGGCTGGGGTATGAATTTTGAAGGCGGTTACTTCCTGACAGACAATTTTGCATTGGGAGCTTTCTTGAACTACCATAGCAACCATGAGTATTTCGGTCGGCAGACACTTCCCGTAGGCGAAGGCGGCAGTCTGAATACCGACCAGCAGCACACTGCATTCCAGTTGCCTTTCGGGCTGGCCTCCCGCTATGTATGGAACCGTGGAGGTGCATTCCAGCCGTATGCCGGTGTAAAACTGGGTGCTGAATATGCACAGTTGAAGTCAACTTTCAACGTATTCGAAGCCAACAAAGATACATGGGGTTTCTATGTATCTCCTGAAATTGGTTTCAATGTGTATCCTTGGGCTTATGGACCGGGCTTGCATTTCGCAGCCTATTACAGCTACGGTACGAACAAAGGTGACCTCTTTACGTACAGCGTAGACGGTTTGAGCAATTTCGGTCTGCGCGTAGGTATTGCGTTCTGATAAGACACACACTTAAAGCTTAACAGATAGAATTTAATTGTTTCAAAATTGAAGAAGAAAAGAGCCTTTCCTGCGTGAGCAAGGGAGGCTCTTTTTAATTTGTACCAATTATTTTTTTCCTCTCAGCATCGCCTTATATACCGCCTCCTGAATCCTCATCCTTATATCCAGCCTCATCAACTTGTTATTCCACACATCCGGATAGGTGCGGTTGCTCAAAAAGACATAAACCAAGCCGTTCTCCGGGTCTGTCCAGGCGCAAGTACCCGTGAAACCGGTATGACCGTAGACAGAAGCAGGGGCAGACTCTGCGCAGGGACTCTTCTGGGGATTACGCCGGTCGGGCTTATCAAATCCCAGCCCCCGGCGGCTTATCCTTGAGACGGTGGTAGTAAATACCCTGCAAGTCTCCTTGCTCAAATAGCGCTTACCGTCCAGTTCACCCCCATTCAGCAACATCTGATAGACTTTTGCCACTTCTCCGGCAGTGGAGAACAGCCCGGCATTACCGGAAACGCCGCCCTGAAAAGCTGCAGATTCATCATGTACAAATCCTTGCAAGGTAGTCTTACGCAAGAAAGGATCTGTTGATGAAGGTACAATATCTTCCTTCTTCAAGAAGCGCAGAGGAAGATACCCCGTACGCTCCAATCCCATCGGAGTATAGAATTCCTTGGCCAGATATTCGTCCATAGACATGCCGGTGCGCGCCTCGACCAACTGCTGCAACAAGATAAAGCCCACACAACTATAACGGTAACGTTTATCTCTAAGCGAAGTATCCACAATCTTCTGCAAGTACTCTTGCTTGAAGGAACGGTTCAGCCAAAGGCTGTCGGACACTTGCATCGTATATTCCGGTGTCTGCACCTTCGACGTCAGTCCCTGACGGAAGCGGAACTTAGGGTTCGCCCAAGTCTGCCGTCCGATGCGTGCGGAATGCCGGGCATCGGGACGTGCCTTGAACAAAGTGCCGGTGTAGCTCTCTTCATCAATCGCTTCCTGATAGAATAGCAAGGTAGAAGGTAGACCGGATTCATGCATCAGCAGTTCGCGTACCGTAATATTCTTCTTGTCCGTATCCTGTAGGAAAGGCAGATAATCCGACACCCGGTCTGTAAGATTGAGGCGTCCGCCATCGTACAACTTCATCACAGCAAGCAGCGTGGCTGTGGTCTTTGTCAGCGAAGCGATGTCGTATACATCCGTCTTCTTTACGGGAAGCGCCTTGCTTCCGGCCTCGTTCCAGACGTGGGTACCGAAAGCTTTATTATACATCTCCCTACCATCCTTCAGCACCACCACCTGGCAACCGGGGTAAGCCCCTTCACGAATGCCTTCTTCAGCTATCTTGTCTATTTCAGCCAGCAGACGGGAATTCATACCATGCTCTTCGGGTACAAAGCGGGGGGCGCTTTGAGGAGTCAGCGTCACTCCCGCACCGGCAGCAAACCGACTACCGATACTGGCAGACAAGCGTCCCTCTGAACAAGCGCTGCCATAAACAATCCGGGCAACCTGCCGCTGTACCTCCTCGTTGGAGGAGTGTGCCAAAATCACCGCTTCAGCAGCAGCGTCCCCTTGTTTTATCTGCAATACCTGCTTGCCAGGAATAAAGAACAGATAAACCACCGGTACGTCAGGAGCGAACTTTGCAAAGAAATTCTGATAGGGCGTCAAACGGTGTTCGGTGACACAGACCAGAATACGTTTGTACTTGGCCAGCGCATTCCTCAAACGGTTCCCGTCAGCCTCCGGCAGATTCTTGCCCAAATGGAACTCCACAGGACGGGTATACTGCGACAGTTCCTTGAGGAACGGCTGGATTTCCTGCGCTTCTCCCACATTGAGCACGGCAACTTCACCGATGGAAGGGTCCAGCGGAAGTACCTCGTCCCGGTTATCCAGCACAGTGATGGCCGCCAAGTTCAGCCGGCGCATCAAATCACGCGTTTTCGGAGTATTGATGCGGGTCCCCAAACCTGAAAGCTGTACATGGGGTTTCTTTTCCAACCCAAGGGCATATTTATATTTCAGTACTTTACGGCATTTCGCCTCTATCTCTTTCTCTGTCAGCTCCCCTTTTTTCACAGCGGCAAGCACAGCCTCCACTTCTTCCTTAATACGCCGGGGGACAAGCAGCAAATCATTGCCGGCTTTCAGCGCCTGCAAACAGATGCTTTCATTGCCCGATACCCCTTTCATGGCAAGGGCATCTGTAAAGACAAGCCCCTGAAAGCCGAGGTCATTCACCAACAGACCGGAAACTACCTTACGCGAAAGCGAAGACGGGAGCCCCTTTTGCGGCTCTATGGTAGGCACCTCCAAGTGCCCCACCATCATTCCTCCCAATCCGGCACGAATGGCTTTTCTGAAAGGATAAAGCTCTATACTGTCCAGACGGGCACGGGTAAAAGGCAGCACGGGCAACGCCTTATGAGAATCCACATCCGTATCCCCATGCCCCGGAAAGTGCTTGCTGACAGAAAGTACACCACCATCCTCCAACCCTTTGGAGTAGGCAACAACCTTGTTCGCCACATTGAACGGACTTTCACCGAAGGAACGGGTATTGATAACCGGATTCTTGGGATTGATATTCACATCCGCTACAGGAGCAAAATTCACTTGCACCCCCAGTTCACGGCATTGGCGGGCCACTTCGCGCCCATATTCATAAATCAGTGTATCGTTCTGTATGCAGCCCAGCACCATGTTTCGCGGAAAGTTCGGAGTACCGCGGAGGCGCATAGCCAGTCCCCATTCACCGTCAAAGGTAATCATCAGCGGAACTTCCGCCATCCGCTGCGCCTCATTGGTCAACATCACCTGGTTCTGCATCAATCCGCCGGAGAATAACAGACCGCCTACCTTATAGTCCTCCACCACCTTACGCAGCAGTTCCTTGTTGGCCTTGTCCTGCTGGGGGGCAATCGTATAGATGAACAGTTGTCCGATGCGTTCTTTCAGAGTCAGACGCTGCATGACGGAATCCACCCACTGCCTGCACCGCACGTCACTGTTCAAGAGACGTACAAGCGAAGGGTCGTTCGGCGGCACCGGAGTAAACGGCATCGGGCCAAGCTGCGCTTTCAGAAGCGGACAAAGACAACACAATATAGTGATATAGGCAAGCAGGTATATTCTCTTCATTCCTTATAGATAGATTGTTTTTAGGGGATTTGCGGAATAATACTTTTATAAATCAATTCCTGGATATCTCTTCTTATATTCATGTCACCCAGTTTCGTGTTCCATACATTGGGGCACAAGCGGTTGCTGAGGAATACATACACTGTCTTGTTTTCCGGGTCCACCCAAGCACAAGTACCGGTAAATCCGGTATGTCCATATACTGCTTCCGGAGCGGAAGGAGCACAAGGGCTGCGCTTCACAATGGATACATCCGGCTTGTCGAATCCCAGACCGCGACGGCTGATGGCAGATTTCTCCGTCGTAAACAAACGGCAGGTTGCCTCACTCAAGAAACGCTTGCCATTGAATTCACCGCCGTTCAGCAACATTTGATAAACCTTTGCCACCTCTTCGGCCGTAGAGAAAAGTCCTGCATTACCGGACACCCCACCCATGCAGGCAGCAGTCTCGTCATGCACATATCCGCATATATCCTGGCGACGCAGGAAGTCATTGGATGCCGTGGGCATGATTTCCGCTTTGGTGAACTTCGTCAAAGGCAGAAACATAGTACGTTGCAATCCCATCGGGGCATAGAACTCACGGGCAAGGTACAAATCCATCGGCAGCTCCGTCACCTTCTCCACTACCTGCTGCAACAGCACGAAGCCGAGGTCGCTGTAAACATAACGTTTGCCATCCAACTCGCACTTGGCTATCCGCTGAAGGATAGAATTCTTGAAACTCTTGTTCAGCCACATGCCATCTGCCATGTGCAGGGTATAGACCGGTGTATTCTTGTCGGACACCATCCCTTTCCGGAACTTAAAATCGGAACAATAATAGCTATGCTCGCTTACCTGCGTACGATGCCACTCGTCCACCCAACTCTGGGAGTACGGACCGTGTACCGAATTCGGGTCTATGATGTCCAGGTAGAAGCGGATATAGGGAGGAAGCCCCGATTCGTGGAACAAAAGTTCGCGGATGGTAATGTTCCGCTTGTTGCCATTGCGCAAGAAGGGCAGATAAGCGGAAACCTTGTCATCCAGTTTTATCTTGCCCTCATCATACAGTTTCATGACGGCAAGCAACGTAGCCGTAGTCTTGGTCAGCGAAGCCAAATCAAAAAGGTCCGAAGAACGGACAGTAGTGGTATCCTTATCAGAGTGGGTTCCGAAGCCTTTGTCATATACCGGCAGTCCGTCTTTCCACACCAGCACGCGGCAACCGGGATAAGCTCCCGCTTCCAGTCCCTTCCGGGCAACGGCATCGATACTTTGCAGCACATACGATTTCATGCCGTAATCTTCCGGAACAGTCTTCCCCGGTTTCATGCCCGGTTCAATCATACAGCCCGTTCCCGCTGGAAACAGTTTACCGATACTCATCGACATTCTGCCACTGGCCGGCTTTTTGGCAAAAAGAACATCAACCACGTATTGCTGCAAATCCGTCTCTGCCGAATGTGCCAGCACCACAGCGCTAGATTTGGCAAGTGCGGGCATCAGAGGTTGCAATGTACGGTAAGAGGTAAAAAAAGTATAGACCAGCGGAGCACGCAGGTTCAAGCCTTCCAGAAAGGCCACATCACGGTCGCTGACATAAGCCGAACCGGTGATGCTGATAACCACGCGACGGAAAGCAGCCAACTGCCCCTGCACTTCCTGCCAGAGAGCCTCATCGGCATTCCAAGGCAAGTGGAAATGGCTGATGCCTGCATTCTTTTTCATAGCTTCCACAAAGGGAGCATCTGCCTCCTTCTCTCCGATGCTGAGCACGGCAATATCACCTTCCACCGGTGCCAGCGGGAGGACATCGAAATAATTGTTCAATACAGTCACTGCCGAACGGCGCAACTTGGCAGCCAACGCCTGCGCTTCCTCCGTATTGATGCGATAGCTCATTCCGCTGACCCGAAGTTGCGGCTGGCGGTTTCTCAAGCCAAGCATATACTTGTACATCAATACCTTGCGGCACTTGGCATCAAGTTCGTCCTTACTCAGTTGTCCCGACTCCACTGCATCTACCAGCTCCTGCACCGCATTCTTCGTATTGAACTGTACCAGCACCATATCATTTCCCGCCAGCAGCGCTTTGGTAGTTACCTGCGGAATGGCAGACACACCCTTCATGTCCAAGGCATCGGTAAACACCAGCCCTTTAAAGCCGAGTTCATCCTTCAACAGCCCGGTCACCACATTCCGCGACAAGGAAGAAGGAGTCACCCCGTCCGGGTCCAGCGCCTGCACTTGCAGATGGCCTACCATGACACCCCCCAATCCGGCACGTACCATTTCCTTGAAGGGATAAAGTTCCACACTGTCCAGGCGTGCACGGTCGTAGTGCAAGGCGGGAAGCGCCTTATGAGAATCCACATCCGTATCGCCATGCCCGGGGAAATGCTTGCAAACGGAAAGTATGCCCCCGCTTTCGAGCCCACGGCTGTATGCCACCACCTTTTCCGCCACCCGCTGCGGGTTCTCGCCAAAGGAGCGTACGTGTATCACCGGGTTCAGCGGATTCGTATTGACATCCGCATCGGGTGCAAAATTGACGTGTACCCCCAATTCGCGGAACTGGCGGGCCACCTCACGTCCATATTCTTCAATCAGGCCATTGTCCTCGATACATCCCAAGGCGGCATTACGGGGATAGTCCGGAGCGCCTTTCAGCCTCATTGACAGTCCCCACTCTCCATCGAAAGTAACCATAACGGGAATCTTGGCATCCTTCCGGGCCATATTGGTCAAGATAGCCTGCTCTTCCGGAGTACCTTCGGAAAACAGCAAGCCACCGACCTTGTATTTCTTTACCAGCTCGCGCATCTGCTTTTTCGTGGCCTTGTCTGCTCTGGCCGGAATGGTGGCAACGATGAGCTGCCCCACTTTTTCGTGTACATTCAGACCTGACAACACGGAGTCCACCCATTGCCGGCACCGGTTGTCTGCAGCCGAAGGAAGAAACGGGCCTCCCGTCTGGGCGTGAAGTGAAGATAATCCCAATATAAACAATCCTGCAACCCATAAAAGGAGGGTGAGTCTTTTCATCATGCTATTTTTCAGTTAAAGTAAGTACCATTTCTCCTACGTAGATGCCACTCTTTCCGGTGTGCAGCACGGGAACGCTCTTGCCGTCCGCATTCAGATAAACGGCAGGCTTTTCCATAAAAGTATGCGAATGTCCTCCCAAAATGACATCAATGCCACGCGTCTTGCCTACCAGGTTCTCGTCGGAAGCGCCTTCGGGATTTGCACTGCGGATACCCAAATGAGACATGCAAATCACAACCTCGCAATTCTCCTTCTCCCTGAGAAGGTCTGTCATTTCTTGGGCCACCTTTATCGGGTCGTTGTAGACAATGCCTATGCATTTATCCGCCTGCACCAGCCCTTCCATCTTGGGGGCCAGGCCGAAGATTCCGATTTTCACCCCTTCGCGCACCAAGGTGATATAAGGCTTCACCAGCCCTTCGAGTACCGTACCCGTCACGTCATAATTGGAACAGACCACGGGAAAATCCGCCATACGGAACAATTCCGCCATATTCTCAAGTCCGAAATCAAATTCATGATTACCTATCGTCATGGCATCATAGCCCATGAGGTTCATCATCTTGACCTCCAGCTCGCCTTTGAAAAAGTTATAATAAGGGGTACCTTGCGAGATGTCTCCGCAATCCAGCAGCAACATATCCGGATGCTTGCCGCGAAACTGCTTTACAAAACCGGCACGGCGCACCACACCGCCCATCCCGGCATACTCGTCGGCAGCCTCGGCGCTGATGGGTTCTATACGGCTGTGCGTATCGCTGGTGTGCAGGATAAACAGTTGTTTTCCGGATTGGCCGGACGATACAGAATCGGCGGACACCAGGCAAAGGGGTTCTTCAGTAATGACACGCCCCTCTTGCTGTGCCGATGCGGGGAGCATGAAAAGCAGCAGGGCTGCCAAGGAATACATATGTTTCATAGAACTTCTGTTTTTTTAATGCTTACTCTTTAACGACCACTCTTCCCTCCATGCGCGAAGTCACCTTCTTGCCGGCTGCCGTCTGCTTCTCCACATACTTCATGAACAGACCACGCAGTGTAGCCCCATCCGGGCACTCCCTTTTATCCGCCTGCAGGAAAGCCGTCATTCCATCGTTTCCATCAGCCAGATAATCAATCGTGGCAACCGTATAGTCACGGTCATCCTCCACCGGCTTGCCGGCAATGGAAGCCTGGAGCAGCTTGCCATCCTTGCTGATTTCCAACTGTATACCACTCACCCCTTCACCAAGTCTCACCGCAATGTTTTCAAACAAGTGCTTCATGGCAGAGCCTTTCATCGTCAGCACACAGAGCGAATTCTCAAAAGGCAATATCTCATAGATGTTTTCGGTAGTGATATCTCCTTCCGTCAGGGAATTCCGGATTCCACCGATATTGATTAGCCCCATATCGGCCGGTTTGCCCAGCACTTCCACCGCAGCCTCACGCAGTACATCTGCAATCAGATTGGATAAAAGGCTTTCGGGCCGGAATCTGTCCATCGACATTTCTGCGGTTCCCACCACATGATACATAACGCTGTCCATCCGGGCCTTGTAAGGCGCCAGCAGAGCCACGGCTTCGGCATCCGGCTCGGCATCCCAGACAGAGTTCATGGGAATTCTGCCTCCCTCTACCTTGGTTACTTCGTAGGAAGAATGGCAGGAAACCAATAGAAGCGCAACCGCCAACACTGCCCCCGCAAGGAGACTGAAAGTTTGTTTCTTCATATTCATTTAGTTTTAAATTGCTACAAATATACTTTTCTTTTGCGACTGAGCCACACAATTAACCGATTATTTAGACTTGCGTTTAGCAGAATGAAACGCTCAAAAATCATCCCAACTGGCGAAAAAAAGCTTGAAGCACTTGTGTATCTGGCAAATAATTCGTTCCTTTGCACCGCTTTCGCGCAATCGCTGTCAGGACACCAAGAGAGAAGCCTGGTATGTTGCGTTGTAACGATGAAACAATTTAATAATAAAAACAATGGATTTAATTAAAATTGCAGAAGAAGCATTTGCTACCGGAAAACAGCACCCGAGCTTCAAGGCAGGTGACACTGTAACAGTAGCATATCGTATTGTCGAGGGTAACAAGGAACGTGTACAGCTGTACCGTGGTGTTGTTATCAAGATTGCCGGACATGGAGACAAGAAGCGTTTTACAGTACGTAAGATGTCAGGAACCATAGGCGTAGAACGTATTTTCCCGATTGAATCACCGGCTATCGACAGCATCGAAGTGAACAAGGTGGGTAAAGTTCGTCGCGCTAAACTGTACTACCTGCGCGCTCTTACCGGTAAGAAAGCAAGAATCAAAGAAAAAAGAGTTAACGGTTAATTCCAGACTCCTATTTCGAAATAAAAAAGGGAAACTGACAATGTCGGTTTCCCTTTTTTAGTGATATACACAGTAGGCATACACACCATGCGATACTCTACTGCTACTCCCTCATTCAAAACATTGTAAGCCTGCGCTCCTTTCCTTTCACATAAGCCTTCCTTCTTGCTGATATGTTAGTTTATCAGCGCCCAACGGCCGTGAGACGCTCTGCTAACGACCGTCAACAAGGTGCTTTATGGCCGTTAGGCGAACGCCTCACGGCCGTTAAACAGCTCTCATATGCATAGCTTGCCTATACTGAATACCTATCTTATCCATACCAAAAACCTGACTTCCACCTATTATCGCACGGGCTTTTACGAAGTTAATACCGTGTTTGCAGGAAACCAATAGCTTGTTTACACGATATTGGCAAATTGCCCCATATCCTATTAATTTATTGTACTACAAGACATTAATAGATTATTTGGCGTAAATTTAAGGTGGAAGCAAAAGTTGCTTCCACCTTTTCAAGTTGCTTCCACAGCATCCGCAACCCCAATGAATAAAGGGATACAGAGAATGGGTGGAAGTGTGGAAGCAACTTGTGACATAACTTTATTGCTGAGGAATATGTGCCACCAAAGAAAAAAAGGTGTGTCGAAACTCTCATAAACTAAAAATCACCCTCGCCACAGATAGGTGTAGCGAGGGTGACTTCGATAGAAGGGGAGTTTTGACATATCCCCTCCTTTATCAGTTTCCCTAATATTGATTACTTGATATCTCTCAGCTCCCAGCCCAACGCACTGGCACCCAGCACTGCAGCATCAGAGTCCTTCAACTCGGAAGCCAGCAACTTGGTCTTACCTTTGTAGATATTCAATACATTGTCGTCAATAGCTTTCTGGATAGGCTTGAAGATATAGTCTCCCGCTTTTGCCAGACCACCGAACAACACGATAGCTTCCGGACTGGAGAAAGCGATGAAGTCAGCCAAAGCCTCACCCAAGATGGTTCCGGTAAACTCAAAGATGTCTTGAGCAATCTTGTCACCCTTCACCGCTGCATCATACACATCCTTGGAAGTAATGTTTTCTGCCGGAATGTCGCGCAACAAACTCGGTTCGGTACTCTTGGTCAAGAACTCACGTGCAGAACGCGCCACACCCGTAGCCGAACAATAAGTTTCCAGACAGCCGTGACGTCCGCATCCGCAGAGACGTCCGTTTTCACGACGGATAATAGTATGTCCCAACTCTCCGGCAAAACCGTCATGGCCATATACCATCTGACCGTTAATAACGATACCGCTACCTACACCGGTGCCAAGAGTTATCATGATAAAGTCTTTCATACCACGAGCCGCACCGTAAGTCATTTCACCGATACCGGCAGCATTGGCGTCGTTTGTCAAAGCGGTAGGGATACCCAAGCGCTCTTCAAACATGGCAGCCAAAGGAATTACACCCTTCCAGGGAAGGTTCGGGGCAAACTCAATAGTACCGCTGTAATAGTTTCCGTTAGGAGCACCGATACCGATACCTTTTATCTTGTCTACTCCACCGTTGGCAATAATGAGCGGCAACAGATTCTTGCAAACTTCGTCTACGTAATCATTGACGTCCTCATAAGCTCCGGTTTTGATGGAACTGCTTGCAATAATAGTTCCGCGTGCGTCTACAATACCAAAGACGGTGTTTGTTCCGCCTATGTCAATGCCCACTACATAGGGCTTTTCCATGTTTGAATTCATGATATTACTTTTGTTTAAAGGGTTAGTTAATCACATTCATGGTTACAAAAATCACAAAGAAAAACGACACTGCAAAATCTTTTTTTAAAAAAGTTTGCAACTTTTGCAACTTTTCGTAGCATTGCTGCGTCTAATAGTGAAAATTAATAAGAGTAAAGCAATAAACAGGGAAAACAGTGATACAACTAAAAGACATTAACAAGACCTACAACAACGGAGCACCGCTGCATGTGCTCAAAGGTATCAACCTCGACATTCAGAAAGGCGAATTTGTTTCCATCATGGGCTCATCGGGTTCGGGAAAGTCCACTTTACTCAATATACTGGGTATTCTGGATAGTTACGACACGGGGGAATATTATCTGAACGGTACCCTCATCAAGAACCTCAGCGAAACGAAGGCAGCCGAGTACCGCAACCGTATGATTGGTTTCATCTTCCAGTCCTTCAATCTCATTTCCTTCAAGAATGCAGTGGAGAATGTGGCGCTTCCTCTCTTTTATCAAGGAGTGAGCCGCCGCAAACGTAATGCGCTGGCACTGGAATATCTGGACCGCCTGGGGCTGAAAGAGTGGGCACACCACATGCCAAATGAGATGTCCGGTGGACAGAAACAACGTGTAGCCATCGCCCGTGCCCTCATTACCCAACCGCAGATTATCCTTGCCGATGAACCTACCGGCGCGCTCGACAGCAAGACTTCCGTAGAGGTGATGCAGATTCTAAAGGAACTGCACGATACGGGCATGACCATCGTAGTCGTGACCCACGAAAGCGGTGTTGCCAACCAGACGGACAAGATTATCCATATCAAAGACGGTATCATAGGTAGCATCGAGACGAATCTGAACCACGATGCAAGCCCGTTCGGAAAAGACGGATTCATGAAATAATAAAGGAAGAGCCCCCTCCCCCTTTAATTTTTAATTCTTAATTTTTAATTATCAATGATAGACCTTTGGCAAGAAATATACGGAACCATCAAACGCAACAAACTGCGTACATTCCTGACGGGCTTTGCCGTGGCATGGGGAATCTTCATGCTCATCGTGCTGCTCGGAGCCGGAAACGGTATCATACATGCCTTCGAGCAAAATGCGTCGGAGCGTGCCTTGAACTCTATCCGCATCTTCCCCGGCTGGACCACCAAGTCATACGACGGTCTGAAAGAAGGACGCCGCGTCCAACTGGACAACCGGGACATGGATGACACGGAGAAGCAATTCACTGAAAATGTCATCAGTGCCGGTGCCACCGTGCGTCAAAGTAATGTAAACGTCAGCTTCGGACAAGAATATATCAATATCTCTCTGCTGGGCGTATATCCCAACTACACCGAAGTGGAAACCGTGAAAACAGCGGACGGACGTTTCATCAACTACAACGACCTGAAAGACCGACGTAAAGTCATCATCCTCCATAAGAAATCTGCAGATATCCTTTTCGGAAAAACGCATACTGAACCCATCGGACAATTTGTCAATGCCAGTGGAGTGGCCTATCAAGTAGTAGGCCTCTACAATGACCAGGGAGACCGCGAGGCAAACGAAGCGTATATCCCCTTCTCCACCTTGCAGACCATCTATAATAAAGGAGACAAGCTGAATAACATCATCTTTACAACCAAGAACCTGCACAGCATAGAAAGTAACGAAGCCTTTGAAAAAGAATACCGCAAGGCTATTGCCACCAATCACCGCTTTGACCCCACAGATGAGAGCGCCATATGGATATGGAATCGTTTCACCAACTATCTGCAGACACAGAATGCAATGGGTATCCTCCGGACTGCAATCTGGGTTATCGGTATCTTCACACTGTTGAGTGGGATTGTCGGCGTGTCGAACATAATGCTGATTACCGTGAAAGAACGTACCCGGGAATTTGGTATCCGTAAGGCATTGGGAGCAAAACCTTTCTCCATCCTTTGGCTGATTATTGTGGAAAGCGTGACTATCACTACGCTATTCGGTTATATCGGTATGGTGGCAGGCATCGGGGTGACGGAATGGATGAACTCTGCTTTCGGTAGCCAGACGATGGATGCCGGCATGTTCCAGCAGACCATGTTCTCCGATCCCACCGTAGACCTCAGTATTGCTATCCAAGCTACCCTGACCCTTATCATAGCGGGTACGTTGGCTGGGTTCTTCCCGGCTAAGAAAGCGGTAAGTATCAGTCCTATTGAAGCACTTAGAGCAGATTAAAGATTATGAGAATAGACATAGATACGTGTGAGGAAATCCTCATCACAATAACAAGGAACAAAACGAGAAGCCTGCTTACGGCGTTCGGCGTATTCTGGGGTATCTTTATGCTGGTGGCGCTTATCGGTGGCGGCCAGGGCATGCAGGAAGAACTAAAATCCCAGTTCGAAGGATTTGCAACCAACTCGGGCTTTATCGCTGCACAAAAGACAAGCGAGGCTTATAAAGGTTTTCGCAAAGGACGATGGTGGGATTTGGAGATGGAAGATGTGGACCGTGTACGCAATGTGGACGGTGTGGCGCTTGCCACGCCTTCCATTGCCTTATGGGGACAAGTGGCTGTCTACGGAGACAACAAGTACGACTGTAGTGTGAAAGGCTTGTATCCCGAATATGAACAGATAGAACATCAAGAGATGACCTATGGACGTTTCATCAATGATGTCGACATTAAAGAGTCGCGTAAAGTGTGTGTAATCGGCAAACGTGTTTATGAAAGCCTCTTCAAACCCGGTGAAGACCCCTGCGGCAAATATGTCCGGGTAAATGGTATCTATTACCGGGTTATCGGAATGTGTTCATCCGAAGGCAATGTCAATATACAAGGGCAGGCCTCTGAAGCCATTACATTGCCTTTTTCCACCATGCAACAGACCTACAACCTCGGAAAGAAACTGCATGTAGTATGTTTCATCATGAAACCGGGAGTAAAAGTGAAAGACGTGCAGCCCGAAGTGGAACGTCTTGTAAAAGCGGCGCACTACATTGCTCCCGATGACAAACAAGCCGTCATGCTTCTGAATGCGGAAGCTATGTTCTCCATGATGGACAACCTGATGATTGGAGTGCGCTTTCTAATCTGGATGGTAGGTTTGGGGACGCTGTTTGCCGGAGCTATCGGCGTATCGAATATCATGATGGTAACCGTCAAGGAGCGCACAACGGAAATAGGCATACGCCGTGCCATAGGTGCCCGTCCTAAAGACATTCTGCAACAAATTCTTTCGGAAAGCATGGTGCTGACCACTATAGCGGGTATGGCAGGTATTTCTTTTGCCGTATTCGTGCTGCAAATACTTGAAAAGGCAGCCAATGGTCCGGACATCGTCAAAACCCACTATCAGGTTTCATTCGGACTGGCTATCGGGACCTGCATCCTCCTCATCGCATTGGGAATGCTTGCCGGACTGGCACCTGCTTACCGCGCCATGGCCATCAAGCCGATTGAGGCAATCAGGGATGAATAAACCGGTAACCGTGAAACATGAAACAATGGCTGCCATATCAATTGTAAATAATTAAATCGTAAATATAAGATGAAAACTAAAAAGTATCTGAAAATCGCATTATTGGTAGTAATAGCTGCCCTATTTATCTGGACGTTTGTATTCCTATACCAAAAGTCCCAGCCCAAAGTGAAGGTATACGAAACTGTCGTTCCGGAAGTGACAGACCTCGAAAAGACTACCGTAGCCACCGGCAAGGTGGAACCTAGAGACGAAGTACTTATCAAACCGCAGATTTCCGGCATCATATCTGAAGTGTACAAGGAGGCCGGACAAAGCATAAAACAAGGTGAAGTGATTGCCAAAGTGAAGGTTATTCCAGAGCTGGGCACATTGAACTCCGCTGAAAGCCGCGTACGACTGGCTGAAATCAGTACCACCCAAGCTGAAACAGATTTCGCACGTACCAAGAAGCTGTACGACGACAAGCTTATCAGCGCCGAAGAGTACGAAAAGGGAGAAGTCAACGTAAAGCAGGCACGCGAAGAGTTACAGACAGCCAAAGACAATCTGGAAATCGTAAAGGAAGGCATCACCAAGAACAGCGCCTCTTTCAGCAGTACGCTGATACGTTCCACCATCACCGGCCTGATTCTGGATGTACCCATCAAAGTAGGTAACTCGGTTATCATGAGCAATACCTTCAATGACGGCACCACCATCGCCACTGTTGCCAACATGAACGACCTGATTTTCCGCGGCAACATCGACGAAACGGAAGTGGGCCGTGTACACGAAGGCATGCCGGTGAAACTGACCATCGGCGCCCTGCAGAATCTTTCGTTCGACGCCACGCTGGAATACATATCCCCGAAAGGCGTGGAAGAAAACGGTGCCAATCAGTTTGAAATCAAAGCTGCCATTGCCGCACCGGACAGCGTACAGATACGTTCCGGCTATTCTGCCAACGCAGAAATCGTATTGGAACGTGCTCAAAAGGCTCTTGCCGTACCGGAAAGTACCGTTGAATTCAATGGTGACAGCACCTTTGTATACGTAATGACGGACAGCATACCGGTACAGAAGTTCGAACGCCGTCCTATCCAAGTCGGCATGAGCGACGGCATAAAGATTGCCATCAAAAGCGGCATCACTGCCCAGGACAAGATTCGCAGTGCAGAGAAAAAGGATTAAGAAACGGAATAGCTTAAACAGATATACGATATGAATAAAAAGATATTCTTATACCTCGCCATACTCGGCAGTGTCTCAATGCAGGCGCAGGAACGCTGGTCTTTGCGCCAATGCATAGACTATGCCATCGAGCATAACATCGGCATCCGCCAGACAGCCAACGCCGCCGAACAGAGCGCTGTCGAAGTAAATACAGCCAAATGGGCACGACTGCCGAACCTGAATGCCAACGCCGGCCAGAACTGGAACTGGGGACGTACGCAAACGGCCATCAAGAACGAGGATACGGGAGACTACTCCACCGTATACGTCAATACAAGCAGCCACGGTACCAATATGTCTGTCAGTACCAGCATACCTATTTTTACCGGTCTGGAAATTCCCCACCAGTATGCATTGGCCAAACTGAACCTCAAAGCCGCCATTGCCGACCTGGATAAGGCCAAAGAAGATATTTCCATCAACATAGCTTCAGCCTACCTGCAAGTGCTGTTCAATGAAGAACTTCACCAGGTGGCGTTGGGACAAGTACAACTGAGCAAAGAGCAATATGCCCGCATCAGCCGGCTTGCCGACTTGGGCAAAGCTTCTCCGGCAGAACTGGCAGAAGCCAAAGCACGCGTGGCACAAGACGAGATGAATGTAGTGCAGACAAGGAACAACCATGACTTGGCCCTGCTCGACCTTAGCCAGCTTATCGAGCTGGAAACACCTGAAGGGTTCAATCTGGAATCTCCGACAGTCAATCCGGATCTGGTTCCTCTCACTCCTCCTGATGAAATATTCCAAACGGCCATGGTGAGTAAGGCCTCCATACAGGCTGCACAGTTTCGTCTGGAAGGCAGCAAGCACAGCATCCGTATTGCCCAGAGCAGCTACTACCCGCAACTGAGCCTGAACGGCAGTCTCGGTACGAATTACTATTCTACCATCGACCGCACCTTCAGCCAGCAGATGAACGATAACTTCAACAAATACGTAGGCTTCAACCTCAGCGTGCCTATTTTCAACCGCCTCTCTACCCGTAACCGGGTGCGCACGGCACGCCTGCAACGCGAGAACTATGCCTTGCAACTGGATAACGCCAAAAAGACGCTTTACAAGGAAATCCAGCAGGCATGGTACAACGCCGCCGCTGCCGAAAGCAAATATACCAGCAGCCATACAGCCACCGTTGCCAGCGAAGAGTCTTTCAAGCTGATGAGCGAAAAGTATGAGAACGGAAAAGCAAATGCCGTAGAATACAATGAAGCAAAACAGAACCTTATGAAATCCCAATCGGACGAATTGCAAGCCAAGTATGACTATCTGTTCCGTACCAAGATTCTGGATTTCTATAAGGGAGAACCGATTGAATAAAAAAAGAAGTATAATTTTAGTTGTTGTGTTTGATTCTCCCCTCTCCCTGCCTCCAGGCTGACAAGAGGGGAGTTTTTTGTTCTTCTATCTCCTTTCCGAAGAGCGGGAAGAGCTACTGCCGGTAGAACTGCGGGTAGTGCTTGAAGAGCTGCTGCGACGGCTTTCGGAACTCCGTACGCCGGAAGCATTTCTTCTTTCCTTGCTTGCCGTCTTTACCCTGCTACGGCTGGGGCTCTTATCATTATTTTTAATTCTTGTGGTTTCTATTTTCTCTTTACTCGACTTTCTGCCACTATCCACACTACTACGTCGCGTACTGCTGTTACGTGTACCTGTGCTAATGCGATTATTACTACTGTTGCTACGTCGCGTGGTATATACATCATCCCTGCCTGCCGGACGCTTATGCGAATTAGGGCGGATGTTCACCGAACCGAAATCTGAACGGCGGCTGGTGTGGTACGACTTATCATTCCGAATACTCCACGAACCAGTATAGTGCGGATGATGGTAACGACCGCGATAATAGCTGTTGTGATAGTGCGTACGATAATGCCCACCGCAATATGTACGGTAATGATACGGCCGCGGGAAATAGAAATGATTATGGTTGGTGTAAGTGATGTAAACCCTAAAAGACCAACGACCACCACTTACATAAACCGGACGGTAAAAATAGGCGGCCTGCATGAAACGGCCGTACTGCCGGTTATTCAGCACCCATCGAAGGTCGTCATTGCGCACATCCAGATAATCGTAATAGCGATTCAAGGCCCATTCCTCCCCCCGAAGAACGTCATCCATCAGATAACGTATACCGGAAATGAAATCATAGTTTATTTCGTACACGTCATTATACTGTTCTGTACTCAGGTTCAATTCATAGGCCATCTTGTCCGTAAGAAAACGGGTCTCTTTACGCACTTTGCTGTTGCTCATTGCCGCACTACAAACAGCTGTACTCATCATAGCGGCAAGAAATATAAATATAATCCGTTTCATAATCCCTCCTTTTTTTAGTTATTCTTCTCATGATATTGTTTGATGAAGGCATTTATCTCGTTCTTGTCCGACGAGAAGGTCAGCTTGTCTATCGCATAATAGAAATTCGGTTTATCGGCTATTTTAGGATAAATCTTCTTCATCAACTGTTTCTTTTCACTGTCGAAACGATAAAAATCCATCAGACGGATACACTGGTCAGTAGTGAACCAAGAGGTCAGCAAGGCATGGTCGAGCACTTCCTTACGGTCTGAATCGAAACTCTGTTTTTCCATCAGCCCCATAAACTGTTCGAAGGCAGATGGTGACATCACCGGTTCATGCTGCTCGCCTCCTAACGGTCTGTCACCGGGTCTGCCAGGCTTGTGATGATTAGAAGTACCCCAGTTTCCACCAGGTCTTTTGTCCTCTGGAATGAAAATATCTTCCACTTCATTGATGGAGCAATGCACACGTTCATCATATAGGAGTTTTCCTCTTCGGGAATTCTCCCCACGGGATGGCGCTTCATAAACCTCTACCCGACAACTACCACGCAGATTGGCTACAAAACAACTGAAAGTAGGCAGGCAAACCTGCTGTCCGTCGACCAGTACCACCACTCTACGGTATGGACTTTCTATACGGATTCCGTCTATGGGCGCCGCTTTTATTGCGGGAAACGCTACCAGAACTAGACAAACACTTAATATCAAATGACGTATCATGACTTTTCTTTTTTTATTGTACGACAAAAATAGGGAGAGGAAATTCCCCTCCCTAATGATTGTCTCTATTTACAAGTAGGGAAATTCCTAATGACTGGGACTAATTCCTAATCCTGATTCCATCTTCCTCCAATACAACCAGATGTTTTTTGTACAAATCTCCCACAGCCTTTTTGAAGGTTTTCTTGCTGACACCGAAAGTTGCATAGATTTCTTCTGCCGGACTCTTGTCATTCAAAGCTATCCGTCCGCCCTGTTCACGGATATAGTCCAGCAACGTAGCTGAGAAATCTTCTACTTTAGCCTGCCCCGGTTTTTGAAGCAGCAGGTCTATCTTGCCGTCTTCACGTACCTGCTTCACATAGGCTTTCATCCTCATGCCCGTGTGCAGTGGCTGAAATATCTCGCTCTCATATAGCAAGCCGCTATATTCATCGTTGATGATCGCCTTGAATCCCAAATCCGTCTTCTGCCAAATCAGGATATCCACCTCCTGCCCCGACTCATAGGCGGCCTTCTCTTTGGAAAGATAACGGTCTACCTTGGCCGATGCCACGATACGATAGCTTTCATCATCCAAATGGGCATGAACCACATACTTCTTTCCCACCTGCATCTTCATTTTCTGTTCGCGGAAGGGGACGAAAAGATCCTTCATCAATCCCCAGTTAAGGAAAGCACCATACTGGTTTATCCACGCCACCTCCAAGCAGGCAAACTGCCCGACCTGCACTAACGGTGTCAGAGTAGTGGCTACCAGACGTTCTTCGTTATCAAGATATATAAAAACGTTCAGTTTGTCTCCCACCTTACAGTCTTGGGGGACATAACGCGACGGAAGCAGAATTTCACCTTCTTCGCCACCGTCCAGATACATGCCGAAGGCTACCTCCTTCACCACTTCCAGCGTATTGTACTTTCCTAACTCAATGCTCATAGTTTCTTACTTATCTTCATTTTCCCAACAAAGATAAGTAATTTAGGTACAATACAGCAGTTCGGAAAGAAGAAATAACTTTTTGCTCTAAAAGATAACTTTTTTCTATGAACAACTCTCTTCAAAAAGGGTTATCTTTGTATCGTGACAATCAGCAAGAAAAGATATTACTCACCTTTAAATAAAAAAGATTATGGAATTTCTGACAAATGACAAATTGACAATCGTCGGCGCAGCCGGCATGATCGGTTCAAACATGGCACAGACTGCAATCATGATGCATCTCACTCCCAACCTATGTCTGTACGACCCTTATGCTCCCGGACTGGAAGGTGTGGCCGAAGAGCTGTTCCACTGCGGATTCGAAGGAATGAACATCACATTTACCTCCGATATCAAAGAAGCGCTGACCGGTGCCAAGTATGTGGTATCATCAGGCGGTGCCGCCCGCAAGGCCGGCATGACCCGCGAAGACCTTTTGAAAGGCAATGCCGCTATTGCCGAAGAATTCGGTAAGAATGTAAAAGCCTACTGTCCGGATGTGAAGCACGTGGTTGTCATTTTCAACCCTGCCGACATCACCGGTCTGATTACCCTATTGTATTCCGGCCTGAAACCTTCACAAGTGACCACATTGGCTGCCCTCGACAGCACCCGCCTGCGCAGTGAACTTTCCAAGCACTTCAGCATCGCCCCCGACAAAATCGAAAATTGCCGTACCTACGGCGGTCATGGTGAACAGATGGCTGTATATGCCTCTACCGCCAAGGTGGACGGTAAACCGTTACTTGATATCATCGGTACCCCTGCCCTGACTAAAGAACAGTGGGTCGAAATCCAGACTAAGGTAACCAAAGGCGGTGCCAACATCATCGCCCTCCGTGGACGTTCTTCCTTCCAGAGTCCGGCATACGTCTCTATCGAAATGATAGCTGCAGCGATGGGTGGCAAACCGTTCCGCTGGCCTGCCGGTACATATGTACACAGCCACGGCTTCGACCACATCATGATGGCAATGGAAACTGAAATTACCAAAGACGGTGTACACTATAAGGAACTGAACGGCACGCCCGAAGAAGAAGCCAAACTGAAAGAAAGCTATGCCCATCTCTGCACACTTCGTGACGAGGTGATAGAAATGGGTGTACTGCCTGCCATCAAAGACTGGCACAGCATCAATCCGAATATCGACTGATGTCTTCGATAGCAAATGATTTTTAGAAGTAAGGTGCCTCGCTCCATAGAGCAAGAGGCACCTTTTTTAGATATTTTTCCTCAAAAAGCCTTGCGGTATAAAAAAAACTCTTTATCTTTGCACCCGCAAACGAAAAAGGTGCCATAGCTCAGTTGGTAGAGCAAAGGACTGAAAATCCTTGTGTCCCCGGTTCGATTCCTGGTGGCACCACTTTTCAAAAGCAATCGGAATGTAGCGCAGTTGGTAGCGCACTACGTTCGGGACGTAGGGGTCGGGCGTTCGAGTCGCCTCATTCCGACAGAAAAGACTTAACTTTTAGAAGTTAAGTCTTTTTTTGTTTTATACCTCCTCTCCTCCGGTTTCCCGACCATAAGAGCGATACTCCAATGGAGTGAACCCCGTACGTTTCTTAAACGAGGAGAAGAAATGCTCGGTAGACTTATAGTCGAGCATAAAAGAGATTTCTTTCACCGATAAAGAAGTACCCACCAGCAATTGCTTAGCCTTACGCAACTTTAGCTCTTGGAAATATTTTGCAGGAGCATAGCCGGTATAATCCTTAAATACTTTGCGAAACCAAGAATAACTGATATTCAACTTCATTGCCAGTTCTTCCGGGTCAACATCCTTGAATACATTCTCGTTCATGATGATTTTAGCCTGCTCTATTTTCTGATCGACATCACCCACTTCGAAAATCTTGTTTTTAGAGATGGACAATATCATCCCTATCATATGTAGCACAATACCGGCAAGATATTGCTGGGAAGAAATCTTATCAGCTTCCGCAATTTCCAAAGCGCGAGAGAAAAGTGAAACGAGCTCTTCATTCAACCCCACCTCCAACACTTGATTCTCTTTCGATAGAAAACCACCTTTCACCATATCATCAATCACAGCTCCCTCGAAACCAATATAATATTCATTCCAACCCGTCTGCACATAAGGATAATATGTATGCCACTGACCGGGAAACAGCACCATCAGTCGTCCTTTGCACACTTGCTTCTCTGGCGTGGTCTCCGAGGAGAACAACCCCCTCCCTTTAGTAATATAGACCAACTGGTACTCGCGCAGAATCCGTCCTTTCTGCGCATTGAAAAAATAACCGGTAGGATGATCCTTCAACGGATAAGGAGAATTAGGCTGGATAGACTGAAAGCCCACAGTATTTACCCAAAGACCATATCTCTGGTCCATGTCATTTACAATAAGGTACTTAAACTCTACTCCTAAATCATTATAATTTTTAGTCATAACACGTGCCTTCCATAATAGCTCCGGAACAAAAATAGAGATTATTTATGAAAAATCCCGTCCGCAGCGAATATTATTCATCACGGACGGGAATAGACATGTAACCTAAAATAGCGCTTGCCTTAAAAAGCTTTATGATACAGAGCTTCTATATCTTCCACAGATGTAGGTCTCGGATTGCCACCGGTGCAGACATCATTGAAAGCATCGATAGCCAATTGATGCAAATCCTCTTCCCTAACATTGATTTCACGCAACCGCTGTGGAATGCCAATACTTAAAGACAATTTCCGGACAGCATCAATAGCAGCACATATACCTTCTTCCACGCTCATACCTTCCGTATTGACTCCCATCGCCTTCGCAATATGGACATATTTGGAAGCTGCCAGAGACGCTGCATTATACTCCATTACGTAAGGAAGAAGCAATGCGTTGGCCACCCCATGCGGAGTGTCATAATGGGCACCCAAAGGATGGGCCATGGAATGAACGATGCCCAGACCGACATTGCTGAACCCCATACCGGCAATGTATTGCGCTTGAGACATGGCCTCGCGGGCAACCGAATCGCTGCCATTGTCTACGGCAGCTTTCAAATGGACAGCAATCATTTCAATGGCTTTCAGTTCGAACATATCCGACATAGCCCATGCACCCGGCGTTATATAGCTTTCTATGGCATGAGTCAGTGCATCCATACCGGTTGCAGCAGTCAATCCTTTCGGCATGGAATACATCAGCTCCGGGTCAACAATAGCTACTGCCGGAATATCATTAGGGTCTACACAAACCATCTTTTTTTTGACCTCTTCGTCAATGATAACATAATTGATGGTCACCTCAGCAGCAGTTCCCGCCGTAGTAGGTAAAGCAAAAGTAGGGACAGCCTTTTGACGAGTATCCGCCACACCTTCCAGAGACTTCACATCTGCAAAATCCGGATTATTCACAACAATACCAATACCTTTTGCCGTATCAATGGAAGAGCCGCCACCCAAAGCCACGATAAAATCGGCACCGGATGCCTTGAAAGCAGCCACACCATTCTGTACATTGGTAATGGTAGGATTGGCCTTCACATCACTGAAGAGCTCATAAGGTATACTGTTCTTCTCGAAAACTTCAATCACTTTATCAGCCACCTTGAAACGGATCAAATCTCTGTCCGTTACAAAGAAAGCCTTTTTGAAACCTCTGCGGGCAGCCTCCACGGCAATCGTTTCGCGACAGCCGGCACCGAAATAAGAGGTCTCATTCAATATCATTCTATACATAATTACACACTATCTGTTAAAACAATTATTTGGGCAAATTAAACGCTACGGACATTTCCTTCATTTGAAGCTGGCTCATACCATCCGGTTCAAAACCCATATTTTTGGCAGCGATATAAATAAGGGCGGATTTATTGAGTACATCCACCTGGTCGAAAGCAGCCATCACATCCACATCCACAGCAAACACACCATGTTTCTCCCACATCACTACATCATAGTCATCCAGTTCGCGGATGGTAGCCTCAGCCAATTCTACCGAGCTGGGAAGTTGATAAGGGATGATGCCCAAACCGCGGGGACAGAAAGCCTTTGTTTCCGGTATCATACTCCAAAGCAGGTTCGAAGCTACATCTTTTTCCAGAAACTTCTTGTTGTGAGTCATGGCTACCAGCTCAATAGGATGCGTATGCACCGAAGCTTTATAGGGAGAACCTTTCGCTATCAGATTGTTGTGTACACTAAGATGGGAAGGAAGTTCCGATGTAGGCTGTACAGACTGGTCGGCTATAATGACATAGCTGGCACAGTCATCCAGAATGCGGATGACCGAACCGTTCTCCATCGGCCAACGGGCCAAATCGCGCATACGCTTGTTGGTGCCTTTGCAATAAAAATAGCAGTCTTTCAAATAAGGTAAAGTAGCACCGATTGATTTCACCTCACTAATGGCGGGCATAGCCTTGATTTCATCGTCTACAAACTCAGTGATGTTGACCGTAATATTGCCCCCATTACGTTCTGCCCAACCTTTCTGCCAGAGATAACCAGCCACCTCAGCCACCTTATTAACTTCCGCAGCCAGCGCCGGACGATTTTCTAGAATTGATTTCATATATGCAGATATATTTTAGTTTTATATTCAAAGATAGGTATTTAAACTTACCCCAGCAACTGTGGCAGGAAAGAAGAAATTATCAAGACTGCCAAGCCTATGACAAGCACTGTAATTGTCTTGGGTGTACACCCTTTCCATTCCTTCAAAAGGATACCCCAAACATTGGAGAACGTTACGTTCAACGACATCAGGATGCACCACGAGAATGTGAGCAATACCGGAGAGTCAGCAAGGAATCCCTTACCCAAGCTAAGACCAAAGAACTGGCTGTACCACAACACACCGGCCAAAGCACAAAACAAGACATTGTTTACATAAAGGGATTTCTTGCCATAATCGCCCCAACTTTTGTTCCTGGAATTTTGATAGAAACAATAGACGGCATTCGTAATGAAACCACCCAGTGTCACCATCAATGTAGCAGGCAGTGTCTTGAATATATCCGCACTTTCAGCAAAACAGAGTTTCTCTCCAAAACCCAATCCTATACTGAAACACGCACTCATAAATCCAGCAAGAAGGGCTACAATAATACCTTTAGTAAAATTGAAATCCTTTACGGCCTTCTTCTTCTCTTCTTCGCTCAGGCTGGCAGACTTCATGCTACCGGCCAGACCGATAATGCCAATACCTACCAACGTGACCACTACACCAACAATAACCGATGTTGTCAAATCTCCTGCCTTACCAGTAAATACCGGAGTCAATATCGTTCCCAATCCGGCACAAGTACCCAAAGCGATAGACTGCCCAAGAGCTACGCCCAAATAGCGCATAGACAAACCAAACGTCAGTCCCCCCACTCCCCATAAAGCTCCGAAGAACATAGTCCAAAGCGTATCCGCAGGATTGTTTGCATAAATCTCGAACAGCGAATTGCCGGCAGGTACTGCCAGCAACGCGCCCAAGAACGGAAAAACCAGCCAAGCGAAAACACCTTGTACAATCCAATACGACTCCCAGCTCCACTCCTTGATGCGGTTAATGGGTACATAGCAACTGGATTGGCAGAATGCTCCGATGGCAATAATCAATAACCCTAATATTATTTCCATTTCTGTCAGTTACAAGGGTTTCCTATCCTCTTTTAGAGGTTACATTAGCTTCATACTTCTCTATTTCAGCGATGAACTCCTCACCTACCGGAACATTGTTTTTCAGACAGAACATGTCCCAAACAGCGTTCCAAGGCAAAGCCTTAGCCTCTTCGAGCAGAGCAAGGCGCTGGAAACCTTGACCGGTGGCCTCATATTCGCGAAGCTTTGCCAATGGTTCTAGTAACGCACGCAACATGCATTTCTGCGCCGCACGGGTACCGATTACATAAGCACCGATACGGTTGATGGAAGCATCAAAATAATCAAGACCAATGTGTACACGGTCCAGTGCATCGCAACGGACAATTTCTTGGAAAAGTTCAAGAGTGGGGTCATCCATGATAGTTACATGGTCAGAATCCCAACGTACCGGACGGCTTACGTGGAGCATCAGCTCAGGGACAAAGAGCAACATGGAAGACACCTTGTCTGCAGCACTTTCCGTAGGATGGAAGTGCCCGGTATCAATGGTAATAAGTTTCTGATGCTGTACACTATAGCCCATACAGAATTCATTGGAGCCTACTGTATAACTCTCTAAACCTATGCCAAACACCTTCGATTCAAGGCAGTCCTTCATATGCTTGTATTCCGTAGCAAAAATACGGTCGAGAGAATCTTTGAAAAGCACACGATACTTCATACGGTTTACAGTGATATCCTTGCTACCATCATGCACCCAAAGATTCATGATGCAGGGATCTCCCTGGCGGCGCCCCATTTCTTCGGCAATGGCACGACAACGTTTAGTATGTTCGACCCAAAAGTCACGGATACCTTGGTCCGGATGAGCCAGAGAAAGATTACCGCTCTTCGGATGAGAGAAAGAAGTGGAATTAAAATCCAATTTTATACCATTCTCGGCTGCCCATTGCATCCAGCTTTCGAAATGTTTCACCTCTACCTGATCGCGATCTACGAAGGTACCGCCAAAGTCACCGTAAATCTCATGCAAATTCAAACGGTGCTTACCGGGGATATAAGAAGCAGCTTTCAAAATATCGGAACGCAGTTCTTCCATATTACGGGCTTTACCGGGATAGTTTCCTGTTGTCTGGATACCACCGGTCAATGAGCCGGCAGATTCGAATCCCTGAACATCATCGGCCTGCCAACAATGCATGGAGATAGACACTTTCTGAAGTTGCTCCATTACTTTTTCTACATCCAATCCGAGAGCTGCGTAACGCTCTTTAGCAATTTCATACGCTTTGTTTATCAATTCTTCTTTCATGATACGTGATTTGATTATGAGTTATAAGTTATTGGTAATCATTATCCATTATAATTAGTCATCGTCAATTGCTTGAAGTGCAGGTAAGCGGTATTCCAATCCTCCATATCCTGCGGATAGAAAGTCTTTAATGGTATGGAACGGTTGATGAGCTGTCTCATGGAAGCAATGTTTCTAGCTGCTCCGGCAGCCAATGCCTGAACCATAACGTTACCGATAGCAGTAGCTTCGGAAGGTCCGGCAATCACGGGAATACCGACAGCATTGGCTGTCCACTGGTTAAGCAGTTCGTTACGGCTACCGCCACCGATAACATGTAAAGCCTCCACCGGACGTGGTGAAAGATTTCGCAGGCTATCCAGCACCTGACGATATCTCAAAGCAAGACTCTCAAAGATACAGCGTACTATCTGTCCATGTGTCATGGGAATAGGCTGACGATAATCGGAACAATAGGTCTTGATGGCTTGCTCCATATTCGCCGGATTGGTAAACAAAGCATCATCCGGATTAATTAGACTACGGAATGGTTCACAAGTACCAGCCTCAACGATGAGTTCGGAATAAGGGATTTCCCCCCATTCGGTACGGCAACGTTCAAGCAGCCACATACCACAAATATTTTTTAACAAACGAATGGTTCCTTCCACACCGCCTTCATTCGTAAAATTCAAGGATTCTGTTTCAGCAGTAATGACTGGAGCATCCGTCTCCACTCCCATCAGAGACCAAGTACCACTACTTAGATAAGCAAAATTACGGTCCATGGCAGGTACGGCAGCAACAGCAGAAGCCGTATCATGCCCGGCAACAGCTATCACGGGGACAGCGCCAAGTCCGGTTATTCGTTGTACTTCCTCCGTCAAGCCCCCTATTTTTTCACCAGGATAGACAAAACGCCCGAAATGAGCTTGTGTCAGTCCAATCTCCTGCAGCAAGGCATCCTCCAGCCTGCAGGTATTGGCATTTACCAACTGTGCCGTACTGGCAATAGTATACTCCGTTACCATCTGACCGGTCAACATATAGCTCAAAGCATCAGGCATAAACAGCAATTTATCTGCAGCTGCCAATGCACTGTCATGATTACGGCGTAATGTATCAAGTTGGAACAAGGAGTTGAAATTCATCACCTGAATCCCCGTCCATCCATACACATGGCTACGAGGTATACGTGTGAAGAACGCTTCCGGAGCACCCACCGTATGAGGGTCACGATAGGAATACGGCTGGCGAAGAAATCCCCCATCCTTACCTACACAGACAAAATCTACTCCCCAAGTGTCGATACCGATGGAAGTTATTTCTACACCTTTACGGGCGGCAATCCTCAGCCCTTCAATAATATGACGGTAAAGTTCATAAATATCCCAGTAAAAGTGTCCGCCGGCTTCAATCAGATGATTTGGGAAACGGTTTACTTCCTCCATTTCCAAGCCGTTCGAAGTAAAAGTTCCCAGAATTGTACGGCCACTGGTAGCCCCCAAGTCGACCGCAAAAAAGCATTGTTTCATGGTGATTAGTTTTAGTTGCTATTCAACGATACAAAAATAGGAGATTATCCCCCTACTTTTTGTACAGTTTTTGATTGAAAGGGTATCAGATTTGGCAATTGCATATCTATTCTATATTATATCAACATTTATCAAATGCATACAGAAACAATCCCCAATAACGTGAAAGAACAGATAAACAAGGCTGCTACAAAGAGAACAAGAACAACATATATAATATACCTATGTATAAAAAGAATAAAAAAACTCTCCTTTTTGCATATTCTTTCCGAAATAATCCCTAATTTTGCGCCACCCTTAGAATAATTATACAGAAAATGAAGAAAAAAGCCAATCGGTTAGACGCCATCAAGATGATTATCTCAAGCAAAGACGTCAGTTCTCAGGAAGAACTGTTGCAAGCTTTGAGCAAGGAAGGCTTTGAACTGACACAAGCCACCTTGTCACGCGACTTGAAACAGCTGAAAGTAGCGAAAGCAGCGAACATGAACGGCAAATACGTATATGTGCTGCCCAACAACATCATGTATAAACGTTCGAACGACCAGAGTGCAAGTGAGATGTTGATGACAAGCGGATTCGTTTCACTTCAATTTTCGGGCAATATTGCCGTCATCCGTACCCGGCCCGGATATGCCAGCAGCATGGCCTACGACATCGACAACCGGGAGTGTCCCGCCATTCTGGGTACCATTGCCGGAGATGACACCATCATGCTGGTGGTGCACGAAGCGGCGTCACATGACGAGGTACGCAGCTTCCTATCGCAAATCATCCCGAACATTAAATGATAGATAACAACAAAAAACAAGAAATTAAATAAGAAATGGATTCGAAACAAATTGATGTGATGGTGGCTGACGCCTCACATGAAGTTTACGTGGACAAGATTTTGGATACCATCCGGGAAGCTGCTAAGGTACGTGGAACGGGCATCGCAGAACGCACACACGAATACGTAGCTACTAAGATGAAAGAAGGAAAGGCCATCATAGCCTTGTGTGGAGACGATTTTGCCGGTTTCACCTACATAGAGAGCTGGGGCAACAAGCAATATGTAGCAACCTCCGGTCTGATAGTACACCCCAAATACCGGGGACTGGGACTGGCAAAACGTATCAAGACCGCCTCTTTCCGCCTGGCACGCCTACGTTGGCCCAATGCCAAAGTTTTCAGTCTCACCAGTGGAGCTGCCGTCATGAAAATGAATACCGAGCTAGGATATGTGCCCGTCACCTTCAACGAACTAACCGATGACGAATCCTTCTGGAAAGGTTGCGAAGGCTGTATCAACCATGATATATTGGTAGCCAAGAACCGTAAATTCTGCATCTGCACAGCAATGCTTTACGACCCGAAGCTGCACGAAGAAGATAAAATATAAAAATATAAGGATATGGAAAAGAAGAAAAAAGTGGTAGTCGCATTCAGCGGCGGTTTGGATACCTCATTCACGGTCATGTATCTTGCCAAAGAAAAAGGATACGAAGTATATGCAGCTTGTGCCAATACTGGCGGTTTCAGCCCCGAACAGTTGAAGACTAACGAGGAGAATGCCTACAAGCTGGGTGCCAAAGAATACGTCACCATTGACGTGACGCAAGAGTACTACGAAAAAAGCCTAAGATACATGGTATTCGGAAACGTACTGCGTAACGGCACCTACCCCATCTCCGTAAGTTCCGAACGTATCTTCCAGGCACTGGCCATTGCACGCTATGCCAACGAAATCGGCGCCGATGCCATCGCTCATGGTTCTACGGGTGCGGGTAACGACCAGATTCGCTTCGACATGACTTTCCTCGTCATGGCTCCGGGCGTGGAAATCATTACGCTGACACGCGACATGGCACTGAGCCGTCAGGAAGAGATTGACTACCTGAACCAACACGGTTTTGCCGCCGACTTCACCAAACTGAAATACTCCTATAACGTGGGTCTGTGGGGCACCTCCATCTGTGGTGGTGAGATTCTAGATTCTGCACAAGGATTGCCCGAAAGCGCCTACCTGAAACACTGCACCAAAGAGGGCAGCGAGCAGTTGCGCCTAACTTTTGAGAAGGGGGAACTAAAAGCCGTGAACGACGAGACATTCGACGATCCCATCAAAGCCATCCAGAAAGTGGAAGAGATCGGTGCAGCATACGGCATCGGCCGCGACATGCACGTAGGCGACACGATTATCGGTATCAAAGGCCGTGTAGGCTTCGAAGCTGCCGCACCCATGCTGATTATCGGCGCACACAAGTTCCTGGAGAAATATACCTTGAGCAAATGGCAGCAATACTGGAAGGACCAGGTAGCCAACTGGTACGGCATGTTCCTGCACGAAAGCCAATATCTGGAACCGGTAATGCGCGACATCGAAGCCATGCTGGAATCCTCGCAACGCAACGTAAACGGTACGGCTATCCTCGAGCTTCACCCACTCTGCTTCTCTACCGTAGGTGTAGAAAGCAAGGACGACCTTGTGAAAAACAAGTTCGGCGAATACGGCGAAATGCAGAAAGGCTGGACGGCAGAAGATGCCAAGGGCTTCATCAAAGTAACCTCCACGGCACTGCGTGCATATTATTCAAATCACAAAGACGAGAAAATCTAAATGACGGACAAGAAACGGAAACTGACACGTCCCCGAACCGGAAGAATACTTTCCGGTGTATGTGCAGGACTGGCAAACTTTTTCGGACTTGACGTATCTTTAGTACGCATCGTTTATACGTTCGCTACCGTCTTTACTGCTTTTGCAGGTGTAATTATATACATTATATTATTGATTATCATACCAGAAGAATCCAATAGATATTATAGAAATGATTAAAGTAGGAATCATCGGCGGAGCCGGATACACGGCAGGCGAACTGATACGTTTACTGCTCAACCATCCGGAAGCGGAAATCGTATTCATAAACAGTTCAAGCAACGCCGGCAACAAAATTACTGATGTACACGAAGGACTGTACGGTGAAACAGATTTGGTATTTACCGACCAGCTTCCGCTGGAAGAAATCGACGTGCTGTTTTTCTGTACGGCACATGGCGACACGAGAAAATTCCTCGAAAGCCACAACGTGCCCGAGGAGCTGAGAATCATCGACCTCTCCATGGACTACCGCATAGCCTCTCCTGACCACGACTTCATTTACGGCTTGCCGGAACTGAACCGCCGCGCCACCTGCAAGGCAAAGCATGTAGCCAATCCGGGCTGCTTTGCCACCTGCATACAATTGGGGCTGCTGCCGCTCGCCAAGCACCTGATGCTGAATGATGACATCATGGTGAATGCCATCACCGGAAGTACGGGTGCCGGAGTGAAACCGGGTGCCACGAGCCACTTCAGCTGGCGCAACAACAACATGAGTGTTTACAAAGCTTTCGAGCACCAGCACGTGCCCGAAATCAAGCAATCACTCCGCCAGCTGCAAAACAGTTTCGATGCAGAAATAGATTTTATCCCCTACCGGGGTGACTTCCCGCGCGGTATCTTCACTACCATCGTAGTAAAGACCAAAGTGGCTCTGGAAGAAATCATCCGTATGTACGAAGAATACTACGCCAAAGATTCCTTTACATTTGTCGTGGAAAAGAACATTGACCTGAAACAAGTGGTGAATACCAATAAATGCCTCATCCACCTGGAGAAGCACGGTGACAAGCTGCTTATCATTTCCTGCATCGACAACCTCCTGAAAGGTGCCAGCGGACAAGCAGTCCACAACATGAATTTAATGTTTAACCTGGAAGAGACCGTAGGATTACGGTTGAAACCTTCTGCATTCTAAAAAAAATGAATTTATTCGACGTATACCCTCTCTTTGACATCAACATCGTCAAAGGAAAAGGCTGCCATGTATGGGACGAGAACGGTACCGAATACCTCGACCTCTACGGTGGCCATGCAGTCATCTCAATCGGACATGCACATCCACATTATGTAGAGATGGTGAGTAACCAAGTTGCTACGTTAGGATTCTACTCAAACTCAGTAATTAACAAGCTGCAACAGCAAGTGGCAGAACGCTTGGGAAAAGTCTGTGGCTATGACGACTACTCATTCTTCCTCATCAACAGCGGTGCCGAAGCCAATGAAAACGCCTTGAAACTCGCCTCCTTCTACAATGGCCGTACCCGTGTGATATCCTTCTCAAAAGCATTCCACGGACGTACCTCACTGGCGGTGGAAGTAACGAACAATCCTAAAATCATCGCTCCCATCAACAACTGCGGGCACGTCACCTACCTCCCGTTGAACGACATCGAAGCCATGAAGGCCGAATTGTCCAAAGGAGATGTCTGCGCAGTGATTATCGAAGGCATACAAGGTGTAGGCGGCATCCAACTGCCGACAGACGAATTCATGCAGGCTCTCCGCCAGACTTGTACGGAATACAACACGGTCTTGATTCTCGATGAAATCCAAAGCGGCTACGGACGCAGCGGCAAGTTCTTCGCCCATCAGTACAACGGCATCAAAGCCGACATCATCACCGTGGCAAAAGGCATCGGCAATGGTTTCCCGATGGCAGGCGTACTCATCAGCCCAATGTTTACACCAGTATACGGGCAACTTGGAACCACTTTCGGTGGAAACCACCTAGCTTGCAGTGCCGCCCTTGCCGTGCTGGATGTGATAGAGCAGGAAAACCTGATAGAGAATGCAGCCCAAGTCGGCAACTTCCTGATAACGGAACTAAAGAAATTCCCTCAAATCAAGGACGTTCGCGGACGCGGACTCATGATAGGGCTGGAATTTGAAGAACCCATCAAGGAACTGCGCCTAAGACTACTGAAAGAGCAGCATGTATTCACCGGTGTAAGCGGTACGAATGTACTTCGCCTGCTGCCGCCTCTGTGCCTCGGCATGGATGAAGCAAAGGAATTCTTGGAACGCTTCAAGAAAGTACTTTAATATTTGACACAAATAATCAGCCAGCAAAAGAAACGACCGAAAAGCAGAATACCTTTCTCTCTCGGTCGTTTTTTGTAGAAAATTTATCTACCTTTGCCAGCAAAACAACTCTTTTAACAACAAAAAGATATGAAAGCAGCAATTATCGGTGCAGGAAATATGGGGGGAGCCATTGCCCGAGGGCTGGCAAAAGGAACAATCATCCCTGCCGGTAACATCATTGTCTCCAACCCCACCCAGGGCAAGCTGGACAAGCTGAAGGCAGAATTCCCCGCATTGCAAGTGACCAATGACAACCAGGAAGCGGCAGCCGGTGCAGATATGATAATCTTTGCCGTGAAGCCATGGCTGATGGAGCCAGTGATAAAGGAACTGGAACTAAAAGGCACAGAGATTCTTATATCCGTTGCAGCCGGCATTCCTTTTGAAAAGCTGACACACTATGTAGCAGACAAAGAAATGACCATGTTCCGTCTTATTCCCAATACCGCCATCAGCGAGATGGAAAGCATGACACTCATCGCCAGCCGCAATGCCACCAAGGAGCAGGAGCAACTGATGCTGGACATTTTCAACCAGATGGGACTCGCCATGCTCATTCCCGAAGAAAAGATTGCGGCAACCACTGCCATGACTTCCTGCGGCATCGCCTACGTGCTTAAGTATATCCAGGCAGCCATGCAGGCCGGCGTTGAAATGGGTATCTATCCCAAAGACGGCATGCGCATGGTGGCACAATCCGTGAAAGGGGCAGCCGAGCTGATTCTGAACAACGACACGCACCCCAGTGTTGAGATTGACAAGGTGTGTACCCCCGGAGGAATTACCATCAAGGGAATCAACGAGCTGGAACATGAAGGATTCACCTCCACTGTGATTAAAGCCATCAAAGCGAGTAAATGATATTTAATGTGCTAATGTAACGATGTCCCGATATGCCTATGAGCTACGGTATAATTAAACATTGTGCAGCCTATTGGCACATTGCCACACTTTAATAACAACCCATTAAAAAAATATAATTATGGACGAACAAATCAGACAAATAGCCGAACGCCTGCGCGGACTGCGTGACGTATTGGAACTGACTGCCGACGATATCGCCCGCGACTGCGACATCTCTGCAGAAGAGTACCGTCTGGCCGAAACCGGAGAATTCGACATCTCGGTCAGCATGCTGCAGAAGATAGCACGGCACTACGGCATATCACTGGACGCACTGATGTTTGGGCAAGAGCCCAAAATGAGCTCCTACTTCCTGACACGTGCCGGAAAAGGAACCAGTATAGAACGTACCAAGGCATATAAATACCAATCGCTGGCAGCCGGTTTCATCAACCGCACGGCAGACCCGTTCATCGTGACCGTAGAACCGAAACCGGACAGCGAGCCGATACATTACAACAGCCATACCGGTCAGGAGTTCAACCTCGTACTGGAAGGCCGTATGATGGTCAGCATCGACGGCAAAGACTTAATCTTAAACGAAGGAGACAGTCTATACTTCAACTCCAAACTGCCGCACGGCATGAAGGCGCTTGACGGAAAGACTGTAAAATTCCTGGCAGTAATCATGTAATAAAGTTATGGTAGAAAGATTTTTATCTCAAACATCCTTCACCTCACAGGAGGACTTCATCAAGAACTTGAAGATAAACGTACCGGAGAATTTCAACTTCGGCTACGACGTAGTGGATGCCTGGGCAGCCGAGCAGCCCGACAAACCCGCACTGTTGTGGACCAATGACCAGGGCGAATGCCGGCAGTTTACCTTTGCCGACATGAAACGGTACACAGACATGACGGCTTCCTATTTCCAAAGCCTCGGCATCGGGCACGGAGACATGGTGATGCTGATACTGAAACGCCGTTATGAATTCTGGTTCAGCATTGTGGCACTGCACAAACTCGGTGCAGTGGTGATTCCCGCCACCCACCTGCTGACGAAGAAAGACATCGTATACCGCTGCAACGCCGCAGACATTAAAATGATAGTCTGTGCCGGCGAAAGCGTCATCACCGACCATATCACGGCAGCTATGCCAGAGTCTCCTTCTGTGAAACGCCTCGTAAGCGTCGGGCCGGAAGCTCCCGAAGGATTCGAAGACTTCCACAAAGGTATCGAGGCCGCCGCTCCTTTCGTGAAACCGGAACATCCGAACACGAACGATGACATCTCCCTGATGTACTTCACCAGCGGTACTACCGGAGAGCCCAAAATGGTGGCCCACGACTTCACCTATCCGTTGGGACATATCGTCACCGGCAGCTTCTGGCACAACCTGAAAGAGAGCAGCCTACACCTCACCATTGCCGACACCGGTTGGGGAAAAGCCGTGTGGGGCAAGCTCTACGGACAATGGATTGCCGGTGCCAACGTATTTGTATACGACCACGAGAAGTTCACTCCCGCAGCCATACTGGAGAAGATACAGGATTATCACGTCACGTCGCTTTGTGCACCGCCCACCATCTTCCGGTTCCTCATTCACGAAGACCTTACGAAGTACGACCTATCCAGCCTAGAATACTGCACCATCGCCGGAGAAGCCTTGAACCCCGCTGTATTCGAGACCTTCAAGAAGTTAACGGGCATCAAGCTGATGGAGGGCTTCGGACAGACCGAAACGACCCTTACCGTTGCCACCATGCCGTGGATGGAACCGAAACCCGGCAGCATGGGATTGCCCAATCCGCAATACGATGTAGACCTGATAGACCACGAAGGACGTTCCGTGGAAGCCGGTGAACAGGGACAGATTGTAATCCGTACCGACAAAGGCAAACCGCTGGGATTGTTCAAGGAATACTACCGTGATGCCAACCGCACCCACGAGGCATGGAACAACGGCATTTACTACACGGGAGATGTAGCCTGGAAGGACGAAGACGGCTACCTCTGGTTCGTGGGTCGCGCCGACGACGTCATCAAAAGTAGCGGCTACCGCATCGGCCCGTTCGAAGTGGAAAGTGCATTGATGACCCACCCAGCCGTAGTAGAATGTGCCATTACCGGTGTGCCCGATGAAATCCGCGGCCAAGTGGTAAAAGCTACGATTGTGTTGGCAAAAGAGTACAAGGCACGCGCCGGAGAAGAGCTTGTCAAGGAGTTGCAGAACCATGTGAAGAAAGTGACGGCTCCCTACAAATACCCGCGTGTCATCGAATTTGTTGATGAGCTCCCCAAAACCATCAGCGGGAAAATCCGCCGTGTGGAAATCCGGGAGAACGACCGGAAATAACACTCGCCACCCAGCATCTGAATCATAAGACAACATCCGGGTAAATGAATAAGGAAGGGGTAAAACCGAAGTCTGCCATTCTATTGACGATTTCAGTTTTACCCCCTCTTTTTACAAATAGTTGTCTCATTGTGAATACCAAAAGGAGAAAAAAACTATATTTGCACGAAATTAAACTTCACTTGGAACATTTATAAACAAGAAAGACCGACACGGCATATGAAAAATAGAATGCAGATATGGAAAATACTGGCTTTCTTAGGAGCGGTACTTTTCTTGTCTGATACAATATACGCCCAACAATGGACATCCGATAGTCATTCGGAATACAAACGGGATACACTCCCTTTCTCACAGCGCTTCATCCACAGATTAGGCGTAGAAGGGCGTGCTGGCTATATTTTTCAGACCAACCCTTTTCTGGAGTACTCCAACCACCAATACAAGGCCATGAAAAATGCCTATGCCGGCCATCTGAAATACTCCTTCCAGCTCCGTCCCCACACCGTTGCCGACCAGGCTTATATAGGAGCCTATCAAGGGATTGGAGTCGGCTATTTCAACTTCGGCAATCCGGAAGAGCTGGGCAACCCGCTGGCGGTCTATCTGTTTCAAGGGGGACGCATCGCCCAATTCAGCCCCCGCATATCCTTGAACTATGAATGGAACTTCGGCGCATCGTTCGGCTGGAAACCCTACGATGAATATGACAACCCGGAGAACCAGATTATCGGCTCGAAAGTGAATGCCTATCTCAATGTGAACCTCTACTTAAAGTGGGCACTCTCCCCCAAGTTCGACTTGATGATAGGAGCTACCGGAAGCCACTTTTCCAACGGAAACACCCAATATCCCAACTCCGGTCTGAACACGGTGGACTGCAAAGTGGGACTGGTATATAACTTTAACCGCAGAGCGGATGAGCTTGCCCAGTCATGGCAACGCCCTATCGTTCCTCCATTCCCCCGCCACGTCAGCTACGACCTGACTTTGTTCGGCTCCTGGCGAAAGAAAGCAGTGGCCCATGAGGGCAGTAGTGGCCAGGTACCCGCACCCGGCACTTACAACGTGTTCGGTTTCAGCTTTGCACCCATGTACAACTTCGGCTATAAATTCCGCGCCGGTGTGGCGTTGGACGGCGTATACGACCACAGTGCGAACATGAAAGAATCGTACGAGGAAGAGAACGGCTTCTATACTCCGCCCGCCAAGAAACAGATGGCATTGGGCTTATCCGCCCGCGGAGAATTTGTCATGCCTTACTTCACGGTAGGTATCGGTCTGGGAGCCAATGTTCTGCACGGCGGCGGTGACATGAAGTCTTTCTATCAGATTCTTGCCCTGAAAATAGACGTAACACGCAATTCGTATCTCCATATAGGATATAACCTCCGGGAATTTCATGAGCCCAATTATCTGATGTTGGGTATCGGCTATCGGTTCAATAACAAACGCCCCAAGCTGTTCTGAACAATAAAGAGGAGGCTATTTATATAGATTCTTTTATTTCATCTGCAAGCACATATTAGTAAGTGCCACGCGCACATCATCCACTAAGCATTATAGTTAGTTTGTTAGTTCACAGCGATGAACACTTTGTTCAAGTATAGAGAAACAGTTTGTTCCAATAAGGAAAAACAGTTTGTTTTCATTAAGGGAAACACTTTGTTCGCTATAGGGAAACGGTCTTTCATATCAAGAGCTTATAAAGAAAAAGCTCTGCAAATCAATGATTCACAGAGCTTAATCGAGTACTCGAAGCGGGACTTGAACCCGCACAGCCGCAATGGCCAAAGGATTTTAAGTCCTTCGTGTCTACCATTCCACCATTCGAGCATCCTAAAAAGGGAAAAGAGAGCGGAAAACGAGACTCGAACTCGCGACCCTAACCTTGGCAAGGTTATGCTCTACCAACTGAGCTATTTCCGCATTTGGAGAACGGGTGCAAAGATAAACAGTTTTCCCGTTTCTGCCAAATTTTTTTTTATAAAAGTACAGTACTCGCAGCGGGACTTGAACCCGCAGAACCTTTTACCTGCCCAGCAACTCTTTCTCTGCAGCTTGCATGGTCTCAAAATTGAAACCATCTACCACTTTCTGCATCAGGGCAGAGACTTCATCGTTGCAAAGGTTTCCGATACTGCCTTCATGGGTATGATGTACCTCTTTGCTGTGCGAGAAGTTTCCGGCTTCAATATCCAGTCCCACCTTCTTGTAGGCATCGCGGAAAGGCATCCCTTCACGTGCCAAGCGGTTGACTTCCTCCACACTGAAAATAAGCAGATACTTGTCATCATCAAGAATATGTTCGTTCACCTTGATTTCATTCATAATGTAAGTCGTCATCTGCAGACAGTCTTTCAGTTCCTGAAAAGCAGGCAGGAAGACCTCTTTGATAATCTGCAAGTCACGGAAATAGCCGGAAGGAAGATTGTTGGCTATCATCATAATCTGCTGGGGAAGGGATTGCAGTTTGTTGCACTTGGCACGCGTCAGTTCAAAGACGTCCGGGTTCTTCTTGTGAGGCATGATGCTGGAGCCGGTAGTGCAATCGTCCGGCAGCTTCACAAAACCGAAGTTCTGACTGTTGAACATACATGCGTCAAAAGCCAATTTCGATATGGTTCCGGCCACACTGGCAAGGGCGAAAGCTACATTACGCTCCATCTTGCCACGCCCCATCTGGGCATACACTACGTTGTAGTTGAGGGAATCAAATCCCAGAAGACGGGTAGTCATCGTACGGTTCAGCGGGAACGAGGAACCGTATCCCGCAGCAGAACCCAAAGGATTGCGGTTGCACATCTTGAAAGCTGCCTGAAGGAACATCATATCGTCCACCAGGCTCTCGGCGTATGCCCCAAACCAAAGTCCGAAAGAAGACGGCATGGCTATCTGCAAGTGTGTATAACCCGGCATCAGTACATCCTTGTAGCGTTCGCTCTGCATAATCAGCACATGGAACAATTGTTCCACAGCCTCCGCCACTTCCTTTATCTCTGCACGGGTAAAGAGCTTCAAATCGAGCAACACCTGGTCGTTGCGCGAACGTCCGCTGTGTATTTTCTTACCTATATCACCCAAGTTGCGCGTCAACATAAGTTCCACTTGTGAGTGAACGTCTTCCACTCCCTCTTCTATCACAAATTCTCCACACTCGGCCATCGCATAGATTTTCTTCAATTCGGCCAGCAATTGCCGCAGTTCTTCCTTCGTCAACAAGCCAATGCTTTCGAGCATTGTGATGTGCGCCATGGAACCCAGCACATCGTGCTTTGCCAAATAAAGGTCCATTTCACGGTCACGGCCTACCGTGAAGCGTTCGATATCCTTATTTACCTGAACGGATTTTTCCCAAAGTTTCTGAGCCACGTTGTTTCTAATGATTAATGATTAATATTGTATCATCGCCAGCATATCTGCCATCTTCTCCAATCCTTCCTGCAAGGGTTTCTGCACCATGGCCTTCATAAACGGATTTATATCCATGCCGATGGTCAGTTTCATTTTACATTCGGTTTCGGTGACGGGTACAATCTGTATCCACAGATTGAAGGGCAGCGGTGAAGTGGTTGTTGCAAACTTGATACACTTGCAAGGTTCCTTCTCCACAATCTGCAACGTAATCTTTCCCACGGGAGCCACCTCTATCGTCATGCTCTCCGCATCAAAACTCAAGTTCTTCACTTTGTCTTCAGGCAGACGGTCTTTCACCTTCTCCAGATTGCTCAAGTTGGAAAGCTTTTCATAAACAGCTTCTTGTGAAGCCGGTACAACTTTCACTCCACTCTCAAATTTCGTCATAATCAATCGTATTCAAAAAGAAAAAAGAACTATCCGGACAGAATCTATCCGAATGGCTCTTTTATCCATATTAACATTTTTACAAATAAGTTCTTATTTACCAGATTCCCAATGTGCAGGGTCTTTACGCCATTCATTCAGAGTCTCCACATCTTCTTCCTCGATATAGCCCGTACGCAGTGCCACTTCCATCACAGCCTCGTAATTGGTCAGCGTCACCAAAGGCACTTTGGCATCCTTGAAAGCCTTTTCGGCAACCGGGAAACCATAAGTATAGGCAGCCACCATACCGATGACCTCACATCCGTCACGGCGGATAGCTTCTACAGCCTTTAAGCTGCTTCCACCCGTAGAAATCAAATCTTCCACGACTACCACCTTCATACCGGGACGAAGTTCACCTTCAATCAAATTCTCCAGTCCATGGTCTTTCGGAGTGGAGCGTACATATACAAACGGCAAGTTCAATGCATCGGCCACCAAGGCACCTTGCGGGATAGCTCCCGTTGCCACACCGGCAATGGCATCCACCTGTCCGAAACGTTCCAAAATCAGACGCGTAATTTCAATCTTTACGAAATTACGGAGAGAAGGATAAGAAAGGGTTTTGCGGTTATCACAATAAAACGGAGACTTCCATCCGGATGCCCAAGTGAACGGGTTAGCCGGTTGTAGTTTAATCGCTTTTATCTTCAGCAACTTCTCTGCAAACAATCTTTCTAAAGTTTTCATAGCAAAACTAATCTATATATGATAAATATGGCACAAAAATACGGAAACAGAATGAGAATAAAAAAGAGAAAGCCGATAATTTTCATTCGGAGTAGTCATTTTCCTCAGAAACCTCTATGCAACGACATATATCCTTCATTTCGAACCCCCTGCTCAAGGCAAAACGCACCAGTTTGCCATTCAACTCATACTCACTTTCGGCACGGACGCTTTTACGCTTTGCCGCCAGCAGTTTCTGCAAGACGGCGTGGTATTCCTCCTCATCAATCTCGTTCAAATAGGGCCAATAGACAGATGAAGATATCTTTTTCAACTGGAGCGCCTGCCCTATCTTCATCTTGCCCCATTTGGCAAAACGGTATTTGTCGTTGATGAAAGCACGGCAGAAGCGCTTTTCATCAATGTACTTCTCTTGTTCCAGACGGTTGATGATACGGTCTATGGCATCATAGGCAATGCCCCAGCGTTGCAGTTTCTCCGCAATCTCCGCCCGGCAATGCTCGGCAGTGGAGCAATATGCCGCCACTCTGTTCAAAGCTTCAGTTTCAGTTATTTCTATCATCGTTCTGCAATTACGTACCGGTCGTTGCCGGAAATATCTTTTCGGATACGGACATTCGTATAGCCTTGCTTGCGAAGCATCGAAGCGACAGCCTCTCCAAATGCCCGGTTGATTTCAAAATAGAGTCGGCCGCCGACCGTCAGCATGCTCCGTCCCAGTTCACCTATACGCCGATAGAAACGGAGCGGGTCGCTGTCTGGAACAAACAAAGCTCCCGAAGGTTCCCAGTTCAAGACATTTGGATCCATGTCCTTCTTTTCTGTTTCCGTAACATAAGGCGGATTACTGACGATTACATCAAAGTACTCATCCTCAGTCGGTTGATACGTCAGGACATCACGCTGTACAAATTGTACGGAGGTCTGCAAAAGGCGGTTATTGTCGCCGGCTATGGCAAGAGCTTCTCCGGAAATATCCCAAGCAGTTACTTCCGCTTCCGGCAACTCTTTAGACAAAGTGACGGCAATACACCCACTTCCAGTGCCAATGTCGAGAATACGGGAAGCCGGAGCGACTTCCTCCAGCATCCTCTCCACCAGTTCTTCCGTTTCGGGACGGGGAATAAGCACCCCCGGAGCCACCCGAAAAGTACGTCCCAGGAAACGGGCAGTACCCTGCACATACTGTATGGGCTCAAAATTGCACAGACGGGAAAGAATGCTTTCCAATTCCTTTTCATCCTTTGGAGATAAAATCATATCTTTGCCCAGGTAATAGTCAATATGACTCTGACCTAACATTTCACAGCAGACAATACGGGAAAGATTGGCTGCCTCCCGGGGAGGATAGCACTCCTGCAAAGCACTGCGGATATGTGAAACGGTTACATTCATTCGGAGTCCGGTTTTATTCGGGCTGCAAAAGTAATCATTAATTTTGATTATTCAACCAAAAGACAAGCAAGGATATGAATTCAGAAGAAGAGAAATATATGCTGCGATGCATCCAACTGGCACAAAACGGACTTTGCAATACAGCACCCAACCCGATGGTGGGAGCGGTAATAGTATGTGACGGGAAAATCATAGGCGAGGGATACCATGTGCGCTGTGGAGAAGCCCACGCCGAGGTCAACGCCATCCGTTCCGTGAAAGACACGTCCCTGCTGAAACGTTCCACCATCTATGTCAGCCTGGAACCGTGTTCGCACTATGGCAAAACTCCTCCTTGTGCAGACCTCATCATCGAGAAGCAGATTCCACGCATCGTCATCGGGTGCCGGGACCCTTTTTCTAAGGTTGCGGGCCGAGGCATACAGAAACTGAAGGATGCCGGACGTGAAGTTATTGTCGGAGTGCTGGAAACAGAATGTCGGCAGCTCATCCGCAGGTTCATCACTTTCCATACTTTGCGACGCCCCTACATCACCCTAAAATGGGCGGAATCTTCTGACAGATATATCGATTACTCCCGCACGGACGGTAAACCGGTTATCCTCTCCAGCCCGCTGACTTCGATGCTGGTACACAAGAAACGGGCAGAGCACAGTGCCATATTAGTAGGTACCCGTACGGCTGAACTGGACAATCCCGGCCTGAATGTCCGCCATTGGTATGGTCGTTCACCGGTACGTATCGTGCTGGACCGGCAACAAAAGCTATCCCCCAGCCTTCACCTATTTGACGGTAGCGTGCCGACCCTCGTTTTTACAGAAATCCCGCACGCTCCGCTACCGAATGTAGAATATCTGCCAGTCAGCGACTACCGGCAGAATATACTCCCCGAAATCATGGAAATGCTGTATACACGCGGATTACAATCCCTTTTGGTAGAGGGTGGCAGCCAAACGCTCCAATCCTTCATTGATGCCGGATTGTGGGACGAAATCTTTGTGGAAGAAGCTCCGCACCTTCTTCATTCCGGCGTCAAAGCACCCGAAATCAGTGACGGATATCCATTTGCAACAGAGTATTCTTTCGGCAGGAGTTTTCGCCATTATACGGCCTCAAGAAACAGTCAATAGCCTCATTTCAGGGCTTTTTTATCGAGAAAAAGGGGGATATTATCTATAATTTTATATAAAACTTCCCCGTAAAGCTGTTTATAGAAAAAAATGTTCCTATTTTTGCAACTTGTAAATAAACACTAACTTTCAAAATGAGAATAAAGTTTCTATCAGTAATTGTGAGTTTTCTTATTGTGTCATTTGCTCTAAGTTCATGCCTTGACTCTGACGACAATTATGAATTCAGCTCCGATGCTACTATACATGCTTTTGGTATCGATACCATACATGGCAAACATTACAAATTTACAATTGACCAGCTCAATAGACTCATCTATAACAGAGATTCATTGCCCGTAGGTTCAGATACCATCATTGACCGTATTCTGATTGATACTATGACCGTTACCGGTAGGATAACTTCAGGCTCGCCTACCGACACGGTATTCGTCATGTCGGACTCCGTGGATTTGAGACCCGCCATGAATAACGATGCCGGCATGCTGTTCAAAGCACATGCCGCCGACGGTGTTACAGTCCGCGAATATAAATTGAAAGTTAATGTACACCTGCAAGACCCGGACTCACTCGTATGGACAGACATGCAGAAAAGGGGGAATATATTCTCCAATACCATCAATTTAGGTCAGCAAAAAGCGGTTGTACTGGGAGACGAACTATTTGTCTACACTTCCAACAGTACTGCTTACAAGACATCGACTGCGCCCGATAAATACAACTGGAGTAAAGTCAATGTCAGCAACCTCCCCTCAGACGTAAAGCTGACATCTGCCGTAGAGTATAACAATGCGCTTTATATGGTTACAGAAAGCAAAAGAGTATTCAGCTCTACCAACGGCGGCGCCTGGACAGAAGTCACTACATTGGGAGACAATGTCATAGTCCTCATCAATGGTTTCTCCGACCGGCTCTCGGGTATTGTGGAAATCAACGGAAAGCAATATTTCAACATCTGTAAAGACGGAAAGAATTGGGAAGCGGAAAACACGGCTGACAACCTTACCCTTGAGGAAGTCCCGGCAGGATTCCCTACCGAAAACATATCCACCACCCAGACCAACACCGGCAATGGTGTAGAGAAGGTGGTTCTGGCAGGAATGCCGCTGGCCAACGAACAAGAGACAATACCCTGGTTCTCATTGGACGGCAAAGGCTGGGCAAGCCTGGCTAACACGGTGTACGACACATCTTGTCCCGGCATGGTCAACCCTGCCATTATGTACTATGGCGACATGTTCTATTGCTTTGGAGGAGAACTTGACGCCATCTACAACTCCATCACAGGCATTGCGTGGAGCAAGACAGAAACCAAGTTCCTGCTACCCCAGGAATTCAAAGGGAAAGGCGCGTACTCCATTATAGTGGAACCGACGAAAGACAAAACTGTGGCCCCGGCAGACAAACGGGACTTCATTTGGGTGATATTCGGCGGTAACGGCACCAAGAATGAAGTATGGCGCGGACGTCTTAACAGATTGGGCTTCGAAATACAATAATAATGATGTCATATAAGGAAGAAATCGATCTAAACCGGATACCCCAGCACGTGGCGATTATCATGGACGGTAACGGACGGTGGGCCAAGCAGCGTGGACACGAACGCAGCTATGGACATCAGGCCGGCGCAGAGACTGTGCACGTCATTGCAGAGGAAGCCGCTAAATTAGGAGTCAGATACCTTACTTTATATACGTTCTCTACCGAGAACTGGAATCGTCCGTCGGACGAGGTAGCCGCCTTGATGGGATTGCTCTTCGACTCCATAGAGGAAGAGACGTTCATGAAGAACAATATCAGTTTCCGGGTAATAGGAGATATTGAAAAACTGCCTGCCAACGTACAGCAACGGCTCAACACTTGCGTGGCACACACCTCCCACAACACGGGAATGTGCCTGGTACTGGCATTGAGCTACTCTTCCCGCTGGGAAATAACGGAAGCTGCCCGGCAAATAGCCGACCTGGTACAGAAAGGTGAGCTGAAACCCGAACAAATCGACAGTGAGCTCATATCCCGTCATCTGACAACCCACTTCATGCCCGACCCCGACCTGCTGATACGTACCGGAGGAGAGCTCCGCCTTAGTAACTACATGCTCTGGCAATGCGCCTATTCGGAACTTTATTTCTGTGATACCTATTGGCCCGACTTCCGTGAAGAAGAATTACGCAAAGCCATATGTGACTATCAGAAACGCGAACGCAGGTTCGGCAAGACCAGCGAGCAAATCAATTAATCACCGGACACACAAATAGTAAATAGTAAATTGTAAAATAGTAAATAAAAAGATGCACTATCGTATTTTCTCCATACTCGTAACGTTTGTCTGCCTTTTCGGCTGCGCACTGACAACAGCAGCACAGGACGTAAACAACACCGATGAAACCGAAAAGCCGGTTATACTCTATTCGGGAACACCCAAGAAGTATGAAATAGCCGACATTAAGGTCGAAGGAGCCCAGAACTATGAGGATTATGTAATTGTCGGATTGTCCGGACTATCCAAAGGGCAGACTATCACCGTGCCGGGTGACGAGATTACACAAGCTTGTAAGCGCTACTGGCGCCACGGTCTGTTCTCTGACGTGGAAATTACAGCAGACAAGATTGAAGGCGACCAAATTTGGCTGACCATTCATCTGACCATGCGTCCGCGTGTTTCCGACATACGCTACAACGGTGTGAAGAAGTCAGAGCGTGAAGACCTGGAAAGCAGAATCGGCATGATAAAGGGCGGTCAGATTACACCTAATCTGGTGGACCGCGCCAAGACCTTGATAAAGCGCTATTTTGACGACAAGGGCTTCAAGAATGCAGATGTAATCATCACCCAACGTGATGATCCGGAAAAGAAGAATGAAGTGATTGTCAACATCGACATCGACAAGAAGGAGAAAGTGAAAGTACATCAAATCACCATTGTAGGCAACGAGGCCCTCACGACCAAGAAGCTGAAGCGTGTGATGAAGAAAACAAACGAAAAGGGCAAGCTGCTCAATCTGTTCCGCACCAAGAAATTCATTGAGGACAACTACGAAGCGGACAAACAGCTGATTATCGACAAATACAACGAACTGGGTTATCGTGACGCCATCATCGTGACAGACAGTATCAAGCCCTACGATGACCGCACGGTAGACATCTTCATGCAGATTGAGGAAGGACAGAAATACTATCTCCGCAATGTAACCTGGGTAGGTAACACACTGTATCCTTCCGAACAACTGAACTTCCTCCTCCAGATGAAGAAGGGTGATGTCTACAACCAAAAGTTACTTGAAGAGCGTACAATGACCGATGACGATGCCATCGGTAACCTTTACTACAACAACGGTTATCTGTTCTACAGCCTCGAACCGGTGGAAGTAAACATCGTGGGCGACTCCATCGACCTGGAAATGCGTATCTACGAAGGTCGCCAGGCTACCATCAATAAAGTCAGCATCAACGGTAACGACCGTTTGTATGAAAACGTAGTACGCCGTGAACTCCGTACCCGTCCGGGCGAACTCTTCAGCCGTGAAGACCTGATGCGTTCCATGCGTGAAATCCAGCAGATGGGACACTTCGACCCCGAACAAATCCAGCCCGACATCCAGCCGAGACCGGAAGACGGCACGGTAGACATCGGTTATGACCTTGTATCCAAAGCCAACGACCAGGTAGAGTTCTCCGCCGGTTGGGGACAAACGGGTATTATCGGTAAGTTAAGTCTGAAGTTCACCAACTTCTCTCTGTCCAACCTGCTGCATCCGGGTGAGAACTACCGCGGTATCCTCCCGCAAGGCGATGGTCAGACATTGACCATCAGCGGCCAGACCAATGCCAAATACTATCAGTCATACAGCGTTTCATTCTACGACCCGTGGTTTGGCGGTAAACGCCCGAATGCATTCTCCGTATCGGCTTTCTATTCCCGCCAGACCGACATCAGTAGCCGTTATTACAATTCAGCCTACATGAACAGCTATTACAACAGCTATTATAGCGGTATGTATGGCTACGGTATGTACAACTACGGCAATTACAACAACTACGAGAATTATTACGACCCGGACAAATCTATCCAGATGTATGGTCTTGCAGTGATGTTCGGTAAGCGTTTGAAGTGGCCGGATGACTACTTCCAGTTCACAGCCGAGTTGTCTTACCAACGCTATGTTCTGAGTGACTGGCAGTACTTCCCGGTTACCAACGGTAAGTGTAATAACCTCAGCCTCAACCTGACCTTGTCCCGTAGCTCTATCGACAACCCGATTTATCCGCGCCAAGGTTCCGAGTTCTCGTTGTCTGCACAAATCACACCGCCTTTCTCTCTGTTCGACGGTACCGATTACAGCAAGTACAGCACCAGCAGCCAGGAAGACATGAACAAGATGCACAAGTGGATTGAATACCACAAGTGGAAATTCAAATCCAAAGTCTACATCCCGTTGATGGACCCGATTACCGTCAAACGTACTCCGGTGCTGATGGGACGTGTAGAATTCGGTTTGCTGGGACACTACAACAAATACAAAAAGTCTCCGTTCGAAACGTTTGACGTGGGTGGTGACGGTATGACCGGCTACTCCAGCTATGCTACAGAAAGTATCGCCCTCCGTGGTTATGAGAACAGTTCATTGACTCCATACGGTTCTGAAGGTTATGCCTATACACGTCTCGGACTGGAATTAAGATATCCTTTGATGCTCGAAACAAGTACCAGCATTTATGCGTTAACGTTTGTGGAAGCCGGTAATGCATGGCATGATGTCAATAAGTTCAACCCGTTCGAGTTGAAACGTTCAGCCGGTGTCGGTGTCCGTATCTTCCTCCCGATGATTGGTATGATGGGGATTGACTGGGCTTACGGTTTCGACAAAATAATGGGTTCCTCGCAATATGGCGGTAGCCAGTTCCACTTCATCCTGGGACAAGAATTCTAAGCAATGGACGATAGACAATTATCCATCGTCAATTAAATAAATATCGTTATGAAGAAGAGTTTATTGATCCTTTTTACGCTGTTTGCAGTAAGTATAACAGCCGGTGCACAGAAGTTCGCCTTGATTGACATGGAATATATCCTGAAAAATATTCCTGCTTACGAACGTGCCAATGAACAACTGGAACAAGCCTCCAGACAATGGCAGAGTGAAGTCGAAAAGATTTCCGAAGAAGCCAAGACTCTGTACAAGAACTATCAGTCTCAGATTGCTTCCCTTTCTGAAACACAGAGAGGCAAAAAGGAAGAAGAGATTGTCGCTAAAGAGAAATCGGCAGCCGAGCTGCGCCGCAAATACTTCGGTCCGGAAGGCGAACTGTATAAAAAACGTGAAAGTCTGATGCAACCCATTCAAGATGAAATATACAATGCTGTAAAGGAAATTGCTACACAGAACGGATATGCGGTAGTTGTAGACCGTGCTTCCGCATCAAGTATCATTTTTGCCTCGCCAAGTATTGACGTCAGCAATGAAGTACTTGCAAAACTGGGATATTCAAATTAATTTCATACATTTGTTTCAGAATATAGACTGCATTCAAGATTAAAAATAAGCTTGCTTATTTTGTATTGCGTTCAGTTTGCGCTATATTTGCCCCCAACGAATAATCATTCAAATAAATAATAAACATTATGCTTAAAAAAATCGCACTACTCGTAGTTATGTTCGCCCTCCCGCTGGGAGCTATGGCGCAAGCTAAATTCGCTCACATGAATTCTCAAGATGTAATCGCTGTTATGCCTGAATTTACCAAAGCCCAAGCTGACTTGGACGCCATGTCTAAAAAATACCAGGATGAAATGCAGCGTACCAACGAAGAATTCCAAAAGAAGTACCAAGAATTCCTGGCACAAGCCGACTCTCTGCCGAAAAACATTGCAGAAAGACGTCAGAAAGAGCTGCAGGATATGGCTCAACGTCAGGAACAGTTCCAACAAGAAGCTTATCAAAGTATGCAGAAAGCACAGCAAGATGCTATGGCTCCCATCTATAAGAAACTGGACGAAGCCATCCAAGCTGTCGGCAAAACTGAAGGTGTTGTCTACATTTTCGACTTAGCCCGTACCCCGATACCATTCGTAGGAGCACAGAGCGTTGATGTAACTGCCAAAGTCAAAACGCAATTGGGCATTAAATAATAGAATTATTTATGATAAAGCAAGCGCGGATAGTTTTATCCGCGCTTATTTTTTATACATTACTGAGAAATTTGAATTATCTTTGCATGGTACATAGCCTTTAGAACGCATGAAACAGACATTACCTTCTGCAGCCGGTCCCATCGGAATATTCGATTCCGGATATGGCGGACTGACCATCCTAAGCAAGATACGGGAAGTCCTTCCCCAATATGACTACATTTACCTGGGCGACAACGCACGTGCGCCTTACGGGACCCGCTCATTCGAGATTGTCTATGAGTTCACCTTGCAGGCAGTCACCAAACTGTTCGAGATGGGATGCCATCTCGTCATCCTGGCATGCAATACAGCTTCGGCAAAAGCCCTGCGCAACATACAAATGAATGATTTGCCCCGCCTCGACCCAATGCGTCGTGTGTTGGGAGTAATCCGCCCAACCGTAGAATGCATAGGGAACATAACCCAAAGCCGCCATGTGGGAGTGCTTGCCACAGCAGGAACCATCAAGTCTGAATCCTATCCGCTGGAAGTGCATAAACTCTTCCCCGACATCAAAGTGAGCGGTGAAGCCTGCCCTCTATGGGTATCCCTCGTAGAAAACAACGAGGCACAAGGTGAGGGTACCGACTACTTCATACGCAAGAACATCGGCAACCTGCTGGCCAAAGACACACAGATAGATACCGTCATTCTAGGCTGCACGCACTTCCCGCTGCTGCTGCCCAAGATACAGCAATACATGCCCGACGGCATCACGACCGTCACCCAAGGGGAACTGGTGGCAGACAGTCTGAAAGACTATCTTCACCGCCATCCGGAAATGGACAAAAAATGTACCAAAGGTGGAAGATGCGTCTACCGCACCACGGAATCGGAGGAGAAATTCACAGAATCGGCTTCTACTTTCCTGAATGAATCGATAAGAGTTGAGAGGATTGAACTATAAATTCGTCAGCATTAAACATTAAAACAAAAACATTTGTTATATTTGTAAGACAGAAACCTCTAAATTCATACCATCATGAAAGAAGAAGACAAAAGCAAACTCGTTGAGGTGTTCACCGGTTCACCGTGGGAAGCAGAACTCGTAAAGAGCCTGCTGGGAAATAGTGATATTGAAGCTGTAACAAAAGACGGAATGGTAGTAAACGTTGTACTGCCTGCCACTGCGGTAGATGTTTCCGTTCTCGTCAATGAGAAGGACTACGAAGCCGCCATGGAAGTAGTCCGTGAATACGAAAAGAGAGAAAATGGAGATTGATTTCAATAGAATTGCTGTCAAGGTAGGCAGCAATGTTTTAACACGTCGTGACGGCACTCTCGACGTCACCCGCATGTCCGCTTTGGTGGACCAGATAGCCGAGCTGCACAAGGCCGGCATAGAAATAATACTTGTTTCTTCCGGAGCCGTTGCTTCGGGACGTAGTGAAGTGCACCCCACCAAGAAGTTGGACAGCGTAGACCAGCGCCAGCTCTTTTCCGCTGTAGGGCAGGCCAAACTCATCAACCGCTACTACGAGCTGTTCCGAGAGCATGGCATCCCCGTGGGACAAGTGCTCACAATGAAAGAGAACTTTTCCACCCGCCGCCATTACCTCAACCAGAAAAACTGTATGACCGTAATGCTGGAGAACGGCGTCATTCCTATTGTCAATGAGAACGACACCATCTCCGTAAGTGAACTGATGTTCACCGACAACGATGAGCTGTCCGGCCTGATAGCCTCCATGATGGATGCCCAGGCACTAATCATTCTCAGCAATATAGACGGTATCTACAACGGTTCACCCGCCGACCCGGAGTCTCAAGTCATCCGTGAAATAGAACAAGGCAAAGACCTCTCCTCCTACATACAAACTTCCAAATCCAGCTTCGGACGCGGCGGCATGCTGACAAAAACCAACATTGCCCGCAAAGTGGCGGATGAGGGCATCACAGTAATCATAGCCAACGGGAAGCGGGACAACATCCTCGTGAAAATAATGAATAATGAAGAATTAAACTATACCCGTTTCATTCCGTCTCCGGAACCGGTATCGAGCATCAAGAAATGGATTGCGCACAGCGAAGGGTTTGCCAAAGGCGAACTGCACATCAATCATTGTGCCACCGAACTGCTCTTCTCGGACAAAGCAGTAAGCATCCTACCGGTAGGCATCACTGACGTTATAGGCGAGTTCGAGAAGGACGACATCGTACGGATTATCGACTTCGGCGGTAAACCCATCGGTGTGGGAAAAGCCAACTGTGACTCCAGCCAGGCACGGGAAACAATGGGAAAACATGGAAAGAAACCCGTAGTGCACTACGACTACCTATATATAGAATAGGCCACAGACGGATACTATCCACGATATTCATACTTGCATATTTATCACTCTATACTCAGTAAGAAAATGAACTTAAACAAAACTTTTGTCGCCGTACAAGATGCCAGCCGTAACATGCTAGCGTTGAGCGACAAAGAAATCAACCAAATATTACTGGCTGTTGCAGACGCTGCCATAAACAAAACAGACTTCATTCTGAGTGAAAACCAGAAGGATTTGGAGCGTATGCCTTCTACCGACCCTAAATACGACCGCCTAAAACTGACAAAAAGCCGTTTGCAGGACATCGCTGCGGACATCCGCAACGTAGCCGCCCTCCCTTCTCCTTTGAGAAAAGTCCTTAAAGAGAACGTATTACCCAACGGATTGAAGATAAAAAGGGTCAGTGTACCTTTCGGTGTCATAGGCATTATCTACGAAGCCCGTCCCAACGTCAGTTTCGATGTATTCTCACTCTGCCTTAAAAGCGGCAATGCCTGTATTCTGAAAGGCGGAAGCGATGCAGACTATTCCAACCGTGCCATAATCAGCGTGATACACGAGGTATTGGAGCATTTCAACGTAGATACACATATCGTGGAACTGCTTCCTGCCGACAGAGAGGCGACTGCCGAACTACTGCATGCCAACGATTATGTAGATTTGATAATTCCGCGCGGCAGCAGCAGCCTGATAAACTTCGTACGCCAGAATGCCACAGTACCGGTTATAGAGACAGGTGCCGGCGTATGCCATACGTTCTTCGACCGCTATGGCGATATAAGCATAGGTCCATCTATCATTGCCAATGCAAAGACACGCCGGGTCAGTGTATGCAACGCTTTGGATTGCCTGATTATCGAAGCCGACAGCCTGGCTAATTTGCCCGACCTATGCCTGCCGCTGCAATCAAGCAATGTAGAGATATTTGCCGATGAACCCGCCTACCACAGTTTGCATGGCAAATATCCCGCCGAACTGTTGAGACTTGCCACTGAAGACTGCTACGGCAGAGAGTTCCTGGACTACAAGATGGCCATTAAAACCGTGAATTCTTTCCAGGAAGCATTGGCACATATCCGGAAGTACGGTTCCAAACATAGCGAATGCATCATTACGGACGACAAGACACGTGCCGAATGGTTCTGCCGGGAAGTGGACGCCGCTTGCGTATACGTCAATGCACCGACCTCTTTCACCGACGGCGCACAATTCGGACTCGGTGCCGAGATCGGCATCAGCACACAGAAGCTGCACGCCCGCGGTCCGATGGCTCTGGAAGAAATCACCACATACAAATGGATTGTCGAAGGTTCCGGACAGACCAGACCTTGACAGCCGAATAACAAAGATATAGATACACTAAAAAGACTGTAAATATGAAGAACTTTACTTGCGTGCAGGACATCGGCAACCTGAAGTCTGCACTGGACGAAGCATTCGAGATTAAAAAAGACCGTTTCAAATATGTGGAACTGGGACGTAACAAAACGCTGATGATGATTTTCTTCAACTCCAGCCTGCGCACCCGCCTCAGCACACAAAAGGCCGCATTGAATCTGGGCATGAACGTAATTGTACTGGACATCAACCAGGGAGCCTGGAAACTGGAGACAGAGCGTGGCGTCATCATGGACGGTGACAAACCGGAACACTTACTGGAAGCCATTCCCGTGATGGGCTGCTATTGCGACGTCATCGGCGTACGTTCTTTTGCACGCTTCGAAAATAAGGAAGACGATTACAACGAAGTGATACTGGAGCAGTTCATCAAGCATTCCGGCCGGCCGGTATTCTCCATGGAGGCTGCCACACGCCATCCGCTGCAGAGTTTTGCCGACCTGATAACCATTGAGGAATATAAGAAGACGGCACGCCCCAAAGTAGTGATGACATGGGCTCCACATCCGCGTCCATTGCCCCAGGCTGTCCCCAACTCCTTTGCCGAATGGATGAATGCAACTGATTATGACTTTGTGATTACACATCCCGAAGGTTATGAACTCGACCCCAAGTTCGTAGGAAATGCCCGCGTAGAATATGACCAGATGAAAGCTTTTGAAGGAGCCGATTTTGTCTATGCCAAGAACTGGGCGGCCTATACAGGCGACAACTACGGACAAATATTGAGCAAAGACCGCACCTGGACAGTAGGCGAGCGCCAGATGGCCGTTACCAACAATGCCTACTTCATGCACTGCCTGCCGGTTCGACGCAACATGATTGTGACGGATGATGTGATAGAAAGCCCGCAGTCCATCGTAATCCCCGAAGCGGCCAACCGGGAGATTTCAGCAACAGTGGTGCTAAAGAGACTGCTTGAAAGCCTCTAACCAGAGGACAAGACTACTTTATTCTTTTTAGGCGCGGATTACGCGGAAAACGCGGATTCTTTTCTTAAATTTTTTCCGTGGAATCCGCGTAATCCTCGCCTAAAAAGAAATTATAGCAAATGCATTTCAGCTACACCGCTATTACTTTTCCACTTCTTTGCCCGCTTCTTCCCAACCGATGAAACCTTTGTCAAGGTCATAGATTATATATCCTTTTTTGCTCAGTATGGCAGCGGCCTTTTTACTACGCTTACCACTACGACAATATACTGCAACCGGTTTGTCCTTCTGCAGAGTGGAGTCGGCCATCGTTTCAAACGACTCATCCAATACATTAATATTGATACTGTGGGGCACGTGTCCTTCCGAGTATTCGGCAACAGTACGCACATCCAGAAGCTGCACCTCCGGATTGGCTATCAATGTGGAAAAGTCATCTACCGAAACAGACTTGAACTGTCCCTCCTTCTGCTGGCAGGAAAAGAGGGTGGTAAAAACGAGGCAAAGGCCCGCGAACAATGTCTTCATCGAATATTTCATTTTAGTCAGGGTTATAAACAAAATCGTAAGTCTTGATGTCGCCGGAATAAGTGTGCACACTGAAATGAACCATAACCTTCTGTATACCCTCTGCCGCATACTGCCGCAAAGGTACGGAAGCGTAGGCACGCCTGGTATAAGACACCACCTCCTCCTTTGCGTCATGATACAGCGTCAGATATACTTCACTACACCCGGTAGCAGTATCCACAATCACTTCATCCTCAACAAAATGGAACTTATGTTCACCATTCTCCTTGACTATCAGTGTCATATTGAGATAGTCGAGTCCCATCCAGATACCCAGCACATCAGTAGGGTCTGTCTTGACGCCCTCCTCGAACTTGTCGGCCGTTTGGGGAACGACAGAAAGAACACCGCTCAAGGCATACAGCACCGCACCGGCAGTTCCATCGGCAGTTACCTCCGAAGCATAATTACTGATGACACGTACCGAAGCGTTTGCCTCTATGTTCGTCTTTGTCTTGTCCTCCACTACCGGCAAGGTTTCCCCTTCATCCGTCACAACAGACCGCAGATAGCCGTCAGCCCCCGAAAAGGCAGTCAAGAATTCCAACTTCACGGAAGGATAATGATAATCATCATCGCCACAACCAGCCAACAGACAGGCCAACAAAGGCAAAAGCCACCAATCACAGTACTTCTTCATGTATTCATTCTTTTATAGCCGCCAGATAATTCTTCAACGGGTTGGCATACATCAGCAGCATTTTTCCGCGCAGAAAGTCCACGTCCTTATTAGGAATGGAGATACGCTCCAACTGTTGTTCTATATAGGCCGTGAAGCGCTGCTTATCCTCGGCAGTGTAATGGTCGGAAAAATCCTCCTTCCCCTCGAGAAGGTCGTGTGCCACATAATTATTGGGATACATCCGGTAGCTGGCATGAATGCGTTTGTCTATCAGTGCAGACATGCGTGCAAAGAGTTCGGGCTTCGGAAGTGAACGGTCCATCTTCGCCAATTCATCATTCATGCAGGCACCCGTCTGGAAATGTACCCGCCCTTTATAGCCGAACAGTCCGGTCTGCATATTCAGCAAGTCGTCAGCCGTCGTTTTCTTATAGCCTTCAATGTCCCGTTTCAGTTGGAACTCCTGCGCTTTCAGGAAGTCGCAAGGGTCGTATTCATAGGAAATGGCAAGCGGAGCTATATTCATTTCCATTAAGCGGTCAATGACGTCGCCTTCACCGCCTATTGCCAGCATCTTCAGCACACTGTCCTGCGTGCGGTCGTTGGAATCCTTGGCACGCCCTTCACGTTGTGCAATCCAGATAGACTGTTTCTTCTCACTGATGGTATAATGCATATAGCGGGACATGCGTGCGGAAGCCTCCAGCATCTGGCGCATGGTCAACGCACGCAGCACGATGAAGGACTTGTTGACACGCACGAATTTCTTAATCCACGGATAGACAAGCAGGTTGTCGCCAATGGCTATCTCTACCGTATCCATACCCTGGTCTACCAAAAGAATGGACAAGAAACCGGAATCGAGAATAATGTCGCGATGATTGGAGATATAGGTATACGCCGCCGACTTGTCTGCCGGCAACGCGGTATGGTCCAAAGTCAATCCATCCGTAACCTCCTTCGCCAATTTCCACAGAAGCCCATAGCAGAAGGTCTTCTGAAATTCCAGCTTGGTTTTACACGCGCGCATTTTCTGCGACCAGACTTCAAAAGGTACACCAGGCATCACAGTATCCACTGCCTGCCGGAACGCCGCATCGGCAATCAGTTCCTCATAGACTTGAGGAAGTTCCTCATCATGATAAGGACGGATTTCATCAAATTCCACGTTCGCATTCATAATGAATAATGATTAATCCTTAAACTTGTTTTCTATAATATCTGTCATTACATCCTTCATCTCCATTCCGGCAGCACGAACCTGCTGGGGAATAAAGCTGGTGGCAGTCATTCCGGGGGTGGTATTCACCTCCAGCAGATTGATTTTTTCCCCTTCGGTAATGATATAGTCCACACGGATAATGCCGTAGGCCCCGAGTATATCATAAATGGCAGAAGTCAGCGTCTGCACCCGGCGGGTCAAATCGTCCGAGATGCGGGCGGGAGTAATCTCGTCAGACGCACCATTATACTTAGCTTCATAATCGAAGTACTCGTTGTGGCTCACCACCTCCGTAATGGGGAACACTACGGACTTGTCTTTTGTTTTGTAACAGCCGCAGGTAATCTCGGTTCCGTCCATAAAGGCCTCCACCAGTACTTCCTGCGCTTCCGCAAATGCCTTGGCTATGGCAGGTTGTATCTGCTCTTTCGCCGTCACCTTGGTCACGCCGAAGCTGGAACCTCCCAAGCTGGGCTTAATGAAGCAAGGCAGACCGATTTTCTCCATCACATCTTCATCCGTTACCGACTGTCCGCCGCGCAGCAACAACGATTCGGCAATGCGCACACCGAAACCTTTCAGATACTGGTTGCAGGCAAACTTATCGTACGTGAGCGACGCTGCCAGTACTCCGCAACACGAATAAGGGATGTGGAGCATATCAAAATAGCCCTGCAGACGGCCGTCCTCACCCGGAGTTCCGTGGATGGTGATATAGGCAAAGTCGAATGTCACTTTCTCGCCATCCAGCACGAAGCTGAAGTCATTGCGGTCTACCGGAGTCTTAGCGCCGTCGGGCAGCTGTACATGCCAGTCCAGTCCGTGCATTTCTACAATATATAAGGTATACTTCTCCTTGTCGATGAAGGAGTAAATCCCCTGTGCACTACGCAGGGAGACGTGGAATTCGGAGGTATCTCCTCCGGCTACAATAGCAATCGTGCGTTTCATTCTAATTCTCTGTTACTGATATAGCCTCTCCATTTGTCTATCAGCCGGGTCATGTCATCGGGCAATTCCGAAGTGAAGTACATTTCTTCTCCGGTGACGGGATGCACAAACCCCAGCGTCATGGCATGCAATGCCTGCCGCGGACAAGTGTCGAAGCAGTTGTTTACAAATTGTTTGTATTTAGCGAAGTGGGTTCCTTTCAGGATTTCGTGTCCACCGTAACGTTCGTCGTTGAAAAGTATGTGTCCGATGTGCTTCATGTGCACACGGATTTGATGGGTGCGTCCCGTTTCAAGGATACATTCCACCAGTGTGACGTATCCCAAACGTTCGAGCACCCGGTAATGGGTGACGGCATGCTTTCCCTGGTCGTCGGGGAGGACGGTCATCTGCATGCGGTCTCTGGGATTACGACCGATATTGCCGACAACGGTCCCTTCATCCTGCTCTACATTTCCCCAGACCAGCGCCCGGTAACGGCGTTTTGTCGTCTTGTTGAAGAACTGGTTGCCGAGATTCGTCTTGGCATCCGGAGTCTTGGCTATCACCAGCAGGCCGGAGGTGTCCTTGTCGATGCGGTGCACCAGTCCCACATGCGGGTCATTGGCATCATAATCGGGATTATCCTTCATATGCCAGGCTATGGCGTTGACAAGCGTACCGTGATAGTTGCCATGACCGGGGTGCACCACCAGACCGGCAGGTTTGTTCACTACCATCAGATACTTGTCCTCATATACTATATCAAGGGGGATGTCTTCGGGGATGACTTCATTCTCATAGCGTGGACGGTCCATCATCACAGTGATTACATCCATCGGCTTCACCTTATAGCTGCTTTTCACAGCCTTGCCGTTCGCCATCACGAAGCCTGCATCGGCAGCCTTCTGGATGCGATTACGCGAGGAGTTCGTCAAGCGGTCGAACAGATACTTGTCCACCCGCACCATCTCCTGCCCCTTGTCCACCACCACACGGAAGTGTTCATAGAGTTGCGCCTCGTCACCCACCGACTCTACGTCGTCCAGCTCATCATTATCTATATCATCCGGCAATTCTTCTATCATCACGGCATTTACAATTTGACTATTTACAATTTACGATTGGAGTCAGATGTTTATCAGAACCAGGACTCATCTGCCGCAGAGTCTTCGGACAACACGGGTTCAACGGTACCTCCCACGGCATCCACTCCCAGGGAGTCTGCCTTCAAGGCGCCTCCATCTCCCACCATCAGCGTCAGCACTGCGCCGGTGGGCACTTTCTCGCCGATGGAAAGCTGACGCCCCTTATACTTCACGCCATACACCCAGTCCTTCTCACCCGGAATATACTGTATCTCGGCCAGCTTGAAGCCCGAAGCCAGAATACGCGCTTCCGCCTGCCGCAGCGAACTGTTGTCCGCCACATCGGGCACTATGTGCAGAGGGACTTCAATCGTATTGATTGTAAGATAGATGGTACGTCCTTCCTTTACCTTTTGTCCGGCTGCCGGATTATATTCGAGGATGCAGCCGGCAGGAAGAGTCTTGACATAACTGGAATCCGAAACGATGCAGACCAAGCCGCGGTTACGGAACATTTTCTCGGCTTCCTCCACTCCCATACCCTTCACATCGGGCACTATCACAGCCTCGCCGTGGCGGGTATATATATCCAGTCCTTTCAGCACTCCGAACAGCAATCCCACTACCACAACGGCCATCGCAAGGATGTTCGCCCAGAAGAACCGGTTCTGCCGGAAAGAGAAAAAATCTTTTATTGTCATAATCGATAATGCATTATTTGGGACAAAGATACAATTTTCACCACATAGTACACGGAGTTGGCAATAGTTTTTTCCGGAGAAGCGGGCACAATACATAAGAAAAGCTGCAAAAGACCAGAATCAGTCTTTTGCAGCTCCCTTATTTCTTTAATACGAACGAGAACGACTATTATGCCTTTACTCCGTTGTATTCGTCAGAAACAGTCAGTTTCTTTCTGCCTTTAGCACGACGTGCTGCCAATACTCTGCGGCCGTTTGCTGTAGCCATTCTCTCACGGAAACCGTGTTTGTTCTTTCTCTTTCTGTTCGAGGGTTGAAATGTTCTTTTCATTACTGTATCTTGTTTTATGTTATTATTCTCACGAATTCGGGCTGCAAAAATAGATACTTTTTTCAAATAAACCAAGAGATAACTCATTTTCTCTCAAAAGTTTTTGTGTTTTTTACCGATTTCCATTACTTTTGCACTCGCAAACCAGCACTAACGAAGTAAATACCAATATAATAATATTAAAGACTATAAGTATGATTAATGCCCAAGACATTAAAATCGGAACTTGCATCCGTATGGACGGCAAGCTGTATTTCTGTATCGACTTCCTGCATGTAAAGCCGGGAAAAGGTAATACTTTCATGCGCACCAAGCTGAAAGACGTGGTGAACGGTTACGTTCTGGAACGCCGTTTCAACATCGGTGAGAAACTGGAAGACGTACGTGTAGAACGTCGTCCCCACCAATACCTCTATCATGACGGTGACAACTACCAATTCATGAACCAGGAGACTTTTGACCAAATTCCCATCGCCCACGACCTCATCAACGGTGTTGACTTCCTGCTCGAAGGAATGATAGTAGACGTGGTATCAGACGCTTCTACAGAAACCGTACTCTATGCTGATGTGCCCATCAAGGTTCAGCAGAAGATTACCTATACGGAACCGGGACTGAAAGGCGACACAGCCACCAACACGCTGAAGCCCGCCACAGTAGAATCCGGCGCCACAGTCCGCGTCCCCTTGTTCATCAACGAAGGCGAGACTATCGAAATCGATACGCGCGACGGTTCTTACGTAAGCCGCGTAAAAGCATAAGCCCTTTTGGAAATCAGGCAAATGCCCTTTTCATATCATCCCCGGTGCTCCACTTGGCATCCGGGGATTTTTCTTTCCATTTATTCATCTGCAAAGCTTAAATGATATATCTTTGCGGAGATAACCAAAACATAGAGCCATACCCATGAGATACTCCGTCATCATCCCCGTATACAACCGCCCCGATGAGGTAGACGAACTGCTGCAAAGCCTGACGCGGCAAAGTTTCAAGGATTTTGAAGTGATTGTGGTGGAGGACGGCTCCTCCATCCCCTGCAAGCCGGTCACAGAGAAGTATCAGGAACTATTGGACGTGCATTACTATGACAAGCCCAACTCCGGCCCCGGGCAGACCCGTAACTACGGGGCGGAACGAAGCAAGGGCGAATACCTGATAATACTGGACTCGGACTGCATCCTGCCCGAAGGTTATTTCCTTGCTGTGGAAGAAGAGCTGCAGCACGAAGCCGCCGATGCCTTCGGAGGCCCCGACCGCGCGCACGAATCATTCACAGACATACAGAAAGCCATCAACTACTCCATGACCTCCTTCTTCACCACCGGCGGTATCCGTGGGGGGAAGAAGAAGATGGACAAGTTCTATCCGCGCAGCTTCAACATGGGTGTGCGGCGGGAAGTGTACCAAGCCCTGGGCGGATTCTCGCGGATGCGCTTCGGGGAGGACATCGACTTCAGCATCCGAATCTTCAAGGGAGGATATACATGCCGGCTGTTCCCCGGTGCCTGGGTATACCACAAGCGACGGACAGACTTCCGGAAATTCTTCAAACAGGTACACAATTCCGGGATTGCCCGCATCAATCTGTACAAGAAGTATCCGGAATCTCTGAAGCTCGTCCACCTGCTGCCGGCTGCATTTACCCTGGGAGTGGCCATATTCCTGCTGGGAACGCCCTTCTGCCCGTACAGCCTGCTGCCCATCGCTCTTTATGCGCTTCTGGTATGCATGGACTCCACTATCCGGAACCGTAGCCTCAGCATCGGGCTCTACTCCGTCGCCGCCTCCTTCATCCAGCTCATCGGATACGGGACGGGGTTCCTGCGCGCCTGGTGGAACCGCTGCATACTTGGCAAGGACGAGTTCGAGGCGTTCAAAAAGAACTTTTACAAATAAGGAGGATTAGGGGTTAAGGATTAGGGATGATATGGAGAAACTGAATATCAACCAGTGGGCTGCAGAGGACCGCCCGCGGGAAAAGATGATGCAGAAAGGGGCGGAAGCCTTGAGCGATGCCGAACTGCTAGCCATCCTCATCGGCTCCGGCAATACGGAAGAAACCGCCGTGACACTGATGCAGCGCATACTCGCCGCCTGCGGCAACGACCTCAACCGCCTGGGCAAATGGGAGGTGCGGGACTTCTCCCGATTCAAAGGCATGGGCCCCGCCAAAAGCATCACCGTCATGGCATCCCTGGAACTGGGCAAACGCCGCAAGCTGCAGGAACGCTCCGGACGTACCGCCATCCGCTCTTCCGCCGACATCTACGAGCTGTTCCATCCCCTGCTCTGCGACCTTGCCACAGAAGAATTCTGGGTACTGCTTATGAACCACGCCGCCAAAGTGATAGACAAGGTACGCATCAGCCGCGGCGGCATCGACCAGACCACCGCCGACGTGCGCAGCATCCTGCGCGAAGCCCTGCTGCAACGCGCCACACAGATAGCCCTTATCCACAACCATCCCTCCGGCAACCCGCACCCCAGCAACGACGACCAGCGGCTGACGGAACTCGTGAGGAAAGCCGCCCAAACCATGAACATACACCTGACCGACCACGTCATCGTCACGGACGGAAGCCATTACAGCTTCAACGACGAAGGATTGCTATAAATAATCCAAGTTACGGACATACTATACGAAAGACAAAAGCGGTCATAACACTAACTATCAGCACATTGTATTTACCTGCTATTTACCAGCTAATGTAAAAGCCGTTACCGCGGTATGTAAAAGCCGTTACCCTATATTGTAACGCCCTTTACCCCATATTGTAAAGACCTTTACCGCCTATTGTAAAAGGAGTTTCCCCAGGGGTAAAGGGAGTTCCCCCAGAGGGTGAAGCGTGTTTCCCCACCGTCAAACCCTTTCTGAAGTAATGAAAAGGAGGGCGTTCCTTTGCATTTTCAATTAAATTCCATAGCTTTGTTCTTTGAAAACCTATATATAAAACCCTACGAATATGACCAAATTTGAAATAGAAGAGAAAATAGTCTCCATGCTCAAGACCGTATTTGACCCGGAAATACCGGTAAATGTATACGACCTGGGACTGATTTACAAAATAGACGTCTCCGACCAGGGAGAAGCCTCCATCGACATGACGCTGACTGCCCCCAACTGTCCGGCAGCCGACTTCATCATGGAAGATGTGCGCCAGAAGGTGGAATCCATCGACGGCGTAACCTCCGCCACCATCAATCTCGTTTTCGAACCCGAGTGGGACAAGGACATGATGAGCGAAGAAGCGAAACTGGAGCTGGGATTCCTTTAAATCAGTTGAAAGTTCAAAGTTGAAAATGGAAAGTTGAAAATGAAGAATGTATATTTCCTCTCGGATGCTCACCTGGGCTCACGAGCCATCGAACACGGACGAACCCAAGAACGGAGGCTGGTCAACTTCTTGGACAGCATCAAGCACAAGGCATCGGCCGTATACCTGCTGGGAGACATGTTCGACTTCTGGTACGAATTCCGTACCGTAGTGCCCAAAGGATACACCCGCTTTCTGGGCAAGCTGTCCGAACTGACCGACCTGGGAGTAGAAGTCCACTTTTTCACGGGAAACCATGACCTTTGGTGCGGCGACTATCTGACCAAGGAGTGCGGCGTCATGATACACCGCGAACCGCTGACCACCGAAATCTTCGGAAAAGAGTTCTACCTTGCCCACGGTGACGGGCTAGGCGACCCGGACAAGAAGTTCAAGATGCTGCGCGCCATGTTCCGCAGCCGTACCCTACAGACGCTGTTCTCTGCCCTGCACCCCCGCTGGAGCATGGAGCTGGGACTGAACTGGGCCAAGCACAGCCGCTTGAAACGCATAGACGGGAAAGAACCCGCATACATGGGAGAAAACAACGAATACCTGGTGCTCTACACCAAGGAATACCTGAAAAGCCATCCCAACATCAACTACTTCATCTACGGTCACCGCCACATCGAACTGGACCTGATGCTGAGCAGTACCGCCCGCATCCTCATCCTCGGCGACTGGATAAACTACTTCTCGTACGCCGTCTTTGACGGCGAGAACCTCTTCCTTGAGAATTTTGTGGAGGGAGAGACGAAGCTATAACCCGCATTTCCAAACTGTTAACCATCATACCATTACCACCCATGAAACCTTTAAGACTGAAAAACATGATTGCCGGATGCCTGCTCGCAGCAGGAGCATTGCCGGTATGGGGACAATCCGGCGCCCCGACACTTGTCATCCGCATTGACGATCTCGGTGCCCTGCATTCCGTCAACGAAGCCTGCATCCAGACCTACCGCTCGGGTATTGCCCGCAGCGTGGAAGTGATGCCCGTAGCAGCCTGGTATCCGGAAGCCATCAAGATGCTGAAAGAAAATCCGGGACTGGACGTCGGCCTGCACCTCGTCATCACCAGCGAGTGGGAGAACGTGAAGTGGCGTCCGCTGACCCACTGCCCCAGCTTGACGGACGAGAACGGCTATTTCTACCCGATGATGTTCCCTAACCCCGCCTATCCGGGACAGTCCATCATGGAGCAGAAATGGGACATCAAGGAGATAGAGCAGGAGTTCCGCGCGCAGATAGAGACGACGCTGAAAAGCATTCCGCAACTCAGCCATCTGTCCGGACACATGCTCTCCACCGGTTTCAGCAAGGAAGTGAACGAGCTGGTGCAACGGCTCGCCAAAGAATACAACCTGCCGTCCATCGACCGCATGGACTCCTCCAAGGACTACCGGTTTACCTACATCGGGTACGACGGCCCCAAAAGAACCGCCGAAGAAAAGGAGGCCAGCTTCATCAAAGCATTGGAGAAGTTGCAACCGGGCCAGCGCTACCTTTTCTTAGACCACCCGGCACTGGACAACGATGAAATGAAAACCGTCTTCCACATCGGATATGAGGACGTGGCGCTGGACCGCCAGGGAGTGACCGACCTGCTGACAAGCCCCCGCGTCCGGAAAGCCATTGAAGACAAAGGCATAAAGCTGATTTCCATCAACCAACTGACCAAGGGCCTGCCCCGCGCCGCCGCTACTCCGAAGCTGGACAAAGCCATGAACAGATATCTGGATGCCGTAAAGAAAGCCGGACAAGACCTGCACAGTATCATGATTGTGCAACACGGCAATGTCATTGCCGAAGAATGGATGGGCGAAGGGAAAGAGGATGAGCCTCACATCCTGAACTCCGTCAGCAAGACATTCACCGCCACCGCCGTGGGACTTGCCGCCTCCGAAGGCAGGTTGAAGCTGACGGACAAGGTCATCTCCTTCTTCCCCGACAAGCTTCCGGCAACCGTCAGCGAAAATCTGGCAGCCATGACCGTACGCGACCTGCTGACCATGAACTGCGGGCACGACACCGACCCCACCGGAACGGTACGCAAAAAGGCGGACGCCGATTGGGTGCAGGAGTTCCTTGCCTTCCCCGTGGAGCACAAGCCCGGTACCTTCTACACCTACAACAGCCTGGGAACCTACATGCTCTCAGCCATCGTACAGAAAGTGACGGGCGAGAAAGTGGTGGATTATCTCTATCCCCGTCTGTTCCGCCCGCTTGGCATCGTCAACGCCCGGTGGCAGGAAAGCCCGCAAGGCATCAATACCGGAGGCTGGGGGTTGTACCTCAAAACGGAAGACCTTGCCAAGATGGGACAACTGTTCCTGCAGAAAGGAAACTGGAACGGACAGCAGATTCTGCCCGAAGAATGGGTAAAGGAGGCATCTGCCTGCCAAGTGCCCTCACTGCCCGCCGGCATGAAACCGGAGATGCTGAAGAAAGCGAAGATGAGCGCCAAGACAAGCGACTGGCTGCAGGGCTACGGCTACCAGATGTGGCGCTGCCGCCACAACGCCTACCGTGCCGATGGTGCCAACGGACAATACATACTGGTGTTGCCGGACAAGGATGCTGTCATTGCCGTCACCGCCAACATCCCCGACATGCAGGCAGAGCTGAATCTAATATGGAAGTACCTGCTGCCCGCGCTATAAAACGTTTATTCTTATAAATGATTACGAAAAAGTGAAGGTTACCGGAACTTTTTCCCGGCATGGTTGTAGTAACATCATAACATTAAAAACATTAGCGTTATGGATGATATGATTTACAGAAACGACCCGATTGCCGAAGAGAACATAGACCCGCACGGACGTCCGGCAACGGATGAATTCGAGGAATGGAGCGAAGAGGTCTCCGAACGGACAGATACCGGATACAAGGACCAGAAAATAAAATCTGCCAAGGAACGGGAGAAACGTATCCGGGAGATGGATGAAATTATAAAGAAGGACCTTAAGGAATAAATAGACAGCCACCACAGATAGCACAGATTCTCACAGATTAGTCTCTTATACTTGATATCAGAGCTTCCAATCTGTGAGAATCCGTGTAATCTGTAGTGACTTTCTATTATTTGTATCCACCAGCCTTGGCTATGCGTTTCGGGATTTCCGTGTTGTCCATCTTACCCACGAACAGCTTGGAGCCTGCACCTACTGCGAATACCGGCACATATCCGGCTGTATGGCCACCGCTGGTCCAGCCTACCATGGCAATCTGGCTCATTACCTTCTTGGCGGCAACAGCCAGGGGCTCAGTCTTGGCATAAAGACTTTCCTCAAACACTACATGCTTGTTCACAAATGATTCTTCGTAAGCATCACGCAGCATCTTCTCCTGCTCCCAGCTCACCGGCAGCTCTTTCCAGAAACCCATCTTTTCTGCCAGGAATTCCTTCATTTCCGGCCAGTTGATAACCTTGCGCATCTTGCGTAAATCCGTGATGGAACGTGAAAGGATATCCTGAGACTGCTTCTGCTTGGCAAGGGCTTTCAGTTGAAGCTCGTACTTACCGGTACCCAGCCCCAGACCGCCGGTTTCATGGTCGGCAGTTACCACAATCAGCGTTTCTTTGGGATGCTTCTTATAGAAGTCGTAAGCCACCTTGATGGCGTTGTCCATATCCACCACTTCCTCAAAGACTGTGGCGGGGTCGTTTCCGTGGCAGGCCCAGTCAATCTTTCCACCTTCAACCATCAGGAAGAAACCCTTGTTACTGCCTTTGGTCAGGAAAGAAATGGCGCTTTCGGTAATTTCGGCCAGCGTCAGGTCGCCTTCCTGGCGGTCGATGGCATAGGGCAGGCAAGAAGGCTCTGCCCCTTCTTTCTGGATAAGAATCATCTTGTCCGCCTGGACAGACTTCGACTTATATTCGTCAAGGCCTCTTGCAACGGTATAACCGGCTTCTTCAAAGATAGGGAAGATGCTCGGAGCCTCTTTCTTGTCGGCAGTGGTAGTCGGTTTCAAGAAACCACCGCCTGCATAGAAGTCGAAACCGGCTTTCGGCAGGTCGAGGGCTATCTCGTAATACATGCCACGGTCCGGCTGATGGGCATAGAATGCGGCGGGAGTAGCATGGTCTACACTGACGCTGGTAGTTACCCCAACTTTCTTACCGGACTTTTTGGCTCTCTCGGCCACACTCTGAAGCACACTCTTGTTATCGTCCATACCAATGGCGCCGTTATAGGTCTTTGCACCGGTAGCCAGGGCTGTTCCGGCAGCAGAAGAGTCAGTCACCGAGTTGGTGGCAGAAAAGGTAGTTGCCATGCTGGCAACCGGGAAAGAAGTGAACAGCAAAGGCTTTACACCGATGCGCCCTTCTTGTTCGGCCAGATACATCTCCGTACCGTTCACCTGGTTCACACCCATTCCATCACCGATGAAATAAAACACGTACTTCGCCTGCTGGGCATAGGCCATGCCGCTGGTCAGCAGTACAAAGAACAACACATACATTAATCGTTTCATAAGCAGTTCTTATTTAAAGTTATTCGGAAAATTGCCTTTATTGTTTTTAACCGAGTAACAAAGATAAGGATTTTAAAGGATTCGGAAAACATTTCGCCCCAACAAATACATTACATATTTGCAGGGGCGAAACCACATCCGGACTCCGGGAAGCCGGAACCGGGAAATATTACAGCGATATTACTTCTTCAGAATATCCATCGTGTCCGAAGCAATCATCAGTTCCTCGTCAGTGGGGATTACCACCACCTTCACCTGAGAATCTTCGGTAGAGATAACCATTTCTTCACCGCGTACTTTGTTCTTCTCGGCATCCAGCTTTATGCCCATGAATTCCAGGCCTTCACATGCACCCCAGCGGGCACTTGCCTGATTCTCGCCGACACCACCGGTAAATACCACGATATCCACACCACCCAAAGCAGCGGCATAGGCACCGATATATTTCTTGATGCGGTAGAAGTACATTTCTTCAGCCAGAACAGCCTTCGGATTGCCGGCAGCTACGGCATTTTCCAGGTCGCGCATGTCACTGGATTCACCGAAGATACCCAGCACACCGCTCTTCTTGTTCAGCAGGTTGGAGATGCCGTTGGCATCCAGACCCTCTTTCTCCATGATGAAGGAAACGGCACCGGCATCAATATCACCACTGCGGGTACCCATCATCAGACCTTCCAACGGGGTCAAGCCCATGCTGGTGTCTACGCACTTACCGTCCTTGATAGCAGTAATGGAACCACCATTGCCAATGTGGCAAGTGATGATTTTCTTTCCTTCCGGCTCTACACCTAGGAACTCGCAGACGCGCTGCGATACGTAGCGGTGTGAGGTTCCGTGGAAACCATAACGGCGTACGCCGTACTTTTCATAAAGTTCGTAAGGCACGGCATACAGATAGGCATGCTTCGGCATGGTCTGATGGAAAGCCGTATCGAACACACCAATCTGCGGAACATTAGGCAGAATGGCAGATATTGCATTTACCCCCTTCAGGTTAGCAGGATTGTGGAGCGGAGCCAGGTCGTTGCAGGCAGTGAAGGCGGCAAGCACTTCCGGCGTCAGCCGTACAGACTCGCTGAACTTTTCGCCTCCATGCACCATACGGTGACCTACGGCATTGATTTCGTCCAAAGACTTGATGGCTCCATATTCAGGGCTTGTCAAAGTGTTCAGGATAAATTCCACACCTACGGTATGCTCTGGAATGTCCCTCTCAAGAACTTTCTTCTCGCCACTGGGCAAGGTGAACTTCAGGAAAGAGTCCTTCAAACCAATTTTTTCGATACCACCCTGGGCGATAACTTCTTTCCGGTCCATATCAAACAATTTGTATTTGATGGACGAGCTACCGCAGTTCAATACTAAGATTTTCATACTATATATCAGATTTAAAAGTTATTCAGCATTCTTTTTGGCAGCAATGGCCTGATTGGCAGTGATGGCAATCATGCGATACACATCCTCGATGGAGCAACCGCGTGAAAGGTCGTTCACCGGACGGGCGATACCTTGTAGGATAGGTCCTACGGCATCAGCATGTCCCAGACGTTGCACCAGTTTGTAGGAGATGTTGCCCACTTCGAGGCTGGGGACAACCAATACGTTAGCATGTCCGGCGATAGAAGAACCCGGAGCCTTGCTTGCACCTACTTCCGGCACCAAAGCTGCATCGGCCTGCAACTCACCGTCGATGGCAATATCGGGAGCCATCTCCTTGGCAATCTTCAATGCCTCAACCACTTTATCCACCACTTCGTGCTTGGCAGAGCCCTTGGTAGAGAAGCTCAGCATGGCAACTTTCGGGTCGAGACCGGCAACTGCCTGGGCTGTACGCGCCGTACATACGGCAATCTGTGCCAATTGTTCTGCATCGGGCACCGGAGTCACAGCCACGTCACCCATCACCAGGATACCGTTCTTTCCATATTCAGGAGCATGTGTCAGCAGCAGCATGGCACCCGAAACGCAAGTGATGCCCGGGGAAGTCTTGATAATCTGCAAAGCAGGGCGAAGTACATTACCCGTAGTGTTGCGTGCACCTGCCAACTGGCCGTCAGCATCGCCATTCTTTATAATCAGGCAGCCCAGATAAAGCGGATCGACAACCAACTTGCGAGCCTCTTCGATGGTCATGCCTTTCTTTTTGCGGAGCTCGCAAAGCAGTTGGGCATATTCTTCTTTCTTAGGATGGTCTTCCGGGTCGATAATGGTAGCCTTGTTTATATTTCCCAGCCCCCACTCTTTGGCACAAGCCTCTATCTCGGCAGGTTTTCCAAGGATAATCAAGTCGGCTACTCCGTCAGTCAGGATTTGATTGGCAGCTTTCAGTGTACGCTCTTCCGTACCCTCGGGAAGAACAATTCGTTGGCGGTTTGCTTTGGCACGCTCAACAATTTCGTTAATTAATCTTTGCATGATATTTTAATTGTCTATTAAGAATCGGCAGTATGTGTTATTCACGCCGCAAAAGTACACAATTTTGCAATATCTACATTGCAAACATCGGTCTTTTTACCGTTCAGACCATAATTATTATAATATTTAACATTAGGTATTCCCAGCATTCATGTGTACGCACACGTGCCCCTCTGCAACAAACAATTACCCGTCCGGCAGGAACAACCCGCCCGACTCTACAAACGACATAAAAAAAATCAGGATACAACGATAACAAGCAATACATAGAATACCTACCTTTGCAGCGTTTTCAACGTATAACAATAGGTATTATAATAGTATGATTCGTCAATGCGCCATCCTTTTCGGATGCTTAGCTTTGGGTGAACTGATTGTTTTCTTTACGGGTATCAAGTTACCTTCCAGCATCATCGGTATGCTGTTGCTCACCCTATTCTTGAAATTGGGTTGGATTAAACTGCACTGGGTGCAGGGTATGTCCGACTTCCTGGTTGCCAACCTGGGCTTCTTCTTCGTACCGCCCGGTGTAGCTCTCATGCTTTACTTCGATGTCATCGCCTCCGAGTTCTGGCCGATAGTGACCGCTTCCATAATCAGCACCCTGCTGGTGATTGTAGTCACCGGATGGGTTCATCAACTAACACGTAAAATCAAATGAACTTTTTAGAAAACGAATTTTTCCTATTGGCTGTCACCTTCGGGATTTTCTTTCTGGCCAAACTCCTGCAGAAAAAGACCGGCATCATGTTGCTGAACCCCATCCTGCTGACAATTGCCATCCTCATTGTCTTCCTGAAGATGACACATATCAGTTATGAGACCTACAATGAAGGAGGACATCTGATAGAATTCTGGCTGAAACCCGCTGTTGTGGCCCTGGGAGTCCCCCTATACCTCCAATTGGAAACGATTAAGAAACAGCTGCTCCCCATCATGCTGTCACAACTTGCCGGCTGCATTGTGGGAGTTATCTCTGTCGTGCTGATAGCTAAATTGATGGGGGCTTCCGACGAGATTATCTACTCCCTGGCGCCCAAGTCGGTCACTACGCCGATAGCCATGGAAGTAACCAAGTCGCTGGGCGGCATTCCCTCACTTACCGCCGCCGTAGTGGTCTGTGTAGGCTTGCTGGGAGGAATACTGGGCTTCAAGACCATGAAACTGACCCACATCGGCAGTCCTATGGCACAAGGCCTTTCCTTGGGAGCCGCTGCCCACGCGGTAGGAACTTCCACAGCCATGGACATCAGCCGCAAATACGGCGCATTCGCCAGCCTCGGCCTGACCCTGAACGGTATTTTCACTGCATTGCTGACCCCAACTATTCTGCGATTATTAGGGCTACTCTAACAAAATCTTCTTATTTTTGTTATCTATAATCATAACCAACTAAAAACAACGTATGATTTCATTTAAAGATATCGAATTACAAGACAAAGAACTGATTACTTCCTATACACAGAACAGTCCGCGACGGAATTGTGACCTCTCATTCTCCAACCTATGCAGCTGGCGTTTTCTATACAATACAAAGTTTGCCATCATGGACGGCTTCCTCCTGCTGAAATTCTGGGCAAACGATGAACTGGTGTACATGATGCCGATAGGTAACGGAGATTTGACAAAAGTACTGGACGCACTGGTCGAAGACGCACACCGGGAAGGGGAACCTTTCTGCCTGCTGGGAATATGTTCGGGCATGTGCTCGGAACTGGAAGCCTTCATGCCCGGAAAATTCCAGTTCACAGCAGACCGGGACTATGCCGATTACCTCTATCTGCGTACAGACCTCGCCACGCTTGCCGGAAAGAAATTCCAGTCCAAACGGAATCATGTCAACAAATTCAAACGCACCTATAATTACGAATATACTCCCATCACTCCCGACCGCATCCAGGAATGTCTGGACCTGGAAGCCGAATGGTGTAAGGCCAACAATTGCGACCAGCATGAAGGAACGGGCAACGAACGTCGCGCACTGGTCTACGCCCTCCACAATTTTGAAGAACTGGGATTGACCGGAGGCATCCTGCATGTAGACGGCAAAATTGCCGCCTTCACTTTCGGAATGCCCATCAACCAAGATACCTTCGGAGTACATGTGGAAAAGGCCGACACCAGCATAGACGGAGCGTACGCAATGATTAACTATGAATTTGCCAACCATATCCCCGAACAATATGTCTACCTCAACCGTGAAGAGGATTTGGGTATTGAAGGATTGCGCAAGGCCAAACTTTCGTACCAGCCTGCCATTATTCTGGAAAAATACGTGGCATGCCTGAAAGATGAACCGGTGGAAGCTATCAAATGGTGAGAGTAAGGATTAGAGATTAAGGATTAAAAGGATAAGGGATTGATGATACGGGAAAAGGTAAAGAACTTATGGAAGCTCTGTTTCAATGATAGCGAGGAATTTACTGAACTGTATTTTCGGCTCCGCTACAACAATGATATCAATATTGCCATCCAAAGCGGCGAAGAAGTGATTGCCGCCCTACAGATGTTGCCTTATCCTATGACGTTCGAAGGAGAAGATATTCATACGGCCTATATATCCGGCGCCTGCACACACCCTGATTACCGTAACCGGGGCGTAATGCACGAGCTGTTATCACAAGCCTTTGCACGGATGCTACACAATAATGTCGCCTTATCCACCCTGATACCGGCAGAACCGTGGCTGTTCGACTACTATGGCCGCAGCGGTTATGCCCCCGTATTCCGCTATGCCGAAGAGACCTTTATCGCTTCCGGTACACCGACAGCCGATACGGGCCTTACTTTGGAAATGTCTGCCGAATATACTGAAAAAAGATATGAATATCTCGACCGGAAATTGCGGGAGCGCCCTTGCTGCATCCAGCATACGGAAGAGGATTTCCAGGTTATCATTGCCGATTTACAACTGGGACAGGGCTTCGTTTGCACATTGAGCAATGGGGAGGAAATCACGGCTTTGGCCATTACCTATCCGATAGGGAAAGCCAACTGGCGCATTGGAGAAATCGTGTCGGATACTCCCGCAACAAAAACTTTACTGCTTCAACATATCTGCCAAAACCTGAATCTCCCGTCCATCCGGGTTCTCACTCCTCCCGCTACCGGTGAAAGCCAACTTTTGGGCATGGCACGCATCATCAATGCCAAAACCATGCTGCAACTCTATGCTACGGCCCATCCGGAACTGGAACTCAGCATTCATCTCACCGATGAGCAGGTCAGTGCCAATAACGGCTACTACTACCTGAACAATGGTAAATATATGAATAGTGCCAAGCGTCTGCCGGGCAGCCACTTGGCACTTACAATCGGTGAACTCACCGAAAAAATATTTGCAACATCAAGCCCATATATGAGCCTGATGTTGAACTAGCATTATAATCCGCTGAAGTCGACTCCCTCAAATACCAGCGAAGGAATCTGCCATGAACGGTTCGGTTGAGGGTCATTGCCCACAGCAACCAAGGAATTCCATAAAGTAACCATGTTACCCGTCACATTCATTTCGTTGACGGGCTGTGTCAGCTTGCCGTCTTCAATAAGGAAACCCTCTATACCATAAGAGAAGTCACCGGTACTGCTATTGCTGTTACCGCCATTGAAGCCCGTAACCAAGATGCCTTGTTTAATATCTGCAACCAATCCGTTCAGGTCCTTATCGCCCGGTGTCAGAATTAGACGTGAAGGTGCACTGATAGTAGGAGCTATATCCATCTTCTTACCATTGTAGGTATCGATGAAATAAGTTTTCAGCACGCCTTTGTCAAAAACAGTGCGGGGTTCGGTAGCCACACCCTCATTATCGAAATAGCGTGAACCGTTTGCACCGATAGCATGCGGCTCGTCACGCAACGTGAAGAGGTCGGAAGCCACTTTCGTATCCAGCTTATCCATCAGGAAGGAGTTCTTTTGTTGCAAAGCACTGCCATACAATGCACTTAGCATCGGACTGAGCAGGTTTCCCACATTCATAGGGTCAACCACCATTGTATATTTACCCGACTTTGCTTTCTTCTGTCCCAGCTTGCGCAATACGCGTTCCAATGCCTTGGCACCGATTCCCGTCTTCGTCAATTTATCATAGAACAGAGCCGAGTCGTACCAGTAATCCTGAGGGCGAGCTTCGCCCTCTCCCTTAATGGATACACTGGCTGAGACAGAGAACCAGGTACTCTTCGACTCGCCTTCAAATCCGTTGCTTATCAAACGATAGGAAGAACCCTCGCCATCACTATAAGAAGAATCAACCGAAATGATACGCTCATCCTTGCCCAATACCTCCTCTGCAGCAGCACGTGCAATCGCCACTTTATCATCCGGGTTGACTTCATAGAGTTTCTTGTCAAAAAGCTGCAAGTCAGGCTTGCCTCCTTTATAGTAGCGTGCAGGGTCGGCCAGCATACGCGACTCATCCACCGCCAGATAGCGGGTAGACTCTATACCATTCGTGATAAGAGTTTCCAATTCTTTCTTATCCAGCCGATTGGTGGAAAAAGAGCCGAAACGTCCGTCCACATAAAGATTCAATCCCAAACCATTCTCCGTAGACTGCTGCAAACGGTCCATTTTGCCGTCACGCAGTTCAAAAGAAGAATTAGAATTTGTATATAGCACCAGTTTGGCTGCCTGGCAACCGTTCTTCAAGGCATATTCCATTGCCCATTGTGCCAATTTCTTATTGTCGTCTGTAATCATGTCTTTAATTGATAGTTGATAATTAACTTTCTCCTCCTACAGTCAGCTTGCTGACTAGTGCCGATGGCATACCGCAGGTAACGGGACAAGACTGACCGTCTTTACCACAGGTCCAAGTACCGTTGTCAATCTTATCGTTATTTGCCACCATCGTGATGTCAGCCAATGCTTTCGGACCATTACCGATGATATTTATATCCTTGACGGGCTGCGTCAACTTGCCATCCTCAATCAAGTAACCCGACTTCACAAAGAAGGTAAAGTCTCCGGCACCGATTTGCACCTGGCCATTGGTAAACTGGTCACAATAGATACCTTTCTTCACGGTGGAGATAATGTCCGCTTCCTTCATATTGCCGGCTTCCATATAAGTGGCACGCATACGGGGGATAGGAGTATTACGGAAAGTATCGCGACGTCCGTTTCCAGTAGGAGCCACCCCATAATGCTTGGCACTGATGCGGTCGTGCAGATAACTGGTCAGGATACCTTCCTTCACGATATAGGTTTTCTGGCCTTCCACACCCTCATCGTCGAAATTCACGGCTCCACGATTGAAAGCGATGGTACCGTCATCCACCACGTTGATATGCTCATCGCACACCTTCTTTCCCAAAAGGTCGCAGAAAATGGAAGTACGTTTACGGTTGAAGTCAGCCTCAAAAGCATGTCCTATGGCTTCGTGCAACAAGATACCCGAACCGCCAGCCCCCATCACGACGGGCATTTCGCCACCTTTGGGTTTCACAGCCTTGAACAAGATAGCAGTCTTATCCACCGCCTCACGTGCAATAATATCCACGATGTCATCCGTCATGAATTCAAAACCCTTGCGGTAAGAACGACCGGCATAACCGTTCTCCATCTTTCCATTCTCTTCCATGATGCAGACTGCCATAAAAGAAACCATCGGACGGTAGTCGTAGTAGCTCACGCCCTCGGAATTACAGAACAGCACGTGCGATGTACTGTCAGAAAGAGAAGCCTGCACCTTACGTACACGATTGTCCAAAGAGAAAATCTTTTCGTTCAGCTTTTCTAAATAAGGTATTTTTGCCTTGACACTCACGTCCTCCCAAGGTTCAGTGACGGCATAGCGGCTTTTGGTAATTGTCTTTTCCGTCAGTCCTACAGATTTTCCGGCCTTGCCCGAAGAGGCGATACGGGCAGCAGTACGTGCAGCACGCAGCATTTCTTCCATAGTTACCCCTTCCACATAAGCATACCCCGTCTGGTCGCCTGCCAATACGCGTACGCCCATACCGAAGTCAATGTTAGCTCCACAGTTGTTTACTTTGCCGTCCATCAGAACCACACTGTTGTTGAATGTGTGTTCAAAATAAAGGTCGGCATAATCGCCGCCTTTTTCCAGAGCGGCAGCCATCACTTTCTTCAAGTCAGCCTCCGTCACACCGAAGTGAACCATTGCCGAAGCTACGGCAGACTGATTATCTGCTCCTCCTAAAGCTCCGCGTACTGACGCAGGCATAGCCAACGAGGGTACTGCCAGCGAACCTAACATCGCCAGACTTCCCGTCCGTAAGAAATTTCGTCTATCCATCCTTTTCAGTTATTAGTTATAAGATATTGTTTTTTATATCATAGTTATATGACGTAAAAATAGGAGATTTTGTCACACCTTAGCTTTCCTTTGTTAACAAACTTTCCAATTCCTCTGCATTCAGACGCAGATAGAATTGTCCTTTGTAAGCCACTGAAATACCTCCGGTCTCCTCCGATACAATGATGGCATGCGCATCAGACACCTGGGAAATTCCCATGGCAGCACGATGCCTCAGCCCCAGTTCCTTAGGAATGTCCAGATTATGGGAAACAGGCAGGATACATCCCGCCGCTTTGATACGTTTCTTACTGATAACCATCGCTCCATCGTGCAACGGACTGTTCTTAAAGAAAATATTCTCAATCAGACGCTGGTTTATATCGGCATTGATAATTTCTCCCGTACGCACCACATCATCCAAAGGCAAATTATGTTCAATGACAATCAAGGCACCAACCTTCTGCTTCCCCATGCTGATACATGCCATTACCACCGGCATGATGTCGTCATGTTCCAACTTCTCTTTCTTATTGCCGGTGAAGAAGCGTACCAGCGCACTGGCATGCTGATGCGAACCGAGTGTCAGCAAGAAGCGCCGTATCTCGTCCTGAAACAAAATGATAAGCGCCAGCACGCCCACACTGACCAGCTTGTCGAAGATGGAGCCGAGCAATTTCATCTCCAGCACCTGCGACACCACCAGCCATATCAGGATAAACACCAGAATACCCGTAAACACATTGATAGAGCCGGAGGCTTTCATCAGCTTATACGTATAGTACAGCAAGAAAGCCACTAACAGAATATCTATAAAATCTTTTATTCCAAATTCAAAAAACACGATATTGAATGATTAGGGGTTAGGGATTAGGAATTATTTCGCATGGCTTGCACAATCCGTACGGTTTCCACGGCTTCTTTCACGTCGTGTACGCGGAGGATGTCAGCACCTTTCAGCAAACAGATGGTATCGAGCACCGTAGTACCATTCAGCGCCTCCTGAGGAGTAATGTCCAACAAGCGGTATATCATCGATTTACGTGAAACGCCTACCAGCAAAGGCAACTCAAAAATACGGAACTCTTCCAGATGGGACAGCAATTCATAGTTATGCTCCATTGTCTTTCCAAAGCCGAAACCGGGGTCCAGAATGATGTCTTTTACACCTAAGTCACGTAATTGCTGCACCTTGCGCGCAAAATACAAGAAAACCTCTTTCAGAAGATTGTCGTAATGAGGATGCTGCTGCATACTTTGCGGAGTGCCTTGCATGTGCATCATAATATAAGGTACGTTCAATGCCGCAACGGTATGGAACATATTCGCATCCATCTCACCGGCCGCAATATCATTGATGATGGCAACACCATACTCCTCCACACACATTCTTGCCACATCCGCCCTAAAAGTGTCTACTGACACCACAGCATCCGGCTGTATCTCAAAAAGTATTTTCAGGCCCATACGCAACCGTTCCATCTCCTCCCTGGCAGAGACATTGTCGGCATTAGGACGGGAAGAGTAAGCGCCTATGTCAATAATGGCCGCTCCCTCCGAAACTATCTGTTTCACCCGGCGTACTATTTCCGCCTCTGTCTGTGTACGGCTACCGGCATAAAAGGAATCGGGAGTAACGTTCAGTATGCCCATGACACGGGGTTGAGAGAGGTCGAGCAGCGAACCGTTGACATTTATATATCGGGCAGTTGTAATTTCCATAGGCAGTCTGTTCTATATAGTACCTGCAAATGTAAACAAAAAAGTGGTTTCAAAATACATAAACTCATAAAACTGATAAGTTTTTTGCTTGTACCCGGGAAGGGAGAGGATTAAAACTATATCTTTGCACGATGGTTTACCACAGATTACACAGATTCACACAGATTGATTTAATTATAAAGTCATGGATATAACAGCTATACATCAGATATTCCTAACATGCACCAGTGTCACTACTGACAGCCGTAACTGCCCCCAAGGCTCTTTATTCATTGCGCTGAAAGGCGAGTCGTTCAACGGAAATGCCTTTGCCGCCCGGGCGCTGGAAAGCGGAAGTGCTTATGCCATAGTGGACGAAGAAGCCTATGCCCCTGAAGGCGATACACGATACATCGTGGTGGAAAACAGCTTGAAAACCTTGCAACAACTTGCCAATTACCACCGTCGGCAGATGCGTACACCCATCATCGGCATTACGGGTACAAACGGAAAGACTACTACCAAGGAACTGATGTCCACCGTACTTTCGCAAACTCACAACGTGCTCTATACCTTGGGAAATTTGAACAATCACATCGGTGTTCCCCTCACCTTGCTCCGCCTGCGCCCTGAACACGACCTTGCCGTGGTGGAAATGGGTGCCAGCCACCCGGGAGACATCAAGGAGCTGGTAGAGATAGCCGAACCTGACTACGGGATCATTACCAACGTAGGAAAAGCCCATCTGGAGGGATTCGGCTCTTTTGAAGGAATCATCAAGACCAAAGGAGAGATGTACGACTATCTGCGGACGCGGAAAGAAGCTACCATCTTTATCCATAACGACAACCCCTACTTGAAAAAGATAGCCTACGGACTCCACCAGATTGCCTACGGCAGTGAGGACGGGCTGTACATCAACGGACACGTCACCGGCAATTCTCCTTACCTCACCTTCGAGTGGAAAACGGACAACGAAAGCAAATATCACGAAGTACAAACCCGGCTTATCGGTGAATATAACTTCCCCAATGCTCTGGCAGCTGTCACCATCGGACATTTTTTTGGTGTGGAACCGGAGAAAATAGACAAGGCACTGGTCGGATATACCCCGCAAAACAACCGTTCACAACTGAAAAAAACAGCGGACAACACTCTGATTATCGATGCCTATAATGCCAATCCCACAAGCATGATGGCTTCCATTAGTAACTTCCGGAACATGCAGGCCGAAAACAAAATGTTGATATTGGGAGATATGCGGGAGTTGGGTAAAGACAGTGCCGACGAGCACCAGAAGATTGCAGACTATCTGGAAGAATGCGGATTCAAGGATGTAGTTCTTGTAGGGGAATTGTTTGCCGCCACACGCCACTCTTATCAGAGTTATCCCGATGTAACCGCACTCATCGCAGAGCTGCAAAGAGAGAAACCTTGCGGGAAAACAATTCTGATAAAAGGGTCGAACGGCATCAAGCTAAGTTCCGTAGTTGAATACTTATAATCCTATTTCATCCTTGGCCTTAAAATGAAATAGCCGACCATTGATGCAAGCACCGCTCCCGTGGTATTGGCCGCAAAATCCAGCCAGTCTCCACCACGGTATGTCGTGCAGTATTCTTGCAGCAACTCCACCATTCCGCTGAACAAAACGGGACAGACAAACGCCCCTGCCCATGCATGCCATAAAGGGGCGTTGTCTCTCCGGTGAGCGCGAAGAAACTCCAGCCACAGCATTCCTGACATGCCGAAATACATACAGATATGCACCACCTTGTCTATATTGGGAATCTTGCTTATTTCTGTAGAAGGCGGTTTAAAGAATGAAAGATAAATCACCGTCAGAATAATAAAAAGCGACACCGGATATTTCTTAATATAATATAGCATATACCAAATTATCAACGAACTGTGCGCAAAAGTACAGAACATTTTCTATATTTGCATGTTTTAGCTGGTATTAATAACGAATTGAAAGAAAAATCTACGTTTTATGACAAAAAGTGACAGAGCCAACTTCGGAAGCAAATTAGGCGTCATACTTGCCTCGGCAGGCTCCGCAGTCGGTTTAGGCAATATCTGGCGTTTCCCGTTTGAGACCGGGAATCACGGAGGTGCGGCATTTATCTTTGTATACCTGGTTTGCGTGCTCATTCTCGGCATCCCCATCATGATTGCAGAATTCCTCATCGGCAGGCGCTCGCGTGCCAATACGGCAAGGGCTTATCAGAAATTGGCACCCGGCACGCATTGGCGCTGGGTAGGACGTATGGGCGTACTGGCCGGATTCCTTATTCTGGGATATTACTCCGTTGTGGCAGGATGGACGCTTGAGTTTATCGGCGAAGCGGCTACCAACAGTTTTGCCGGGAAGTCGGCAGCCGATTTCATCGCATCCTTCAACAGCTTTGTCAGCAACCCCTGGCGTCCGGTCATCTGGCTGGTGCTGTTCCTGCTGGCCACCCATCTCATCATTGTCAAAGGAGTGGAAAAAGGTATTGAAAAATCAGCCAAAATCATGATGCCAATGCTATTTGTCCTATTGATAATCCTTGCCATCTGCTCCATATCCCTGCCCGGAGCAGGAGCAGGCATTGAATTCCTGTTGAAACCGGACTTCAGCAAAGTGGACGGCAATGTGTTCCTTGGAGCCATGGGCCAGGCATTTTTCTCCTTGAGCTTGGGGATGGGATGTCTCTGTACATACGCTTCTTACTTCCGCAATGATACGAACCTGCCCAAAACGGCACTCAACGTGGCGGCTATCGACACCATGGTAGCCATTTTGGCAGGATTCATCATCTTCCCTGCCGCCTTCTCTGTAGGCATCAAACCGGATGCGGGTCCTAGTCTGCTATTCATCACCTTACCTAATGTCTTTCAGCAAGCGTTCGGCAATATTCCCTGGCTGGCGATACTGCTGTCTCTGATGTTCTATATCCTACTGGCATTGGCAGCACTTACTTCCACCATTTCCCTGCACGAAGTGGTAACTGCCTATCTACATGAAGAGTTCAAGTTCTCACGCAGCAAGGCAGCCAGATACGTGACAGCGGGCTGTATTTTCTTAGGAGTATTCTGCTCACTGTCTCTCGGTATCGGCAAGAGCTATACCGCATTCGGATTAAACCTATTCGATTTGTTCGACTTTGTAACGGCCAAGCTAATGCTACCGTTAGGCGGTTTCTTCATTTCCATCTTCATAGGCTGGTATCTGGACAAGAAAATCGTATGGGAAGAAGTCAGCAACAATGGCACTCTGAAAGTATCCGTCTACAAGCTATTGATATTCATCCTGAAATATATTGCTCCGATAGGAATTGCACTGATTTTTATCAATGAACTGGGTTTTCTGAAATAGGTCATCATGCAGAACCCCTTTAAAGAATTCCTTTATTTCTCCCGGGGAGAAAGGCGCGGAATACTGGTTTTGATTACCGGCATTATTCTCGTCTTTCTCTCCGGGTATATTTATATATACCAAAGAGAGAACCGCCCCCTCTCCGATGAAGTAATCCGGCGGCAGGCCACTGCCATGGCAGAATACGAATCGTTCATCGCATCCATACAAGAAAAGGAACAAAAATGGGACAACAGACTTAAACCTTCCTCCCAAAAACAACCGACAACCGTCTCCTTGGCCCGTTTCAATCCCAATACCGCCGACTCCGTCATTTTTTGCCGACTGGGACTGCCCGGATGGATGGCGCGGAACATACTCCGCTACCGTAGTAAAGGAGGGAAGTTCCATAAGGCAGAAGATTTCCGGAAAATATATGGAATGACAGAAAAACAATATCAGACACTCTTACCCTATATCCACATCACTCCGAAAGACACAGAAACAAGAACCGTCCAGTTGTACAGCTCTCCTGCAAGCAATGACAGCGCCGTTACTTTCCGAATTGCACCGGAAAAATATCCGTCTGGGACCCTTGTCGACCTGAACCGCGCCGACACCACAGAACTGAAGAAAATACCAGGTATCGGTAGTGGCATTGCCCGTCTAATCATCGGTTATCGGCAACGCTTGGGAGGATTCTACAACATCACGCAATTACAAGAAATCCATTTGGACACCACCCAATTGCAGTCCTGGTTTTCCATCGACACCCGGGCCATCCACCTCATCAACCTGAACCGTAGTAGCATAGAGAGGCTGCGCAACCATCCTTACATCAACTTCTACCAGGCAAAGGCCTTTGTAGAATACCGGAAGAAGAAAGGCGACCTTCATAGTCTGAAACCTTTTGCACTTTACGAGGAATTCTCCGATACCGATTTGGAGAAAATCAGTCACTACGTTTGTTTTGAATAACAGCATCATGCAACATTTTTCAATGTCTGATGCAACCTTTTCACCAGTCATTTCGTCTAACAAGCAGAAACACCCTAAAAACAGGAAGGCCTACTGCAATAAGGATTAGAACCATCGTATCAATATGAAAAAATTAATGATTATAACCATGCTGCTGGGCAGTATGGCACAGAATGCTTTTGCTCAAAAAATAGAAATAAAAGGAACCGTCCGCGATGCTTCCGACAAGAGTATAGAGTATGTCAATGTGGTATTACAGACCATCGACTCTACTTTTGTCGCCGGTGTGACCACAAGTCCAGAAGGAGAATTCATCTTCAAGAACACGGCTGCCGGAGATTACAGACTTGTTCTTTCCAGCATCGGGTATAATACCGGATACATCACCCTCAATGGAGTAAAGCGCCATACCGACCTTGGACCAATCGTATTAGACAGTGCTTCTATCGCACTGGAAGGAGTGACTATCACCGGCTCCAGCCAAATCAGCCGTGCCGACCGTAAACTGGTTTTCCCATCCGAAAGACAAATGAAAACTTCCACAAACGGAGTGAATCTGTTGCAGGAACTGATGCTGCCACGTATTCTGGTCAACCCCATGAACAATGAGATTGGATTGTCCGGCGGTGGAGAACTGCAATTACGCATCAATGGAGTCAAAGCCGAAATAGACGAGATAAAAGCCATTCGCCCTGCCGACATTATACGTATAGAGTACCATGACAATCCGGGACTGCGCTACGGTAATGCCGAAGTCGTTTTGGACTACATAGTGCGCCGACCTAAAACGGGCGGAAACTTCGGTGCCGACATTTCCCAAGGGTTGAACACGATGTGGGGAAACTATAATCTGTACGGCAAAGTAAACCACAAAAAATCAGAATTCGGCTTCTCCTATTACATGGGACCGCGGGATTTTAACGGCATGTACCGCGACAATGAAGAAGAATTCCACCTGGCAGACGGCACTACACTCAGACGCCTGGAGAAAGGAGAGCCCAGCAAGGCAACCATGTACCAGCACAACCTAAACGTAAATTACAGTTTGCAGGCTTCTGAAAATTCCCTTTTCAGCGCCACCTTCCGCCTTCGAGGAAACAATCAGCCGCACTGGGATTATAAAGGAACTCTCTATAACGCCAATGACGAAGCGGACGTGGTAGACATGACCGACCGTACCGACCAGAGCTGGACACGTCCCTCACTCGATTTGTACTACCAACAAGACCTGAAAAACAAACAAACCCTGGTATTCAATGTAGTAGGCACCTACAATCGGGAAAAATCGCAGCGGCTCTACCAAGAAAGCACCCTGGGAAACATATTGACCGATATTGACAACAATATCCGAGGAAACAAATACTCCCTGATTGCCGAGGTCATTTACGAGAAGCAATATTCCAAGGGGAACGCATTGAGCTTTGGATTGAACCATACACAGTCCTACTCCAACAATGAATACAGAAACGGGCATTATTATGAAACCAATATGCACCAAGGGAACACATACATATTCGGAGAATACCGTGGAAAGATAGACAAACTAAACTACCGGCTGGGAGTGGCCATGACCCGTTTCTACTATAATCAGAGCGGCAAGGACAAATCTACCGAGAGCTACAGTTTCAACCCGAGTATCGTTCTGCACTATGCCATGTCAGACAACTCCTACCTCCGCTGGAAGGGAAACATCTATAACGCTTCTCCTTCATTGGGCGACCTCAGCGATGTGGAACAAGCAGTGGATTCATTCCAGATACGTCGTGGTAACCCGAATCTGAAGTCGTACATGTGCTATCATACGGAGCTGACTTACGAGTGGAAAAAAGGCATCTTTTACACCAACTTATGGGGAGCCTATGACTATCGTCCCAATGCCATTATGGACGAGAAGATTCAAGAAGGCAACAAAATAGTGCAGACTTGGGACAATCAGAAGGATTGGCAGAAACTCTCCGGACGTGCCATGCTCCGCGTAGGCCCCATCCGCGACATTCTGCAATTTTCTTTTACGGGCGGTGTCAACCATTACATGAGCCATGGCAATCACTACTCGCATACCTACACCAACTGGTTTTGTGAGGCAGAAGCCTCATTAAACTACAAACAGTTCTCTCTGTTCTGGCAGATAAACACCAATTGGAACAATTTCTGGGGAGAAACCCTCTCGGGAGGAGAAAACATCCAGATGTTAGCTGTATATTACAAGCATAAGAATCTTCGGGTAGGAGTCGGTGCATTCAATCCTTTCACCGACAACTATAAAGTACAAAGCGAAAACTGGAATAAATTCGCATCCTACAAGACAAATAATTACATAAAAGAAAGCTCCCGCATGTTCCTGGTGAACTTTTCCTACAACTTCTCGTTCGGCCGCAGTTTCAAGACAGCACAGCGGAAGGTAAACAACAGTGACAATGACTCGGGAGTAATGGGCACGGGGAAATAGGCTCAGACCATTTTATTGATTTCCCCGTCAATCAGATGTATCGTCCGGTCGGTGAGCTGCGCCAGTCCTTCATCATGGGTTACGATAACAAACGTTTGTCCGAAACGGTTACGTAAATCAAAAAAGAGCTGGTGCAGTTCTTCCTTATTATGGGTATCCAAGCTGCCGGAAGGTTCATCTGCCAGCACCACTGCTGGATGATTGATGAGAGCACGGGCCACCGCCACACGCTGCTTCTCACCTCCCGACAACTCATTCGGCTTGTGGGAGGCCCGTTCGGCAAGCCCCATGAATTCAAGAATTTCCGTAGCCGCCTCCTTGGCTTCCTGCTGTCCTCTTCCGGCAATGAAGGCTGGTATCATTACATTCTCCAAAGCCGTAAACTCCGGCAGCAGTTGATGGAACTGGAACACAAAGCCGATATGGTGGTTGCGGAATGCGGAAAGTTCCTTCTCCCTCATACGGTTGACTTGTGTACCGTCAATAACCACCGAACCGCCATCCGGCATATCCAACGTACCCATGATTTGCAGCAAGGTAGTTTTACCCGCTCCACTGGGGCCTACAATGCTGACAATCTCCCCTTTCTCTATCTCCAGGTCAATACCCCGCAACACTTGCAGGTTACCGAAACTCTTCGTTATATTCTCTAAATGAATCACTAGGCTATTTACAATTTGACAATTTACTATTTACTATTTGATAGTTTTCTTTCAAGTGCTATTACTATAGTCTTTTAATTACATATTCGGCCAAATAGCAGCCAAAAACTGCAGGCATGTAGCTCACTGTTCCACAGGTGGACTTCTTGTTCATCTCGTCGTCCGTCAGCAAAACGGCATTCGGATCAGCCTGTTCGGTGCTGAAAACAACTGGAAGTTTCCGCTTTATGCCCATTTTTTGCAAACGCTTACGCACAGCCTTGCTCAACCCGCAATGATAGGTATCCCAGATATCGGCAAAGCGCACTTGCGAAATGTCACTCTTTGCTCCTGCCCCCATGCTGGACACTATCTTGATATGCCGCTTCATGCTTTCCGCTATCAAGTGGCATTTTGGAGCAAGCGTATCGATGGCATCCACCACAAAGTCATAAGCCGCATCATCCAGCAGTTCCGGTATGTTCTCATCTTTCAAGAATACGGGCAACACTCTCAGTTCCAGAGCCGGATTAATGTCCCTGAAACGTGATGCCAATATCTCCGCCTTCTTTTGCCCCAGGGTAGAATGCAGAGCCGGCAACTGACGGTTTATATTCGTAGGCTGCACGGTATCGGCATCGACAATCGTCATCCGCCCCACTCCGGCACGGCATATCATCTCGGCCGCATAAGCACCTACACCACCCAGTCCTATGACAAGTACATGTGCCCGGCGCAGGCGTTCCATTTTTTCATCTCCTAATAAAAGTTGCGTTCGTTGTTGCCAATCTTCCATTTTCACCACAGATTACACGGATTTACACAGATTTTTGTCAATTATCAATTGTCAATCGTCAATTCTTCTTGAACCATTTATAGAACCATTTGCCTACCTTCTCGTAGTGCTGCGACTCGTTGTTGCCACGCGGGTTGGAGAAGGATACCGCATCCTGCGGCTCGCCCAGTTGGTCGGGATAGAGTACTATCAGGCTGTTATTTGCAAAGTACTTGCTGATTTGTGCCGGTAGCTTCTCGAAGGAGCTGTCATAGGAGATGGAGCCCCGGCGAGCACTGATAATCACTAACAGATGGTCAAAGTTCACTTGTCCGGTCAATATCAGTAAGTCCCCCCAATCGTCCAGGCGGGAAAAGTCTGTCAATGTCTGTCCATATTTGGCTTTCACCAGCCCTTGAAGATGGTCGGTAGTCTCTTCATTGGCATAAAAATGCACCCGACAGCCCAAAGTACTCCCCAACCGGCAGAAATGTTCCACCCACTTCAGGAATCCCGCCTCATACTCGGCTTTCGGAGGTACCGCCACAATCACCCGCCTGATTGTGTTAATGGGCATCAGGAACTTGGAAACCATCACCTCGCGATGCAAGCCTTTCAGCAGATTCTCCGTCAGCATACCGAAGAATGAATCCACAATATTGACTTTACGGTGCAGACCTATAATGACATCCGTTGCCGCATATTCTTTTGCTGTATGGATAATGCCCGAAGCGATATTCAAGTCGTAACGCGTGATTTGCCTCAACGGCACATCTGCCGAGGCCGTTATCATGGCAGCCTTTTCCAGATAGCGTTTCCCACGCAATTCGGCACTTTCAGAACTGCTATCGTCGTTGATGACATTCAGTGCCAACAGATTATCCCGTTGCTTCGGGTCGCGTATCACCAAAGAAAGATTTATCAAGTCTTCAATCGTATCGGGGTTGGCTATCGGAATCAATATCTTCTCCGCTTCCACGGAGCGGTTTTCTTCCAGATGCGCCTCCTCCATGGCAATCTTCCGTGCGGCACGCTCCGTAATGAACGAGCTCACAATGCAAGTTACAAGAATCAGCAGGACGGTACCATTCAAAACATCATCGTTCAGCAAGCGTTCCCCATTGGGCAGAATGATGTTGTACCCCACCAACACAGCCGCCAGCGTTGCCGCTGCTTGTGCATTGCTCAATCCGTACATCAGCTCCCGTTCAATCCCTCCCATCTTATATATTTTCTGCGTCAGCCAGCAGGCAATCCATTTACCTGCCAATGCCACCACAATCATTACAGCCGCTACTTTCAGAGCATCGCCATGACCGAAAATCACGTGCACATCAATCAGCATGCCCACACCTATCAGGAAATAAGGAATAAACAAGGCGTTGCCCACAAACTCCAGATGGTTCATCAACGGAGAGACATGCGGAATCAGCCGGTTCAAAACCAAACCTGCAAGGAAAGCACCCAGGATACCTTCCATCCCCACAAACTCCATCAATCCGGCTCCGAGGAAAACCATGGCAAGCACGAATATGAACTGCATCACGTTGTCATCGTACCTCCGGAAGAACCAACGGCCTATGCGTGGAAACAGATATACAATCAAAATACCCAGGAAGATAACCTTTATGACAAGCCATACCCAAAAGAAGCCGTCCGACTCCCCCTTGAACATACCACCCACAACGGCCAGAACCAGCAAAGTGAGTGTATCCGTAACCGCCGTCCCCCCCACTGCAATACTCACACTGCGATGCCGCGACACACCGTAACGAATCACGATGGGATAGGCCACCAGCGTATGTGACGCATACATACTTGCCAGTAGGACAGAGGTCAGCACCCCGTACTTCAACAAAGCTATATTCGTTACCAAGCCTATGCCTATGGGCACAATAAAAGCCAAGAGCCCCAGAACAAGCGCTTTGCCCCGGTTCTGTTTGAAGTCCCCCATATTCATTTCCAGACCGGCAAGGAACATGATGTAATACAAGCCTACTTTGCCGAAAAGCTCAAAACTGCTGTCACGCACCAAGATATTGAAACCATGCTCCCCAATGACAAGCCCCGCCAGTATCATTCCGATAATGTGCGGAATACGAAGCTTATTCAACAATATGGGAGCAAACAATATAATGAGGAGTACAAGGAGGAATATCCATGTAGGGTCGGTGATGGGAAGTTTCAAGCTGAAGTCAAACCAATCCATAGGCTATAAGTTTTAGGTTTTGAATGCAAAATAACGAAAAACTTTTCACTTTATGCGGTGTTATACAGCATTTTGTTATAAATTTGCGACCAATTCTATCTTTTTAGAGATAGTATTTCACTTTTTTATAAACTTAATTTAAAACAAAAGAAAAATGAAAGTAGCTATTGTTGGAGCAAGCGGAGCCGTGGGACAAGAGTTCCTGCGAGTGCTCGATGAAAGAAATTTCCCGTTGGACGAGTTAGTATTGTTCGGTTCTAAACGCAGTGCCGGAACCAAATATACCTTCCGCGGTAAACAGATCGAGGTGAAACTCTTGCAACACAATGATGACTTTAAAGGGGTTGATATCGCTTTCACTTCCGCAGGCGCAGGCACCTCCAAAGAATTTGCCGAAACCATTACCAAGTACGGAGCAGTGATGATTGACAATTCCAGCGCTTACCGTATGGACGACAATGTACCTTTGGTAGTGCCCGAAGTGAATGCCGCCGACGCCAAAGAACGTCCTCTCGGCATCATCGCCAACCCCAACTGTACTACTATCCAAATGGTAGTGGCACTGAAAGCCATCGAACAGCTTTCCCATATAAAGACCGTACACGTTTCTACCTATCAGGCTGCCAGTGGTGCCGGCGCCGCTGCCATGGATGAGTTGTACGAGCAATACCGCCAGGTATTGGCAGGCGAACCCGTAACCGTTGAGAAATTCGCTTACCAGCTGGCATTCAACCTCATTCCGCAAATCGACGTATTCACCGAAAACGGCTATACCAAAGAGGAGATGAAGATGTTCAACGAGACCCGTAAGATTATGCACTCTGACGTAAAGGTCAGTGCTACTTGCGTACGTGTTCCCGCTCTCCGCTCCCACTCCGAAAGTATCTGGGTAGAGACCGAGCGCCCCGTCTCCATAGAAGAAGCCCGCGAAGCATTTGCCAACGGCGAAGGCTTGGTTCTGATGGACAATCCGGCAGAAAAGGAATACCCCATGCCGTTGTTCCTCGCCGGCAAAGACCCGGTTTACGTAGGCCGTATCCGCAAGGACCTCAGCAACGAAAACGGATTGACGTTCTGGATTGTGGGCGACCAGATTAAGAAAGGCGCTGCACTGAATGCGGTGCAGATTGCAGAATACCTGATTAAGGAAAAAGCATTCTAAAAAGGGTGAGAGACTGACTTCATTTTGAAGTCAGTCTCTCACCCTTTTTAGAACTTGCATTTTTATCACCTTTTATAAGGGTAAGTTCGCTAATTCATATGAACAAATTTTGCTATAAGTAATTCAAAAAAAACATTTTAAGTCAAAATACTATTTGTTATTCATATATTTCATGACAAAATCAAAAAGACAATAACACCTCACTTAGGAACAATATCAACTATATCTTTACGATTACGATTCCAAGAGAAGCTACCATCAGAACGTTCCAAATACAAATTAGTATCAAGATACATTCCATTATAACTACCTCCCCATCCCCAGTTCATATAAAAATAAGTACGGATATCAAAATCAGTTGTATAAGAATCTGAAATAAGAAAAACGAATGTCCCTCCAGGATGGAACTCCTCTGGCATTGTTAATAGTTCATATTCTGTATAATGATCAATGTCATGATATCCACATGCAACCCACGCATGCCCCACCTTACCATCATCTGTAAAGCCTTGCATAATTACCGGCTGCTTTTTTCTCAAGTTGCCGATAGTTCTTGCTGCCGAATGATTTACAACTTGAGCTGTCGTCGAATAGCCATATTTGGACACTAATGCATTTCGCACATCCGATAATGACGCACTAGTCCCATCTAATGCATAATCTGCGTTAATTGCATCTGCAACATCTCTGATAAATGCAGCAGTGACAGAAGAGGCATAACTATTTGGCATTGAATTCCAATTAAAAAAAGTTGGATACTCATTATATTTCATTACTTGAGCCATTGCTATTGTTGCACAACCAGCAGGTGGATATTGACCACTTATTTGAGGTAATGCAACATTAAAACCAGATTCTTGTGTCCAAGTTGTTGATAATATATTTCCCATTTTTTCTTCATAACCTTTTTGTTTCCAGCGCAAGTAAGCATGTTGATTATAATCATATTCAATATAAGTCATTCCTTCCGCAACAGCACGAAATTGCTCGTATATACTTTCCGGCAAATAATCCCTAGCACCAGCAAACGGAATATATCCATAGCCTTCCTTTTTCCATTCACGGCAACAATCTGCTATGTAATTTTCAAACTCAGCTATATTAGAACGCGTATATACCTTATCTTTCATAGCAGGTATATATTCTTCCCACATTGCTCTATATTGAAAAGTACTATCAATCGGCATTTTATCTCGTTCCTCAATAACATTCTTCATATCTCCCAGCCAATCAGAAAGTCCATCCGGCATTCTATTATTAGCATTAAAACTACCTCTCTCAGCATAAGCCAATATAGGTTGGAAGTTTTTGGTAGCACTAACAAGTAAAAAGCCTTGTTCATTATCATAATTGATAATATACATACTTGGCTTATTAACTTCTCCCTCAATAGTAATTATTTCCTTGACAGATTTACTAACGCGAGTCCGAGGAGCATCCTTTACAGTAAAAAGTTCAGCAACATTTCTTGCATCTTCCACAGATACAGAAGTCTCATACATTTTCGTATCAAAGTTTTTTTCATCTATCGTCGCATCAATTGCGTCAATCACATTGTCCTGACAAGAAAAAACAACTCCTAGCAATAAAATCCACAAAAGCTTCGTTAATGTTCTCATAAATATTAATTTAAGTTTATAACAGCTCAACTATTTGTAATCTTTCAAATATTAAGGCAAGTATACCGCCATTATAGATTCAACTAAATAAACATGCATCACAATGGGTAGCAATTAATCAGCTCCCATTGTGATGCATCTTATTACCAGCCTGGGTTCTGCTCTAACTTAATAGAAGAATCTCCCAGTTGTTCACTCTTACTGTTATACAAGGATATCTGTCCTGTCGGGATAGGATAAAGATAATCTTTTTCTCCATAAGTACGCAATAATGAAGAAACCTGGATAGGTTTGATATAACCTGAATTACCTTCACGATCCAAAAGAATGTCTTTCAAATCATCAATGGTATATGACGTTCCGTTAGCTTGGTTATATTCTTTCAAATAAGCTTCCTTATCCAACCATGCCCCCAAGTTTAACTTTTTGTTAATCTTCATATCCGCATAATGCAATTTTCCCCAACGGCGAATATCATCGAAGCGAATGCCTTCATACACCAATTCGATGCGTCTTTCACGACGTACTTCCCAAAGGATAGGCGAAACTTCATAGTCACCAACCACTTCGGAGTTTCCTAAATCACGATCTGGGTCATTGATAATCACCCCATTCACACTAAAGTTCTTACCACTTAATGTAACAGCAGGCATGTTTACAGAAGCCCTCTTACGAATTTCATTAATTGTAATATCCAAATCTTTTTGTGACAAGGTATAAGCTCCCATATCATTTAATTCAGCAGCAGCCTCCAAATAATTCAATAGCACCTCATTCAGTTTCATAATAGGTGCGTCGGTTGTATTAGTATTACTCTGTCCTGCAGCAGTATTGAATAAATCTTCGTTAACAAAACGAGTACCAAAATAACCTCCAATACCATATACCGCACCTGCAATACCATTTAAACGTACACCTTCAAGATCAATATTGGCTGCCAAACGTGGGTCGCGGTCAGTCATTTCATCCTTGAAAACCTTATCACCTTTAAATACTGTATTTCCGTCTTGATGAATAGGCAACCCATTAGTTGTCAAATAGCTATCAACCAAATCCTTAGAAGGTCCATTGCCCAATGTTTGTTCTGATTGCCATGACATTTCAGCATGAGTAAGAATACCTTCCACATAAGAACGATATAATATCATTTCAGGATTACCAGCCAAGTCCAGTGAAATAGTCAATGCTTTGTAATCACTAGAAATTTTATATTTTTGCGCAGACATTACTCTATTCGCGGCAGTCTTTGCAGCCTCTAAATACTTCTTTGCCAATTCTGTATTTCCCTCACGATACTTCTGCCAGGTTCCCTCAAATAACATAATACGAGACTCAAAAGCATTCACCACATGCCGATTTACACAAAGCCCATCTGTTCCATCAGCCTCTTTTACATTGTCTGCAGCAAATTCCAAGTCTTCCAACACTTTATCCATTACAAAATCTCTGGAATCTCTCCCTTTATAAAGAGCTTTTTCATCCGTATTATCTACAACATGGTCATAATATGGAACATCACCAAACATCCTTACCAAACGAGCATATTCCATACCACGGAAGAAGCGTGCTACGCCTATCCAATGGTTCTTAACGCTCTCAGGCAAGGTGGAATTTACAAGTCCGTCACACACAAGGTTAATACGGCGAACGTTTGCAAAAGACCAGTCGGCACTAGTTGCAGGGGCTGTATTTGTAAAGAAAGTCGCTTCTTTCTGCGCCAAATCATCTACCCAATTAGCAACATTAGTTCCGTCGAAAAAATCCGATTTCACCCAACCGCTTTGATAACCGGTAAAATAAATATCATACCATCCATATATCGTAGAGCGAATATTATTCTCACTATTATAGAAATCTGCACTATTCTCTATCTGATCCATAGGCGGACGATCCAGAAAGTCCGAGCAGGAAGAGAGACCAGCAGCCAATGCTAAAACTGCAAATATTTTTGTTTTCATAATTTTATTAGAATGTAAGTTGAACACCAAATGAAATAGATCTCATAAACGGATAACTCTTACCAAATTTGTACTCACCGTTAGAAGCAGCAGCTTTCTCTGTCGTTTCAGGGTCAACCGGAATATTAGTGTGATCAAACTCGAACAAGTTTTCCGCACTAACATAAATACGACCACTTGTAAAAGTTATTACTTTCATCCATTTTTCCGGAACAGTATAACCTAATGTAATATTCTTACAACGCAGATATGACATGTTCTGCAAATAACGAGTTTGACGCAGGAAATTCTGTCCGTTGTTTATCCAAGAGTGAGAAGTCGGTGTAGGATAGAATGCATCTGTATTTTCAGGAGTCCAATAATCCATCTGATGCTCTAACCACCCTTCGCCTGGCATAAATCCCGGAATACCAGTTTGCCCAACAGCCCATACATCTCTTGAGCCAATACCTTGGAAGAATGTGCTGAAGTCAAAATCCTTATATGTCAATGCTACAGAGAAACCGTATTCAAAGTTTGGTAAAGTATTACCAATGCGTTTCAAGTCACCATGATCCTCCAAAGTCTGTTCACCATAAGTAATCTCACCATTACCGTCCAAATCTTTATATTTTACATCACCCGGACCATATTTGAATGCACCGGTTTCATACAATGCCTGCGAAGGTACTTTATTGGTATCAATAAACCATTTTCCATCTGCATCTTGATAGCAGTCTTCATATTGGAACAGACGATCTGTCTCATATCCCCAGATTTCACCTATAATCTTGCCTTCGTAGTTACCATAAATATTCTTATTCGGGTTGTTATACTTCGTAATCTTTTCGCGAATCTTAGATAAAGTTGCACGTGCTGTTAAACCAAGCCCACAAGCAAATCTTTTATTATAATCTATTGACAACTCAAAGCCGCGTCCTTGTAATTCCCCGGAATTAACCTTAGGCATTGTTGTGCTTCCGAAAGTAGAAGGCAATGTTTCACCTGGTGAATGCATATCAGAAGTAGTACGCTGATACCAGTCAAAACTGACACCAAGTTCATTATTGAAAAAACGGGCATCAAAACCCAGATCAATAGTAGTAACACGTTCCCAAGTCAATGACGGAGAAACAACGGAAGGAATACCAATATAAGGTACCTGCTTACCATCAATCACCCAGCCCGAGGACTTATTTACAGACATTACAGAAAGGAAAGAGTTGGCAGCTACATCCTGATTACCAATTGTACCCCAAGAACCGCGTACTTTAAAATCAGAAAGAACTGGTTTTGCCCATTTCATAAAAGTTTCTTCACTTAAACGCCATCCAGCAGAAACAGAAGGAAACAGAGCCCATTGATCTCCCGAGGGAAATTTAGAAGAACCATCATAGCGTGCATTCACCTCAAGAAGATATTTACCCATATAATCGTAGTTAATACGTCCGAAGAAACCGGCTGCCGCAAAATCATTATGATAGGTAGTACCATCTACATACTGATCACCAATGGCCAGATTAATTTCCGGTTTATCAAAGTTCACTAATGTCCGTCGGTCTGAACTATGACCCAGTTTTTCACGGGTTTCAGCATCCATACCGACCATCACTTTCAAGTTGTGCTTTTGTACAAAAGATTTTTCATAAGTGGCATAAGCTTTGAAAGTATTGGACATTGTATATCGACTACGTTCAACTACACGATTATGGGTAGCACCATAAAAACTTGAATTATAAGTCAAAGGATTACTACTGTTGAACATATCCCAACCACCAACTTCACCACCGTTACGCTTCTGATAATCATTAAGTAGAGCGAAAGTGTAGTCAAAATTAATGGCCAAATCCTTAATCGGATTAATAGTAGTTCCTAAATTAACACGAGTAAAGTTATTAGTTAAACTTTCACGATTAGCCTGTGCTATCTCAGTCATAGCTGAACGGAAAGGAATCCCCTGGTAATCAGCATAAGGATAGAAAGAAGGCCAACGCAACAAATAGTACCAAACGTCTGTATAACCACTTGTGTATTGATATGGTTCTGATTTTGTGGAACGAGAGAACATAACATTTGCTCTCACAGACCACCAGTCACGAATCTGTGTATTGACATTGGCATTGAAATTATAACGGTCATACTCATCTGTATTAACCTTTAAAATACCTTGTTGATTCAAATAGCCTAAACTAATATTATAGGTTGTCTTATCACTACCGCCGCTGACAGAAAGATTATGCTTCTGTTGGGGAGTCCAATCTTTCATAAACATATCTAACGGATCAAACTGACGATAAAAATAATACTTGCCACCACGTTCTTCAAAATCTCTACCTAATTGCATTTCGCCTAATTCCGATTGTGACATTCCACCATAAGTGTTGTACCATTCCTTCATCTTCTGAACTGCAATTTCATCGACATTATATCCTATCGAACTTACAGTAGAAGCGCCGCTTCTATTGGCAGCCAGTAACATAGCTTGTGCTCCCTCATAGGTTTTAGCGACTTGTGGCATCACAGTCGGAGTACTCCAAGAGAAGTTATTAGAGTAGGTAACACGCGGTTTATCATTTTTTTTACCAGTCTTTGTCGTAATCAAGACTACCCCCCAGGCAGCACGTGTACCATAAATAGAAGCAGACGCAGCATCTTTCAAGACAGAGATGCTGGCAATATCGTCCGGATTCACCAAACTTAAACTGGGAACTTCCACATTATCCACCAAAATCAGTGGACTTGTCCCTTCCGTAGCACTCAAAGAACCAGTAGCACCACGCAACTTGATATTAGAATCAACGCCAATACCTCCTACATTAGTCGTGATACTCAAACCAGGAGTTATACCTTGCAAAGCTTTTGCAATATCTGTTACCGGACGGCTTGCAATCGCCTCTTGGACATCTACATTAGCCACCGCACCGGTCAGGTTCACCTTTTTCTGTGCACCATAACCTACTACGACAACTTCATCCAACAATTCCGTATCATCTTTCAAAACAACCTTCATTACCGAAGTTGCCTTAACTTCTTGAGTAGTATATCCCACAAATGATACTTGCAGAATAGCACCGGGCTTTACATTTAATTTGGAAACTCCATCCAAATCCGTAATGCCACCATTGGTCGTACCTTTCTCAATGACATTGGCACCAATAATAGGTTCACCTTTTGTATCTACAACTGTGACAGTTACAGAGATAGATTGCATCTGTTCTTGTACTCCTTGTGAGTCGTTGGATGCTGTTTGGGCAGCCATCACGTTGCCACTGCCTAAAAACAGAGCACAGATTGCCACCGCCGTAAAGAACTTACCATTGGCAAGTCCTCGTTTTTTGCGATCTTCATTCATAAGTGATTGATGATTTTGTTAATTAAACCAGTTTTTCAAAATTAGGGTAAGGGAATCATATAGTTCGGATTAGTCAGACTATTTCCGAAGGCTTCTTTAATTTCTCATAGGCGTTTTCTTTATTTAAAGGTTCATAACTTTTATATTATCTCTCTTTTTTTCTATTTATTTACCAAGTCCAGACGGAACTTAGTTATATATTATACAAGGTTAAAATCTTGTTAATTACTTAACTCTATTGGTTGTTTTAAGAGATAAAAAACTCGTTATTAACAAAGGTGAGAAATGATTCATTCATTTCGTCCTAACAAAGATACATTATTATTTAATATCAAGAACATTCCTTTGCATTTATTTAACTTTATATTTATACATTTGCAAAAAGGAGGTTATACACCTTATTATATAAAGAATTTAAGGTTCTTCTATATTTAAAGAATGGAATTCAATCAGGCCATTCATTGGTGTTTCTTCAATGATTTCCAGTTCGATGCCAAATTCACGGGCAACTTCCCGCAAAATGGTCGCGTAGCTGTAAGCCAATGAACCCACAAAACGAATAGGATAATTTTTGTAGTCATATTGGCAGACATTACGAGTAAAGAAATTTCTCAGATTACCGGTAATCAGCTCAAATACATAGTCATCATTGGTATAATCAGCCAAAAAATAAGATATAGTAGACAAAAAGCGATTGGGGAACGGGCGGTTATACACAGATTCCATAACCTCATTCGGACTTATACGGAACTTCTCAAAGAAATCCGCCGTTACATCTTTAGGAGCCAAACCTTTCAGTACATCAGACAAGAACATTTTGCCCAATACAGCACCACTACCCTCATCCCCCAGGATGTAACCTCCTGCCCGGACATTCTTTACAACGATTTTCCCATCATAAAAACATGAGTTTGAGCCGGTTCCCAAAATACAAGCAATGCCGGCCTCGCATTTGAACAAGCCACGTGCAGCTGCCAGCAAATCACTCTCTACCTGAATTGGAGTTTTGAATTGTGCTACCAATGAAGCTCCCAATACATTTTTCTTTTCATAAGAAGTACATCCGGCACCATAATAATAGACTTGTTCCAATTTCCTTTTGAAAAAATGCTCGGGTAATCCTAACCGCACACTTCGGCTAATCTCTCTTCTCGTTTGAAAGAAAGGATTTAAGCCCTCTGTGAAGGCTCGCTGTATCAGACGATTATCTTCAACCAGCGCCCATTCTGTTCTCGTAGAACCACTTTCTGCAATTAGTTTCATAGGTAGTTAGTTTTAGAATTGAATACAAATATATAGCTTTTTTTAATCTTTCCAAGGCTATTTCAAGAAAAAATCATTTTACTGGCCATACATCTCCCTTTTGCTCATATCCTCAATCATCCAACAAAGTATTCCCACTTTTCCAACGCAACCGCGTTTTAGTCAAAACAAGACGATAACAGACTAACAATAAGATACTATCTGACTGAATTCCAAGTTCCGTCTGAACTTAGCAAACAAATAGGAAAACAAGAGATAATATAAAGTTATGAACCTTTAAAAAGAGAAAATGCCTATGGAAAAAGAAACAATCCTGCAAGTTGAATAGTCTCACTATTCGGCCCTTATTACCCTTACCCTAAATTTAAGAAGTATTTAATTAACAACAAATCATCAATCATTTATGAATGAAGATCACAAAAAACGAGGACTAACACATAGCAAACTCCTCACAGCAGTGGCAATCAGCTCACTGTTATTAAGTAGCGGCAACGTGATGGCTGCACAAGCCAATCCTGATAAATCGCTTGGTGTAACAGAACAATTACAAGCTATCACCATCAGCGGTTTAGTTGTCGATGCAGCCGGCGAACCGATTATCGGTGCCAGCGTAGTAGAAAAAGGGACTACCAACGGCGGAATTACCGACTTAGACGGTAAGTTTACATTGACCATAACACCGGGAGCAACACTAAAAATATCATTTGTGGGCTATCAGACACAAGAAGTGAAGGCAGCCAAAACGATGAGAATAACTCTGAAAGAAGATACCGAGATGCTGGATGAAGTAGTAGTAGTAGGCTACGGTGTACAAAAGAAGGCTAACTTGACAGGAGCAGTTTCTACAGTGGACTTAAACAAGACAATGGCAGGTCGTCCACAACAAGATGTAGCCAAAGCATTGCAAGGGGCTGTTCCGGGACTAAGCATTCTCACCACAAGTGGTGCCATCGACGAGACAGCCTCCATGCGTATACGTGGTTTGGGGACATTGAGTAATGGAGAAGTCAGCAATCCACTCATTGTAGTGGACGGCGTTCCGATGGATGACATTTCTTTCCTCGATACGCAAGACATCGAAAATATTTCCGTACTGAAGGACGCTTCCGCTTCCTCCATTTATGGAACGCGCGCCGCTTTCGGTGTGATTCTAATCAATACCAAGAGCGCAAAGCCTAGCGAAAAGGTTACCATCAATTACAGCAACAATTTTGCATGGGATCAAGCTACTTACCTGCCGGACTATCCCGATGTACCCACACAATTAAAGATGGGTATCGAAGCCAGTATGAACGGTGGTGCCGGTATGCCTGAATTGTTCGGTATGTATTTCGACAAATTGTTACCTTACGCCGAAAAGTGGCAGCAACAGAACGGCGGCAAGACCGGCTACCGTCCTATGAACCTCTACCAAAGCGATAGTAACGTGGGTGACTATATCGTATTGGACGGCACTCCTTTTTATTATGCTGACTGGGATGTACAGGACATCTACTTCAACAAAGCTGCTCCTTCCATGAGCCACAATGTTTCTATACAAGGAACATCTGGTAAGACCAATTACTACCTATCTTTCGGCTACAACGAAAAGCAAGGACAGATGAAGATTCACCCGGACGAACTAAAAAAGTACAATGCCTCAGTCAATGTCACCACTAATGTTTACGACTGGCTACAGGTGGGTGCACGCATCAACTATAGTCGTAAGAACTATAAACGCCCGGACACATGGGCCAACACCTACCAATATTTGTGGCGTTGGGGTTCTTATTTCATTCCTTCGGGCACAATCGACGGCTATGACACACGCGTCATAGCCATGCAGAAGCAAGCTGCCGATCGTGAAGTGACAACAGACCTGACCCGTATGAACACCTTCTTGAAAGCTGAAATCGTTAAAGGACTGACCCTTAATGCAGACTTTACATATGCCATTCAGAATATGAACAGCGGTTCGCAGGACAACTCCGTTTACGGCATCAATTGGAGCGGGAAACCGGTACCCTCTTACATCGTCACTAAAGGCAATAGCGGTATCTGGAGAGACTTTTCCAAACAGAACACATGGACGGCCAACGCATACGTAAACTATACCAAAACATTTGCCAAAAAACACAACCTGAATGTAATGGCAGGTGTCAACGCAGAAGAAGAGGAATACAAATATCTGTATGGTACCCGCAATGTGATGTACGATCAAGAGGGATACCCCGAACTGAATATGGCTGGCAAGGATGGACAAGATTTGAGTTGGAATCATACATCCCGCGCTTCTGCCGGTTATTTCGGCCGTATCAATTATGACTACAAAGGCATTTATTTATTGGAACTGAACGGACGTTACGACGGTTCTTCCCGTTTCCCCCATACCGACCAGTGGGCCTTCTTCCCTTCTGCATCCATCGGCTACCGCTTCTCCGAAGAAGCCTACTTCGCCCCACTGAAACATATTGTCAGCAATGGTAAGTTGCGTGCTTCTTTTGGCGAAATCGGCAACGAGGCTGTGGGCGACTACATGTTCGAACAATTAATAAGCCAACGGTTGAACAATAAAAGTACCGGCTATATCTATTGGATTGAAAACAATAATGCCAACGCTAATCTCCTGACCATGTATAACATGCCGGATTTGGTATCAAGTACTTTGACCTGGGAGCGTATCCGCACCCTCAATATAGGTCTTGACCTGGGTCTCTTGAATGACGAACTGACTATAGGTTTCGACTGGTTCCAACGTGAGAATCGTGACATGCTGGCACCGGCACAAGTATTGCCGAACACTCTGGGTGCTTCTGCTCCTTATGAAAATGCCGGTACCTTACGTACACGTGGATGGGAGTTGAACTTGAACTGGCGCCATACCTTCGGCGACTTCGACGTATATGCCAACTTCAACATCGGTGACTCCAAGACTAAAGTAACAAAGTGGGACAATGATTCCAAACTGCTCAGCACCTATTACACCGGTAAAACCTACGGTGACATTTTCGGTTTTGAAACCGACCGTTACTTCGAGGAAAAAGACTTCACCAGCCAAAATGCAGACGGCTCATGGAATTATGCAAACGGCATTGCAAGCCAGGCAGGACTGGAATCCGGTAATTTCCATTACGGCCCGGGAGACGTCAAGTTCAAGGATTTGGACGGCAATGGCAAGATTGACGGTGGAAAAGGCACAGCAGACGACCACGGCGATTTGAAAGTCATCGGAAACTCTATGCCACGCTACGAATACAGCTTCCATTTAGGCGGAGCGTGGAAAGGTATCGACCTTGACCTCTACTTCCAAGGTGTAGGCAAACGTGAGGACTGGACGACTTCTTCCCTAAACCTTCCCGCCATGGTACATGCCGACGTAGCCATCTATTCCCACCAAACAAGCTATAACAAAGTGCTTTGGAATTCAGACTATACCGCCATTACCGGTTATGAAGTAAATCAAGGCAACCGTTATCCACGTCTTTATCGTGGTACAAATAATAGTGGAGGTACCGTATCCGGTATAGCTAACGGCTGCAACAACTACTATCCCCAATCCCGCTATTTGACAGACATGTCCTATCTTCGTCTGAAGAACGTAACTGTGGGATATACCCTTCCGAAAGAGTGGACACGCAAAGCCTACATTGAGAAAGCACGTATCTACTTCAGTGGCAGCAACCTCTTTCTGCTCCACAAAGGGAATGACCTTCCAGTCGACCCCGAAATCAGTACAGGCAATGGACTTACAGCCGGTGGATGGGGACGTATAGCTCCTATTACACGCACATTCTCATTTGGAGTCCAGGTAACATTATAACAACCTCAAAAACTTAAGAACAATGAAGAAATTATTTATATATGGGGTCACAGCGCTGGCGATGTTAACCGGTTGCAACGATTTGCTGGACAAATCCCCCTTGGATACCTTCACGAATACTCCGGCATACTGGAGCAACACCGATAATTTGGATAATCAGTGCAATACTTTTTATAACAACTTTACCGGCTTTGGCAACGGAGCCAGTGGAGGATGGTTCTACTTCAAAACAATAAGCGATGACCAGGTAGATGCAGAAAGCCATAACTGGACTTACACTAACGTGGTCGCATCTTCCACAAACTGGTCAGCCCCTTTCACAGAAATCCGACGCGCCAACTATATCATTGCCGGTGTACAGTCTTCCTCTCTTGATGAAGCAACAAAGGCCCACTATGAAGGTCTTGCACGCATGAACCGTGCGTGGGAATACTATCAGTTGGTCCGTATGTACGGCGATGTTCAATGGATAGACAAAGTTATCGACCCAGCCGACAACGAAGCCCTCTACGGACCACGCACCGACCGGGATGAAGTGATGGACCATGTGCTGACAGACATCAATTATGCGTGCGAACACATTACCGCAAACAGCAATCGGCAACGTTTCAGCACCGACATGGCATATGCCATGAAAGCAGACATCACCTTATATGAAGGTACATACTGCAAATATCGCACTCAAGCTGAGAATGGCAAAGCCGCTGATGAGAGCCGCGCCAACAAATACTTGCAAGAATGTGTATCAGCCTGCGAATATCTTATGGCCAAAAACTACTCTCTAAGTAACAGTTACAAAGCCAACTATAATTCTGTCAGCCTGGCAAGCAATCCGGAAATGATTTTCTACAAGCCTTATGCACAAAGTTCGTTAAGGCACTCCACCATTGACTACACAATCAATACAAGTGGTACGCACGGCATTTCAAAGGACGCATTCGACAGTTTCCTTTTCCTTGATGGAAAACCGTTGGCAACAACCTCGAAAAACAAGGACGATGCAGCCGTATTGGATGCAGACAAAAATTACTCTATAAGAGAGGTTTTGGCCGTACGCGACAAGCGCCTGTCCGAAATTCTTGACCCGGTACTTTCTTTCAGAGGCCACGCCTACAGCCGTGCCGGTGTAGCAGCCTTCACCACATCGACCGGTTATGGCATCGCCAAGTATGATAACCCCGAAGAATTGAGTGTTAGCGACCGAAACAACATCGGCTACCAATACACCGACTGCCCGCTCTATTGGATTTCAGTTATTTATCTGAACTTTGCAGAAGCCAAAGCCGAAATGGGTTCTCTCACACAAGACGATCTCAACAACTCCATAAACAAGCTTCAGGCTCGTGCCGGCCTGCCGGCTATGACAACTACTCCAGATGCCGATCCTGCCAATAATATGGGAGTAAGCAATCTGATTTGGGAGATACGCCGCTGTCGCCGTTGCGAACTGATTATGGATAACTGGTACCGATATTGGGATTTAATCCGTTGGCACCAGCTCGACAAATTGGATTCAACCAAGTACCCGAACACCATGTTGGGCGCCAACGTAAGCAATGTGCCTGACTGTGAAGAAGCGACCAAGAACGGATATATAGATGCCTCCGATGCACAAATCCGTACTTATGAAGCCAAACATTATTTCTACCCGATTCCAACTACACAGTTGACCCTGAATAAAAACATGAAGCAGAATCCGGGTTGGTAATCAACTAAAAACAGCATATCGCGCTGTACCTCGTTTGGATTTAATTAAAGCGTTCATACATTCCATGTATCTAAATACAAATGTATGGACGCTTTTGTTATTCCCTTTAAAAGGTGTATAGAAACACGAATAGCACCTTCTAAAAGGAACCATAAATCAATATCATATACTTTCCCTTCGTTCATAACATACTAACAAGAAACATATCATGAAAAAGAAGAACATATTTTTCGTACTACTAATCTGCTTCATCAATAGTAGTTGCAACAAAGAAGAACAAACAGACGAGTTACAAGATAAGGATTTCTATTCTGATGTCACAACACGTGCTTCCTACATAAGCGGTACTATTACGGGCGAAATGAACCCCTATGTTAGTGATGGTTACTACACTTATGATTTAAGTATTCCTATACAAAAACAATCTGTAGGTATAAGAATTTCAGCAGTCGGTGGAGAAGCACGATTCAAAACAAACTACCAAGAACGATTCGAGAGTACATGGGTAACCCAAATTCCAGCAGGAAAAAACCATTTTCCAATAAATGTATTATGGACTAAAGCAGGTAGTAATTCTACCCTGATGGTACGTCCTGAAAAAAGTACAATCGAACTTACCGCAGATCTAAGAAACATCAATGTCAAAATGAAACCTATGCCAATCAATGCCCCTTCAACATTTGAATTGGGAGATACGATAACACTTTGGTGCAATTATTCCATAAACAAAGATACGGGCATAAAGTGGACTTACGATAAAAATCTATTCGCTGAAGTCTCTCAAAGTGCATCTGTCACACAAAGTAGATTCCAAATAAATTTGAAATCAAAGCAAGCCTTCAAGAACAGCGATGTCGGAGTAGAAGTCCATGATTTCTACATAAATTCTATCGGAGCAAAAGAGTATTTCATGGCTCGGAAAAGCAATATCAGTTTTCCCAATATGGGTCCTCAAATAGATGGCTACAGAAATATTGAACAATATAAAGAATACATATATTCCATCAATGACAGCAAGGCACATACATTTTATTGGACCGGGAAGAATATTAAGATAGTAAGTGGTCAGAACAGCTCTACGGTAACAATCGTACCGACACAACCCGGTAACGCAAGTGTCAAAGTGAGCTACAAATATAAAAATCAAACCGATAATTTTACCAATGAGCTACCTTTGAGTGTATCTAAGACATCAATGCAACTGATTGGCCCTGACGTAATCTGTGACAACGGGACATTCAGTATCAAGAATTTTCCCACAAAAGCAACAGTGGATTGGATTGTTGGCAACGATTTATATTCGCAATTAAATCAGGCATCACCTGCTATCACCCTGAATAATTTAGGGACACCCGGAGGCAGTTCCATTTATACGACCTTAACCGCAATAGTACACACAAAGGAATACACTGTTCAGTTTTCCAAACCAATTACTTTCAATGTATCAGGAATACAAGAAAATGACCATGACATTATATATGGCTATCTGTCACAAAGCGGAGGTGAATGCGGATTGAATCCTATTCCTGAAGGTGCGCATGATTTTCATTGGAGTGTTGACTGCGATTGGGAGGTAGACATGCAAGGATATTATTTCACTACTTTCAGCAGTCGGAACAGTCATGAAATTGAACGAGTTTGCGTAACGGTTGATTTCATAAATGCATGTGGAACCAGAACATACATATATAACTATTTCGACATCGGCTCAACAAATTCAGGAACTTATTCCACACCTAAAAACAGCCTTTCTCCAAAATAGCCCCAGACAGCTTTCACGAAAAAGCCCCCATCCATTTGCTCGTTACACAAAAGAAGCTTATATTTGCTTACTTAAAAACAGACAGCTATCATGGTACAGCAAGACATACGATGGATACAGCGTTTTGAATATACCCACGAACTGGCCTGGAAAGTGATGAAGGACTATGCAGAATATCAGGGGTATACCGACATCCGCAGCTCCCGTGATGCCATACGCAAAGCCCTTGAAATGGGATTGATTGATGACAAGCAATGGACGGAGACTATAGAAGCCCGAAATCTGACATCGCACAATCATGACAACGATGTAGTCTCTGAAGAGAAAATGCAATCCTTGAATACACCATCCTTATTCGATTGAGCTATGTACGGATTGACCGACAATGAACTGGAAAAGCTATGCAATCTCTTCCGGAAACATGAAGAAATAGAGCAGGCTGTTTTGTACGGCTCACGAGCCAAAGGAAATTTCAAGCCTTTTTCCGACATAGACATCACGCTGATGGGAGACAGACTTACGTATAATACTTTAAGCAGCCTTTCCGATGAAATAGACGACCTGCTTTTGCCTTACAGCGTAGACCTTTCCATCTATGGCAAATTAAAGAATGCCGACCTTTTGGAACATATACACCGTATGGGAATACCCATATTCAGCCGCCCATCAAACTAAACTAAATTTCACACATCCACCCTCACCACCCTCACCTTTCGCACGCATCGCCCTATTCATCGGCATTCAAGAGGTGGGTGAGAGCAAATTTAAAAAGTGAGGGCAAAATTTGCCCTCACCACAAGATTTCTTCGTTCAAAGTTATAAGTCACTCATTCTTACCGTAATATCCTGAAACGGGTACATAAATCGGTTGCAGCATTGTTCCCTCATTCTTCAACTTTCCTTCGGTGCGCAGCCGACGGATATGCCGCATGGCAGTAGTACGCATCATGCCGCAAACGCTTTGAAAGTCATTCCGTGTCATAAAAGGGCGAGTGGCGAAATAGTTGGTCAGCCGACGGTCTATCTCTTTATCCGTCAGTTTAGCCGAATGCTCGTTTGCCTTCAAAGCCTTTGCCTTGATGGTACCAATTTCATTTTTCAGTTTTTGGTCGGCACGAAATTTCACACCCGCCATCTTCACCTTCGTCAACTTACGCTTGGTAGCAGCCACTACCGGTTCGATCGTGGTGAGCGACACGCGAAAGTAGCCGATGCCGTCGAGATGCACCTGCCTTCCTTCGGCAAGTTCCCTGCCCATGACGTGCGACACAGCATCAAGCACAGCCGTCACATCGGTTTCTGTCAATGAGCAACGTGCCTGGATGTCCCGCCGCAATTCATCGGTAGACCTGCTCCCATTTAGGCGGAGACGGGGATGAAGGATTTTATCTTCCGGAGATTTGTCGTACGAGTCCGGATTCTCGTACCAATCAAACAAAATAGCCATAGTTCAAACTGCGTTAAAGGGTTACATTATACGATAAAGCACTGCACGGAACACGTGCGAAGTACGTACGCAGTCTGTTGAAGTACCAAGGTTATATCACAGCCCAGCCCGTGAGCAGAACCGTTCACTGTAGTGAGCTGCTCCGTTCACTAATATGAACAAGAAAGACCACTTTAGTGGACTGTTCATAAACTCTGGTGTAAAAGTAGACAAAACTATGGGGATAAGCAAAGAAACGAACACCTTTTATAAAAGAAACATATAGACATTCCACCCCCAAAAAGAAGCCAATCGGAAAATAATCCTTGAAAAGCTTGTATCCCCCCCTTTCCCGGCGTATCTTTACAAGAATATTACATACACGATAAAGAATGAAAATCACACTGATCAGAGAGGAACGCGAAAGCGGAAAAGAGGCCGTCAGCACACAAGAAACGGACATGTTGATGGAAAAGCTGAAAACAGAGAACAAGACCGGATACATTACGGAGCTGCGTAGCATCATCCCGCATTTGAAAGGGACCAACGCCCGATATGAGCATATCGACAGACTGCCGCGTCTCTATCCCGCCGTAGAAATGACCCGCACCAAAGCAGGAGAACACCGGATAAAGACCTACAACGGGCTGGTACTACTGGAAGTAAACAATCTGGCCGGGGTGGCCGAAGCCGAACTGGTGAAACAACAAGCCGCCCTGCTGCCGCAAACCTTTGCCGCCTTCTGTGGCTCCAGCGGACGAAGCGCCAAAATATGGGTACGCTTCACCCTGCCCGACGGAGGGCTTCCAAAGAATGAAGACGATATCGCCTTATTCCACGCCCACGCCTACCGCCTGGCAGTGAAGTGCTACCAACCCCTTCTCCCTTTCCCCATCACCCTCCAGGCTCCTTCACTCCTACAAAGCTGCCGGATGACCGTGGACGAACAGCCCTATTATAGCCCCACCGCCGTGGCCTTCTGCCTGGAACAGCCCTGCGCCCTGCCCTCGGAAGACAACTACCGCCAACGGAAACAGCAGGAAAGCAATCCGTTGCTGAGAATGACTCCCGGCTACGAAGTGGCGGACACATGCAACCTGCTCTTCGAGGCCGCCCTCGACCGTGCCTTCCGCGATTTGGACAACTGGCGACGGGGCGACGACCTGCGCCCGCTGCTGTCCCGCCTTGCCGAACATTGCTTCAAAGCCGGCATTCCTGAAGAAGAAGCGGTGCGCCAGACACTGATGCACTACTACCGGGAGGCAGACGAACCCCTTGTACGCCTGACGCTGCATAACCTTTACGGGGAATTGAAAGGCTTCGGCACCCGCAGCAGCCTGAACAAAGACCAGGAAACTGCTTTCCGGCTGGAGGAGTTCATGAAACGCCGCTACGAATTCCGCTACAACACCGTGCTTGGCGACTTGGAATACCGGCAGCGCGACTCCATCCACTTCTACTTCCAGCCTGCCGACCAGCGCGTACGCAGCAGCATCGCCATGAAGGCACTGAAAGAGGGAGTACGTGTGTGGGACCGCGACATTACCCGCTTCCTGTCTTCGGACTACGTGCCGCTATACAACCCCATCGAAGAATATCTCTATAACACCGGACGCTGGGACGGCAAAGACCGCATCCGCGCATTGGCCGACCTCGTGCCCTGCCACAATCCCCACTGGAGGGAACTGTTCTACCGGTGGTTTCTTGGCATGGTGGCACATTGGCGGGGAATCGACAAACAGCACGGCAACAATACCTCGCCCCTGCTCGTAGGTCCGCAAGGTTACCGCAAAAGTACTTTCTGCCGTATCCTATTGCCACCGGAACTGCGTTTCGGCTACACCGACAGTATCGACTTCAAGAGCAAGCAGGAAGCGGAGCGCAGCCTTGGCCGCTTTTTTCTGATTAACATCGACGAATTCGACCAGATAAACGCCAATCAGCAAGGCTTCTTGAAGCACCTCCTGCAAAAACCGGTTGCCAACCTGCGAAAGCCCTACGGTACCACTATTCAGGAAATGCGCCGCTATGCCTCCTTCATCGGGACCAGCAATCTGAAAGACCTGCTGACCGACCCGTCGGGAAGTCGCCGTTTCATCTGCATCGAAGTGACCGGTCCTATCCAGACAAACGTCACTATCAATTATCGCCAGCTCTATGCCCAAGCCATGCACGACATCATGAAGGGTGAACGCTACTGGCTGGACGACACTGACGAAGCAATCGTAAAGGAGTACAACCGGGAATTCGAGCGGGTAGACCCATTGGAAGAACTTTTCCTTTGCCATTTCCGTGGCGCGGAGGAGAGCGAAGAAGGCGAATGGCTCACAGCCATGCAGATTTTCAACGACCTGCAACAGAAAACGAGGGATAAGTTGGCCATCAACCGGATAGCAGCTTTCGGGCGCACGCTCCGCAAGCTGGACATCCTCAACAAGAAATCGAACCGGGGAACACTTTATCATCTGGTAAGAATAGAAGAATGAGTCGGCACTCCCACCGATTGTACCAAAGTGAGGGCAAACTTGGCCCTCACTCTTTTTATAAAAAGTATTTCCGTACGCAGTTGATGCAGTTCAACCATTATTAATAAGGTGAACAGTTGACTATTTGCAAATTATGATTGATAATACTAAAAATACCCAAATAAGTGTTTTTGATATTAAAATAAAACGTATCTTTGTTGCAAACAACGTCCTCCTTAATAATACTATTATGAAGAAACTGCTGCTTTTAGCCTTTGTGCTATGTAGTTCTTTACTGTGCCGGGCACAAGAAGAACGAGTTATTTTAGGTGATGAACAGACTTCCGAGTATTTTCCAATCCTAAAAGATAAACGAATTGCCATATTCTCCAATCATACTGGAATGATAGGAGACAAGCATCTGCTGGACATTCTGCTGGAAAACAAGTTCAATGTAGTAGCCATTTTCTCCCCTGAACACGGTTTCAGAGGAGATGCCGACGCAGGCGAACACGTGTCCAGCTCGGTAGACAAGAAGACCGGAGTACCTATCCTCTCGCTGTACGACGGGAAATCCGGAAAACCAAGCGAAGCATCCATGCGCAAGTTTGATATCCTTGTGGTAGACATCCAGGATGTAGGCCTAAGATTCTATACTTATTATGCCTCTATGTGCCGGCTGATGGACGCTTGTGCAGAATACAACCGTAAGGTGCTGATACTGGACCGCCCCAATCCGAACGGACACTACGTGGACGGCCCGATACTGGACATGAAATATAAATCCGGTGTAGGTTGGCTGCCGATTCCCGTGGTGCACGGCATGACGCTGGGCGAACTGGGCCTGATGGTAAACGGCGAACGCTGGTTGCCGGCGTCACGCACTTGCGACCTGACCGTCATTCCCTGCAAGAACTATACGCACCAGACCCTATACAAGCTGCCGATTCCCCCGTCCCCCAATCTGCCGAACATGAAGTCCATCTATCTGTACCCCTCGACCTGCTATTTCGAGGCCACTCCGGTCAGTCTGGGAAGAGGAACCGACCTCCCCTTCCAGGTCTACGGGCATCCCAACATGACGGGCTACAGCTACAGCTTCACCCCGCGCAGTGTTCCCGGAGCCAAGAATCCGCCCCAGCTGGGCAAGCTTTGCCACGGCGTGAACCTGAGCAACATGAGCGACGAGGAAATCTGGAAACGCGGTATTGACTTGAGTTACGTGATAGACGCTTACCGGAATCTGAACATGGACGACCACTTCTTCCGTTCCTTCTTCGAACTGTTGATAGGCACCGACTACGTGCGCAAAATGATAAAGGAAGGGAAGAGCGCCGAAGAAATCAAGGCAAGATGGAAAGACGACGTAGAGAAATTCAAGGTACAGCGCAAGCCCTACCTGCTCTACGAAGAATAAAGGGATGTACGATTTGACGATTTACGATTTACGATAAAAAAATGAACGTGAATTGGAAGAGAACGTCAGAGCGTACATAGGATAATCAAAGTCGTACATATCATCAAAAGAAGTAATTTCAATCGTAAATCGTAAATCATAAAATCGTAAATCATAAAATCGTAAATAACCTCATGACTCCACTATCCGTAATCATCACCATAGCCGCCTACTTCGCGATACTGTTCACGGTATCCTATATTGCAGGAAGGAAGGCAGACAACGCCGGCTTCTTTGTGGGTAACCGCAAGTCATCCTGGTATGTCGTGGCGTTCGCCATGGTCGGTTCCGCCATTTCAGGTGTGACCTATGTATCCGTACCCGGCATGGTTGCCGCCAGCAGCTTCGGCTATCTGCAAATGGTGTTGGGCTTCATTGCCGGACAGCTCATCATAGCCTATCTGCTGGTACCGCTGTTCTACAAAATGAACCTGGTATCCATCTACGAATATCTGGAGAACCGTTTCGGCATGTCTTCCTACCGCACGGGTGCCTGGTTCTTCTTCATCTCCAAAATGCTCGGTGCCGCTGTCCGTCTGTTCCTCGTATGCCTGACGTTGCAACTGCTGGTATTCGAACCTTTCGGACTGCCTTTCCTACTGAACGTGGCCATCACGGTGGCACTGGTCTGGTTGTACACTTTCCAGGGTGGCGTAAAGTCTCTTATCTGGACAGACTCTCTGAAGACATTCTGCTTGGTGGTGTCGGTCGTACTCTGCATCTGGTATATCGCTTCCGACCTCAATCTGTCATTTACCGGTATGGTAAGCACCATTGCCGACAGTGACATGTCCCGCATCTTCTTCTTCGACGATGTGAACAGCAAGCAGTACTTCTTCAAGCAGTTCCTCGCCGGTGCCTTCACCATGATTGCCATGACCGGGCTGGATCAGGACATGATGCAGCGCAACCTGAGCTGCAAGAACTTCAAGGACTCACAGAAGAACATGATTACCAGTGTCATTTCGCAGTTCTTCGTCATCCTGCTTTTCCTGATGCTGGGCGTGCTGCTCTACATCTTTGCCGCCAACCAGCAGATTGCGGTGGAGAAGAGTGACGAACTGTTCCCGCTGATTGCCACCGGCAACTATTTCCCTGCCATTGTGGGCATACTGTTCATCATCGGCCTGATTTCTTCTGCCTATTCAGCCGCAGGCTCGGCACTCACCGCGCTGACCACTTCCTTCACCGTAGACATTCTGGGAACGAAAGGCAAGTCGGAAGAGACGGTTGTGAAGATGCGCAAGAAAGTGCACATCGGCATGGCGGTTGTCATGGGAATCACCATTTTCGTATTCAATCTTCTCAACAACACCAGTGTCATCGACGCTGTATATATTCTGGCAAGCTATACCTACGGTCCTATACTGGGTCTGTTTGCTTTCGGCATTTTCATGAAACAACAAGTGCGTGACAAGTACATCCCGTTAGTTGCCATCGCCTCCCCGGTTCTCTGCTTCATTCTGCAGAAGAATTCCGAAGCCTGGTTCGGAGGTTATCAATTCAGCTACGAATTGCTGATTTTCAATGCACTGTTCACTTTCATCGGTCTCTGTCTATTGATTAAGAAAGATAAAAAGAACAATTAACTTAATACATCATCTATGAATGTAAGACGTCAGTTTTTACTTAGTCTGCTTGCCGCCTCCCTCTTCCCCCACGCGGGAGGCGCGCAAGGACTTCCGACGGATGTCCGCCAGGCAATCGGGAAATTCTTGGATACCACCGCACGAAAAGAAGTTTCCGTAGGACGTATCAGCATCGACTCAGTGGCTGTGGAAGGAAATACACTGCAACTGTTTGCCAACATGAACTGTGCCTATATTCCTTTCCGTGAGGACAATGTGGCCGAAATCTACCAAGGCGTAAGCGCCCTGCTGCCGGTGGAGTTTGCCAAATACAAGCTGCAAATCCGTACCAACAAGCGCAGTATCGAAGAACTGGTTCCCCAAGCCCTGCGCAGTAAAAAAGACAAAAAGACGAAGACATTCAGCCCCGTCGCTTCCAAGCCTCTGGTTACCGAAGTTTCCTCCCCCTACACCCCCACCAACGGCTTGCATAACCGGCATATCGCCCTATGGCAAAGCCACGGCTGGTACTACGAATCAAAACTCGACCGCTGGGAATGGCAGCGTGCGCGTATCTTCCAGACAGTGGAAGACCTCTACACCCAGAGCTACGTATTGCCCTTCCTTGTACCGATGTTGGAAAATGCCGGTGCCAATGTGCTGCTTCCCCGCGAACGCGATTGCCAGACGGCAGAAGTCATCGTAGACAATGACGGTTGCCTGACCGGCCGTTCCGTCTATACAGAAAATTCCGGTGACAAGCTCTGGAGTCAGGGAGAAGGACAAGGCTTCGCCCACCTGCGCCCCCAATACATAGACTTTGAGAATCCTTTCAAGGAAGGCACCTACCGCGCCATAGAAACCATCAAGAAAGGAAACGCAAGCACCGCCGAATGGATTCCCGAAATTCCTTCGACCGGACAATACGCCGTATACGTCTCTTACCAAACCTTGCCAAACAGCGCGGACGATGCCCTTTACACCGTCTATCACAAAGGCGGCACCACGCAGTTCAAGGTAAACCAGCAAATGGGAGGCGGCACCTGGATTTACCTCGGCACCTTCGGCTTCAATGCCGGCCGGAACAATGAATGCAAAGTCGTTCTGAGCAACCTTTCCTCCAAAGTAGGAAGAATCATCACTGCCGACGCCGTGAAGATAGGCGGCGGCATGGGAAACATAGCTCGCTGCATCTCCAAAGAAGGTGCCACCGAAAACCTGAAAAGCTCCGATACCCGCAACCTCACAAGCGAACACAGCGCAGCCAATTCTCAATTCTCAATTCTCAATTCTCAATTCAAAGAGGAAGTCAGCGGTTATCCCCGTTTCTGCGAAGCCGCCCGCTACTGGCTGCAATGGGCAGGCATACCGGACAGCGTATATTCAGAAAGCAACGGCAAGAATGACTATACCGACGACTATAAATGCCGTGGTATCTGGGTGAACTACCTTTCCGGAGGCTCTGCCGTGAACCCGACGGAAAAAGGGCTGAACATCCCTGTCAACATGGCCTTTGCCTTCCACTCCGATGCAGGAACTACACTGAACGATTCCATCATCGGGACACTCGGCATCTACTATACCAACGCCTACAATGAGAAATTCGCCAACGGAGCATCCCGCTACTTGAGCCACGACCTGACAGACTTGATTCAGTCCAACATCGTGCGTGACGTGCGTACCCTCTACGAACCCCAATGGACACGCCGGGGCAAATGGAACCAATCCTACTATGAGGCCCGTGTACCCCGCGTACCTACCATGCTACTCGAACTACTTTCCCATCAAAACTTTGCAGACATGCGCTACGGACTGGACCCGCGTTTTCGTTTCACCGTAAGCCGCGCCATCTACAAAGGTATGCTTCAGTTCCTCTGCTCACAATACAACATGGATTATGTAGTGCAACCGTTACCGGTAGACCACATGGCCTTGCGCATGACCAGCGAGAACGAAGTGGAACTGACCTGGCAACCCGTAGCGGATGCGTTGGAACCAACTGCCGTAGCAGAGAAATACATTGTTTATACCCGTATCGGCGACGGGGATTTCGACAACGGAGTATTGGTGGACGGCAACAGTTACCGAACCACGCTCCCCGCCGGCATGGTATGCAGCTACAAGGTTACCGCTGTCAACAAGGGCGGTGAAAGTTTCCCTTCCGAAATTCTTTCCGCCGGACGGGCGTTCAATTCCAAAGGTACCGTATTGGTGATAAACGGATTCGACCGTATCAGTGCCCCTGCCGACTTTACGGCCCCCGCCCCCGCCGACACCCTCCTTGCCGGATTTCTGGATGAGCAGGACCACGGGGTCCCCTATATCCATGACATCAGCTACATTGGCAAGATGAAGGAATACCGCCGTTCCATTCCCTGGATGGACGACGACGCCTCCGGTTTTGGCGACAGCTATGGGAACTACGAAACTCAAGTGATTGCAGGAAATACGTTCGATTATCCTGCTGTACATGGTGCAGCTATCCTGAAAGCGGGATATTCGTTTGTATCGGTTAGTAATGAAAGTCTCTCCCCCGTAGGAAAGGGAGAGAAGAATATTCCGGTGGATATGAGGGAGTATAGGTATGTGGACTTGATACTTGGGAAGCAATGCCAGACCAAGATGGGACGGGGAGGCGTAAAACCGTTGGAGTTCAAGACTTTCAGCAAACCGATGCAGGAGGCTATTGCGGCTTATTGTAAGCAAGGTGGAAATATCTTTGTTTCGGGCGCTTTTGTAGGAACGGATTTATGGGACAACCGCCTTGCAACCGCCGACGAAGCCGACAAGAAATTTGCGATGGAAGTACTGAAATATAAGTGGCGTGTGGGACAAGCGGCTACAATGGGTAAGGTGAAAAGCGTAGCTTCTCCGTTCCCCGCCCTTTCAGGAAACTATACCTATCACAATGAGCTGAATGCCGATTCGTATGTGGTGGAATCACCGGACGCCATTGAACCGGCAACCAAAGATGCACACACCGTGATGCGGTATTCTGAAAACAACCTGAGTGCCGGTGTGGCCTACCAAGGCGACTACAAGACTTGTGTATTGGGATTCCCTTTTGAATCCATACGTACTGATTCTGAAAGAGAGGCACTCATGAATGCTGTACTGACATTCTTCAACGACAACAAGTAATATCAACCAATCATCATCTATGAACAGAAGACTGTTAATAATCGTCCTGATGGCTTGCCTGCTCCCCCTGGGGATGCAGGCACAGCAAGGGACATTCCGTTTTGCCCAACTGACGGACATTCATCTGACCCCGAACAATCCGAATCCCACAGAGGACCTGCTGCGTTCCGTGGCACAGATTAATGCCACCGACAGTATCGACTTTGTCCTGGTGACGGGCGACCTGACCGAAGAAGGCGACCGTACTACCATGGAAAAAGTGAAATCGTGCCTTGACTTGCTGAAGGTCCCCTACCACGTAGTCCTAGGCAACCATGAAACGAAATGGAGCGACTCCGGCTGTACCGCTTTCGGAGAAATCTTTGGCGGCGAACGCTTCGAGTTCGAGCATAAGGGATTCCTTTTCCTCGGCTTCAACTCCGGTCCGCTGATGCGTATGGCCTACGGGCATGTAGTGCCGCAAGATATCCGTTGGATGACGGAAGAAATGGATAAAAACGGCAAAGACAAACCGGTGATACTTGTCACCCACTACCCGCTAATGGAAGGTGATGTGGACAATTGGTATGAGGTGACGGATGCCGTCCGCCCCTACAACGTGCGCTTGTTTATCGGCGGACACTACCACAGCAACCGGGATTTACGTTACGACGGCATTCCGGGCGTACTGATGCGCAGCAACCTGTGCGACAAAGAAGGGAAACCGGGTTACGGCATCTATGAAGTAACCGGGGATTCCATCCGGGTATACACGCAACGTATCGGCGAGCCCAAGAAGCAGTGGACAGCATTCTCGCTGACCGGACAGTATTACGACCGCAACGGAAAGGCAGAGAAATATCCTGACTTCTCGGTCAACAAGGAGTATCCGCAAGTAAAGGAGCAATGGATGGTGCAGACGGGCGCAGGCATTTACTGCTCTCCCGCCGTAGAAAAAGATAAAGTGTTCGTAGGAGACGATATGGGACAGCTGACAGCCTACGCCCTGAAAAACGGTAAAAAGCTATGGAGCTTTGAATCCGGCAAGCGCATTGTCGGTACTCCGGCCGTAAGCGAGGGTATCGTTGTATTCGGGTCTGCTGACCGTCGCATCTACGGATTGAACGCCAAAGACGGCAGCCTGCTCTGGACGGTAGAAGCCGCCGAACCGGTGCTCGGAGCCGTGACCATCGCAGACGGCAGAGCATACATCGGTGCCAGTGACGCCACTTTCCGTGCCATAGACATCCATACGGGAAAAGTAATCTGGGCCTACACCGGCGTGAAGGGCTACATCGAGACCAAGCCGTTGGTGACGGAAGACAAAGTTATCTTCGGCGCATGGGACAATACACTGTATGCCCTGAGCAAGGCAAACGGGCATGAACTATGGAAATGGACGGGCGGACTGACCCGTATGCACTTCTCTCCAGCCGCCGTATGGCCGGTAGCCACCGACGGCAAAGTATTCATTACCGACCCGCAACGCGCCATGACCGCCATAGACATCCATACGGGCAATACCGTGTGGCGCACCTTCCAGTCCATGGTGCGCGAGACCATCGGACTTTCCGAAGACGGTGAACGTATCTATAGCAAAACGATGAACGACAGCATTGTTTGCTATGCAGCTCAAGGAGATACTCCGCGGGAGTTGTGGGCAACCAATGTAGGTTTCGGTTATGAGCATGCCCCCTCCATGCAAGTGGAAAAAGAGGGGGTAATGTTTGGCAGTACCAAAGAAGGACTTATCTTCGCACTGGAAGGAAAAACAGGCAAAGTACTGTGGAAACATAAAATAGGAAATTCACTCATCAGTACCGTAGTTCCGTTGAACGGCCACGAAGTTCTATTCACGGCAACCAGCGGGGAAGTGGGACTTCTGAGAATTAAAAATTGAGAATTAAAAATTAAAAGATATATCATGAATAAAATCAGTTGCTTTCTTCCCTACGCAGGAAAAGAACAAGTAGAAAAAACAGTGAATAGCCTACAGGCGACAGGACTTATAGAAGAAATCCGGTTAATCACGACCGATGCCACTCTGGAATCGCTCCCGGACTGCGAAATATTGTTTGTTGACATGCCCTACAGCAGTGCAACTCTCAAAGCTATTGCTAATGCAGCCAAGGGAGAATACACATTGCTTTATACCAAAGAGACTACGCTCGAAATGGGTATGTTTGCACTGGAACGTATGATACACATCCTTGAAGATTCAAGCGCCGGTATGGTATATGCCGACCACTACCAAATAGCAGACGGCAAGCAGAGCAACGCTCCGGTAATCGACTACCAATTCGGTTCCTTGAGGGATGACTTCAACTTTGGCTCCCTGCTCCTTTTCAACACCGAAAAACTAAAGGAAGCCGCCGGACACATGAAGTCTGACTACAACTTCGCCGGACTTTACGACCTGCGCTTGAAATTGAGCCAACATTCAAACTTGGTACATATCAACGAATACTTATACAGCGAGGTGGAAAACGATACCCGCAAGAGCGGCGAAAAGATTTTCGACTATGTAGACCCCAAAAACCGTGACCGCCAGATTGAGATGGAGCAGGCATGTACCGAACATCTGAAAGAAATCGGGGGATATCTGGCACCGGAGTTCAAGAAGATTGAGTTCTCTGCCGGTAACTTTGAGTATGAAGCTTCGGTCATCATTCCGGTGCGCAACCGTATCCGTACCATCCGCGATGCCATCAAGTCGGTACTGATGCAGAAGACAGACTTCAAATATAATCTTATCATCATCGACAACCACTCCACAGACGGCACAACGGAGGCCATCGACGAATTCAAGGACGACGAACGCCTCATCCATATCGTCCCCGAACGCAACGACCTCGGTATCGGCGGTTGCTGGAATGTAGGTGTACACCACCCCAAGTGTGGCAAGTTTGCCGTGCAGCTGGACAGCGATGACGTATACAAAGACGAAAATACACTCGCCATCATGGTCCGCGCCTTCTACGAGCAGAACTGCGCCATGGTAGTAGGCACCTATATGATGACGGACTTCAACATGAACATGATTGCTCCGGGCATCATCGACCACAAGGAATGGACTCCGGCAAACGGACGCAACAACGCCCTCCGCATCAACGGTCTGGGTGCCCCGCGCGCCTTCTATACCCCGGTGCTGCGCGAAGTGAAAGTACCCAATACCAGCTATGGCGAAGACTATGCACTGGGACTGAACTTCTCCCGCCAATACCAGATAGGACGTGTGTACGACGTGGTCTACCTCTGCCGCCGTTGGGACGACAACTCCGATGCCTCACTGGACATCGTGAAAATGAACGGACACAACCTCTACAAAGACCGCATCCGTACCTGGGAACTTCAGGCACGCATAGCGATGAACAAAAACAAGTGATATGAATCAAACGATACACCATCTTCTGACTGGACAATTGGCATCCTGGGAGACGGCACGCAACAACTATGCCGCCCTCTCCGGTGTGCGGGTGAAAGAGCTGAATGTAAACGGGATACTTTATAAGGTACAGTTCAACCCCGCACGCATCGTTTCCTCCGGTGCCAAAGTGGATGCCAAGTCCATCCTGGAACGGAAATGCTTTCTGTGCCCAGCCAATTTGCCGCCGGTACAGAAAGGTATCCCGTTCGGAGGACACTACAATATTCTGGTGAATCCGTTCCCCATCTTCCCCCGCCACCTGACAGTACCGGAACTGGCACATACCCCTCAACGCATAGCCACCCGCTTCACCGACATGCTGGAGCTGGCCGAGGCGCTGACGGATTACACCATCTTCTACAACGGTCCCAAATGTGGTGCTTCCGCCCCCGACCATGCTCATTTCCAGGCAGGAAACAAAGGGTTCATGCCTATTGAAAAGGAGTGGCGCGGACAGACTGCCGGGAAAATAGCCGATTATAGGAAAGCAGCACTGTGGTATCTTGACGACGCTCCCCGTGCCACACTTGTGATTGAATCCACCTCCAAAGAGGACGCGGCAGACTTGTTCGACATCATTTACCGTTCTCTGGACGTGAAACCCGAAGAAGACGAGCCGATGATGAACGTACTGGTCCTATACGAGGCCGACCGTTGGGTGGTCTTTGTCTTCCCGCGCGAGAAACACCGCCCCGCCTGCTATACTGCCGAAGGAGAAGCCAATCTGTTGAGCAGCCCGGCATCCGTCGACTTGGGAGGTGTCTTTATCACCCCCGTAGAAAAGGATTTCTTGAAAATCACTGCGGAAGACGTGGCGCAGATATTAAGTGAAGTATGCCTCTCTGCCACAGATTTCCACAAGGTACGGCAGCGTATCAGGGAAAAAATATGACTTCTGAAATCCAAGAACTCTAATTTTAAAGAAATACCATTATGAAAGAGCCCAAAGTACAAGTAGGCATTCTGTTTGAACCGCAGATAGAATTCGTTTTGCTGAATCCGTATCGCATGGACGGAACGGAAGTCAGCGGCAAGCAGGTAGTGACCTACGACGAAGGCAAGATTCTCTGGAATGGACGCCGGTATGACGAACTGCTGTTTGAACCGCAACACGAGCAGACCGATGCCTTCGAACTATTGGACGTTACCATCGGCATCAATTTCCATTGGGAGCGCAAGGAAGACCAGCGTTTTCTGGGTGCTCTCAAAATCATCGTTGAGAATGGAAAGCTCACCGGCATCAACGTCATCCATGTAGAAGATTATCTGACCAGCGTCATCTCCTCCGAGATGAGTGCCACCGCTTCTCTGGAGCTGCTCAAGGCACACGCTGTCATCTCCCGAAGCTGGCTACTGGCACAAATACAAAAGAATAAGGAAATCACCGAAGCCCAAGCTAACTACTCGGCCTTTACGCAGACCGACGAAGAGCTGATTCGCTGGTACGACCGAGAAGACCACACACGTTTCGATGTATGCGCCGACGACCATTGTCAACGCTACCAGGGCATTACACGTGCCTCTACCGATATTGTGAAACAAGCCATCTCCGCTACCCGCGGCCAGGTACTGACATCTGATGGTAAGATTTGCGACGCCCGTTTCTCCAAATGCTGCGGCGGTGCTTTCGAGGAGTTCCAATACTGCTGGGAAGACATCAAATACCCCTATCTTGCCCAACAACGAGACAGCAAAACGCACGCCACACTGCCCGATTTGACGCAGGAAGTCGAAGCGGACCGCTGGATTCGTACCTCCCCCGAAGCATTCTGCAACACCACCGACAAGAAAATCCTCTCGCAGGTACTCAATAACTATGACCAGGAGACTACGGACTTCTATCGCTGGAAAGTGGAATATACCCAGGAAGAGCTTTCAGCCCTCATTCTGAAACGTTCGGGCATCGACTACGGACAAATCATCGACCTTATCCCCATAGCCCGCGGAACCAGCGGACGCCTCTGGAAACTGAAGATTGTGGGAACCAAACGCACACTCACCATCGGCAAGGAACTGGAAATCCGCCGCACGCTCTCCACTTCACACCTCTACAGCTCTGCCTTCGTGGTAGACAAAGAGGAGTTGTCCGCCGAAGGCATTCCCGGACGCTTCATCCTCACCGGCGCCGGTTGGGGGCATGGTGTGGGACTTTGCCAAATAGGTGCAGCCGTGATGGGCGAGCAAGGGTATAAGTATGATGCAATACTGCTGCACTACTATATAGGTGCCAGCATTGACAAGCTGTATGAATAATCGAATAGAACACAATAAATCAATATCATGAACCATACAAAAAACATATCGCCATGGGCATGGGTACCCACCTTGTACTTTGCACAAGGCATTCCATATTTTATCGTAAACAACATCTCCGTGATGATGTTTACCAAAATGGGCGTACCGAACGGAGAAATGGCCTTGTTCACAAGCCTGCTCTATCTGCCATGGACTATCAAACCCTTCTGGAGCCCGTTTGTCGACATCATCAAGACCAAAAGATGGTGGACCCTTTCCATGCAGATTCTGATGTCTGTGGCATTCATCCTGCTGACGCTGTCCATTCCACGGCCGGACGAGGCGACTATGGCGGCCGGAACAACCCCCATCAGCATGTTCAGCATCACGCTGATGCTGTTCATCATCACGGCTTTTGCCTCTGCCACACACGACATTGCCGCCGACGGCTTCTACATGCTGGCACTGAAACAGAGTGACCAGGCAGCCTTCGTTGGCATCCGAAGCACGTTTTACCGGCTCGCCTCTATCTTCGGACAAGGCGTGCTCGTAGCCATTGCCGGCGCCATCGAACTGAGAACCGAAAACATTCCGCTGTCATGGACCATCACGATGCTGGTTACAGCCGTTCTGTTCAGCCTGGTGACGTTCTATCACCTCTTTGCAGTCCCCAAACCCACCTCAGATAAGTCAACACTGGCTGCCGATGCCGCCACTGCAGGAGCTATATTCAGAGAATTCGGACGAACATTCGCCACCTATTTTACCAAACCGGGCGCATTGCTGGCCATCGTGTTCATGTTGCTGTACCGCCTGCCTGAAGCATTCCTCATCAAAATGTGTATGCCTTTCCTGGTTGCCTCCAAAGAATCGGGAGGTCTGGAACTATCGACAGCAGAAGTAGGTATCGTATACGGCACCATCGGAGTCATATTCCTCACCCTGGGCGGTATCCTCGGAGGATTGTTCGCATCACGCATTGGCTTGAAAAAATCCATCTGGTGGATGGCAGGATGCATGACTCTGCCATGCCTGACGTTTGTCTATCTTGCCATTGCCCAGCCCGACAATCTGTTTGCTATCTCAACCGCCATCGCCATCGAGCAATTTGGCTACGGCTTCGGTTTCACGGCCTACATGCTCTACATGATGTACTTCTCCGAAGGTGAATTCAAAACATCCCACTATGCCATCTGTACCGCATTCATGGCACTAAGCATGATGATACCAGGTATGTTTGCGGGATATATCCAGGAGGCTATCGGATATACGGACTTCTTCTGGTTGGTAATGATATGCTGTTTCGCCACGGTTGTTGTCACCATTTTTGCAGACAGAAGGATAGACCCGGAATATGGAAAAAAATGATTAATGGTTAATGATTAATGTTTTGTGAGTAATATTTAGTGATTGGTTATGAAGAGGACTATTATTATATCCTTGCTCTGCCTCCTTTGCGGAGGTGCGATGCAAGCACAGAAGATCAGAATAAAGACCGGTATCGAGGTACTGAAAGAACAGAATTTCCGATGCCTGGAAGGTAAGCGTGTAGGATTGATTACCAACCCGACGGGGGTGGACAACCGGATGAGGTCCACCATTGACATCCTGCACGAGGCGCCCAACGTGAACCTTGTGGCACTCTACGGCCCCGAACACGGCGTGCGCGGCGATGTGCACGCAGGCGACCATGTGACGGACATCAAAGACGCGACTACCGGACTGCCCGTCTATTCGCTTTACGGAAAGACCCGCAAGGCCACGCCGGACATGCTGAAAGATGTGGATGTATTAGTGTATGATATCCAAGACATCGGTTGCCGTTCCTTTACCTACATCAGCACCATGGGACTGGCCATGGAAGCCGCTGCCGAAAACGGCAAGGAATTCATTGTGCTGGACCGGCCCAATCCCGTAGGCGGATTGAAGATTGAAGGCAACTTGGTTGAAGATGATTGCATTTCTTTTGTAAGCCAGTTTAAAATTCCGTACCTTTACGCCCTCACTTGCGGTGAGCTGGCACTGATGCTCAATGGCGAGAAGATGTTGAAGGATGGGGAACAATGTAATCTCCACATAGTGAAGATGAAAGGCTGGAAACGCAAGATGGATTATACCCAAACCGGACTGCAATGGGTTCCCTCCTCTCCACACATTCCACATCCTCATTCTGCATTCTTCTACCCCGTCAGCGGCATTCTGGGCGAACTAGGATATATGTCTATCGGCGTGGGGTATACCATTCCGTTCCAGATGTTTGCCGCACCATGGATGGAAGCGGAAAAGCTGGCCGGAAACCTGAACCGTCTGAACGTACCGGGGGTCATCTTCAGACCGATGTACCTAAAGCCGTTCTATAGTGTAGGCAAAGGCGAGTTGCTGCAAGGTGTGCAAGTGCACATCATGGATTTCGGCAAAGCACCGTTGAGCGACCTGCAATTCCTGGTCATGCAGGAAGTCGCCGCCCTCTATCCTGACCGTGCCGTGTTTGACCATGCCGACAAGGGACGTTTCAACATGTTCGACAAAGTAAGCGGTTCGCGGCAGATACGCGAGCGCTTCTCGAAACGGAACCGTTGGGAGGACATACGCGACTACTGGTATAAAGATGCCGAAGACTTCCGTAAGTTGTCGAAAAAGTATTATTTATATAAATAAATTTACAGATAAATAAGGAAGGGAAAAGAGCCTGATACGGAGACTATTTCAGTCGTATACAGAACCACATTCAGTCGTATACTTAAATATATTCAGTATACGACTGAATGTACCCCCTCGTAAGACACGTTTACAGAGCACTTTGAAGCGAAGTGATGCAATAAAAAAAGTGAACATGAAAGAGCATAGTTACATGGCTTTCCTGCAGGAAGCAAAACAATTCATTCCGCAGGAAAGGATTTACACCGACGAACTTCGCCGGCTGGCTTGGGGTACGGATGCCGGTTTTTACCGACTGATTCCCCAGATTGTAATCCGTTCGAAAGACGAAGATGAAGTTTCACAACTGTTGAAACTGGCGAGCCGCCACGGGCTGCCCGTCACCTTCCGAGCGGCAGGGACCAGTTTGTCGGGCCAAGCCATTAGTGACTCCATCCTCATCGTAGCCGGTAAGAATTGGGAAAAATACAGCATATCCACCGACTACAAACAGATAACCCTCCAACCGGGCATCATCGGACAACGTGTGAACGAACTGTTAGCTCCCTACGGCCGTAAGTTTGCACCGGATCCCGCCTCGGTGAAAAGCGCCATGGTAGGCGGTATTGTCATGAACAATGCTTCCGGCATGAACTGCGGTACGCACGCCAATAGCGACAAGGTGCTTGTTTCCGCCCGTATTATCCTGATGGATGGTACCCTGCTGGATACCGGAAATCCCGTCAGCCGCGCCTCCTTCGAAGTGAGTCACCGTGACTTCATTCGCCGCATCTGCGAACTGCGCGATGAAATACGTACCAACGAAAAACTGGCCGAACGCATCCGTTACAAATATTCCATCAAAAATGTAACCGGGCTCAATCTGTTGCCCTTCGTCCGTTTCGACGACCCATTCGAAATCATTGCCCACCTCATGGTAGGTTCCGAAGGTACACTGGCGTTCCTTTCGGAAGTGACGATGAAGACTGAATATGATTATCCCTACAAGGCCAGCGCTATGCTCTACTTCAAGACCATCAAAGAAGCGAGCCGCGCTGTGGTAGCCATGAAGAAGCTGGTCGACGAAACCGGCGAATGGACAGTAAAAGGGGCTGAAATGCTAGACTATAAGAGCCTTTCTTCCGTCAACGACCCCGTATTCCTAAAATACAAAGGCGAAGTTGCCTCCTCTGCCCTCCCCGGCGTGGAGCCCGGCGACGAAACCGGGTTGACAGCAGTGCTGACCGAAACCAAAGCCCGTACCCCGGAAGAACTGCAACAGAACATATCTGCCATTGAAGCTTGCCTGCAAGCCTTCACCACCTATATTCCGGTACGCTTCACCGACCGTCCGGAGGAATATTCCAAATACTGGGCCATCCGTTCCGGCATCTTCCCCTCTGTGGGAGGTACGCGCCAGCCGGGAACCACTTGTCTCATCGAAGACATCGCCTTCCACATTGAAGACCTTCCGGAGGCAACGGCAGAACTGCAACAGCTCATAGCCCGCCACGGATATAATGACGCCTGCATCTACGGCCATGCTCTCGAAGGCAACTACCACTTCATCATCAACCAGTCCTTCAGTACCCAAGCGGAAGTGAAACGCTACGAAGACTTGATGAATGACATCAAGACCTTGGTAGTAGATAAATATGACGGTTCCCTGAAAGCCGAGCATGGCACGGGCCGGAATATGGCTCCCTTTGTCTGCCATGAATGGGGAGATGACGCCTACAAAGCCATGAAAGCCGTCAAAGAGCTGTTTGACCCACAAGGATTGCTAAACCCCGGTGTCATTTTCAATGATGACCCGCAATGCCATATCAAGAACTTCAAGCCGCTGCCTTTATTAGTGATGAGTGACAAGAGACAAGCTACGTCACTCGTAGCTGACAAATGCATCGAGTGCGGTTTCTGCGAAGTCAACTGTCTCTCCTGCGGCTTTACCCTTTCCTCGCGCCAGCGTATCGTGTTGCAGCGCGAAATATCCCGGCTGAAACAAAGCAGCGAGGACCCGACACGCCTTGCACTGCTCGAAAAACAATACCGCTATCCCGGCAACCAGACTTGTGCCGGAGACGGCCTCTGCTCCATGTCGTGCCCGATGGGTATCAATACGGGCGACCTTACCCATATAATCCGCCAGGAAGCATTACCCAAAGGCAGTCTGGGATACAAAGCCGGAGACTTTGTCGCCAATCATTTCGCTGGTGTCAAGAGTGCACTGCGTCCCGTATTGTCCTTAGCCAACTTCGGACATTCACTATTAGGGACAAAGGCGATGAGCGGCATTACCAAGGGGCTGCACAATGCATTAGGCATACCTCTATGGACGCCGGCTATGCCGAAAAGTTATCAGTTACAAGCTACGGAGTTACAAGCTACAAGCACTATGCAGCATAATAGCGCAGCACTTGTAGCTCGTAGCTCTGTAACTCGTAACTACAAAGTCGTCTACTTCCCCAGCTGCATCAACCAGACTATGGGTCTGGCAAAGAAGTCTCCCGTAGAGCAGCCATTGGTAAATAAAATGGTGTCCTTGTTGCAAAAAGCCGGTTACGAAATCATCTTCCCGAAAGATATGGACAAGCTTTGCTGTGGCACCATTTGGGAAAGTAAAGGGATGCTGGACATTGCCGATCGCAAGACAGCCGAACTGGAGGCCGCACTTTGGGAAGCCAGCGAACAAGGCAAATACCCCGTCCTCTGTGACCAAAGCCCTTGTCTGCACCGCATGCGCGAATGTATCAAGAAGATGAAACTGTATGAACCTGCAGAATTCATCTATACATTCTTACGTGAGAAGCTGATTTTCACACCTATTAACCGCCCCGTAGCAATCCACATCACCTGCTCCATGCGGAAAATGGGACTGGCAGATACCATTATAGCCCTTGCACGCCTTTGCTCCAATAAAGTCATCGTGCCGGAAGAAGTAGGTTGCTGCGGTTTTGCCGGAGACCGGGGATTCACCTATCCTGAGCTGAACTCGTACGCCCTACGCAAACTCCGCCCGCAAATAGAAGCGTCCGGAGTGAATATAGGCTACTCTAACAGCCGTACTTGTGAAATCGGATTGACAACAAACTCAGGTATCCCCTATGTATCCATTGCCTATCTGGTAGACGAATGTACAAAGGCAGCTGATAATTAGGATTGATAATTAACTTAACACACAAATATTACAATGAACAGTACAAAAGCAAGTAAACGCATCCTTGCACTCGACATTTTCCGTGGTGTCACCATCGCAGGTATGATTATGGTAAACAACCCCGGTTCGTGGGGACATATCTATGCCCCCTTGCGGCATGCAGAGTGGAACGGTCTGACCCCCACCGACCTCGTCTTTCCCTTCTTCATGTTTATCATGGGAATTTCCACATACATTTCCCTGAAGAAATACAACTTCGAGTTCAGCCACGCCGCCGGCATGAAGATACTGAAACGCACCATCGTCATTTTCCTTATAGGCATGGCTATCGGCTGGTTCTCGCGTTTCTGCTATTACTGGGCCTCCGCTCCGGACGACCTCAGTTTCGGAGAGAAGCTATGGGCTTCCGTCTGGACATTCGACCGTATCCGTATTCTGGGTGTCATGCAACGGCTGGCCCTTTGCTACGGAGCAGCCTCCATCATTGCACTAACCATGAAGCATAAACATATACCTTATCTGATAGCCGGCCTATTGACAGGCTACTTCATACTGTTGATGTGCGGCAACGGTTTCGCCTATAATGAAACAAACATTCTTTCCGTGGTAGACCGTGCCATCCTGACCCCTGCACACATGTACAAGGATAACGGCATAGATCCCGAAGGTTTGTTAAGCACCATTCCTGCCATTGCACATGTGTTGCTGGGCTTCTGTGTAGGGCGGCTGATGCTGGATGGCAACAAGTCGGAAGACCGTGCCTCATTTCTCAATTCGCAGCTTATCACACTGTTTCTGGTAGGTGTTATCCTTACTTTCTCCGGTTTCCTGCTAAGCTACGGCTGCCCCATCAACAAGAAAATATGGTCTCCTACCTACGTACTCGTCACTTGCGGACTGGCATCCAGTTTTCTGGCATTGCTTATCTGGATTATTGATGTGAAAGGCTATAAGAAGTGGAGCATGTTTTTCGAGGCATTCGGTGTGAATCCGCTGTTCATGTATGTATTGGGCGGCGTACTTAGCATACTTTTCGGTAGTATCAGTTTCCCGTGGGGAAACAGCAGCATCAGCATACACGGATTCTTATACAATATAGTCCTCATGCCCGTTTTCGGTGAAACCGCCGGTTCCCTTGCCTTTGCCCTGCTGTTTATCGCCATTAACTGGTGTATCGGCTACCAGTTGTACAAACGAAAAATATATATCAAAATATAAGGATTAGGGGTTAGTGATTAAGGATTAGTGATTAATACGTTGCCTATAATTAAGAAACAGTATCACCTACCATTAATCACTAATCCTTAATCACTAACCCCTAATCCCTAATCATTAAACATTATTTATATGATTCTAATAGCAGACAGTGGCTCTACAAAGACCGATTGGTGTGTTGTAGAGAATGGAGTACTTCTCCAACAGATATTCACGAAAGGGACGAACCCTTTCTTTCAGTCGGAAGAGGAAATCAGTAATGAAATAGCAACAGCGCTATTACCTCAGCTGAAGACAAGTGAGCTGGATGCCGTATACTTTTATGGTGCAGGATGCGGATTTCCCGACAAGATAAGTATGGTGCACCGTGCCATAACCAAACACCTCAGTGTGAAAAATGAAGTGGAAGTCAATACCGATATGCTGGCTGCCGCACGTGGCCTCTGCGGACATGACTCAGGCATTGCCTGCATCATGGGGACCGGCTCCAACTCATGTTATTATGACGGAAAAAGCATTGTCACCAATGTATCTCCTCTGGGATTCATCTTGGGAGACGAAGGCAGCGGAGCCTGCTTGGGCAAACTGTTGGTAGGCGATATCTTGAAAAATCAGATGACACCCGAGCTGAAAGAGAAATTCCTCAAACAGTTCGACCTGACACCTGCTGATATCATCGACCGTGTCTACCGTAAACCTTTCCCCAACCGTTTCCTGGCAAGCTTGTCACCATTTCTTGCACAGAATCTGGGTGAACCTTGTGTACGCGCTCTGGTACTGAACAGCTTTAAGGCATTCCTTAAACGCAATGTCATGCAATATGAAGACTATCAGCATCAAAAAGTACATTTCATCGGTTCCGTAGCCTTCTATTACAAGGAAGTTCTGGCAGAAGCTGCCAAAGAAATGGGTATCCAACTGGGTGCAATCATCAAGAGCCCCATGGAAGGACTCATCAAATATCACAACTGAAAGTGACAAATCGTAAATAGTAAATCGTCAAATAGTAAATAGCCTTATGTTCGTAAAAATCTCAGAGCAACCATCGCTCTACAATGACTTGGAAAAGAAATCAGTCCGTGAAATTCTGGAAGACATCAATACCGAAGACCAGAAAGTGGCGCTTGCCGTACAGAGGGCAATCCCTCAAATAGAAAAGTTGGTAACCCAGATTGTGCCCCGCATGAAACAAGGCGGACGCATCTTCTACATGGGTGCGGGTACCAGTGGACGTCTGGGCGTACTCGACGCTTCGGAAATTCCACCGACTTTCGGTATGCCCCCCACGCTGGTTATCGGCTTGATTGCCGGTGGTGACACTGCATTGAGAAATCCGGTAGAGAATGCCGAAGATGACATTCACCGCGGTTGGGAAGAGTTGACGGAACGCAATATTACAGATAAGGATACGGTCATCGGTATTGCTGCATCCGGTACCACCCCCTACGTGATTGGTGCCATGCACGAGGCACGCGAACACGGCATACTGACCGGCTGTATCACCAGCAACCCGGACTCTCCAATGGCAGCAGAGGCAGATGTAGCCATCGAAATGATTGTAGGACCTGAATATGTGACGGGAAGCTCACGCATGAAATCGGGAACAGGACAGAAAATGATACTGAATATGATTACCACTTCCGTCATGATACAGTTGGGACGCGTGAAAGGCAACAAAATGGTGAATATGCAACTCAGTAACAAAAAGCTTGTGGACCGTGGTACCCGTATGATTGTAGAGGAACTCGGACTGGACTATGGCAAAGCCAAGGCACTGCTGTTGATGCACGGCTCGGTGAAGAAGGCAGTGGATGCGTACAGAGCCCCTCGTGCCACTAAAGAGGAAGAAGAATAGTTTCAAGAACAATTAACCCGATTAATTATCCCCTTCCCCTTTCAAGAGTGTGTCAAAACCCCTTTCATAGGGGGGGCGGGGCAAATCTTTTTATTATGAAAGCAATCTGTTTTTTTCTCTTTTCTCTTTGTCTGCAAGTTGCCACTGCGCAGCCTTTGCAGCGTGTAGCTCCTGAACAAGTGGGAATGGACTCCCGCAAACTGATGTATGCCGATGAAGCGATTGAAACGGCTATCGCCAACAAGGATATTCCCGGTGCCGTACTTGCCGTAGTGCGCAATGGGAAAATGGCATACTTGAAAGCCTATGGTAACAAGCGCATCTACCCCAGTGTAGAGCCAATGACTACCAATACCATCTTTGATATGGCATCATGCAGCAAATCCATGTCGACTGCCGTATGTACAATGATACTGGCAGAACACGGCAAGCTCCGCATGCTGGACCCCGTCAGCCTCTACATACCCAATTTTAAGAATTGGGAAAGCGAAGACGGCAAAGAGAAAAAGGTAATCCGCATTGCCGATTTGATGACACACACTTCCGGTCTTCCTCCCTATGCACCGGTAGCCGAGCTAGAAAAGCAGTACGGTTCTCCCAATCCTGATGGGCTTATGGAATATATTGCTACTTGTAAACGCGACTTCAAGCCGCAGACTGATTTTCAATACAGTTGCCTCAACTTCATCACTTTGCAGCACATTATCGAGACTATAAGCGGACAGAGCCTGCGTGACTTTGCACGTGAAAACCTATTTGATGTACTCGGCATGGAGCATACCGACTATCTGCCTTGCCAACGTGATAAGGATGGTAACTGGATTACGATAGTTGACAAAGGAACGAGAAAACAAGGACACAAGGAAAACAACGTAGCCAATTCTCAATTTTCAATTCGCAATTCTCAATTGAATAACATTGCCCCCACTGAAAAGCAACCTAATGGACAAGTTCTCTGCGGACAAGTTCATGACCCGCTGGCACGTGTCATGAACGGAGGTATCAGCGGTAATGCAGGAGTATTCTCTTGTGCTGATGATATTGCCATACTCTGCGCAGCCCTGCAAAACGGAGGTGAATGGAACGGACGCCGCATCCTGAGTCCGCTGGGTGTAAAAGCCATGCGTACTGTGCCACGCACTACCGCCAGTCTGGGACGCACTCTCGGTTGGGATAATTTTACAGCCTATGCCTCCAACAATGGAGATTTGTTTGGTCCTAATACCTATGGGCATACCGGCTACACGGGTACCTCCATCATTATCGATCCGGACAATGACACTTCCGTCATACTCCTTATCAACGCCGTACATCCGGAAGACGGACACAGCGTAGTTCGCCTGCGTTCATTGGTTGCCAACGCTGTGGCGGCTTCCATCTACCCCATTCCGCGTATTTATACAGACCATTACTACAAACGTTTCCTACAGTTTATGGATGAGCCTGCCATTACAAGCAAGGACATCGTCATGCTTGGCAATAGCCTGACTGAAGGTGGCGGTGACTGGTCTGCCCGTCTTGGTAAGAAGAATGTACGTAATCGCGGCATCATCGGTGATGAAGTGATGGGTATCTATGACCGCCTGCATCAGATACTTCCCGGACATCCCGCCAAGCTGTTCCTGCTTATCGGAGTCAATGACATTTCCCATGACTTGGCACCAGACAGTATTGTAGACATGATTCGCATGACGGTGGAACGCATCCGGAAAGAATCTCCCGACACAAAACTCTACCTACAAAGCCTACTCCCTTTCAATGAAAGTTTCGGCCGATACAAAAAACTGACTGGAAAGACAGATATGGTTCCTGAAATCAACTCCCGTCTGGAGGCGTTTGCCAAAGAGGAAGGCATTGCCTATATCAATCTTTTTCCACTATTTACAGAGAAGGGAACAAATGTACTACGCAGTGAGTTGACCGGCGACGGACTGCATTTGAATGAGGATGGATACAAAATCTGGGTAAAGGCCATTAAGAAGAAAATATAAAACGAACCAGTCTCCGAACGTCTGCCACACTACCAACAGGCTAAAGAAGACATCTCTCCATTAACTAGATTCCCCCTGCCATAGACATCTATAGCAGGGGGAATTCTTATATTCGGGGCGTTTCGGCACACACCCTCTTTTATCTCATTCGGCAAAGCTAACCAGTTGCAAGTCAAACGTCAACAGAGAGCCTCCGGGGATTGTATTTGTAGAATAAGGAGCAGTATAATCATTTATACCATATCCGCTTTGATAAGGGATATACAACATCCACCGCTCACCCATCCGCATAAGCTGCAAGGCAGCTGCCCAACCGGCAACGACACCCGAAACTTCAAAATCCACGAATGAATCAAAAACCGTAGGTTCTTTTACCGGAGGAATAGGTATATCGCGGTCAATAGCACTATAACCGTCAAAGCAACCGTCGAATTCTTCGCCATTCACATAAGTCCCATAATAATAAGCATTCACCTTTGAATGATAACCCGTATACAACGGGCGTTCACCCGTCTCATTCTTCACAAGCTTCTTGCAATAGACATACTGAGCACCTTCAGAAGTGCTTGCAGTCGTCTGTATGGCATACAGTTTCCCGAGTTCCATAGCATCGGCCTGCTCTGCTGTGGCGACATAATTCTCGCCAGTCAGCCTTTTTATCGAGTCAACAAAAGCCTCGCCGCGTTCTCTCCAATTATCATACTTTCCAGCCTCTTCCACTTCTTCACAAGAGATAAAAGCACCCACCAGCAACAGCAAGAAAGGCAAAAACAAAAGGGACTTTTTCATTTACTATTTTACTATTTTACTATTTACTATTTCAGTTTGTTCACGCACCGGTCTATTCCATAACCGCTTTATTGCAAGGTTTTCAGCAACGATGTGATGCTTACACGGTCTGCAATAATATTATTCAGTTCAGAGATAGCCACGCGCTCTTGCTGCATGGTGTCACGATTACGCAGTGTCACACAGTTATCTTCCAAAGTCTGATGATCCACGGTGACACAGTACGGAGTACCAATGGCATCCTGGCGGCGGTAACGCTTACCAATAGAATCTTTCTCATCATACTGACAATGGAAGTGGAACTTCAGATTGTCAATGATTTCGCGCGCTTTTTCGGGCAGACCATCTTTCTTTACCAACGGCATTACGGCCAGTTTCACCGGTGCCAGTGCAGCAGGCAACTTCAAGACAACACGGGATTCACCGCTATCCAACGTCTCTTCACAGTAGGAAGCCGACATGATGCTAAGGAACATGCGGTCTACACCGATACTAGTCTCGATGACATACGGGGTATAGCTTTCGTTGGTTTCCGGATCGAAATACTTGATGTTCTTGCCGGAGAACTTCTCATGCTGGGACAAGTCGAAATTTGTACGGCTGTGAATACCCTCTACTTCCTTGAAACCGAAAGGCATCAAGAACTCAATGTCTGTAGCAGCATTAGCGTAGTGGGCCAGTTTGTCGTGGTCGTGATAACGGTAATGGTCATCACCGAAGCCCAGCGCCTTGTGCCATTTCAGGCGAGTAGCCTTCCAACTCTTGAACCAGTCAAGCTCTGTACCCGGCTTCACAAAGAACTGCATTTCCATCTGCTCGAACTCGCGCATACGGAAGATGAACTGGCGGGCTACAATTTCGTTACGGAAAGCCTTACCAATCTGGGCGATACCGAAAGGAATCTTCATGCGACCGGTTTTCTGTACATTAAGGTAATTTACGAAGATACCTTGTGCCGTTTCCGGGCGAAGGTATATCTTCATGGCACCATCGGCGGTAGAGCCCATTTCAGTTGAGAACATCAGATTGAACTGGCGTACCTCTGTCCAGTTCTTTGTGCCACTGATAGGGCAAACGATTTCTTCGTCAAGGATAATCTGACGGAGTTCGTCCAGATTATTATCGTTCAAAGCCTTGGAAAAACGTTCATGCAAGGCATCACGTTTGGCCTGGTGTTCCAGCACACGACCGTTGGTACTGCGGAACTGAGCCTCATCGAAAGCCTCACCAAAACGCTTGGCAGCTTTGGCCACTTCTTTGTTTATCTTGTCATCGTACTTAGCAAGCTGGTCCTCTATCAACACATCGGCACGATAACGTTTCTTGGAATCGCGGTTGTCAATCAAAGGGTCATTGAAAGCATCTACGTGTCCGCTGGCTTTCCAGATGGTGGGGTGCATAAAGATTGCTGAGTCGATACCGACAATATTTTCGTGCAGCAGCACCATACTCTGCCACCAGTATTGCTTGATGTTATTTTTCAGTTCCACACCCATCTGACCATAGTCATACACAGCTCCCAGTCCATCATAAATCTCGCTGGAAGGGAACACAAAACCATATTCCTTACAGTGTGATACGAGTTTCTTAAAAACGTCTTCTTGTGCCATTTTCTGTTGTATCTAAATTAATTTGAATCTTATTTTCAGCTAAAAAGCGCCACAAAGATAGGGATTTATATCGTAAGTAGGACACGAAGGGTATTAATTTATCTTATTACCAAATAAAAGAAGAAGCTACCTCATAACTCCGAGGCAGCTTCTTTCCCAATTTTACCCAATTACAATTAATTTACCTAAGCACTACAAATCAACCTAATCACAACCAAGAATAATATTATACTCACCTTCAGCGTTTTATCGTATTAACAGTCTCTTGTGGTTTCAATATGTTATTTGTTTTTTCCACAACTGATACCACATCAACATCAAGTACAGCCTTAATATCCTTGGAAGAGGTTCCAATCAAAAACTTATAATTTCCAGCATCCACTACCCATGAAGAAGAAGCTTCATCATAAGAAGCCAAATCCGTAGTGTTCAGTTTCAAAGTGGCAGTAACAGTCTCACCTGGCCTCAATTCCTTAGTTTTGGTAAAAGCTTTAAGTTCTTTTTCCGGTTTGTTCATCTGAAACCTATTGGGAGCGGAGACATAAAGCTGAACAACCTCTTTCCCTGCAAACTTACCAACATTCTTCACATCAATAGAAACAGAATATATACCATTATCAACTTTGACAGACGGATTGACATACTCGAATGTTGTATACGAAAGACCATAGCCGAAAGGATAAGACACTTGCTTTCCGAAACTATCGAAATAGCGATAACCGACAAAAATATCTTCTTCATAATCCGTATAGTCTACATTCTTCACTGAAGAGCTTTTGTCCTCCTTATTCCTCACATCTGTATTAGCCCTAGCATCCATAGGAAAATTGGTCGAAGAAGCAACGTCCATCAACTTGTTCGGGAAAGTCATTGTCAACTTACCCGATGGAGATACCTTACCGCTCAACACATCCGTCACACTATTTCCACCCTCCTGTCCTGCCTGCCAAGCCAGCAAAATAGCATCCGGTAGTTTTTTCCAAGAAGCTGTTTCGATTACACCTCCGATATTCAATACCACCACCACTTTCTTCCCAGCAGCATGGAAAGCTTGGCTGACGGACTTCAGCAGTTGCAATTCTTCCTCACTCAGTTCAAAATCACTGACATTACGGTCTACAAATTCACCGGAAGTACGTCCCAGCGTAACCAATGCAACATCCGCTTTAGCAACTTGTTCTGACAACACCTTTGTAGTAGGGATAAGTTCTGTCGGGCGAGGTACCGGCATAAATCTGGAGAAAGGCTGAGACGAGTCAGGAGTATTTTTCTTATTCTCGGCCTCAATATACTGTTCATAATCGGCCTTCAATGCTTCATCTATCTGGTATCCAGCATTCTTCAAACCATCCAATAATGAGACTGTATAGGCACGATTCACATTACCTGAGCCGGTACCTCCTGCTATGAAATCATAGGAAGTACACCCGAAAAGAGCTATATTTCTGACCTTCCTTTCAAATGGCAAGGTTTCGTTATTATTCTTCAACAAAACCATTCCTTCAGTCGCTGACTGGCGGGTAACTGCTGCGTGCGCCTTCAAATCAGGTTTATTGGAATATTTGTATTCTTTAAAATGAGGAGTTTGGAGAATAAGTTCAAGAACACGCTTCACATTACGATTCAGTATGGATTCATCCAATTTTCCGGATTTCACCCCTTCGATAATCATATCATACTGGTTAGCCCTTCCCGGTTGGAGCATATCATTACCTGCTATCATCTGAGCCACGGCATCCTTTCCTCCAAACCAGTCAGTTACCACCATACCCTCGAAATTCCACTCATCACGCAATAAAGTGGACAGCAAGTCTGTATTCTCAGAAGCATAGGTGCCATTAATATGATTGTAGGAGGACATTACTGTCCATGGTGCCGATTCCTTCACTGCAATTTCGAACCCCTTCAAATAGATTTCCCGTAAGGCACGAGGAGTGATACGAGCATCATTAGCATTCCGATTGGTTTCCTGGTTGTTAACAGCAAAATGTTTGATGGAAGTTCCCACTCCGTTGCTCTGTATCCCTCTAACATATGCAGCAGCTATCTTGCCAGACACTAACGGGTCTTCGGAATAATATTCAAAATTACGCCCGCACAAAGGATTCCGATGGATATTCAAAGCAGGAGCCAGTAAAACATCCGCACCATATTCCAACACTTCATTACCAATTGATTTTCCAACTTCCTCTACCAAATCCTGATTCCAAGTAGAAGCAAGTAACGTACCGATAGGAAAATGTGTACAATAATAAGTAGCAGAATCCCCTTCGCGGATAGGATCTATACGTAAACCTGCAGGTCCATCAGCCAACACAATGGCAGGAATTCCCAAACGGGGTATCGGATAAGTAGTACCTGCTGCACCGGGAACCAACTTCTTTGTAGTGCCAATCACCGTACTGTCACCCGAAGTACCCACCATTCCGGTACCGATAACCAAATGTGCCTTTTCTTCCAAAGTCATGGCACCAATAACATCCTCAACGGAATCTTTACCCAGTTGGGGAGCCGCCGGTCCACAAGCGCTCAAAACGCTTGCGACCAACAGCAGACTGAATAGTTGTTTCTTCATGGTGTGTTATGATTTATTTGAACAACTTGGGAGCAAATACAGAGAGATAAATACGCCAGCAAGTCCATACATGCCCACCGGGAGTTTCCATAAACTCATACTTATATCCCTTCTTATCCAAATCGGCGCGATAGGCGGCATTGTTCTTATACAGGAAATCGTCTTTGCCGATACCCAGCCAGTAGAGTTTAGGAGCTTTTTCAAACTGGACAGCCAGCTTCTTGTCCATATCCTGATAAACCGGGCTATTCCGCTGGCCTGCACTCTGGACATTAAGAGCGGCAGAGAACAAACCTACATAATCGAACATATCGGGATAGTTCAAAGAAATATTGGCAGAATGAAAGCCACCCATTGAAAGGCCTGCAATGGCACGGTGTGCCTTGTCTGCCTGCACACGGTAATTACTTTCTACGAACTTCACAATCTCGGGGAAATAGGTTTCAAATGCACCGTCCATGGTTCCGTTCTTCATGTGGTAGGGCTTATAGTAACCCAGGCTGCTTTCACCCGGTGCAGCTTCCATGGCGGCATGTCCATTGGGCATCACGACAATCATCGGTTCAGCCTTGCCTTGTGCTATCAGATTATCGAGAATCTGTGCCGCACGTCCGAAAGTAGTCCATTCGTCTTCATCACCGCCCATGCCATGCAACAAGTAGAGCACAGGATATTTTCTGTTACCGGACTGTTCATAACCCGCCGGTGTGTAGATGTTGATACGGCGATCCATTTTCATGCCATCAGAGTGATACCAACGGTGGGCCAATGTTCCATGAGGCACTTTATTGACCTTATATAAATCAGCCTTGCCATTCCCTACGATGAATACATTGCTTGTTGTGGCAAAGTCACGATAGACATAAACATTGTTGGGGTCTATGGTCGGTACGCCGTCTACCATGAATTCATAACTGTAGAGTTCCGAGTCCAGCGGTTTGGTGGTATAGGTCCAGATTCCTTCGGCATTCTTCGTCATGTCTATCAGGCCTGCGCCCACCATACCGCCAATGTGTTGTCCCTCCGCCCTTTCGGCAAAGTCACCTGCAATCTGTACCTTCTTGGCATCGGGAGCCTTGAAGTTAAAAGTCACTGTGTTGTCTTTATTCACGATTGCAGACTCGAGGTCTTGCGCAACAAACAAGTTCTGCTGGGCAGACATTTGCAGTCCACAAGCTGCCATAAATGCAGCCAATATAATCTTTTTCATTTCAGTTCTTCAAATTAAAGTTCATTGATTCAAGTTCATTCTGCCACTGTAATAATCAGGCGGTGATAGCGGTTCATCTGTGGCGTACCGTTATCCGTAGCTTCCAAAATCAAGTGGATGGTATCACCGGGGTTGGCATCAGCCGGAACAGTAAAAGCTGTATTTGCAGAAGCAGGGTCATCTACCGTTACTTTGCCCCGATATGTACCGGCTGACACATACTGCCACCATTTAATGGTAAGGGCATCCTTATCCGGATCGGTTACAGTGTATTTAAGTTTCAGCTTCTCACCCGGCTTGGCACTCATGGCAAGCGCCCCTTTTATCACCGGCTCATGATTTGCGTCGGCATAGTTTGGAGTGACCGACCATTTAAAGCGGGCAGCCAATCCATTCATTACCGGAGCTGTGAAGTCGGGCAAAGGATAGTGCTCGGCTCTATACTTCATCTGCTCCATGCGCGGAAGATTCTTCACCGAATCGGGAAGGACGGTTCTTCCACCGCACCATCCCCCATAAGTGGGGTCTTCGTGACCACGCAGGCCGTTACCTATCAAATTCAGGAAACAGTAAGTATCGCCTTCAGCCAGATAGGAGCCTTTCGGCTGGATTCCGGTCCAAACCACATAGCCTTGCTTTTTCAATTCATCAACCGTATAACCCGACAAACCGAAGAAATCGAACTTATCACCTTTCACCATCTGCTTACCGTCTCCCCAGACCCGATACATTTCACCGAAAGGACCTTTACTGCGGATGTTCTCCTGCATCCATTCCGGAGAGTAGAAAACCTGATTTTCCTTGGAGGCTCTTAACTGTGCATTATAAGCCAGGCCGACTGTCATCCCCCCCATCTCCATTTGTCTGAGTTCCGGCCAGAAAGGTCGGATATACCGTGCATACGTATCATCCTGATCACCCGAAAGGGAAAGGACCACTTTTCCTATTATCTTCTCACGGATGCCTTTCCAGGCATCGGTATGCTCATAAATATCCTGAATGGACTTCAAGGCACGGGCGATGGTGCTGCCACCTCCCCAAGCATTGATGAATACCGGATCCGTACAATCATCGAGCAATACAGCTTTAATCAGCTCCGACCCCGGAGTGTCCTTGGAAATATCACCGTCGAACTCGATATTACCGATACGCACTTTAGACTTCAGGTATTCGGGAGTCGGATAAGACGGGTCGTGCACTTTCAGATTGGGATATACTTTCTCGTAAGCTTCCACGGCATCGTCAATGAAACGTTCATCCGGATCCCAACGCCAGCTTTCCATAGGTCCGTAGTCTATGCCATTACGGGAATATTCACGTCCAGGCACATACCACTTCGTGCCGTGCCCGTCACCTTTCCAATGGAACTGGCTGCTGGCATAAATCAAGCCTTCCACACGGAAATCCGTACTGAAAAGCAGGAAACGTATCAAAGAGTTCAGGTCATCAAGTTCCGGGTCACAAGTAATGATGACACGCGGTTTTGACGATTTTTCACCGGGCGTCTGCTGTCCGCTCATGCAAACCGGCATCACAGCCATAAGGCCTGATAGGAATAAGCATTTTAATTTATTCATAAACTAAGTTTTATTGATTAATTACCAACCCGGGTTCTGGGTCATATTCTTATTGACATTCATTTCAGTAGCAGGGAACGGAAGCAGTTCATGCTTACCGCTCTTGAAGCCGGCAGAAGCATTTTTCTGTTCATCCCAACTTACACGGCCGTCTTTGTAAAGAGCCGGTCTTTCCTGCCCTCTCTTGGCAAGTACCGTAGCAGCATCACCCCACCGAATCAAATCCTGGTAACGGCAGCCTTCCATCCAAAGCTCCAGACGCTTCTCTTTCTTGATATCATCCATAGAGACGCTGCCCAATGCAGGCAACTGGGCACGGTCACGCACTTTATTCACATATCCGGCAGCCTTACTTGCATTTCCGGACTGAAGACTCGCTTCAGCAGCAAGCAGCAGAACCTCGGCATAACGCATGGCACGGGTATTGTTAGGACAACGCAACCACCAATAGTTGATGACATCTGCTTCATAAACACGGTATTTCCAGCTGAAGTAACCGGCATTGTCCGGCATATAAGCTATGGCATTGCTCAATGAGATACCCATATCCTCCATTTGCCGGTATGTCTTGATAGAGGCATTCAAGCGATAAGTATCTCCCATTTCGACAAACGCATCGTAGCTTTCCTTCGTCGGATTAAAAAATCCCCAGCCGCCATGAGAATAGATTTGAGTAGGCTCATTGAATGCAAGCATGTCTCCACGCCAATGCACATATACCCAAATCATGTTACTCATAATGCCGGTAACATTGTTGGCGTCGTAAACATAATTACTTTCAAACAGACTTTCACAATTCGCCTCGCCTTTGGTAGTCTGGATATTCTCATAATCACTGTAAAGGTCGTACTTCCCGCTATTGATTACCTCATCCAAAACTGTAACAGCAGCACCATAATTCTTCTGGAATACGTATGCCTTGCCCAACAAGGCTTGTGCAAATTGTTTGGTGATACGATAGGTAAAGTTGTCCAAGCTTGTCTTTTCCTCCAAATTGCCACTGTTGACAGCTTCGGTCAAATCTTGGTTCACCAATGCCCAAAGCGCCTCTGTATTACCATTTGCCTGGGAATATTCGTTTGCTTTCAACGGATGGTCCACCAACGGCGGAGTTCCCCAAAGACTGATCAATTCGATGTAGGACATCGCACGGAAAACCTTTGCCTCTGCACGTGCACGAAGCTTAACCTCAGAATCATCGCCTACATACTGCAAAACAATGTTGGCGGCATAAATCACTTTATAAAGATTCGTATACAACGTTTTAATATGGGAAAAATCAGAGTCGAACGTATAAGTCGACAGCAACTGTGCACTGGCAGCCGTCCAGCTTTCCCCTGCCGAATAGCAATCGTCAGAAAGAAGATTCTTCAGCCAGAACGCAGGCGCATAGGTGTCCTTCCAATTGCTATAGCAGGCTATAATGGCTTCTTCCGCATCGGCATCCGTTTTATAGAAATTTTCGAAAGTGCTTACCCCATGCTGCGAAATATCCAGATTGTCCTCACAAGAGGAAAAGAAAGTGCAGCCGGCAAGTAACAGACTTGATAAAATATATTTTGCTTTCATATTTCGTATTGAATTAAAGATTAAAATACTACGTTAAGACCGAGCACGACTTTCTTGCTGGACGGATAAGAGCCCATATCCAAACCCATCGCATTGCCTGTACTCGTAAATTCAGGATCAAATCCGGGATATTTGGTAAATGTGAAGAAGTCGTCTAAAGAACAATACAAACGAAGGTTACTCAAACCCACCTGCTTCAACAAATTCTTAGGCAGGTTATAGCCCAACTGTATCTGCTTGATTTTAAAATATGAACCGTCGAATACAAATTTGGAGCTCTTTAAATACTTATCATAATTGCTGGGATTGGAACGGGCATATTTTGCATTGTCTCCCACAGCAGTCCACCGTCCGTCATAGAATTCCTTCAAGGTATTCGCTTTCATACGGGAAGTACGGTTATAGCCGGCAAACACATCATTGCCATGAGAACCGGAACCAAAGATTGTCAGGTCAAGGCCTTTCCAGGCAGCTGTCAAAGTAATACCATAAGTAAAGTCGGGAATGGCAGAACCGATTTCTGTCTGGTCGGCATCTCCAATAATGTCATCATCATTCTTGTCTTTGAATATTGGGTCACCCGTTTGCGGATCAATACCCGTGCACTCATAACCGCGCATGTACCAAATGGGATGTCCTTCTTCAAAATAATTCATAGTGCCGATACCTGCACTTGTTGTACTGGCAATACGCTCCAATGTTTCATGAAGATAAGTTACTTTATTCTTCAAAGTAGCGATGTTAGCTTTTACACTATAACTGAAATCTTTGATATGATCACGCCATGAGAGTTCAAACTCAAATCCGCTGTTCTTGACATTTCCCGCATTCATAGGTGAAGTAGTGTTACCCACAATCAAAGAAGGAGTAATACCGGTTACAATCAAGTCTTTGGTTTTCTTCTCATAATAGTCAAATCCGAAGCTCAAACGGTCATTCAGCATCCGGAGGTCAATACCCAAGTCTATCTGTTCGGAAGTTTCCCACTTCAAATCATAGTTACCGGTTGCAGATGGCAACGAACCTGTTTCATAAGACACATCACCGGACATTGGATAATTGATTCCAGACAAAATCGTAGCATCATACATATAGTCTGCCAAACCGGCGATACTACCATTCTGTCCCCAGCTTGCACGCAACTTCAAATGAGAGATTGACTTGAGGTTTTCCATAAATTTCTCGTTGGAAAGTACCCAGCCGACAGACACAGCCGGGAAATAGCCCCAACGTTTCTGCAAAGGAAGGATAGACAAGTCGGCTGCATCCGCACGAAGGGTGAATTGGGCAAAATACTTGCCTGCATAGTCATAAGATGCCCGGCCAAAGTAAGAAAGATTGGCATACCTCCGTTTCTCTCCACCACTTACCGTACGGGTGGCAGTACCGGTCCGAAAAGCAAAATAGGCATAATTGGGATCCAACTTGGTAATACCCAAATCAACCTTGTCGCCGGAACGGCTACCATTGATTCCTCCCGTCACTCCAAAGGAAGTATTGGAAGAATAGGACATACCAAGCATCACGTTTACATTGTGCTTATCTGCAAATGTCTTGGTATAGTTGGCAAAGTTTTCCCATTGCCAGTACGTGGTGTTGGAGCTTGTCGCACTTACCGATACATAGTCCTGATAAAGGTCAGAGCAGGTAATGTTAGGCATAACATAGCCGTAGGAATTGCTGTAAGTATAACGGTATCCCAAACGTGAAGTGATGACCAGCTCTTTAATCGGAGTAAAATCCAGATAAGTGGAGCCGCTGAACACAAAACCATCTCTTTTCGTTGTACCACGGTCACGCATAATATACGGATTGATATTATTGGAGTCACCATAAGGGGAAATAGAATAATAATCACCATTGGCATTCTGAAGCAAGGTATGCCCTTGGTTCATATAATTAATCATAGTGTCGGGCAGTTTATCCGGTGTATAGGTAACTGGAGTAAGAGGGTCAAGCTGAATGGCAGACAGCATCAAAGAACCGGTTGCTGAGCCTTCGCTTACAGACTGTACATGATAACGGGAAAATGAATTGTTTGTCGTGAACTTCAACCAATCCTTTACTTTATAATCTGCATTGACAGTGCCGGTAATACGGTCAAAAACGTCCTTATTGCCTACAATGGGACCATTGTTGCTTAAATAAGAAAGCGATGCAAACAGTGAACCATTATCATTGGCCCCTTGGAAATTGACATTGTGACGTTGCATCATGGATGATTCAAACGTTTCTTTCACCCAATCAGTATTTGTCTTTCCATCCCAATACCTATCTATTGTTTCTCTGGGAATAAGATTGCCTTCAGTCATATAATTGACGTATTCCTGAGCATTCAGAATATCAGGAGTACGACCCAAAGACTGGGAGGACAACTGGAAATCATAAGAAATACGGCGGACTCCCTTTTTTGCCTTCCGGGTGGTAATCAAGACAACACCGTTACCGGCCTGGGCGCCATAGATAGCAGCAGAGGCAGCATCCTTCAATACTTCCATACTCTCAATATCGTTCGGATCGAGGTTGCTGATGTCTTTCGTACGCAGACCATCGACTACATACAAAGGATCTGAGCTGGCATTACTGCTATATCCACGGATACGAATGGCGGGATTCGAACCAGGAGCCGCAGATGCAGAAATAATTTGCACACCGGCTGTCTTACCCTGCAAGGCCTGCTCGGCATTGGTAATGGTACGATTTTCAAAATCTTCAGCCTTTACGGAAGAGATGGCCCCCGTTACGGAGCTTTTCTTCTGTACACCATATCCCACTACAACCACTTCATCCAAGGTCTTGTTATCTTCTTTCAGTACTATATTCATAGTACCCGCAGCGGCTTTCTTTTCCTGGGTCACATAACCTATATACGAAAAGACGATAGTGGCGCCCTCATTCACCGACAAGGTATAATTACCATCCAAATCAGTTATGACACCATTTGTCGTACCTTTTTCCAATACACTTACACCAATCATCGGTTCATTAAGTTCATCGGTGATTCTGCCAGATACACTTACATGTTTCTGTGCAAAAACAGATGTCATACCTACCAAAAGGAACAGCACCAAGACCATTAACCTTTTCTGTTTAATTTGTCTTACAATCGTTTTCATTTATTATTATTTTGGGTTAACAATGAATTAAAATATCAGTTTGAAAGCGTAATCAGTACCAGCCCCACAACAAAGAGTACAAACATAGTCGCAATCATAGGTACAGTTCCTTTGGGAGCTCCTTTGAACTCTTTCCATACAAAGAATCCCCAAATCATGGCTACCACCGGTGCGGCATTGCTCAGCGCATAAGCTATGGCCGGATTGGCTGATCCGGCTCCCATAAAGCTGACCACCATACCGCTCATCCAGATAAAGCCGCCCAACATACCGATCAGGTGTGTACGGGTATCACCTTTCAGATAGTCCTTCATTGTGACCTTGTTTCCTTGAGCCGGATGACTCATGGCAAACGTATTGAAAATGGGAGTAGTGATAAGGACACCGGCGGCAAAGCAAAATACGCCGGTATAGGGAGTCAGTGTTCCCGTACCACCCGCAACATACTGGGGATCGAGTGATTTTACAACCAATCCATAGAAAAACATGATGGCCAATCCTGCCACAATAGCCAATAAGATACCTTTTTTAGGGGTGGATGCCTGACTCGCCGACATCTTTCCATAAGCCTTCCCGCAAATGCAGATGGCTACAATGATAACAACTACCCCTATCCAAAGCAATGCCTGGTTTCCGGGGTATACTTCACCGGCCAAAGTTATCAGCAGATAATTAAAAATTATACCGCCTATCCAGGCTAAGCCTCCGCCAATGGGAAACCCTATCGACATACCGGCCACAGCGATGGCTGCCGTCAGAAAGATATTACCGAAATTCCAGACAATACCACCCAACAGTGCATACTTCATACTGTTCCAGTCCATTGCCGCCAAGTCCTCAAAGAAAGTACGGCCTTCACTTCCCAAGCTTCCCAATGTCAGAGCCCCCAACAGAGCCGCGAAAAACAAACCGAAAGCCAAGTCCCAATAGAAAAGCTCGAAACTCCAGCTTTTCGAGGTCACCATCTTCTGCGTATTCGCCCAAGAGCCCCAACAGAGGCAGCAATAGACACAACACAGAATGGCCAAAATATAGTTGTCAACAAGTATCATAATTTATCTTCTGTTGTTTACCGTGTGTTTACTTTTCATTCATGCACATATAGATTCCAGCCCAAATAGTCCTCGATGGCTTCGTTCAGAATTTCCTTCACATCATTGCGAACCATAGCCACATGATGTTCAAAACCATTTTTACAAATATACTTCATCAGAGTCTGCAAGTTATTCACCTTGGTGACAGCTATGCATCCATCCATTCCATACGGGTCATCCGTGATTTCACCAGTACCCAAATAAGCCTTGATAGCGCCTTTTGTATCATCTGTGGAAATACGGAAGAATGTGAAATCACCTTTGGTCACTTTACCATATACGGCACCGAATGTATTGACCTTGCCCAGCGTACGTCCCAAAACGCCCAGTGTACCAAGCTTCAAGTCATTTCTGACAAACGATTTCGGGAAGTTACCGCAATGGGTACATACACATTTGTTCCGGTCTTCTGCAAAATTGTTATTCCAGTCAAGCAATGCCGATTGACCTTGCGCTGCCAATGTCAAAGCATACATGGACACAGCGCCGGCAATATCTACCTCACAAGCGGCAGGAAGTAATTTTTCACCCAGCATACTCATTGTCACACATGCTGCACAACCATAATTTTGTTCCAAAGAGTCCCAACACTGAACAGCAACAGCATCAATCTGATTGGCTTCGATCCAACGTTCTACAGCCACACCGAATTTTGCCTGAAGCACCAGCTTGTCACTATATTCCTTGGGAACTGCCGCATAGCACTTAATTTCTTCAAGCTTCTTCAGCAACTCCGCATCCGTATCCTCAATCTTACGGGCAGCACCGAGTATTTCAGAAAGGTCGACCGGAACGACTGTAATGCCACTCTTCTGTAACAGTTTCTCACTTGCACGTACAGTCTGGAAACCAGCCGGACGAGCACCGATAGCACCGATACGTGCATGGCGCAAGCCATTGACTACACGACAGATACCAGCAAACTTATTGATATCCTTGGCCAGTAATTCGGAGTATATAGAATAGGTGTGTAGCGTGGTATCTGTAAAAGGTATGCCATATTGATACAGATTGTTACAAACAGAAATCTTACCGCAAAAAGCATCACGGCGGCTGTCCAGATCCACCTTGTCGTTCTCGTCGTCACAAGCCTGTACCAAAACGGGGACATTCAAATCGGCCACGCTGATAGCATTGATGATTCCAATCTCAAAGCCAAAGTTGGGCAGGGAAACTATGATACCGTCAATGCGGTCACGATTCTGTCGGAACAGTTCCGCACACTTCAATCCGTCTTCGCGGGTTTCAATACTGCTACTGCCGGTAGGAGTAGCGTCTTCAGGTAAGATCACATAATCATAGCCTTCGTCGGCAAGTGTTTTCAACAATTGTTTGCGAACATCTTTAGCCAATTCTGAATTAAAATAAGCACGAGTGCCGATAATTATACCGAAACACATTCTTTCCTTGTTTTTCATTGTAGATAGTGGGTATTTAAATTATACTTTGAAAATATTTATCTGATTAATTGGTTTACCGCTTTCAACCAGCCTTCACACCATTTTTCTACCTGTGATAGGTTACTTTGCGGCTCTATGCGGTAGCGGCTCCGGCGTAATACGGACACCTGCTCAAAGCTCGTCCATATCTTGCGAGCCATTCCGTTCATTACAACGGCTCCCAAGGCCGAAGCTTCTTCAACATCCGAACAATTGATCGGTACACGTAAGCAGTCGGCCTGGAACTGCATCAGGAATTTATTTTTTGTAGGTCCTCCATCGGCTCTGACTTCTTTCAGCTTTATACCTGCCTGACTGGTCATCGCTCTGACCAAATCATTCACTTGATAGGCTATGGATTCAAGTGCTGCCCTGAGAACATGCGGTTTCCCGGTACCTAAGGTCATCCCTAAAATGGCAGCCTTTACATCCCCTTGCCACCAAGGAGCTCCCAACCCGGCAAAAGCCGGTACGACATACACACCTCCATTGTCTTTTACTGTAGCCGCCAACTCTTCCGCTTCGTCTGGCGAACTAATCATCTGCAATCTCTGTTCTAGCCACTTGATGGTAGCACCAGTACAATGGATATTGCCTTCAAAAGCATAGAATATTTTTCCAAGTGCGGCAAAACCGATGGAAGTGACCAATCCACGGGGAGCAACGGCAGCTTTTTCACCAATATTCACCATCACTGATGAGCCGGTTCCATAAGTGACCTTGCCCAGCCCTTCTTCAAAGCACATCTGACCGGCCAGTGCACCGTGTGAATCCCCCAATACACCGGCTATGACAATAGGATTCTTAAATAATCCTCCCACCGTAGTTTCTCCAAAAACAGCATCACATGGCAGTAATTCAGGTATCATAGTTTCGGGGATGGTAAATAGCTCCAGCAGGTCACTGTCCCATTGCATCGTATGAATATTAAACAAAAGAGTCCTGGAAGCATTGGTATAATCTGTCACATGGCGTTTACCATCAGTCAATTTCCAAATCAGCCACGTATCAATGGTTCCCATCAATAAGTCACCGTTATCAGCAGCCTGACGGGCTCCTTCCACATTGTCAAGTATCCACTTCACACCACTGGCTGAGAAATAAGGATCCAATAGCAAACCGCTTTTCGCCTGTACTATTTCGCTGTACCCACTGGCTTTCAACTCATTACAGATATCAGCACCACGCATGCATTGCCATACCACAGCATTGCATATCGGTTTGCCCGTATGCTTATTCCATACAACCACTGTTTCACGTTGATTGGTGATGGCCAACGAATACATATTGTCTGCCACTTCCTCCTTTATCAGTTCGGCTATACTTTTCTGTACATTCCGATAAATTTCTTCAGCATCATGCTCCACCCATCCGGATTTGGGATAATATTGTTCATGGGTGACATTGACGCGCCTCAGCATTTCACACCTCTCATTGAATAGCATGGCTTTGGTAGCCGAGGTGCTTTGGTCTATTGCAATTATCAGGTTTTCCATTTCAGGTATTATTAAAGGCTAATTGATTTCAAATTTATCGAATCGGAGTTACTTAAGGAAGTCAAGGGCAGTTTTCACGATACCGGATGAGTCGAGTCCATAATGGGCAAAAATTTCCAGGGAGTTCCCATGCACCACATTCTCATCAGGGATACCCAGGATTTTCACCGGTACGGGATGCTCGGATATGATTTCAGTCACCATCGCCCCAAGACCTCCATACTGGCTATGCTCCTCAACCGTGATGATTCGCCCGGTTTCGGAAGCGGCTTTCAAAACAGCTTCCTCATCACAAGGTTTAATAGAGGACATATCCAATACCCGGGCCGAAATACCATATTCGCGTAACTTCAAAGCCGCCTGACGTGTGTGGTATACGGTTTCACCGGTTCCGATAATAGTCAGATCTGTTCCGTCCAGCAACATGTTGGCCTTACCTATGGCAAAATCAAAATCATCATTTTCATAGACATCGGGAACTGCTGCACGACCTACACGTACATAAACCGGTTCGGGATAATCAACCAAAAGCTCAACCAGTTTTTTAGTCTGTCGGGCATCGCAAGGTAACACGATATTCATTCCGGGAAAAGTACGCAGCACGGCAATGTCGTGTAAGCTATGATGGGTAGCCCCCAAAGCTCCGTAAGCTACTCCTCCACTTACTCCCAATATTTTTACGTTGTTCTGGCTATAAGCCAAGTCCACCTTTACCTGTTCCAAGCTACGAGCCACATAAAAACAAGCCGGACCACATACAAACACTTTCTTTCCGCTATGAGCCAACCCGGCTGAAATACCCACAGCATCCTGCTCCGCAATACCACACTCCACGAATTGCTGCGGCAATTCTTTGGCAAAATCATTTAACGTCACCGAGCCACGGGCATCCGTCGTCACAGCAATGATGTCCTTGTCCATCCGAGCCAATGACAACAAAGTGTCGGTGAAACTTTTTCTGCAAGCTATCATATCAATTATATTCTAAATCCTTAATTCTTTCTGATATTTCTTGAATGGCCTGTTCATACTGTTCGTTACTCGGAACCCCATGATGCCATTTAGCTACCCCTTCCATGAAAGATACTCCTTTCCCTTTTGTCGTATGAGCCACCAGCAAATGAGGGTGACGGTTTGCATAATCAATGGAACGGAAAGTCCGGATAATATCTTCCATGTCGTCACCATTCATATCCTTTACCTCCCAGCCGAATGCCGTCCAGCGATCATGGATATCATCAATTCCCATCACATCTTCCGTATTTCCGCTAATCTGCAAATGATTACGGTCTATTATAGCCACCAAATTATCTAATCTATACTGCCGGGCAGCCATTGCTGCTTCGTAGATGGAACCTTCACCCTGTTCACCATCCCCCATCAACACATAGGTTTTATAATCCCTGTTGTCCATTTTGGCAGCTATCGCTATACCTACCCCAACAGACAAACCATGTCCCAAGGCTCCGGTATTCACTTCAATACCCGGAACTCCGATAGTGGGATGTCCCGAAAGGATAGAGCCATATTGTCCCAATGTATCCAAAATGCCTTCTGTTATAAACCCTTTGGATTCCAGCGTCACATACAAAGCCTCCACACAATGCCCCTTGCTCAAAATGAAACGGTCACGCAAATCATCTTTAGGACTGTCCGCATTCACATTCATCACATCAAAGTAAAGAGCCGTAAGAACATTGAGGCAAGACAAATCTCCGCCGATATGACCGGCTTTTGCCTTATAGATAATTTCAATTAATCTTTTTCGATTCCTTTCTGATTGAAGAGTCAATTCTTTTGTTTTCATAGCTTATTTGCTTTCATTTCTTTGCAAAGAAAACAAACAAAAACCACAAAACGAAAGAAAACGAAAGTTTTCCATTGTTTATTAACATGTTTTATAATTAGACCAGGGCGAAAAACGAAACAAATAAATAAAAAAGAGAAAGGAACTACAGTGCAAAAGATAATATATAGAATAAAAAAGAAGAAAAACAGCAAGAATAGACTTTCATTTGACTTTTTCTGACTACCTTTGCGGAAAAATTAAATGATTATACAATGCTCAATACTGTAGACGAAGGAATAGAAGCGGTTCGACAAGGGAAAATAGTGATAGTTGTCGATGATGAAAATAGAGAAAACGAAGGCGATTTTATTGTATCCGGTGAAAAAATAACTCCTGACATTGTTAACTTCATGATTACACACGGAAGAGGGCTTCTTTGTGTACCGCTACCGCGTTCACGTTGCAAAGAACTCCAACTGCCCCCAATGTCGGAAGACAACACTTCCCTTTTAGGCACGCCGTTCACCATGTCCGTCGATCTGAAGGGCTATGGCTGCACAACGGGAGTTTCCGCCTATGACCGCTCCGCTACCATACGTGCTTTGGTTACCGGTAATATAAAGCCCTCGGAACTGGCACGTCCCGGACACATTTTCCCCCTTTACGGACATGAGGACGGAGTATTGGGACGTGACGGACATACAGAAGCATTACTCGACCTGACAAGAATGGCAGGATTGACACCCGGCGGCGCTCTCATTGAAATACTGAACCAGGATGGGACAATGGCCCGCTTGCCACAACTACTTGAAATGGCAAAAAAGTTCCGACTGAAGATTATAGCGATCAAAGATATACAGGATTATCGTAGAAACAACAATATATAAAGTAGATATGGCACTAAACCAAAGAAGAGTCAAGATTCTGGACCTTATCCGCGAAGACGGGCATGCAAAAGTTCAAGAATTAAGCAGGATTTTCAATGTAACGGATGTAACAATCAGACAAGACCTGGAAGCCCTTGAAAAATTAGGGTATATCCAAAGAGAACACGGCGGAGCCTTCCTGAAGGATGTGGGCTCATTTGCAAAAACCGGAAAGGTTTTCAATCAGACCCATATTGAGGAAAAAAGAGAAATAGCCCAAAAAGCAGCGTCGTTTATCAGTGAAGGTGAATGTATCATTCTCGACTCCGGTTCTACTACCACAGAAATAGCCAAACTACTTACACAATACAAAGAGCTGACCGTCATTACCAATGCTCTGAACATAGCACTTATATTGGGCGAAAATCCAGGCATCAACCTCATTGTGACAGGAGGAGAATTCAAAGCACCCACCCTTTCATTGACAGGAAAGATGGCAGCCGATTCACTCAAAGGTTTCCATGCCAACAAACTATTCCTTGCCACAGCAGGAATATCCCCAGACATGAGTCTGACCTATCCGAGCCTCAGCGATCTGATGGTTAAATCGGCCATGATAAAAGCCGCCGAGGAAGTCATTCTGGTAGCTGATTCCTCCAAGATAGGAATTAGTGCATTTGCCAGTTTAGGTTCAATATCTATGGTAAATTCTTTCATCACAGACAGCAATATCTCGGAAGAGAATATCGAAAAGATGAAAGAAAAGAACATAAACCTTCTAATTGGATAACTTAAAAGATTACCCCTTCCAGAAGATATTGAACAGACAATATAGTAACGATTGGAATAAGGAACAATTAGAAGTAAAACTATAAAACATGTTTTTTAGCCAGCCGATACGCTTCCCCGACCACTTCCTTCGGATAACCGCACATCTCGATAATCCGGATGGCATTACGTTCCGTCGCCGGTCCCGGTTTCAGCTTATAATCAAAAGACAAGGTATTGTCGGCAACACATTCACAAAAATGAAACGATTCATATTCGTTCTCAAGTAAGGAAGCCAGTTCAACGTCGTGAGTGGAAGCAAACACGATACTGTTCTTGTGTGCCAAAGCAGATAGCACAGCTTTGGCTATAGCTATCCGTTCCACCGTGTTCGTCCCTTTGAACAACTCATCCAGCAGGAAAAGCTGCCTACGTCCCTTTCCGACCTCCAGCATCTCTCGAACAATCTGTACCTCCTGCAGAAAGAAACTTTTTCCTTCCATCAGACTATCCTCCAGATGGATAGCAGAAAACAATGCGGTATCCATGGGAAAACGAAAACTGCGGGCGAAACAAGTATGGAACACTTGTGCGGAAAGCAGGTTAAGTCCGATAGCACGGATAAAGGTTGTCTTACCAGACATATTGGAGCCGGTAACAAGGACAGAACTGCCACAAAGCGTAATGTCATTGGGGATACAATGCTCTATAAGCGGATGATAAAGGCCCTCTGCATGAAGCGTTTCACCCTCGTCACAAGCTTCCGGAAGAGTATAATAGGGCAGCCCATCCCGAAGCTCGGAAACAGAGCAAAGCGCATCCACCAATCCAAAATAGCGGAAAACCTCTTCAATCTGTTCTTGCCTGCCCTGCAATAGAAAGAAAGCCTTGGAAACCGGAATAACCTCCCGCAGGAAAAACACATTCACCATCTCGATGAAGAAATAAGCAAGAATGGCGATGTCGCTCTCCAGCTTGATACTGAAACGGAAAGTGGAAAGTTGCTTTCGTAACGGACGCAGCGCCTGCAAAGTCTTTTGGATATCCCGATGCACCGATACACACAACGGAATCTGTGCCAGCCTCTCCGCTTGCCTGAGCAGCAGCCATAACTGAGGGATGGAAAAGAAATAGCCCTGAATCCGTGCCTTGCTGCGATAGTGCAATACCATGTTCACCAATACCGATATACACAATAACCCCAGAACGTAAAGCGAAGATGTAACATAAACCATCCCTGACAAAACAAAAGGCACGAACTGCAATATACTTAGCAAACGGTAAAAGCGGTGGGAATATATGGGATGGGAAATGGAAAACAACGATGCAATGGCGCAAGCATCCGGCGTATCCAGTTTCTGCAACTCCGACCGGATTTCTGCACGCAACTCCTTGTCGGCAGAGAGTTCGCGAATCACTTCCTCCTGTTCCGAAATCTCCGAAAGGCGGTTGTAATGCAACAAGTCGTAGAGGTACTGTCGGCCCACACAAGAAGAGGTACGGTCGGCCCATTCGAAAAAGTCATCCAGATTGAGGTCGTCCCAGGTTTTCTGTGACACCAAATGTTCTTTCTCCTTCACCGACCGGTACTCGTGGTATAGCGATATATCCGAAAATGACTGTCCCATCAAAGAATTATTTAGAATGATGCACAAAAATAATGAAAAGCTTGCATTCTATCTAATTTCCTTGCAGCTTTCCCTATATTGTGTTTACTTTGCAGATACAAACACTTTTCGTTACTTCAACATTTAAATTCTAACAAGATGAAGCACACCCTTTTCACATTGGCACTGGTCTTATTGGCTCTGCTGTCAGCATCATGCGGAGATAAGAAAAAAGTAGTATATCAGAACCCACTTCCCATGGCCTTCGGAGACCCGTTCCTCCTGAAAGCTTCCGACGGGAAATTCTATATGTACGGGACGGGGGGAGTACAGAACGGCTTCAAAGTATATTCCTCCGATGACCTGGTGACATGGAAAGATGAGGGTCCCGTCTATCAAGGCGGCACATCCGACTCATGGGCCACCGACTGTTTCTGGGCGCCCGAAGTGTATGAGCGCGACGGCAAATACTACTTATGGTTCAGCGCCAACTGGAAGGAAAACCCCACTCAGGAGCAAGAGAACTTCCGTATCGGCGTAGCCGTAGCCGATAAACCCACCGGGCCTTTCAAAGATTTGTCCGACCGCCCGGTATTCGACCCCGGCTATCCTATCATCGACGCAAACATACTCTTTGACGATGCATCCGGAAAGACCTACCTCTACTACTCCCGCTGCTGCTACAAACATGCCGTCGAGAGCGAAGTCTCAGCATGGGCCAAAACAAAGGGCTGGTTTGACGAGATTGAGGAGAGCTGGATTTACGGCGTGGAGCTGAAACCGGATTTCTCCGGTGTCATCGGAGAGCCGGTAGCATTGCTTTGCCCGCCCAAAACGATGGACGACCCTCAAGCGAAATGGGAGAACCGTTCGGTGACTACACATGAGGTCAACAGACGCTGGACAGAAGGTTCGTATATGGTGAAACACGGGAATCTCTATTACATGCTTTACTCTGCAAACTTCTTCGGAGGAAAGAATTATGCGGTGGGCTATGCAACCTCCCAAAGTCCTTTAGGCCCATTCACAAAGGCTGCCAACAATCCGGTGCTGCAAAAGAACACAGAGCAAGGCGGCATCGTGACCGGAACCGGGCATTGTATGCTCATCGACATTCACAATCGGCTCTACTGTGTCTACCATGGACGCACCGAAACCACCGGTGACGAACGAATGGTATTCATCGACCTCATAGACATCCAACCAGACGGGAAACTGGTAGTCCACGGACCGAATACGGATTTACAGAAAATCACATATTAAAGCTATCAGGCGCAGACTGTACAGCATTTCACGGTTCATTATTCCCCGTGGCTCTCCTATACATTCCGCGCCTGATGAAAATTAAAAAGGACATATCCATACACAACAATCCGCTCCATATTTGTTCCTGACTTCAATTCTATTTTCACCGGTATCCAATACAATGCCTTTCCATTCCAGTACATTTACGGAATCAGGTTTTGCAGTCCCATATGCTTTGCCATTGATATACAATTTGGCAGCTCCGCTATTGCTGAATACTTGCACATCAACGGTTTTGCGGGTTCTGTTTACCAATCGTTTTCCTGCGATATATACAAACTTATCTTCTTGATTCCAGTTTGCCTTATAAAAGTAAAAGGCATCTTTCTTTATTTTCCGGTCGTAAGTCACCAGCCCCTTATCGTTGCGTCCCATAATGGATCCCTCCCTACGGCCTGCCGCCGAAAAGTCGAACATGCACCAGATGAAGTTGCACCACAAGAATTCGCGTTCCTGAAGCTGTTTCCAATTCTCCACATGATAATAAGTCTGCCAGTTTTCGGGATGCCATTGCCCCCACGGTTCCGGATGCCTCAGCGAGTCCTCCTGCTGGAATACGCATGCCCCGGCACCATACTCGCTGATGCCCATCTTCCGCTCCGGATGTGCTGCATGCTCGCGGTCTATCCAGCGCCCCATGTCATCCATGTTGTCGCCATACCAGCCGAAATACTTGTTGAAAGCAATCAGGTCGGTGAATCCGTTGAAGTCGTCATCCTGATTACTGGCTCCCATAGTGGGACGGCTCGGGTCCAACTGACGGGCCAAAGCATGAAGCTCTGCCGCCATACGCGAAGGACGGTCCAGCCAACCGGAATTTATCTCATTGAACAGCCCCCAGAACAAAATGCAGGGGTGATTGTAGTTCTGTAAAATCAGTTCCTTCAATTGCAGGCGCAAGTTTTCATCATAAGCAGGATTATTCACATAAACATTGACAAAAGGAATCTCAGCCCATGCCACCAGTCCCCGCTTGTCCATCTGTTGATGCATGTATTTGGCTTGCGGATAGTGACAAAGACGCACGGCATTGCATCCCATTTCCTGCATCAAGTCCAAATCTTCATCATGGTCTTGCGGATAAAATACCGAAGCGCGTTCTGCCCTATCCTGATGCCGGTTCACGCCATTCAAGCGATAAGGCTTTCCATTCAGGAAGAAACCTTTCTCCGCATCGGCATGAAAGTAGCGGAAACCTATCTCTTCTTCGCGGCGGTCTATCTCTTTTCCATCCTTACGCAATATCACCACTCCTTTATATAAATAGGGATTCTTCACTCCATCCCACAAATGAGGCCTTTCAAGCACTATGTCCATCATCACCTTTTTATCCTCACCCACCTCTGCACTGGCAACACGGCAAAGCAACTTTTCCTTGTCATATAGTCGAAACTCCACCTCGCAACCGGTCACAGTAGTTTCCCTTGCCGAAAGCAGTGCTTCAATTTTCAAATGGGCCTTTTTCTCCGATACATCGGACTGAGTGAAGAATACACCTGAAGAGGCATAATAAGCAGGTTCTATGCAGACATCCTCCGTCACCAGCAGTTCCACCCCCCGATACAACCCACCAAACATATTGAAGTCGCCGCAAATGGGAGCGACATCCATAGTCTGAGCATTGCTGACACGAATTTCCAATACACTTTCTGTTCCCGGGACCAGGAAATCAGTCAATTCTGCCACAAATGCCGTATAACCACCCTTATGTTGCATCACAAAATGATGGTCGATAAAAATGTCGGCAACCGTCTGTGCAGCCATCACTTTCAAGAAAAAACGTTTGCCCCGATAATGGGCAGGAACAGACAACTTACGACTGTAATTGCATAATCCCCTATAATAATCGGCATTGCCAAACATGCCATCGCCCGCATTCCAAGTGTGAGGCAAAGTAACCTTCACTATTTCCGAAGCAGGTGCCTGAAAACCCCGGTGGAAATTCCATCCTTCATTCAGTGGAATCACCTCTACGGCAAATACACATGTTGACAATATTCCCAAAGAGAATAAAAATAAAATGATGAATCTGTTCATTTTCGATAAAGTATTAGAAGGTTAATCATATTGGCAGGAACCAGTCCTTCCCTGCAAAGGTATGAAATAAATGTTGAATAATAAATGAGAAAAACACTTCAAGACACGCAAGACAACAAACGGATGGCATGTTTAAGACTTATACGACCGCGATGCAACATTACAGACCTATTAATGCAACATATTTACGTTTATTTAAATAAGATATTGCTATCTTTGAGAATTCAATTTCAGATTATATAGTATGTCTTTTACAAACTATTTACACAAATTAGTGTTCCCCCTCATTATTCTGTTACTGGCTTATCTGCCGTTAGCAGGACAAACTCCGTATGTATTTCGCCATCTGAAAGTAGAAAACGGGCTTTCAAACAATAACGTAAAAACCATATTGAAAGACTGTGAAGGCTTTTTATGGATAGGGACCGCCAATGGATTGAACCGATACGACGGATATAGCTTTAAAGTGTATCAACCCAAAGAAAAAGACATCCATTCTTTATTGTCTAACGACATCTGGAACTTACAGGAAGACGGTTTGGGCAATTTGTGGATTGGAAGCGAGGCAAGATATTGTATATACGACCGAGACAAAGACAACTTCATTACCGATATTCCCTCATACCTCCTTAAAATAGGCATCCAGATAAATGGTACCTACAAAGTACATGTTGACAAAAGACACAATTTATGGGTACTGCAAGGCCAAAATGTTTTTTACTTCAATTTTTCTCATAAAACCCTTAAAACATTCAAAATAGAAAACTTTCCAGAAGAAACTCCGGAACTGAGTATCAGCGATGATGGTGAAAACCTATATCTTCTTTGGAATTCGACCTTATTGAAACTAGAGAACAACGCAAAGAAATGTAAACGGGTAGATAACATCAGCTTACCCTCCAACTCTATTATCGAAAAGCACATATACACTGATTATCATGGAGGCATCTGGCTATATTCATATACCGATGAACAAATATTCTATAAGAAAAACATAAAATCGGAATGGAACCAAATCAATCTCCATTCCAAAATAGAGACAAAAAGTAATGCGGTAAGGAGCATACTGGATGACTCGAACGGACATGTCTGGATAGGAACGGACCATAAAGGAGTATTCATTTATGACTACGTAAATGATAACCTTGTCAACCTCCTGAATACCCCTATGTCTTCCACATCCCTTGCTTCCAACAGAATAAATACAATCTACCGTGATGATTCAGGCGTCATTTGGTTAGGAAATTTCAAAAAAGGAGTTTCTTATTATCACGAAAGCTTCCATGAATTTATTGATACCCAGCATAAAGAATGCGGTGATATAGCCTCCATTTTAGAGGATAAGGCCGGAAACATTTGGCTGGGAACAGATGGGAACGGACTTTATGTAAAAGAAAAGCAAAAAGGATTTGCCATTCGCAAACTATCCATCCCCGACATAGCCATCATCAGTCTTCTCGAAGACCATAAAGGACGGATTTGGGCAGGAAGTTATCAAGACGGATTGTTCTGCTATGAGAACAACAGTATTCGCCATTTTACTCCAGAGAACAGCCAACTGCCATACAGTGGCGTATGGAGTATGAAGGAAGACCGATATGGAAACTTATGGATAGGTTATGTACTGGAAACTTTGGTTTGTTTTAATCCGGACGCAAATACTGCGACAAGTTATCTACTACCTGATGGGAATAATATCAATGTACTCAATATCTGTTATGACTATGGAGACAAAATGTATATCGGGACTACATACGGACTCTGTGTAATGGACATCGTGACGAGAAAACCCGAAATGATTTATGCCAATCGAAAAGAGACACAGCCATTCAAGCAGCTCTTCATTTCCACTGTATTCAAGGACGACAGAGATATATTGTGGTTAGCCCATAAACAAGGATTGACTGCCTGGGACTTAAAAAATGATTCACTACACTGGTTCGACGTAAACAACGGATTGTGTGACAATCTCATTAACAGTATAACCCAAGACAATCATGGTAACATGTGGCTTGCAACAAGTAACGGATTGTCTATATTGGAAGTAACCCCAGACACCCAGGAAGGAGTAGACTTTTCTTTCAAGAATCTTTCTACCAGAGACGGATTGCCAGAAAATCATTTCAACTCCCATTCCGCTTGTAAATTGTCCAGCGGAGATTTACTGCTGGGAGGCACCAGTGGCTATACATCTATAAATCCGAACAAGCTGACCGAAAAGAGCCGACCGCTGGCAAAGGTGTATTTTACAAATCTGACCATTGGCAATCAACATATAGAAGTAGACTCAATATATGAAGGGCGTAAACTATTAACAACTGTACTTGGCAGAGCCCCATCATTGTCTGTCAGATATGACGATTATTTAATCTCCATCGAATTTGCCGCAGGCGATTTGCTGAATGCTGATAAAATAAGATATGCCTATAAACTGAAAGGATTAAATACCCAATGGTACTATACAAACGAAAACAAAGTGGCTTTCACCACCCTTCCTCCTGGCAATTACAAACTATTGATTAAAGCTTGTAACAGTGACGGTATATGGAATGACGAAGCTAGTGAGTTGAATATAACCGTTTCATCTCCAATATATTTAAGTAATGTTGCTATCATCTTATACATATTGTTTGCCATTGGTATGATATCCTATGTAATATACCGATTCAAAAAGCATCACTACATAAGACTGGAGCAACAACGAGCAAAACTGGAGCAAGAACAAAAGTTGCTCCTGAATGAGATGAAGCTAAAGTTCTTTACAAATATAAGTCATGACTTACGTACACCACTGACGCTTATCATTAGCCCGTTACAAATGTTATTATCAGAAACCCTGGATGACGGAATACGCAAAAAACTAAATACAATCAATAAAAATGCACAGCTATTACTTACATCAATAAATTCTCTGCTTGATTTCCGGAAACTGGATGTAGGAGCCGAGACAGCCCATTACAAATCGGGAGATATTGTCAACTTTATCCGCGAGATTTGCAGTACTTTTCAAGAGTATGCTCTTGACCATACCATCAACTTCTGTTTCATGTGCGAAGTAGAAAACCTGAACATGTCCTTCGATCCGGTTAAAATAAAAAAAGTAATGAACAACTTGTTGTCCAATGCCTTCAAATACACTCCTGATAAAGGAGAAATCAATGTACATCTTTATCGCGAAGATGACAATGTATGTATCTGTGTGGCAGACAACGGACAAGGTATCATAGACAAAGACAAGAAACATATCTTCGAACGTTTTTATCAAGTGCAACAAACTTCGGAAAAAACCGGCAGTGGAATCGGCCTGCATATTGCAAACGAGTATGTACATCTACACAAAGGAACAATCTCCGTTACAGACAATTTTCCTAAAGGTTCCGTATTTACCGTTAAATTGCCTATCGTCACATATGCCAGTGAAAAGGAGGAATTACTTCCGGAACTGCTAAACAATGACAAAGCTCCGAATGAGCTTCCCGTTCCAAATGCGGAAGAATTGCGGTATACCATCTTGTTGGTGGACGACAACAAGGATTTCTGTAGTTTCATGTCTGAATACCTGTCCGATGAATACGCCATACAGGTTGCCTACAATGGAGCAGAGGCATTGAAGATATTAGAAAAAAACAGTGTCAATATTGTAATAAGCGACATCATGATGCCAGTGATGAATGGAACAGAGCTATGTCGGCAAATCAAAACAAACATGCAATGGTCCCACATTCCCGTTATATTGCTTACAGCCCGTATGGCAGAAGAATACAAAAGTGAAGGATTTGAGCAAGGAGCCGATGACTATATCGTAAAGCCTTTTGACTTCAAATTACTAAAGCTGCGCATCAGGAAATTTATTGAATGGACAGAAAAAAGCCATCGTAAATTCAGTCAGAAAATAGAAGTGACACCTAATGAAATAACAATCACTCCACTAGACGAACAATTTATTGAAAAAGCTATCAAAATAGTAGAAGAGCGCATGAGTGATTCCGACTTCTCTGTGGAAATGTTAGGAGCAGAATTGGGGTTGAGTCGTAGCCATCTCTACAAAAAGCTGATGTGTATCACCGGTAAAGGTCCGGCAGAATTCATCCGGATTATCCGTTTGAAGCGCAGTAAGCAACTTCTAAAGGAAAGCCAGAAACAAATTGCAGAAATTGCCTATGAGGTGGGATTCAGTTCTCCAAAAAGGTTCACTGTAAACTTCAAAAATGAATTTGGAATATCACCATCTGATTACATCCGCAGTCTAAAATGATAACTTGAAACATAAAGGTATGTTATTTGAGACATGATAGACCTATGCTATTATGATAACTTTCCATATTTGCAGTAGCTTTTAATAACAGTTATTTTTAAATCTTAAATTAAAGTATTATGAAGTTACACGCAAATGTATGCTCTCAATGGGAATGGACAAAATTGAGACAATTGCTTGTTATCGTGTTACTAGGTTTGGGTATTGTTTCCACGTATGGACAAACCAAAACAGTATCCGGTATCGTTAAATCAGAATCGGGCGGTGAGCCACTTGTAGGAGCCACCGTCAAAGTGAAAGAAACCAATACGGGCGGCATTACCGACATCGACGGCCGTTACACCATCCAGGCAAATCTGGGACAAACATTGATAGTCTCTTACATCGGCTACCGCACCAAAGAGGTGAAAGTAGAGCGCACCACCCGCATCGACATACTGCTGCAAGAAGACAATGAGATGCTGGACGAAGTAGTAGTAGTGGGATACGGTACGATGAAACGCAGTGACCTGACCGGTTCCGTAGTCAGCGTGACGGGTGACGAACTGAAAAAGTCCGTAGTCACCTCGCTCGACCAAGCTTTGCAAGGACGTGCCGCCGGTGTGCAGGTGACCCAGAATTCCGGAACTCCGGGTGGCGGTATCTCGGTCAGCATCCGTGGTATCAACTCCTTGAACGGCAACGAACCGCTCTACGTTATCGACGGTGTAGCCATCTCAGGCAACAACACCAGCAACAGCAGCGTGCTCAGTTCCATCAACCCTGCAGACATCGTTTCCATGGAAGTATTGAAAGATGCATCGGCCACAGCCATCTATGGTAGCCGCGCCTCCAACGGTGTAGTACTCATCACCACCCGTCAGGGCGAAGAGGGCAAAACGAAGGTCTCCTACGAAGGTTACTATGCCTTGCAACAGCTTCCCAAGAAACTGGAAACACTGACACTCCCCGAATATGCAGTTTACCAGAACCTCCGCGCCGCCACCATCGGCTTCGGTGCACGCGAAGAGTTCAAAGACCCCTCACTCCTCAGCCGCGGTACCGACTGGCAGAATGAAATCTTCCGCACTGCCCCGATGCACAACCATCAGATAAACATCTCCGGAGGTTCGAAGAGCATGAAATACTCGCTCTCCGGCGGCTACATGCAGCAAGACGGTATTGTATTCGGTTCGGACTTTGAGCGTTTCTCTTTCCGCGTCAACATGGACAACGACATCAACAAGTGGCTCACCACCGGCTTGCGCGCCTCCGTAGCCCGTACACAGCAGACCAACAACGTAGACGGTTCGGGTGCCATCTACAATGCCCTGAACCAGCTCCCCGAAGTGCCAGCCCGCAACCCGGACGGCAGTTTCGGCATGCAGACGGAGAACATGTATGGAACTTACTTCTCCAACCCCCTCTCCGACCTTATCCAAAATGAAAACTATAGTCGCAACACACAAGTCTATGTCAACGCCTTTGCCGACATCAAGCTGTGGAAAGGACTCGTATTCCGCACGGAATATGCCGCCAACTTCAATTACAGCAACGACTATAAGTTTACCCCCTCCTACGACTACGAGCACTTCAAGCAGCAGTCGTCAGCAAGCCGTGGAGCCGGCAACGGAAGCAACTGGACATTGAAAACTTACTTTACTTATAATAATACCTTCGGCAAACACGGCCTCTCTGCCATGCTGGGACACGAAGCGCAAGAAAACAAGTACGAGTCGCTGAGCGGCAGCCGTACCAACTTCCTCTTCAACTCCGTACACGAACTGAATGCGGGTGATGCCACAACAGCAAAAGCCAACAGTTCCCGTGGTTCATCCGCCATCGAATCATACTTCGGCCGTCTGAACTACAACTACGACGACCGCTACTTGCTGACCGCTACGCTCCGTGCCGACGGTTCGTCTTCGTTTGCCAAAGAAAGTCGTTGGGGTTGGTTCCCTTCGGTAGCATTGGCTTGGAAAGTCAACAACGAAGCTTTCCTCAAAGATGTGGAAGCCATCAACTCACTGAAACTCCGCCTGGGTTGGGGTGTAGTAGGTAACCAATGGGCGGGTTCCTATGCCTACGGCGTCACCATGGCTTCGGCAGCCTCCATCTGGGGTACTGGTTTCTATGCAGGCAACTATCCTAATCGTGAACTGAAGTGGGAAGAAACAAACTCCTTCAATGTAGGACTCGACCTCGCCCTCTTCAACAACCGCATAGAGTTCATCGCCGATGCTTATTACAAGAAAACGGACAATCTGCTGATGCAAGCTTCTCTTCCTACCTACGTAAGCGGTCTGATTCGTGCACCGTGGGTCAATGCCGGTGCCATGACCAACAAAGGTGTAGAATTTACCCTGAACACGCACAACATCCAGACACGTGATTTCACCTGGACCTCAGGACTCACCTTCTCCATCAACCACAACGAAGTGACGAAGCTCTACTCCGAATCATCCGCTATTTCGGGAATCAACGGTTCGGAAACACTGACCTACACCATGGTGGGCGAACCGGTCGGGCAGTTCTACGGCTATAAAGTAATCGGTATGTTCAAGGAAGAAGGAGATTTCTACAAGAAAGGTGCCGACGGCAACTTCCTGCTCGACGAAACGGGCAACCGCATCCAAGTAGCCATCCCGAAAGACCAGACCATCGGCAAATCGGGCATCTGGGTAGGTGACTACATCTATGAAGACCGCGACAACAACGGTGTAATTGATGAGAAAGACCGCACGTTCCTCGGCAATCCGGCACCCAAATTCACGTTCGGCTTCAACAACTACCTTTCTTATAAAGGATTTGACCTCAACATCTTCCTGAACGGCTCGGTGGGCAACAAGGCTATCAACCTGATTCGCCGCACCTTCACCGATCCCATGCGTAACAGCAACCTGCTGAAAGAAGCTACCGGCATTGCCCAAATCGCCATGCACGACCCCGAAGTGGGCGACGAGGTACTTTCCAATGTTTACGTGGCCAACGCCGATGCAGCCAAAGTACAACGCATCACTACCAGTAGCGCCAACGACAACAACCGTATCTCCGACCGCTTTGTTGAAGACGCTTCCTACCTCCGCATAAAAAACATCTCGCTGGGGTACACCTTCCCACAGAAATGGTTGCGCCGTTTGCAGATAGACCATCTGCGCCTCTACGTCAACATCCAGAACCTCTGTACCATCACAGGCTACAAAGGCTACGATCCCGAAATAGGCGCTTTGAACTACAATGTATTGCTACGTGGTGTGGACGATGCGCGCTATCCTTCGCAACGTATCTATACATTTGGCCTTAACTTCAATTTCTAATGAGCCAGACAAATCATTTATCATTTAAAATCTCAATATAGTTATGAAACACAGATTTCTAACCCTTATATCATCGCTCCTTCTGCTTACGGCATGCAGCGACTCATTTTTGGAACGTGCTCCCGAAGGAAACTACGTAGATGTGACATACTACACTTCCGACGATGCACTCGAACAAGCCACTGCACCGCTTTACAACCGTGCATGGTTCGACCTCAACTCCCGCGCCATCGTGCCGCTGGGCAGTAACCGTGCCAACGATAACTTCAGTCGCTGGGGAGCTCCCGAGTTCACCAACTTCAAGGTGACAGCCCTGAGCGAAAACCTTGCCAATGCATGGACAGGTTTCTACTCGGTCATTACAATGGCCAATGCAGTTATCAGTGATGTGCAGACCAAATGTAGCAACAGCGTAAGCGAACGTGCCAAGCGCACAGCCATTGCCGAAGCCCGCCTGATGCGTGCTTGTGCCTACTTCTACATGGTTCGCCTCTGGGGACCGGTTATCATCATCGAAGACAACGACAAAGTGGTTGCCAATCCCATGCAACCGCTCCACCGCGAAGAAGATGTGCTGGAACTCGTTATTCGTGACCTCACTTATGCAGTCGAGAATCTTCCTGAAGTGGCAACCGCCAAAGGACGTGTCAACGCATGGGGTGCAAAAGGCATGCTTGCCAAAGTCTACCTCGCCCGCTCAGGCTGGAAAGGAGGCACACGCGACAACGCCGACCTGGAGAAAGCCAAGGAACTGGCCGCCGACGTGATAAACAACAGCGGCATCAGCCTTTACGAAAACTATGAAGACCTCTTCAAGTATAAGCACAACAACAATCCCGAATCGCTCATTGCCATGCAGTGGGTGCCACTGGGTGATTGGGGCGTATGCAACACTCTGCTTGCCGACCTCGCCGGCAACAGCAAGATGACCGGCGGTGTAAACGTATGGAGCAGCTATCAGGCAAGTATAGATATGCTCCAGCAATATGAGTTGGGCGACACTATCCGCCGCAACGCCACCTTTTGCACACCGGGTACATACTATTCATACATCTGCATTGCCGACGGTGGTTATACTTACGACGGCGCCACCTCTTGCATTAAAAAAGGTGTACCGGGCGGTCCGGACGACGACAACGACGGTTATATCCAGTCCATGAACTCTCCGCTCAACACCTACATCCTACGCCTTGCCGATGTTTACCTGACCTATGCCGAAGCTTGTCTGGGCAACAGCGAAGAACTGGCCGGTGGTCCCGGCCTGGAAGCATTGAACCAGGTGCGCGACCGTGCACGTATCCCCCGCAAGGAACGCGTAACCTTCGAAGACATCATTCGCGAACGCCGCGTAGAGTTCTCGATGGAGTATTGTAACTGGTATGACATGGTATCGTGGTATCACTGGAAACCCGACTACATGCTGAATTACTTCCAGAACCAACACCGCGGCTACACAGTAGACCTCATCGTGAAAGACGAAGACGGTTACCTCCACTTCGGCAAGAAAGAAGGCGACACTTTCCTCGAAGGCATAGAAAATTGGCAGGAACCGGGCGAGAACATCGAAATCCACCACGGCAACATCCTGATGCCTTATCCGGAAAGCGATGTCATCCAGAATCCGCTACTGAACGAAGAACCGGTAGCATACGAATTCAGTGAATAAACCAAGTTATACATTCATTATCTCAAATAACGACTTTAATATGAAATATATACATTTTCCTTTTGTGTTGCTCACCATCCTGTTGGCATGCAACCTTTTCACCGCCTGCAACGATGACGAGGGCGGCGGTGTTCCCGTAATCCACCACATCCGTCTTGTCGACCCAGAGAAGGCCGACAGTACGTTCACCGATGTAAATCCGGGCACCATGATTGTAGTCATCGGCGAAAATCTGAATGATGTGCGGAAAGTGTTCATCAACGAACAAGAAGTTTCGTTCAATAGCAACTACGGCACTTCCACCAGTCTCATCCTCACTATCCCCGGCGAATTGCAACTGACGGGTGCCAACCCCGAACTGAAAGGCGAACTGCGTATCGAGACCTCGCACGGCATTGCCACGTACTCCATGCATGTACTCTCGCCCGCACCCTACATCACCCGTGTAGCCACAACCTTCCCCGTGGAGACGGGCACGCCTCTGCGCATCGTGGGCGGTAACTTCTACGAAATTCAGCGCGTTTATTTCACCACTGCCGTGGACGACATCACCAATGCACCTGTTTCGGTAGAAGTAACGGACTACACGGTAAACAAGAACTTTGACGAAATATCATTCAATGCTCCCGCAGGCCTGATTGATGAAGGCAGTCTGGTAGTGGAGTGCTATACCGCATCCGCATTTACTCCCTTCCGTCGCACAGCCCTCCCACCAAGTATCAGCAAGGTAAGCTCCATGATGCCTATCACGGGTACCACAGTTACCGTACTGGGACAGAATTTTATGGATATCGCCTCCATCACAATGGGCAATCGCTCGGTAGATCTCTCTACTGTTACCGTAAGCGAAGCTAACGATATGCTTACCTTTACCATGCCGCGTGCACCGCAAGGCACTTGCTCACTCGCCATTACCACAATGGGCGGTACTGCCGAAGTTCCGGGCTTCTATCCTTTGGAGAATATAGTATTGAACTATGACAACATCGGTTGGTTCTCCTGGGGCGGGCAAGCTGTACCCGTCACTGCCGACGGTACAGCAGCTCCTTTCTTCTCGGATGGTAAATGCTACAGCATATCAGGGGAACTTTCAGCATGGAATTACTGGTGGGGCCAATTGCAGAACGGTGCCGTATGGGGCATTGACACAGCCTTCCTGCCTACCGATACACCGACTTCCGAACTGGCTTTGCAGTTCGAATGCTTCGTGGCAGTGGAATATGGCGGAGGTCCTGTATTCCGCATCTACCTCAAAGGGAATGAGGCTCACAACTACACGAACTATCGTCCGGTGAGCGACTTCACCGGAAAAACCGAAGTAGGCCAATGGATGCAGTGCAGCATTCCGCTCTCCGAACTGGTAGACGAAACCACTTGGGGCGAGTTCCAAAAACGTGACGGTGACGAGTTGGCACTCCAGATGACAAATCCCAGCGAAAACGGTCCATACAACATCGAAATGTATTTTGATAATTTCCGAGTTGTCAAGATACAATAATTTGAATTAAATTCTGGCACAGGATTACACAAAGTGACACCTTCTTTTAAACTCTTAGACGCTGATTCAATTGAATCAGCGTCTAAAAATAAATACACCGAAATTATTAAAACGAAATTTTACCGATACCATGACACAAATCTTCAAGAAAACCTTATTAACCAGCCTGGTTCTATTTCTGATGACAGCTTGCTCTGACGATAAAAAGGAGCTGAAAATCATCGTAGAGCCTACTTCTTTCCATTTTGAACAAACGGGTGGTAGCAAGAAATTCGGTATCACCCCCAATGAACCAGCCACTTTCCAAAGTTCGGAAGCATGGTGCAAAGTAACCTCGGAAAGCAGCACTCCCGTACAGGCAATCTATAACATAACCGTAGAACCCAACACTACGCCCGACGTGCGCAACGCCATCATCACCGTCAGCGTAAAGGAGCATATACAAGAAATCAACGTGGAGCAGGCGGCCTATATCCAAAGCGATGAACCGGAAAAATACACTGTACGCGAGAATCTCACAACCCACCAACTGATTAACGAAATGGGACTGGGCATCAACCTAGGCAACACGCTGGATGCCGTGGGCGACTGGATAGACCCAAGCAACATTCTCAATTACGAACAAGCATGGGGAAGCCCTATTATCACACAAGAAATCATTGAAGGATATGCCAAAGCGGGCTACTCATCTCTGCGCATACCGGTCAGCTGGGGCAATCTGCTGTCCGACGACTTCAAAGTGCATCCTGACCTGATGGACCGCGTAGAGAAAATCCTAAACTGGACCCTCGACTGTGGCATGGTGGCTATCATCAATATCCACCACGAAAACGAATGGATTAAACAAGTACCCACCGACAGCAAAGCAAAAGAAAAATTCACTTCCATCTGGAAACAGATATGTGAACGCTTCGAAAAGTACGGTGACCACTTACTGTTCGAGCCAATGAATGAAATCGGATACGATGAGATTTGGACTCCGTGGGGCGGTAGTGAAGCCGACAAGGCAAAGGCACTGGGATACGTGAACGACCTCAACCAGCTCTTTGTCGACATAGTAAGAAACAGTGGCGGCAACAACGCCAAACGTCATCTGTTGGTGGAAATCTACAACACCAACTTGGAGTATGCTTACGACCCCTTGTTCAAGATGCCGAATGATCCCGCAAACCGACTTGCTCTTACAGTGCATTACTATACTCCCGCAAACTTTGCCATACTGGGTGGAGGCGAGGTTGTCGATTGGGGTGTAGGCCGGGAAAGCTGGGGAACGGAAGCTGACTTCAAGGAACTGAACGACAATATGGACCTACTGAAGAAGAATTGCGTAGACAAAGGAATCCCCGTCATCATAGGCGAATATTGCGCCGACTCCAGAAACAGAACAAAGGAAGTGATAAGACTCTTCTGTGTTTCCGTAACCGAAGCCATCTACTCGCGCGGCATGTGCCCAATGCTATGGGACACTCCGGGGGGACAATACAACCGACAGACTTGCCAGTTCGACGACCCTCTCTTCTTAGAAGAAATGATGGCTATTCCGGTTAAATATCCACGGAATTAAACAAATATTCATAATCAATAATCAAATAAAAATGAACAGAATCAGCACTTGTTTCGCCAGCCTATTGCTTTCTTGTGCATTGACGGCACAAGCACAGCAATATCAACTGAATTCACCGGACGGAAAACTAATTGTCAACATCGAAGCCGGACAAGCCCTCAACTGGGCGATTGCCCACGACGGTACCACCGTTCTTTTGCCTTCAGACATTGCCATGCAATGCACTGAATCTGAGGGAAAGCCCATTGCTTTCACCTTCGGCAAAGATGTGAAGGTGACCAAAGCTACCCGCACTTCCGTCGACACTTCCTTCCCCACTCCTTTCTACAAAAAGGCGAGTGTGAAGGACACTTATAACCAACTCACGCTGAAATGCCGTAACGGCTATAGCATACAGTTCCGCGCCTACGACGACGGAGCCGCCTATCGTTTTGTTTCCGAACTGCGCAAACCTTTCTGCGTGAAGGACGAGATTGCCGAGTTCAACTTCGACCGCGATTACCACGCTTTCGTGCCCTATATTAACGACAATCGCGCCGGCGAGCGTTACTGCTACTCCTTCGAGTCCTACTACGATGAGGCCCCCCTCTCTCGCATGTACAAAGACTCGCTTGCCATTACTCCGCTGATGGTAGAACTGGAGAACGGAAAGAAAGCCGTCATTATGGAAGCCGGATTGTCCAACTATCCCGGCATGTTCCTCACTGCCAACCCACAGATGCCCCACGGAGTGAAGGCAGAATTCGCCCCCTATCCACTGGAAACAGTCATCGGAGGCTATGACCGCTTGAACCTCGTCCCTACCAAACGTGCCGACGTTATCAGCAAGCCCAACAATGCCCCCTACTTCTGCCCCAACGGGCGTCCCACAGGGAAACAGACCTATCCTTGGCGTGCCGTGCTTGTTGTTACCCACGACACACAACTCGCCAACAACGACATGATGCAACGCCTCGCACCCGAATGCCGCATCGCTGACACATCCTGGATTAAACCCGGAAAAGTGGCATGGGACTGGTGGAATACTTGTAACCTGACCGGCGTGGACTTCAAGGCAGGCATGAATACGCCCACCTATAAGAAATACATCGACTTTGCCGCCGAAAACCAGCTGGAGTATATCATCATCGACGAAGGTTGGAGCGGAAAGGAATCATTAATGGAAGACATCAGTCCCGAAATCAATCTCGAAGAACTGGTGGCATACGGCAACCAAAAGGGCATAGGCATCATCCTCTGGGCAAGCTGGCGCAATCTTACGGGAGGAGGCGACATCTCCCCTGCCGTGGAACAAGTTATCAGCCACTACGCACAAATGGGAATCAAAGGTTTCAAAATTGACTTCTTCGACCGCGACGACCAACTCGCCATCTCTTCTACCGAACAACTCGCAGCATGTGCCGCCAAGCATCACATGTTGCTTGACCTACACGGACTGAAACCCTTCGGCATCCAGCGCGCCTATCCCAACATCCTCAACTTTGAAGGTGTGAAAGGACTGGAAAACAGCAAGTGGGAGCCCATCGTGAACGGTGCACCCTTGCATGACTTCCCGCGCTACGACGTTACCGCCCCCTATCTGCGCCAACTCGCCGGTCCGATGGACTATACGCCGGGAGCTATGGTAAATGCCACCCGTTCCCTGTTCCGCTCCGTCAACGACCACCCCATGAGTCAAGGTACACGTGTACACCAGATGGCTATGTACACCGTCTTCGAAGCACCCTTGCAGATGCTTGCCGACAGTCCCAGCAAATACATGAAGGAACAGGAATGCACCGACTTCATCGCCAAGGTTCCCACTACCTTTGACGAAACCATTGCTCTTGATGGTAAAATAGCCGAATACATCACGATAGCACGCCGCAAAGGAAACACTTGGTTTGTAGGCAGCATGACCAACTGGACTCCGCGTAGCTGCACCATCGACCTCTCCTTCCTCAGCGAAGGCAACTACGAAGCCGAAATCTTTGCCGACGGCATCAATGCCGACCGTGAAGCTACCGACTATAAAAAAGAAGTACGCATCGTCACTGCCAAAGACAAACTCAATGTACAACTGGCACCCGGCGGTGGATGGACAGCACGAATTACAAAAAAATGAATCTGAGAAAACTGTTTCTGCCATTGTGTTCAGTAGCCTTGTGCCTGCAATCCTATGCACAAAACAAATCCTTCCTTAAGGATATGCTCTGGTATATAGACAACCCTTCTGTATTTGAAAAAGGACAAGAGGAAGGACACGCTTGGCATATGCCCGAAAAGAGCATGCTACTGAATGGGACATGGAAGTTTTTCTGGTGCGATACACCGGAAGGGATACCTGCACACTTTTTTAACCCCGAATTCCCGGATAAGCAATGGGGCGACATCAAAGTTCCCTCAAACTGGGAAATGCAAGGTTATGGTGACAAGCTGTTCAGAAATGTATCTGCTCCCTTCGGGGTGAATCCACCACATGCTCCCAAAGAGTATAACCCTACCGGACTATACCGGCGAACATTCAAGGTACCTGCAAGTTGGGCAGCAAAAGACCAGATATTTTTAAGGTTCGAGAAAGTGGCATCCGCTTCTTTTGTATGGGTCAACGGTCATGAAGTGGGCTACAATGAAGGAGCACAAGAACCTGCCGAATACAACATCACTCCTTATTTGAAGCCGGGCGAAAACACGCTGGCTGTCTGTGTACTAAAGTATTCGGACGGCTATTACCTGGAAGGACAAGATTATTGGCGACTGGCCGGAATCTTTGACGACGTATGGTTGTACGCCACACCTGCTGTCAGGATATTCGACTGGCAAGTAATCACAGAGTTTGATAATACGTATACCGATTCGCAGTTAAGTATTCAGGTAAAAATCAAGGACTACCAAAAGAAGCCAAGCGAGAATTATGGATTGAAAGCTTACTTAAAGGATAAAAACGGCAAGATTATCTGTAACTTTTCCGCAACTCCATTTGAAATGGACGCTGCGGAAAAGACAATACAGTTGCATACCTTAGTACAAGAACCCCAGAAATGGACAGCCGAGACACCCGAGCTTTATACGCTCGGTCTGGAATTATCCAATCCGACCGGTCTGCTGAAAGACAAGATAGAAACGGTCATCGGATTCAAAAAGACAGAAATCAAAGACGGTGTTTTTTATCTTAACGGTATCCCACTGAAAGTCAATGCACAAAATTCGCACATGCAGCATCCCGAAGAGGGACATATCATGGACGAAGCCACCATACGCAAGGATTTTGAATTGCTGAAACAGTTTAATTTCAATGCCGTACGCACCTCCCACTATCCTCCGGTGAATAAGTATTTGGAACTGGCCAATGAATACGGGCTTTATATCATAGACGAGGTGGGCGACGAAGCCCATGCCTCGGAATGGATTTCAAACCTCCCGGAATACGAAGAGATGTATCGCGAGCGATGCCGCAGAATGGTGTTACGGGACAGAAACCATCCCTGCGTCTTGTTCTGGAGCGCAGGAAACGAAAGCGGTGAAGGTATCAACATTACCCACACCATTGAAGAAGGGAAATCACTAGACCCCACCCGCTTCTGGATGTATGGCGGAAATGCATTCTCCCATCCGGCAGAAGATATTATCGGACCCCGTTACCCTACTCCTATGGAACTGGAAATGCAAGTAGGCATAGGAATGGGAGAGGATTCCCGACCATCGTTTATGGATGAATACTTATCGGTTGCAGGCAATGCCGGCGGTGCCCTGGACGATTATTGGGAAGCCATCTACCGGCACCCCCGCCTGATGGGAGGGGCCATCTGGGATTTTGTCAGTCCGGGACTGACCGAACGGATAAGGCAAGTGGACGACCTTTCGCCCTTCCATACTCCCGCCCATCTGATGGGAAATGCCCGCTTGGTGAAGGAAGGAAAGAACACGGTGCTGGACTTGAACGGTCACGACCAATGGGTAGAGGTCTATCGTGCAGACAATGTAGAGATGAACAATAATGAACTGACACTCACTTGCAGAATCTACCCCCGGAAACTGGTAAGCAGTTGCGGCTCATTCATCACAAAAGGCAATTATCAGTTCGGGCTGCAACAACGCGGTAAAGACAAACTGGAATTTTATATCTATACTGATAAAAAGCATTCCGTATGCGCCTCCTTGCCTACTGACTGGGAATACAACTGGCATCAAGTGACGTGTGTCTACGACGGACAGAAAATGTCCATCTATATAGACGGAGCAGAAAAGGCCTCCACACAAGCATCGGGCAATATCCGGAACTTACCCTACCCCGTCAACATCGGTCGGAACGCAGAAACACACGGCCAAGAGACTTCGGTCTACATCTGCGATGCCCAAATGGACGAAGTCGGCATTTTCGCCAAGGCACTGACTTCTTCTTTTCACCCGGAAGAAGCCGCCCTTTGGCTGAACTTTGAGCAAGAGACGGAAAATGGTACATTCTACAGTTACGGCATTGGTGCACGTACGTACGGCAGCATCTGGCCCGACCGTAGCGTACAGCCCGAAATGTGGCAAATGAAGAAAACCGGACAGCCTCTTTCTTTTTCCATGTCGGATGTGACAGAGGGAGTCGTTGAGTTATGGAATCGCAATCACTATACGAATGCTTCCCGATATGCCATACGATGGGAATTGAAAGAAGATGACAAGGTTATTCAATCGGGCGACTTGGCACTCTCAACAGCACCGCTTAGTCGTGAACTGGTGCACATACCTTATAAGAAGCCTGCCCTGATTCCCGGCAAAGAATACCGCCTGATGCTTCATGCCGTCCTGAAAAAAGATGAATTGTGGGCAAAAGCCGGACATGAGGTGGCATGGGAAGAACTTGAACTGCCTTGGAGCCTGCCATGCTCTTCGGAAGAAAAGGTTCAAGGCATACCTTCCTATTCACTTTCGGAGAAAGAATTGATTGTCTCCGGAGAGGGCTTCAAATATGTTTTCAACCGTACTGACGGACAACTGACGTCGATGGTTGTTCAAGATATGGAACTGCTGGAGTCACCGCTCCGGCTGAATCTTTGGCGTGCCCCGCTGGCCAATGAGCTGGACAACTGGAATGCTTCCAGTGCCCGCTCCTCCAACTGGAAAGAAGGTTACGGATACACGGTAGCCACAGAAATGTATTCTGCAGGGATTGACCGCCTGACACATCAGCCCCTCTCTTTTTCGGTGTCCGAAACCACCGAAGGCGTACATATACACATCATTGATGCGGAATTGATGGGCAAAGGAGAAAAAGAGAAAAAAGACCTCTACATCGAAGGAGTACAGAACAACGGCATCATCAACCACTATGAGTATATTATCAATAGTGAAGGGACGATAGAGATACGCCATGTATTGAAGCCTGAAGGGAAAATGCCGCTTTGGTTTCCTCGTATAGGACTTACGCTGACCGTAAGCGATGCGCTCGACCAAGTGAAATGGTACGGCCGAGGACCGCAAGAGAACTATCCGGACCGGAAAACCGGCTATCCGACGGGGATATATGCCTCTACCGTACAAGCTATGTACGAGCCCTATCTAATGCCACAAGATTACGGATTGCGGACAGATGTACGCTGGTTGCAACTGACTACGGACAAAGGCATCGGCCTTCAATTCAAGATGAACGAATGGTTTAACTTCAACATTTATCCGTACAGCACGGATAACCTGACGAAAGCGATGTATACCTACCAATTGCAGAAGCAGAAAGGCATGACCCTGAATCTTGATTATGCCACTACCGGGGTCGGTTGTACAGCCCGCGGTGTATTCGGTGCTTACAAAGCGATGCCGCAGGAATATCGGAGAACCATCAGCATAAAACCTATGATGAAATAAAAACATTGTATCGGACTGGTAAGATTATGAAAAACAAAAATTACTTTATTCTATTAGTGTTGTTTTTAAGCGCTCTACAAATAAAAGCGCAGTATTCATTCGACAACGTGCTTTATGGCGCAGCCTATTATCATGAGTATATGCCCTATGAGCGACTGGATGAAGATATCCGGCTGATGAAAAGAGCCGGCCTGACAGTAGTGCGCGTTGGAGAATCTGCCTGGGGAGTATTTGAGCCGCAAGACGGAACCTTTGAATTTGAATGGATGGACCGCATTCTGGACAAGATGCATGCAGCAGGAATCAAAGTCATCTTGGGAACTCCCACCTATTCCATTCCTGCATGGCTGGCATACAAACACCCGGAAGTGCTGGCAGAACACGCTAAAGGGAACAAAGCCTATTATGGAATCAGACAGAACATGGATTTTACAAACCCGACCTACCAATTCTATTGCGAACGGATTATCCGCAAGATGCTGGAAAGATATGCACAGCATCCGGCAGTCATCGGGTATCAAGTGGACAACGAAACAGAAGCGCGCGGAGTAAACAACAGAGACTATTTCTTCGGATTCAGGAACTACATCAAACAGAAATTCAACAATGACCTGAACCTGCTTGCCAAGGAATGGGGAATGAACTACTGGGGAATGAACATCAACACCTGGGAAGAGTTCTATCCGCGCGATGGAGTGACAAGCCCTTCGTACAAGAATGAATGGGAGCGCTATAACCGGAAGGAAGTGGCCGATTTCCTGAATTGGCAGTGCGACCTTGTAAATGAATACAAGCGTAAAGACCAATTTGTTACTCACTGCTTTATGCCCGACTTCCATAATATAGACCAAGTGGAAAGTTTCAGGCAAATGCAATATCCTGCCATCAATGTCTATCACGATGTACAGGATAAACAAGACGGCCAGCGCATCGCTTATGCCGGTGACTTCGTGCGCACCGTAGCCGACAACAATTACATCGTCATGGAAACCAACGCACAAGGCATCGGCTGGGATGCCCGCACCCAGTTTCCTCCATACGACAACCAGTTGCGGCAGAATGTGTACGCACATTATGCTTCCGGAGCCAATATGGTGGAATACTGGCACTGGTCTACCCTGCACTATGGGCAGGAGACATACTGGCGCGGCGTGCTGGGCCATGACATCCAACCCAACCGCATATACAAGGAATTCACCACCACCGCCAAAGAGTTGGAAAGAATAGGCAGCCACATCGTGAACTTGAAAAAGAAAAACCGAGCAGCTATCCTCTACAGTCATGATTCTTATCATGCTCTCGGCTTCATGCCCTACACTTACAAGAGCAATTATCCCATTGATATGGTGCATAAAGCCCTCTATTTCCAAAACATAGAAACGGACATCATCCCTTGTGACAAGACAACCGATTTCAGCGGATATGACATGCTTGTCATTCCCCCTTTGTATGTGGCTACCGACCAATTACTATTAGCCATTGATGAATTCGTACAGTCCGGCGGACACGTGGTAATGATGCACAAAAGCGGTTACTGCAATGAGCACTCCGCAGTTCGGGCCACCTTGGCTCCCGGGCCGCTACGCAAAGCCTGCGGCTTCCATTACCAAGAATTCTCCACTATCGGTGACTTATCATTAAAGGATAACCCCTTTCAATTAGAGGGAAAGAACCAGATAAGCGACTGGTATGAATTCCTGATTCCCGAGACAGCCACCCCGTTGGCTTATGCAGAGCATCCATTCTTCGGCAAATGGCCCGTTGTCACCGAAAACAAGTATGGCAAAGGCAAACTGACCTACATAGGAGCCTACCCTTCGCAGGAATTGCTGAATGCCATCGTGCGAAAGGCAGCCATCCATGCCGGTATCATCTCTTCAGAGAGCGACGTGTTCCCCATCATACAGCGTTCGGGAATAAACAAAGCCGGAAAAGCCATCCGTTACTTCTTCAATTACAGCAGCGAGAGCAAAGAAATCACTCATAACTATCCGACGTCCAAAGAGCTGATTTCCGGCAAGACTGTAAAAGAAGGAGACCATGTAACATTGCCCCCCTGGGGAATTCTCATCATGGAAGTTTATTGACCATCAGAAAACATGAGAAAAAATGAGAAAAAAGATATTTGCCTTTCTATTGCTAAGTGCCCTATATGCCGGCGCCCAAGAAGTTCCGGACTGGGAGAATCCTATTGTAGTCGGCATCAACAAAGAGCCGTATCATGCCACACTGACATTGCCTTCGCAAAAAGCCGATTGCAAAGAAATCATATCCCTGAACGGCAAGTGGCGATTCCAATGGTCTGCCGACCCGGGAAAGCGCCCGGCCGACTTCTACAAGAATGATTTCAATACCGACACATGGGATACCATCACAGTGCCGGGAGCATGGCAATTGCAAGGTTATGGCAAACCTATCTATTCCAACGTAAACTATCCTTTCCAGAAGGATGCACCCAGAGTAACAAGCGAACCTCCCGCCGAATATTACAGTTACGGGCACAGAAATCCGACAGGCTCTTATGTCACCACGTTCGAGGTGACGCCCGATATGAAAGACAAGTGCCTATACCTTCACTTTGAAGGAGTAAAATCGGCCATGTATGTCTGGGTAAACGGACAGCAGGTAGGCTACAGCCAGAATTCGATGTCACCTGCCGAGTTTGACATAACCGGATTTGTGAAGAATGGAACCAATCGTCTGGCAGTGGAAGTGTATCGGTGGTCGGACGGCAGTTATCTGGAAGACCAGGACATGTGGCGGCTTAGTGGAATACTCAGACCGGTAGAGCTATGGATACGCCCCCGGACAAATATCCGGGACTATAGGTTCAGCAGCGACTTGTCGGACGACATGCGTTCAGCTACATTCGGAACCGAAATTTGGATAAGAAATCAGACCGACCGCAAAGTAAAAGACCTGACCGTAGAAATAAACCTGGTGGGGAAAGACAACAGAGGAAATAAACTCGACAAAAAAATGGTGACTCCCGTAGGTACTATTCAGGCCTTTTCTGAAACGAGCGTCACGCTGTCCGAAATGCTCCGGGAGCCTCAACTATGGTCTGCCGAGAAACCGCATCTATATGACATCCACATCAAGCTTCGCAGGAAGAATGAACTTTTGGAATCATTCGAATACCATTGGGGCATACGGAAAATAGAAATCGCGGGAGACGTCTTCAAAGTCAACGGGAAAGCCGTCAAGCTGAAAGGAGTGAACCGTCACGACTTCCATCCCCGTATGGGATTCTTTGTCGACAGCCGGACGATGGAGAGAGATATCCGGCTGATTAAACAAGCCAACATCAACATGATACGCACGTCCCACTATCCACATCTGCCATTGCTGTACGAGCTATGTGACAAGTATGGAATCTACGTAATGGACGAAGCGAACCACGAAAGTCATGCCTACGGTTTGGGGAACAAAGTATTAGGAGACAACCCTCAATGGACACTGGCCCATGTGGACCGGGCAGTAGCCGTGGTGGAAAGGGACAAGAACCATCCGTGCATCCTATTCTGGTCATTGGGCAACGAGGGTGGAAGCGGTGCCAATTTGCGAGCTATGGCAGACACAATCCGTGCCTTAGACCCCACCAGACCGATATACGACGATACAGACCGCACCGTATCCGATGTCTATGACGAAGCTTATCTGCATCCCAACGCTTTGAAGGAACTTGGCGAGAAAATAACCGACCGCCCCGTATTCATGAGAGAGTATGCCTACGCCATGGGAAATTCCATCGGCAACCTCAAGGAGTATTGGGATGTGATTGAAAAGGACGAAAGTATTATCGGAGCTGCCATTTGGTGCTGGGTAGACCAAGGCATTCCTAAAAAGCTTAACGGTGCACCGTTAAGTTTCGGCGAGAGCCCCTCGTCACTCCCATTACTGCCCGATGAATTCTGGGCGTATGGAGGAGATTTCGGGGACTATCCCAACGACGGTCCCACCGGCATTAACGGGCTGGTATCTCCCGACCGGGTGCCTCACCCCCATTACTATGAAGTACAAAAAGTATATCAATACATCAAGTTTGAAAAGAAGGGAACACAGCAAATCAAATTGACCAACGGGTATGCGTTTTCCGATTTGGATGAATTCGATTACAGCTATGAGTGGATATGCAACGGAAAGGCTGTACGCAACGGCGACCTCCACTTGTCCGAAGGGAATCTGCTGGAGGTACCTTCAAGACCGGATAAGTGTGGGGAACTTTGCCTCAATGTATATGCCACGTTGAAGGAATCCACGACGTGGGCAGAGAAGGGCTTCAAAGTTGCCAAGGAACAACTTACGTATCATGACTATGAATTCCCACAATTGAAGGATGACGGCGGGAAGGCCACGTTTAAGGAGACACCCGAAGCGGTGGAAATTATAGCCGCCGATGCCTTGTTCACCATAGAAAAAGGTACCGGTGCTTTGGTGAGTTGGCGAGTCAAGGGAGAAGAGTTGTTGCACAGTGCCTTGGAACCCTATTTTTGGAAACCGGCAAATGACATTCAGGTCCGCAACGGCTACAATGAACGTTTGAGCGCTTGGAAAAATGCAGAGCAAAAACGTATCGTAAAGGCATACCAAGCAACCGTAAACGATGGTATGGTGATAGTGGATGCCAGTCTCTCCCTCCCCCGGATAGGAGCCGGTTACCATCTCCGCTACACTGTGGACGGCAAAGGCCGCATACAAGTAGAAGCAACCTATCAGCCTGAAAAGGAAGATATTCCGCTGATGCCCAAATTCGGTATGCGCATGAGAATGCCCTCGGCGCTGAACCGGATAGCCTGGTACGGACGCGGCAAGTTCGAGAACTATCCCGACCGCAAGAGCGCTGCTTTCCTGGGAGTCTACGAGTGTGGCATACACGAATTTATCACGAACTACATCGTACCGCAAGACAATGCCAACCGGTGCGATACACGCTGGTTCATGCTGGGAGACAGTGAGCGATGGAAAATACAAGTCAAAGGCCTGCAACCCCTATGTTTCCGTATATGGCCCTACGGGGAAGAAGACCTGGAAGGGAAAGAGCATGCGCACGAACTGCCCGAACGCGACTTCATCAACCTGAATATCGACTCCAACATACACGGAGTAGGTGGAAACGACGGATGGGGCGCACAGACCATGAAGCCATACACCATTGACGGCAATCGCTCTTACCGGTATGGGTTTATCATGGAGTATATGGACAAAACAGAATAATCCGTTCATCAATGCATTCAAAAAGGGAATAAACATTTTGTAAACAACAATAAAGGTATGAAAAGAAACATCTTTAAAACAATTCTCCTATCCGCCTGCATCCTGCAAGGGGGCAGTGCATTGGCACAACAAGAGAAAGCAGAACCGGGCAAGTTCTCACCTACCTGGGAGTCATTGTCCCAATACGAAGTGCCCGAATGGTTCCGCAACGCCAAATTCGGCATATGGGCACACTGGGGTCCGCAATGCCAACCCGAAGCCGGCGACTGGTACGGTCGTGGCATGTACGAAGAGGGCGGTGCTGCCTACAAGTGGCACTTGGAGCATTACGGACATCCTTCGGAATTCGGCTTCAAGGATGTAATCAACGAATGGAAAGCCGAAAAATGGAATCCGGAGAGGCTGGTAGCCCTTTTCAAGAAAACCGGTGCCCGATATTTCTTTGCTATGGGCAACCATCACGACAACATGGACTTGTGGGACAGTAAATACCAATCATGGAACTCCGTCAACATGGGCCCCAAGCGAAACGTACTGGGCGAATGGGAGAAAGCGGCCCGCAAAAACAAACTTCCCTTCGGTGTCAGCATCCACTCCTCCCATGCTTGGACATGGTATGAAACTGCACAAGGAGCCGACAAGAAAGGCCCATACGCAGGAATCTCCTACGATGCCCGCGTAGTGACTAAGGAAGACGGCAAGGGAAAATGGTGGGAAGGCTACGACCCGCAAGAGCTATACGTACAGAATCATGCCCTGAGCGGACATGCTTGGGCTGCATGGGACTGGCCCGAAGGAACCTCTGTCCCCCCACAGAGCTACTACGACAACTTCTTCGACCGCACAGTGGACATGATAAACAAGTATCATCCCGACCTGGTCTATTTCGACGACAGCGTACTCCCCTTCTGGCCCATCAACGATACGGGGCTGAAAGTCGTGTCGCACTACTATAACCAAAACATGAAGCTTCACAAGGGCAATCTCAATGCCGTAGTCTTCGGAAAGAAGCTGGAAGCTAAACATAAAGAGGCCATCGTATGGGATGTAGAAAAAGGGGTTCCATCGGAATGCCAGGACAAGGCGTGGCAAACCTGTAGTTGCCTCGGTACTTGGCACTATAACCGCTCTGCTTACGAAGACAACTGGTATAAATCAGCCGAGACCGTCATCCACATGCTCATTGACATCGTCAGTAAAAATGGCAACCTATTACTAAGCGTACCAATGAAAGGAAACGGCACCATCGACGACAAGGAAGAAAAAATTCTGGAAGACATAGCCGCCTGGATGGAGGTGAACGGAGAAGGAATATTCGACACACGTCCCTGGTGTATTTATGGTGAAGGTCCCTCCACAGAAACAGCAATACCTTTGGACGGAGCAGGATTCAACGAAGGCAAGAACGCACCCTACACTTCTGCCGACATCCGGTTTGTGAAAAAAGGGAAATACTTGTATGCCCATATCATGAAATGGCCCTCAGACGGAAAAATACAGATAAAATCACTGGCTATCGGCAGTCCCTACTGCAAAGGAGAAATCGAAAAGGTAGAATTATTAGGAGGTGGAAAGGCAAAGTTCAGAAGAACTTCCAAAGGCTTGCTTATTGACCTTCCCAAAGACAAGACACCCAATCCAATTTCTTTGGTACTGAAAATCACTAACCGTTAAACTGCTGATATTGTATGAAAAAGGGATTTTTTTTAAGACTATTTGTCCTGCTGATGCTGACATTTTTCATAGCAGAACAAGGCAGAGCACAAACCTACCAACGCACCTCACAAGGCATAAAAAGCACTGTGCAAGGTATAAGTATAGATATTAGCTTCTTCTCTCCTGTCACAGTGAGAATCTTAAAATCGCCTGACGGCTGGAAGTATACCAAAGAAAGTTTGTCGGTCATCGGGCAACCGGAAAAAGTAAAACTATCCGTCTCTTCGAAAGGGGGCATATTGACTATCAAAAGCCATCAGCTTACAGTCCATCTCAACGAAGAGACCGGACAAATAACTTTTGCCTCTTCCGATGGAAAATCGCTGTTGCAGGAACAAAATAAAGGCGCACGTTTTGATGATTTCAACGATGCCGGCACAAAAACCTTCAGCGTTTATCAATCGTTCACCTTAGAGAAAGACGAAGCTATTTATGGATTGGGACAATTGCAAAACGGCAAAATGTCGCAACGTAACCAGACCAAACGCCTTATCCAAGACAATCTTGAGGATGTGATTCCCTTCTTCCAGTCCGTCAAAGGCTACGGTCTCTTTTGGGACAACTATTCGCCAACCATCTTCAAAGACAATCAAGAAGAGACATCCTTCCTTTCTGAAGTCGGCGACTGCATTGACTACTATTTCATGTACGGCGAAAATGCCGATGGAGTAGTTGCCCAGATGCGCTACCTCACAGGACAAGTGCCCATGTTTCCATTATGGACATATGGATTCTGGCAAAGCCGTGAACGCTACAAAAGCCAAAAAGAGATTGTTGGCGTAGTGCAAAAATACCGCGAACTGGGTGTGCCCCTCGATGGAATTATCCAGGATTGGAGATACTGGGGAAGCAACTACCTGTGGAACGCAATGGATTTTTTGAACGAAGAATTCTCCGACCCCAAAAAAATGATGGAAGACATACACGGAATGAATGCCCACATTATCATCTCCATTTGGTCAGCTTTCGGACCACATACCAAACCCTATCACGAGTTGGATAAAGGGAACATGCTCTTCAACTTCCGCACATGGCCCGAATCCGGTTCCGAGAAGTGGCCTCCCAATATGGACTATCCATCCGGTGCCCGCGTGTACGATGCCTACCATCCGCAAGCACGCGACATCTATTGGAAGTACCTGAACGAGAACCTACGTTCTGTGGGTATAGACGGCTGGTGGATGGACTCTACCGAACCCGACCATTTTCACCCCATTCCTGAAGATTTTGACACGCCCACCTATTTGGGGTCATTCCGTAAAGTACGCAATGCCTACCCTTTAATGAGTGTAGGTGGAGTGTACGACCACCAGCGTGCCGTAACTTCGGATAAACGCGTATTTATCCTTACCCGCTCAGCCTTTGCCGGCCAGCAACGTTATGGTGCCAATACATGGACAGGAGATATCACAGCATCATGGGAAGTTTTGGAGAAGCAAATACCTGCGGGATTAAACTTCTCACTATGCGGCATTCCCCATTGGAACAGCGATATCGGCGGATTCTTCCTATGGCAATATCCCTTGATGCTGGATGACCCGGATTATCGCGAGCTTTATGCCCGTTGGATACAGTTCGGTACATTCTGTCCCATGATGCGATCACATGGGGAAGGTGCTCCCAGAGAAATCTATCAATTCGGCAAAAAAGGCGAGCCAATATACGATGCGATTGAGAAATACATTCGGTTACGCTACAGTTTGTTACCATACATCTACACAACTGCCTGGGAGGTAACTGCCAATCAGTCCAGCTTCATGCGTGCCTTGGCAATGGATTTTGCCCACGATCGCAACGTGTGGAACATCCACAATCAGTATATGTTTGGCAAATCCCTATTGGTATGCCCTGTAACCCAACCCATGTATACCCAAACAGTTTCGGACACCATCCGTGTAGAAGATTTCAGTACCGTTAAGTCTATGCGAATATATCTGCCTAAAAATACGGAATGGTATGATTTTTGGACCAATCAGAAACACTCCGGCGGACAATATATCGTGAAAGATACCCCTATTGACATTTTACCACTTTATGTGAAAGCAGGTTCCATCCTGCCAATAGGTCCCGAAGTGCAGTATAGCACCGAAAAATCATGGGACAACTTGGAGATAAAAGTGTATCCCGGTTGTAACGGCGAATTCACACTTTACGAAGACGAGAATGACAACTACAATTATGAAAAAGGAATGTACAGCACCATTACGATGAAATGGAATGACCGTACTCGCATGCTCACTATTGAAAATCGGAAAGGAGAGTTTTCCGGTATGTTGAAAGAACGGAAATTCAACATAGTAACTGCTGATGGCGCAAAAAAGGCAGTGGCTTATAATGGGAAAAAAGTAACGGTTAAAATGTAATGGTTTCTAAAAACAGCTATTAATTTGCATTATGGAAATAAATACTCGTATGAAAAAATATCATCATTATCTTACCCTTTTAAGTTTATTTATGCTGCTCGGCATCCTGAAATTGCAAGCAGCGATACAACTCCCTGCCATATTTTCCAACCATATGGTGCTACAACGTAACTCAGAACTTACTTTCTGGGGATGGGGTATTCCGGGAGAAACAATTTCCATCGCCCCCGAATGGATGAAAGGAGAAATAATCAAAACCCAAGTCAATAATACGGGGAAATGGTCAGCCCGTGTACCTTCCGGCGAAGCCGGCGGACCTTATGAGATTCGTTTCAGCGGCTCGTCAGAAGTAACCTTGACCGATGTCATGCTAGGCGAAGTTTGGCTGTGCAGCGGACAATCCAATATGGAATGGAGCGCCAACCACGGCATAAAGAACGGAGACGAGGAAACGGCAAATGCCCATTGTCCCAATCTCCGAATTTTTCACGTGGCCAGAATAGCCGCCCCGTTCCCTCAAGAAAACTGTTTCTCGCAATGGACACAGTGCACGCCCGAAACGATGCGCAGCACGAGTGCCCTGGCCTACTTCTTCGGCCGCAACATCCAGGAAGAGCTGGACGTGCCGGTAGGAATCATCGTAGCCGCATGGGGCGGAACCACCGCCGAGACATGGACGCCCCGCGAATGCGTAATGAGCGACCCGGTCTTGTGCGACTATCCGTATGAATCCAATCCTTGGTTTCCGGCTGAAACAGGCACGTTGTACAACAGCATGATTTATCCCGTGATGCCCTACGGCATTGCCGGATGCATCTGGTATCAGGGAGAAGCCAACCAAGGCCGTGCCAGCTCCTACGCCCGGGTGATGCAGCGGCTGATAGGCTCGTGGCGTACCGGATTTAACAAGGAATTCCCATTCTATCTGGTCCAGATAGCCCCCTTCCAATACCACTCCAAAGACAACGGACCGGCACTGCTACGCGAGCAGCAGGCCATGTTGCCCGAAATGCTGGACAAGGTCAAGATGATTACCGTGTCAGATTTGGTGGACAATGTGCAGGACATCCATCCACGTGACAAAAGAAGCGTAGGCAAACGTCTCGCCAATCTTGCACTGGACGATACATACCATATATATGCAGGCCCCTATAAAAGCCCGGTCTTTGAAAGCGCCTGCCGCAAAGGCAACCATGTGACAATCTCTTTCAAAGACATAAAGAACGGACTGGCCGTACACGGGAAAAGGATAGAGGGGCTGATGATGGCCGCAGCCGGCCAGGAATGGCAAGAGGCCCGGGCCAGGATAGACGGGGGAAAGCTGATTGTCCCGGTAAAAGGAATCGAAAGCCCGGTTTCCATTCGCTACTGCTTCAGTGACGCTGCTCAAGGCAACCTTTTTTCAACGGAAGGCATCCCCTTAGCCCCCTTCCGGGCAGACAGCATTGCCTCTTCTGAAAACATTCCGGTTTCTACAGACAGCGCTTTGGAAGAATCTTTTGAATTCTCGCCCAAGTTCTCTACCGGCAATGCCAATCCCCTTCTCGACTTCCAATACATGGCCGACCCCACAGCAGTGGTGCACGACGGCCGCATTTATGTGTACGGTACTAACGACCACCAGCAATATGATGTAGTGGGCCGTAACGGGAAAAACACCTATCAGCACATCCATTCGCTGACGATGGTCTCTTCTGACGACATGGTGAACTGGACTTATCACGGAGTAATCAATGTAAAGGCTCTGGCTCCCTGGGGAATGGCTTCGTGGGCACCTTCCATCGCTTCGCGCAAGGAGGCCGACGGCAAAACCCACTTCTATCTGTACTACTCCAACAGCGGTTCCGGTGTAGGTATGCTGACCGCCACTTCCCCCGTGGGGCCCTGGACAGACCCATTGGGCAAATGCGTGGTAGACGGCAATACTCCAGGACTCGGCAAGTGTAAAGCTCCCTTCGATCCGGGAGTAGTCATCGACGACAAGGGCATCGGCTGGCTCTCCTTTGGCGGGGGCGACAGCGACGACTACATTCCCGGAGACGCACGCATCGTGCGGCTGGCAAATGACATGAAGACGCTGGACAGCGAAATAGTTGAAATAAAAGCGCCATACCACTTTGAAGCAAACGAACTGAACTATCTGAACGGCACTTGGATTTACACCTACAACACCAACTGGAAGAACCGGGATGCATGGCCCCACAAGGATATAGACAAGCCGAGCCGGTGCTGCATGAGCTACATGACGAGTCGCACGCCACTTGAGACAGACAGCTGGACCTATCGGGACAACTACTTCAAAAATCCCGGCGACTATGGCATGTCCGACAGCAACAACCATACACATCTGGTAAAATTTCAAGGGAAGTACTATCTCTTCTACCACTCACTGGGCTTGCAGGACAGCCGCGACCTCAAAGTGGGCGTCCGCAGTATCTGCGTGGAAGAAATAGAGGTGGACGAAAAGGACCTCACTATCCACATGGGCACAGCCACAGCCAAGGGCGTTTCACAAATCAAGCCTCTCGACCCGTTTGCGCAGCAACAGGCCGAGACCACAGCCGCCACACGCGGCATTGCCTTTGAACCGACCGGACAGACAGGCAACATGTCTGCCGTAGGAAACAAGAGCGGACAGGCCATCTGTGTCCGCGGTGCGGAATTCCCGCAATCACCTCAAGCCATACAGATGAAGATAAAAGGGAAAGGCTCCATCGAAATACACATGGACAGTCCAGACGGTCCGCTCCTATCCACCTTGACCTTTGATACCGATACGTGGCAAACATTGACAAAGCCGTTGGACAAACGGATAAAAGGCAAACACGACATTTACTTCGTATTCGGGAACGGAAAGTTCTTATTTGACGAATGGAAATTCACAAAATAATGAATCCGTCGGCAGAATCTGCCCAGTATCTCTTCACCCTTGTGATGATATCGCTGCACAATTCGAGCCAACACACAACAAGCCAGCAAGTTACTTTGCCAGCGTTTTGCCACCATATTGGCAAAGTTTTGCCATGCCTTTGGCAAAGCTTTGCCAGTGTGGTGGCAAAACCTTGCCAACTTGTCGGCAAGAAAGACAAAAGCAACATCGCTGTCCGCAAAGAGGCGGAAGCACGTCCTCAATATAATTCCGCTAACGGGAAAGAGACAGATTGGTTCCATTAACGGGCAGAAGTTTTAAAAAATGGGAAGGATTTGGCACAATAGTTCCGCGCAAATTCTCATTTATCGAACAAAAATTGTATTTTTGCCTGCGACTGAAAAATCAGTAATATCATAGAATAGACAATTCCCGAACAAATATGAGCGAAGATTTTGAAGCACCGAAAGATGATTTGGACAAGGAACTCCCGGCCGGGAGCGAAGAACACTCGGATTACAAACCTGCGGACGCAAAGGATGCCAATATAAAGCACCAACTGAGCGGCATGTACCAGAATTGGTTTCTGGACTACGCCTCATACGTTATATTGGAACGTGCCGTACCCCATATCATGGATGGTCTGAAACCCGTACAGCGGCGTATCCTCCACTCCATGCGCCGCATGGAAGACGGGCGCTACAACAAGGTGGCGAACATCGTAGGACATACCATGCAGTTCCATCCGCACGGTGATGCTTCTATCGGCGATGCTCTGGTACAACTGGGACAAAAGGACTTGCTCGTGGATTGCCAGGGAAACTGGGGTAACATTCTGACGGGTGACAGCGCCGCTGCCCCCCGTTATATCGAAGCACGTCTCTCCAAGTTCGCACTGGACGTGGTATTCAACCCCAAGACCACCGAATGGAAACTCTCTTATGACGGGCGAAACAAAGAACCGGTTACACTACCGGTAAAATTCCCACTGCTGCTTGCACAAGGTGTGGAAGGTATTGCCGTAGGCCTGTCATCCAAAATATTACCACATAACTTCAATGAGCTGTGCGATGCTTCCATCAGCTATCTGCACAACGAAGAATTCAAGCTGTACCCCGACTTCCAGACGGGAGGCAGTATCGATGTATCCAAATACAACGACGGTGAACGTGGCGGTGCGATACGCGTGCGCTCCAAAATAGAAAAGATAGACAACAAGACACTTGCCATTAAGGAAATTCCTTACGGGAAAACGGTGGCCAGTGTATGCGACTCCATCGTAAAGGCCAGCGAAAAAGGAAAAATCAAGATACGTAAGGTAGAGGACCTAACATCCGGCAGTGTGGAAATATTAGTGCATCTAGCCCCGGGTGTATCATCCGACAAGACCATCGATGCCCTCTATGCCTTCACCGACTGTGAAGTGAGCATCTCTCCCAACTGCTGTGTCATCGACGACCAAAAGCCCCACTTCCTCACCGTGAGTGATGTATTGCGCAAATCAGTCGACAACACATTGGCACTGCTACGCCAGGAACTGGAAATCCGTAAGGGAGAGATACTGGAAAGCCTGCATTTCGCTTCACTCGAAAAGATATTCATTGAAGAACGTATTTACAAGGATAAGGAGTTTGAACAAGCCAAAAACATGGATGCCGCCTGCGAACATATCGATGAGCGCCTGACTCCCTACTACCCGACTTTTATCCGCGAAGTGACCAAGGAAGACATCCTCCGGCTGATGGAGATAAAGATGGCACGTATCCTCAAATTCAACTCCGACAAGGCAGAGGAACTGATAGCACGCATGCGAAAGGACATAGAGGAGATAGACCACCATCTGGCAAACATCGTGGAATATACCGTCGACTGGTTCCGTATGTTGAAGGACAAGTACGGCAAAGCCTTCCCCCGCCGCACGGAACTGCGTAACTTCGACACCATCGAAGCAACCAAAGTCATCGAAGCCAACGAAAAGCTGTACATCAACCGCGAAGAGGGTTTCATCGGAACTGGATTGAAGAAAGACGAATTCATAGGCAACTGCTCGCCCATAGATGACGTGATTATCTTCTTCCGCGATGGAAAATATATCATCACACCGGTGGCCGACAAGAAGTTCGTGGGCAAGAATATACTTTATGCCAACATTTTTAAGAAGAACGACAAACGTACCATCTACAATGTCTGCTACCGTGACGGCAAGGAGGGGACAAGCTATATCAAGCGTTTTGCCGTCACTTCCGTGGTGCGTGACCGCGAATACGATGTGACGCAAGGTACTCCCGACTCCCGTATCACCTACTTCACCGCCAATCCCAATGGAGAAGCTGAAATCATCAAGGTAACCCTGAAACCCAATCCCCGTGTACGCCGTATTATCTTCGAGGAGGATTTCAGCAACATCAATATCAAGGGACGGCAGGCCATGGGAAATATACTCACGAAACTCCCCGTACACAAGATAGCCTTGAAACAACGTGGAGGCTCCACGCTGGGTGGACGGAAAGTCTGGTTCGACCGTGATGTGCTACGTCTCAACTACGACGGGCGCGGAGAATATCTCGGAGAATTCCAGAGCGAAGACACCATCCTTGTCGTACAGAACAGCGGAGAGTTCTATGCCACCAACTTCGACTTGAACAATCACTATGACGATGGCATACGCGTATTGGAGAAATACGATCCGAACAAAGTATGGACCGCCGTACTCTACGATGCCGACCAGCAGAACTATCCTTACATCAAGCGTTTCTGCTTCGAGGCAACCGCCCGCAAGCAAAACTACTTGGGAGAAAACAAGAACAGCAGCCTCATTCTGCTGACAGACGAGTGCTACCCGCGTTTAGAGGTGGTGTTTGGCGGCCACGACAATTTCCGAGAGCCGATGGTGGTGGAAGCCGACGAATTCATCGCCGTGAAAGGCTTCAAAGCAAAAGGTAAGCGCCTGACCACCTATACTATAGAAACCATCAACGAATTAGAGCCTACCCGCCAACCTGAACCCTCGCAGAAAACCGAAGAGCAGGAAACGGATGAAGAACCGGAAATTCTGGACCCCGACCACGGTAAAAGCGAAGGGGACATACTGGACGAGATGACAGGACAGATGAAACTCTTTTGATGAAGGACGGAAATGAAGTATTAGTGGCTAACGATTACTAATTTGTAATTGATAATTTAATATGTACATATACAAGATAATAATCCTATGCGGACTGCTCTTGGGAAGTGTCGGACTGAAAGCACAAGAAGCACAATGCAGCATCGACCGGAAGCTACGGGCTGACTCCACCAACCGTAACCGTATTATCACCCGTGCCACCATGTATGGTGTCGGCTTCACCAACGTGTTCGACACTTATCTTTCACCTCAGGAGTATAAGGGAATCGATTTCCGTATCTCCCGCGAAAGCATGCGGATGACACGGTTGATGGACGGCAACGTGTCTCTGCAAACTTTCTTCCAGGCAGACTTGGGATATACACACAACAAAGTAGACAATAACAATACATTCTCCGGACTGGCCAACTGGAACTACGGCCTGCATTATAATTTTCCAATCACGGGCAATTTCAAACTGCTTGCCGGAGGAGTCGGCGACTTCAACGGTGGCTTTGTCTATAATCTGCGCAACGGAAACAACCCCGCCCAAGCACGTGCCTATATCAACCTTGCCGCATCGGGAATGGCTATTTGGGACTTGCGCATCAAGAACCGTCCCATCACACTACGCTATCAGGTAAATCTTCCCTTGGCAGGTATCATGTTCATGCCCAACTATGGACAGTCCTACTACGAGATATTTACGTTAGGACATTGGGACGGAGTAGTGAACTTCACCTCCCTGCACAACCAGCCCTCTCTGAGACAAATGCTGACCGCAGACTTTCCGGTGGGACGTGCCCGGATGCGTTTCGCTTACATATGGGACGCACAACAGTCCAAAGTAAATGAAATAAAGACACATACTTACTCGCATGTATTCATGGTGGGGTTCGTAAAGGAACTCTATCTGTTTCCTAACAAGAGAAAGTAAAAAGTGACAAGGTGATAAACGATAAGATGATAAGGATAATGTGCATGAAAAGAAGATATATTTTAATAATTTGGAGTATCCTACTCACGTTATTGCCCCTATTGAACGGATGTATTCGTGAGGAAGAGTTCGACAATACCCCACAAGGCAATTTCGAAGCCTTGTGGGAAATAATAGACGAACAGTACTGCTTCCTGGACTACAAGCAAATAGACTGGGATGCCATCCATGACAAGTACCAGCCACTCATTACCCCGGGAATGAGCTACGACGGTCTATTTGAAATATTAGGTAACATGCTTGCCGAGTTAAAAGACGGACATGTCAACTTGTACTCTTCTTCCAACATGGCGCGCTACTGGGACTGGTATCTGGATTATCCTCGTAACTTCAACGAAAGTATCATTGAAAAGTACCTGGGAAGAGACTACCGCATTGCTGGAGGCGCCAAATATACCATATTGGAGGACAACATAGGATATATCTATTACGGTGATTTCTCCAGCGGCATCGGAAACGGCAACCTGGATGAGATTCTGTTATACCTTTCCGCTTGTAACGGCCTAATTATCGACGTGCGCAACAATGGTGGCGGCAACCTGACAAACGCCACCCGAATGGCACAACGCTTCACGAATGAAAAAGTACTGACGGGATATATTCAGCACAAGACCGGCAAAGGCCATAGCGATTTTTCAGATCCGACTCCCATTTATGTGGAACCTTCCAACAGTATCCGCTGGCAAAAAAAGGTAATTGTCCTGACCAACCGTCATTCCTATAGTGCAACCAATGATTTTGTCAACTCCATGCGCTGTTTTCCCAATGTCACCCTGGTTGGTGACAAAACCGGCGGCGGGTCGGGCCTGCCATTCTCTTCGGAACTGCCCAACGGATGGGGGGTACGCTTTTCTGCCAGCCCGCACCTCGATGCCCAAAAACAGCATATCGAGTTCGGCATCGACCCGGACAAGAAAGTGGATATGAGCAAAGAAGATGAGAACAATGACTTGGACACCATCATTGAGGAAGCAAGAAAAATACTGAAAGTGACTTTCTAAAACGACTTTATCTACAAAACAATTTGCCAAAACGAAAATTCTTTCTATCTTTGCTCCCGCTAATCGGAATTATTCCGCGGATGTGGCGTAATTGGCAGCCGCGCCAGACTTAGGATCTGGTGCCGTGAGGCGTGTAGGTTCGAGTCCTATCATCCGCACAATCCCTATAATAAATTTCAAAAGACAAACAACTAAGAGGGGAGGATATTCATTAAGAAGCATCCTCCCTAACCGCTTCAAGTACCTTTTTTATCTCATCAAAACACAATATTTAGAATACTTATTGTATCTTTGCTTCCAAGAAACACTTCGATTAACCTGAAAAAATGAAACAAAATACGATAAGACCGATGCTTTTCAAGTATTGGGTAGTGTGCCTTCTATTGTTCATCCTCTTCATCCAGGCCAGGGCTTCTTCCTTCATGCCCGCCGTCACCAACTATCTTGCCAAAGACTATGAAGCCGGTTATCAGAACTGGGCATGTGCGCAAGGCAGCAACGGCGAAATGTATTTCGGCAACAGCCAGGGGCTCCTGGTATATGACGGTTATCGCTGGACTCTCCACAAAGTGCCGGGGAACCATATTGTCCGTTCGGTGTATGTGAAAGAAGACCGTATCTATGTGGGGGCATTCGAGGAATTCGGCTATTTCAAGTATTCGGAGGCAGGCACTCTCCGGTACCATTCTTTGAGCAAATTCCTGAAAAATTTCCCCATGGAGAACAACGAGATATGGAACATTGTAGAGCTGGACGGTCGCATCTACTTCCAGTCGTTCAGCGCCTGGTTCTCCTACGACGGGAAGATGGTACACGCTTTCCGCAACAGACAGCAACAGCCGCTCTACTTCTACACCCAAAACGGACATATCTACACACAGATGATTGATGAGGACTTCTATGAATTCGACGGCAAGGATTTCCTTCATCTCTTCCCCCGCAGCCAAGTGAACGATGACAATGTAGTGGCATTACTGCCCGACGGGGACGACAGCTTCCTGATGGTCACAGAGAATAACGGATTGTTCCGCTACAACGGTGACATCACCCCCTGGAAAACAGACATTGATGCAGAGCTGAAGAAACAGCGGGTGAACCGCGCCGTCATGACCAATGATTCCATATTCATGATAGGTACAGTCTTGAATGGCATATACGCCATCGACCGCAAAGGACATTGCCTCTGGCACTTCAATCTGGATAACCGTCTGGACAACAACACAGTCCTGGGCTTGTTCTGTGACAAAGACAACAACGTATGGGCAGCATTGGACGACGGCATCGCATACATCCACCACAACTCACCCGTCATGCTGCTGACTCCTGCCAACCATGAAACCAAACTGGGCATGGTGTACGACATAGCCCACCGGGGCGACTGTTTCTATCTGGCCACCAACCAGGGCTTGTACGAATACCACCAGGTTACCGAGAATCTGCGCCTGCTTCCCCATACTGAAGGACAGAACTGGTATGTGAAGGACATTGACGGGCAACTCTTTGCAGGCAACAATGCCCATACCTTATTAATAGGCGAAAAAGGGAATGTTTCCGTCATAAGCAATACCAACAGCAGTACGTGTCTGATAAAGTGCACCCTCTATGGCGAAGAGATACTGTTGGAATCATCCTACGCCAATTTGCGTATCTATAAAAAGAAGAACGGGCAATGGACCTTTTCGCATGTCATAGACGGCTTCATTGCACCGGTCATGCACTTGGAGGTGGACCAAAGCGGTGTCATCTGGGCTTCACACATGTATCAGGGAGTCTATAAAATAGTCTTGAGCGATGACTTGTCGGCTGTAAAAAGCGTACGGCACATCTCCCATTTAGGCTCGGAATATATCATCGGCCCTATCCAAGTAATGAAAATGCGAGGACGTATCGTCTTTTCCAGTCCCAACGGCTTCTATACCTATGACGACATCACCCGGCAGATTATCCCCTTCCAAAAGCTGAATGCCATTCTGCCTTACATCAGGAATGCTCATTCTGTGGTATCCGTCACGAACGACCGCTTCTGGCTGTCCGGTTCACATGAGTACGTACTGGTAGAGTACGCAGAAGGAGAGTACATCGTGAAGCAGCGCATCCTCATCGAACTGTTTGATTCTCCATGCATAGAGAACTACAACAATGTGTTCGTCGACAATGACGTTGTCTATTTTAATCTGAACAACGGAATCGCCAGTTACAGCAAAAACACAGACAGCCTCAGTCCTACTCTGGAGTCCGCCCTCTCACTGAGCTCGGTCACTGCTTCCTCTTCCGATAAAAAGGAGAAACGCCTGCCTCTGTCTGGAAATGTCGAACTGGAAAGCAATTACCGGGATTTGCTGTTCTCAGTAAGCCTGCCGCATTACAATAAATTGTCCGTACATTTCCATTATGTCCTGCAAGGAGGACAAGGCATGGCGCTGACATCGGACCTGAAAGAGCCCGAAATCCGCTACGGTAGCCTGGATTACGGAGAATACACATTCCAGGCAGAAGCCTATAATGATTTGGGACAGAAAATCGGTGAGGTGGAATATCATTTTGCCATAGCCCGCCCTTTCTACCTCTCCTATTATGCCTTTGCGCTCTATCTCATAGTTCTCACAGCGCTTGTCTACTTTTTCTCCAAGTGGCGCGCCAACCGTGCCATGGAAAAGAAACGGAAGGAGTATGAGGCAGAGCAGGTGCAGCAGAACATCAAGATGCGCGAGCAGGAGCATCTGATAACTCTGCAGCAACAGCAATTGCTGGAAGCCGAGTTGTCGGCAAAGAGTAAAGACCTTGCCAGCATGGCACTGGGTGTATTTGCCAAGAACGAGGTCCTGGAGAAACTTCGTACTGTCGTACAAGAGTCCCTGGTGAAAGGGCAATATGGACGCAAGAACCTCGAATCTCTGCTGAAGCTCATCAACGAAAACATCGAGACACAGGAATTTTGGGATGTATTCCAGAACAATTTCGACCTGATTCATGAGAAATTCTTCCGTAATTTGCGCGAACGTTATCCCAGTCTTACCGCTACCGACCTCCGTTTTTGTGCGCTGCTGCGCCTGAATCTTTCTACGAAAGACATTGCGCAAATGACCAACCTCACTATCCGGGGAGTAGAGGCAGCACGCTACCGTTTGCGCAAGAAACTGGATATCCCCGACGGAACGGGATTAGTGGATTTTCTCATCGACTTGAAATAAAGCGGCTACAAATCATTCAATCATAACAAACTGATTATTAGAAACAAGTAACACGAAAACGTAGTAAAACGGTACCCATTTTTACCCTAAACGTATTATCGTGGTAGTGTTTTTTTTTGCCTTACTTACCGTAATTACTTCCTTTGCCGGCAGAATTATTAACTCTTAAATTTAGTTTATGAGAAGGCAAACTTTATTTCTTCTATTCATGATTTTGTTCTCATTGCCACTGACAGTTTTGGCACAAGGAACAAAGACAGTTAAAGGAACTGTTGTTGATCAGAACAACGAACCGATTATTGGAGCCACGGTTGTAGTAAAAGGCTCTACTATTGGAGCAGCTACCGACCTCGACGGTAACTATGTACTGAACGGCGTCCCCGAAGACGCAACTCTCGTATTCAACTATTTGGGCATGTTGCCGCAGGAAATAAGCGCTGCGGGACAATCCGTCATTAATGTAAAGCTACGTGAAGATGCACAACTACTGGAAGAAGTTGTTGTTATCGGTTACGGTTCGGCCAAGGCGAAAGACCTGACGGCCCCGATTGACGTTGTCAAAGAGAAAGAACTTATCAATGTTCCTACCTCCTCCCCGATGGCAGCATTGCAGGGAAAGGTACCGGGTGTTAACATCATCAATTCGGGAACGCCGGGCGAAGGTCCTAAAGTGACCATCCGTGGTATGGGTTCCTTCGGTGACACTTCTCCTCTCTATGTAGTGGACGGAATGTTCTACGACAACATCAACTTCCTGAACAATTCCGACATTCAGGACATGACCATCTTGAAAGACGCATCCGCATCTGCCATCTACGGTGTACGCGCCGCCAACGGTGTTGTAATCATCACCACCAAGAAAGGAAGCCGCAACCAGGATGCCAAGATTACCTATAACGGTTATGTAGGTATTCAGAAAGCCACCAACCTGCTGGAGATGTGTAACTCTCACGAGTATGCCACCATGATGTTGGAAGCCAACCCGGAAGCTTACCGGTCGATTTTCGAAAAGTCAGTAGCCGAATTCGGAGGCAATATGGAAAACCTGCAATTCAATGCCGATACCAACTGGTATGACGAACTGTTGCGCACAGCCATGATGACCAATCACAGCTTGAATATCTCCGGTGGTACGGAAAAAGCGACCTACTCTGCCGGCATGAGCTATCTGGCACAAGACGGTATCATGGACGTGGAAAACTACTACCGCCGCTTGAACTTCCGTGCCGCCCTTGACTACGAAGCCCGCAAATGGCTGAAAGTAGGCTTCAACGGCGTATTCAGCAACTCGCAGCAGCAGCTTCCCAAGAATGCCGCATGGCAACAGGCATACAACACACCGTCTATCATCCCGGTGTATGATGACCGCCGCGACGATGCCGTGTTCCCTAAGAAGTACACATCGCCCGAGCAGGTGGGCCTGACCAACAACTTCAACAATCCGGTAGCCACTGCCAACTATTACGACAACCGGAACGAGACCTACCAAGTGCTGACCAACTTCTATGCACAGCTCAACCTCATCCCCGACAAGCTGAATATACGCAGTAGCTACAGCTACGACTACTCAATGATTCGCGGTTCTGAGTTCACTCCTACCTACTATGTATGCACCAACCAGAAGAAAGAGGTTACCGAACTCACTAAAAAGAACACTAACTACTACAAATATATATGGGACAACGTGGCCACTTATACTGACAAGTGGGGCAAACACTCCTTTACCGGTATGCTGGGTGCATCCATGCGTCAAGAGCAATACCGCCTGCTCGAAGGTACCGCCACCAACGTGCCCGAAGGTGAGGACGTGTGGAAATACATCGCACTGGGCAACAAGGAAGGCGCTACGGTGAAAGACGACGGCTGGAAATACCGCGGTCTCTCCTATTTCACCCGACTGAATTACAACTACAACGACAAGTACATGTTGATGTTCACCTTCCGTGCCGACGGCTCGTCCAAGTACAACGACAAATGGGGCTACTTCCCCTCCATCGGTGCCGCATGGGTCATCTCCCAAGAACCGTTTATGAAGAACCAGAATATCTTCGACTACATGAAGCTGCGTGCCAGCTGGGGTAAGCTGGGTAACGACAAGATTGCTGCCAGTGCAGGCTTCGCAAGCATACAGAACGTACAGTCCGTATTCGGTCCCAATACCGCCATCGACGGATTCATCAACACCACCAACTTCAGCTGGCTGGGTTGGGAAGTAGTGAACGAAACCAACGTGGGCGTCAACTTCAGTACACTGAAGAACCGCTTGAACGCCGACATCGACTGGTACTACCGTCTGACTGACAACGCCGTGATTTCACCCAAGCTCCCGATGAGTGGCGAGCTGCTGGCCGGCAACAACGGACAGATTCTGAATACCGGTATCGACCTCTCCTTGAACTGGAACGACAAGATTGGCCAGGACTTCAATTACAACATCGGCGTCAATCTCTCTTATCTGCATAACGAAGTGAAAAGCCTAAAAGGAAACATGAAAATCATCAAAGGCGGAAAGACCGTGAATATGGTGGGCGAGACGATGAACTCATTCTATGGCTACAAGGTCATCGGCATCTACCAGACTCCTGAACAATGTGCTGCCGACCCCATCGCCGTGGCCAACGGACTGGAACCCGGCGACTTCATCTACGAGGACGTGAACGGCGACCATGTGATAGACGGAAACGACAAGCAGGTGTTGGGCTCATACGTGCCCAGCTTTACTTATGGCTTCTATGCCGGATTCTCTTATAAGAACTTCGACTTCAGCCTCACTACCTACGGACAAGCAGGCGGCGAACTGTGGAACCGTAAGCGTGCCCTGCGCTATGCAGCCGACTACTATAACTTTGACCGTGCACAGTATGAGAACCGCTGGACGGGTGCAGGCTCTACCAACGAACATCCGTCGGCCAAGGCTCTTCTCAAAACCTGGAACAAATCAGACAGTAACAACGCTTCCTATTTCGTAGAAAGCTCCGATTACTTCCGCATCCAGAACATCACGCTGGGCTACTCGTTCAAGAACTTGAAGATAGGCAGCTACGTGATGCCGGGACTCCGCCTCTCATTGACGGCCGACCGCCCCTTCACTACCTTCAAGGCCAACAGCTTCACACCTGAAGTGTCGGATGCCGAAGGTTGGGATACCGAAGTATACCCTCTGACTTCAACCTATACTTTCGGAGTGCAAATAGATTTCTAAACCCTAAAACGTAAAACAATGAAATTCTTAAAGAAAACATTCGCATATATACTTCCGGCCATGATGGTACTGGGAGGAGCTACCGCTTGCACCGATTTCATAGAAATCGATCCGGAGAACAAAGTTCCCGAACAAGGCGTGGACTTTACCAACAAGAACAATATGTACCAACCCGTAGTGGGTGCCTACTCCAAAGTACGCACACAGGGCATGCACTGGTGCAACGCACTATTGATGTTCACCCGCGACGGTGACGTGTGGTCGGGCCGTACCGATGACCAGGGCGATGCCGTGGCCTTCGGACGCAAGTTCAACTACAACAACTCATTCTGGGCACTGAACCAGGTATGGATGAACTTCTACGACATCATCCGCATCACCAATGCCGCCCTGCAAAGCCTCGACGGTTATGCCGAATATCTTGCTGCAGGAAGCGAAGATTACAAAACCTACGAATCCTATTGCGGCGAAGTACGTACCATCCGTGCATGGGCCTACTATTGTCTGGTGACCAATTTCGGTCCCACCGTCATCTACCGTGACAACCTGCAGACCGATTTTCGCCGTTCTACCGTAGAGGCCGTATATAATTATATGCTGGAAGATTTGAACTACGCCATCGACAAACTGCCCCGCATGCGTCCCAACCAGATGGAACACAAGGGAGCCGTGACAGCCTTCACCGCCCAAGCATTGGCCGCCCGCATCTATCTGCTGAAAGGAGACTATGCACAAGTGGAGACACTGACCGATGACATCATCAAGAACGGTGGATTCCGTCTCTACGACGACTTCTACCAGCTGTTCAAAATTCCCGGAAAGTTGTGTGACGAATCTTTGTTCGAATGCCAGGTAACAGACTACGGCAATGGTTCCGGCGATTACCTGGGCGTAGACCAATGGTTCAATTTCCAGGGTCCGAACATGGCAGAGAGGTATGATGAAGTAGTGAACGCAGACGGTACCATCAGCTACAAGCAAGCCGAAGGCACCAAGTCCATAGGCGGCTGGAATTTCATAGGCTATGAACCCGAGTTCGTGGCATGGGCCGAAGCCCGTGGCGAAGGTGTGCGTGCCGAAACTTCTTTCCTGAAAGCCCTGAGCAAGACGCGCGAGGGTTGGCAGGTAGGTCCCACATCGGCCACCAAGACCGACTGTTGGAACGGCAAAGGTTACCTTCCCTACAATCAGATGACTCTTCCACGTACAACCTACGGAGCCAACAACAATGTGCGTATCATCCGCTATGCCGAAGTACTGCTGATGAACTCCGAAGCCAAAGTCAGACTGGGCAAGGATGGAGACGCAGGCTACAACGAAGTGCGCCGGCGTGCAGGCATGAGCACCAAAACCGGTGTTACCCTGAAAGACGTGATGGACGAACGCCGGATGGAGCTTTGCGGCGAATGGTGTGCCCGTTATGTGGACTTGGTGCGTACCGGCGATGCCGCCACCGTACTCGGTCCCAAAGGATGGACAGCAGAAAAGACTTATTGGCCCATACCGGCCAACCAGTTGGACGACCTTCCTGATTTGAAGCTGGAACCCATTGACGGAATTGCCGAATAAATCCGTTCCAATATGGTAAAAAGATTCCTAATCAGTTGTGGAATAGCCTTTGCCGCTCTGGCGGCAAAGGCAACCCCTGACGATTCCATCAAAGTGGTGAAGGGGCAAGTCAGTGACTATTACATCACTGTAACCCAAGACCGTATCGTAAAAGGACACGTACTGGACACCAACCGCCAGCCACTCGCAGGCGCCACAGTCATGTTCTTCGCAAGTCCCATGCACAATACCACTGCCCACGACGGCAGCTTTGCCATCAAAGGAGCGAAGAACGACGTGCACCTGTATGTCTACTATCCCGGGAAAAAGATAGTGAACAGAATCCTGGCACTGGATGAAACCGATATTGAGGTAGTGATGGAAGAAGAGGTACACAAGGCAACCGCAATCCGCCGTCCCGCCCAGGCGACCCGGTGGTATGACCCACAGGCGCCTCTGTCGCGCACCTTCTGCAATCCGATGAACATCAGTTACAATTTCGAGCCTTTCAACAACAATGTGCGTCCCAACGGTTCGTTCCGTTCCTCTGCCGACCCGATGGCGGTGGAATACAAGGGAGAATACTTTCTGTTCTCCACCAACCAGGGCGGTTTTCACTATTCCAAGAACCTGGTGGATTGGGATTTCGTTCCTGCCGGCTTCCAACGCAAGCCTACGGACGACGACCAGTGCGCACCGGCAGCCTATGTAAGCGGTGACACGCTGTTCTATACCGGCTCCACCTACGAAGGCCTTGCCGTGTGGTACAGCACACACCCCAAAACGGGACGTTTCAAACGTGCCATCGAAAAGAATGTGCTTCCCACATGGGACCCCTGCATGTTTCTGGACGATGACGGCAGACTGTATATGTATTATGGCTCCAGCAATGAATATCCGCTAAAGGCGGTGGAACTGGACCGGAATGATTTCTATCCCATCAGCAAGATTCACGACGTGATGATGCTCCGCCCCGAAGAACACGGCTGGGAACGTTTCGGCATGAACAATGACGATGAAGTGACACTCCGCCCATTCACAGAGGGCGCTTACATGACCAAACACAATGGCAAATATTATTTCCAATATGGTGCTCCGGGCACTGAATTCAAAGTCTATGCCGATGGCGTATATGTTTCGGATTCCCCGCTGGGCCCGTTTGTCTACCAGAAGCATAACCCGATGTGCTACAAGCCGGGCGGTTATGTGCAAGGTGCCGGTCATGGAGGCACGTTCTGCGACGTGAAAGGCAATTACTGGCACGTGGCCACCTGCATGCTCTCCCTGAAGTACAAGTTCGAACGCCGCATCGGTCTTTATCCGGTGGCTTTCGACAAGGATGGTGTCATGTATTCGTCCACTGCCTTCGGCGATTATCCCAACTGGGCAGCACCGATGGACGTAAAGAACCCTGCAGAGCGTTTCACGGGATGGATGCTTCTGTCCTACGGCAAACCGGTGGAGGTATCATCTACGGATAGCATCCATGCAGCTTCCAACCTGACGGACGAAAGTATGCGCACCTACTGGGCAGCCCGTTCCGGCAACCCCGGCGAATGGGCCGGGATAGACCTGGGCAGTACAAAGAATGTACGTGCCGTGCAGTTGAACTTCTACGACCATAAAGCGGTTCAATACAACCGTGCCATGGATATTTATCACCAATACCGTATTTTTGCTTCCGAAGACGGAAAAGAATGGACATTGGTCATAGACAAGAGCGACAGTGACAAGGATTGTCCGCACGACTACATCGAGCTCAACGAGCCGTTGCGTGCCCGTTATCTGAAATACGAGAATGTGCACATGCCTACGGGAAATGTCGCCTTGTCCGGCTTCCGCGTCTTCGGGAACGGTGACGGCGATGTCCCGCAAGCCGTGAAAGGACTGACTGTGAAACGTGACAGGAAAGACCGCCGGAATGCCCTTATCTCCTGGCAACCCGAAGCAAGCGCCTATGGCTACAACATCTACTACGGCACCGCCGAAGGCAAGATGTACAATGCCATCACGGTACTGGGACAGACGGAATATGACTTCCGCGGACTGGATGCGGACACGGACTATTACTTCACTATCGAGGCGCTGAACGAAAACGGCCGCTCGCCATTGTGCAAGACGACAAAAAATTAAACACAAGAAATAAAGATATGAAAAAACCAATAATGATACATGTGCTGGCTTTGTTCCTGATTTCCACATTGGCGGGCTGTGCATCCTGCTCTTCCGACTTGAAGGAAAACGGGAAAGAGAACGGAAAAGAGGAAAAGCCCGACACAGAGGAAGTACGTCCCGAATCATTCGCTTCGGATGACGAAATGCTTGATTACATCCAGAAGGTACATTTGAACTACATGTGGGACGGTGCGGAACCGACCTCCGGACTGGCACGCGAACGCATCCACCTGGATGGGGATTATCCCGAAAAGGACCAGAATGTTGTCACCACCGGCGGCAGCGGATTTGGTATAGCCGGACTGCTGGTAGGCATCGAACGCGGCTTCATCCCCAGGGAAGAAGGCGTGAAGCGCCTGACCAATATTGCCGATTACCTGAAACGCGCCGACCGCTTCCACGGCGTATGGCCCCATTGGTTGTACGGCCCTACCGGTAAGGTGAAACCTTTCGGACAAAAAGATAACGGCGGAGACTTGGTGGAAAGCTGCTTCCTGATGCAAAGCTTGCTTTGCGTACGCCAATACTTCCGCGACGGCAACGAGCAGGAAAAGGCGCTGGTAGAGAAGATTGACCAATTGTGGAAAGAGATGGAGTTCAGCTGGTATCAGAATGGCAAGGATGTCATCTACTGGCACTGGTCTCCCGAATACAACTGGGAAATGAACTTCCCGCTGGAAGGCTACAACGAAGCATTGATTGTGTATGTGCTCGCAGCCTCCTCCCCCACTTATCCCGTTCCGGCTTCAGCCTACCACAACGGCTGGGCACGCGGCGGCGGCATCAAGTCCGACTCTGCCCCCTACGGCCTGCCTTTGGAATTGAAACACAACGGAGCCGAGAAACTGGGCGGTCCCTTGTTCTGGGCACAATACTCGCACATCGGTCTGGACCCGCGCAACCTGAGCGACCGCTATGCCAACTACTGGAACGTGGTGCGCAACCATGCCCTCTCCAACTACCGCTACTGCGTGGAGAATCCCAAACAATACAAAGGTTACGGCGAGGACTGCTGGGGACTGACCGCCAGCTACTCTACCAAAGGCTATGCAGCCCACTGCCCGGGCGACAACGACCATGGTGTCATCACACCGACAGCAGCCTTGTCCAGTTTTCCCTACACACCGGAGGAATCCATGCGTGCACTGAAGTATTTCTATTCCAAAGGCGACTGGATTTGGGGCAAGTACGGATTCTACGATGCCTTCTCCGAGGGAAGTGACTGGACGGTGCCTCGCTATCTTGCCATCGACCAATGCACCATTGCCCCGATGATTGAGAACTATCGTTCCGGCTTGTTGTGGAAACTCTTCATGAGCTGTCCCGAGGTTCAAGAAGGATTGCAGAAGCTGGGATTTAAGGCTTAGGGATTTACGATTTGACGATTTACGATTGAAGTTAGTATGCGACATGATGGAGCAGCTAAGCTTAAGTTGAATTTCTATATCACTATTCCCCTCCCCCTTCAGGGGGCCGGAGGGGATAATCAAAATTATATCATATGAAGAAATACACATTATTAGCAGCCTTGGCTTTCTCTGCCCTCACCGTGACGGCAACGCCCAAAGAAAACACATCCCAAGGCAATCCGCAGGAGATGGATAAATTCATTACGGAGCTGATGGGCAAAATGACGCTGCACGAGAAAATCGGTCAGCTCAACCTGCCGGTAACGGGAAACATCGTCACCGGACAAGCCAAGAGCAGCGACGTTGCCGGTAAAATCCGCAACGGTGAAGTCGGAGGTCTGTTCAACCTGAAAGGCGTGAAGAACATCCGCGAAGTGCAGAAACTTGCCGTAGAGAACAGCCGCCTGGGCATCCCCTTGCTGTTCGGTATGGACGTGATTCACGGTTACGAAACGGTATTCCCCATCCCCTTGGCACTCTCGTGCAGTTGGGACATGGAGGCTATAGAGAAATCGGCCCGTATCGCCGCCATTGAGTCGAGTGCAGACGGTATCTGCTGGACGTTCAGCCCGATGGTGGACATCTGCCGCGATGCCCGTTGGGGACGTGTATCAGAAGGCAACGGTGAAGACCCCTTCCTGGGTTCAGCCATTGCACAAGCCATGATTCGCGGTTATCAGGGCAAGGATATGAGTGCCAACAACGAGATAATGGCTTGCGTAAAGCACTTCGCACTGTATGGCGCCGGAGAAGCCGGCCGCGACTACAACACGGTGGATATGAGCCGCAACCGTATGTTCAACGAATACTTCCCTCCCTACAAGGCTGCCGTAGAAGCCGGTGTGGGTAGCGCAATGACCTCCTTCAATGAAATTGACGGCGTACCCGCCACTGCCAACCACTGGCTGCTGACCGACGTACTGCGCAACCAATGGGGCTTCGACGGCTTCGTGGTGACAGACTATACAGCCATCTCCGAAATGATAGACCACGGAATCGGCGACCTGCAGGAAGTATCCGCACGTGCCTTGACCGCCGGAACAGACATGGACATGGTAGCCGACGGATTTATCGGCACACTGGAAAAATCCCTGAAAGAAGGCAAAGTGACTGAGGCCGACATTGACAAAGCCTGCCGACGCATCCTAGAAGCCAAATACAAGCTGGGACTGTTTGCCAATCCGTATAAATACTGCGACGTGAAGCGTGCCGAAAAAGAAGTGTTCACTCCCGAACACCGTTCCATCGCCCGCCAGATTGCCACAGAGACATTCGTGCTGCTGAAGAACCAGGACAACCTACTGCCCTTGCAACGCAAAGGCAACATCGCCTTGATTGGCCCGCTTGCCAACACCCGTGCCAACATGCCGGGCACTTGGAGTGTGGCAGCCACAGCAGACAAATACAGCACCCTGCTGGAAGGTTTCAAGAATTCTGTCGGCTCCAAGGCCAACATTCTCTATGCACAAGGTAGCAACCTGATGTACGATGCCGACTACCAGACACGCGCCACGATGTTCGGCCGTGAACTGCCCCGTGGCAATGACCAAGAACTGCTGGACGAAGCCCTGAAAGTAGCCGCACAAGCCGATGTCATTGTAGCCGCCCTCGGCGAGTCCTCCGAGATGAGTGGTGAGAGCAGTAGCCGTTCCGAACTGGAAATGCCGGACGCACAGCGCCACCTGCTGGAAGCATTGCTGAAAACGGGCAAACCCGTAGTATTGGTATTGTTCTCCGGACGTCCCGTAGTGCTGACTTGGGAGGATAAGCATGTCCCCGCCATCCTGAATGTATGGTTCGGAGGTAGCGAAGCTGCCGATGCCATTGCCGATGTAGTGTTCGGAGACGTTTGCCCCAGCGGTAAGCTGACCACCACTTTCCCGCAGAATGTGGGCCAGTTGCCTATGGCATACAACCACAAGAATACCGGCCGTCCTCTGAAAGAAGGCAAATGGTTCGAGAAGTTCCGCAGCAACTACCTGGATGTGAGCAACGACCCGCTGTATCCTTTCGGCTATGGCTTGAGCTACACCACCTTCCAGTACAGTGACATCACGCTCAGCTCCAAGCAACTGAATGCGGACGGCAAGCTGACCGCTTCCGTAACCGTAACCAATACGGGTAACTACGATGCAGATGAAATCGTACAGCTCTATATCCGCGACTTGGTGGGCAGCATTACCCGCCCCGTGAAAGAGCTGAAAGGCTTCGAGCGCATCCACCTGAAAAAAGGCGAAAGCAAGCAGGTGACCTTCACCATTACCCCCGAATTGCTGAAGTTCTACAACTACGACATACAGTATGTATACGAACCCGGCGAGTTCCATGTAATGATTGGACCCAACAGCCGCGATGTAAAGACTACGAGTTTTGAGTTGAAATAGGTATAGTTTTGCTTTTAGGTAAGAGGGCAGTCCGCGAAAACCGGGCTGCCCTTTTTTAACACCGTCACCAAATCTTTTTTGCATTTTGATTGTTCAGAGGAGAAACTGAATGATTTATCCACTAAAAAATCAATGTAATGAAGAAGAACCTAAACCTTCCCAAGAAGAAAACCGGAAGACTGAGAAACCTATTTCTGACGGTGTGCCTGCTGGCAAGTGTCGCCGCATCGGCGCAGGAGAAAACAGTAACCGGTACCGTGACCGATGCCCTGGGTGACCCGCTGATTGGTGCCACCGTATTGGTGCAGGGAACCTCCAATGGCGTGATTACCGACATAGACGGCCGGTACTCCATCCAGGCCACCCCGGAGAACACATTGGATTTTTCCTATGTAGGCATGGTGAAGCAAGCTGTCAAGGTAGGCAGCCAGTCGGTAATCAACGTCCAGATGAAAGACGACTCGCAGATGCTGGCCGAAACCGTTGTCATCGGTTATGGCAGCGCCAAGAAGCGAGACCTTACGGGCTCCATCACCAACATTAAAGGCGACGAAATCGCCAACAAGCCGGTGGTCAACCCCGTATCCGCACTGCAAGGAAAGATTGCCGGCGTGCAGGTGATAAACTCCGGCAAGGCAGGCTCCGACCCGGAAATCCGTGTACGCGGAACAAACTCCATCAACGGCTACAAGCCACTCTATGTGGTGGACGGACTGTTCAACGACAACATCAACTTCCTGAATCCGCAGGACATCGAATCCATGGAGATACTGAAAGACCCGTCGTCGCTCGCCATCTTCGGTGTGCGCGGTGCCAACGGCGTGATTATCATCACCACCAAGAAGGCGAAAGAGGGACAGACACGCGTCAATATCAACGGCTCGTTCGGTTTCAAGTCCGTCACCGACAAAATTGCACTGACGGATGCCGAAGGCTTCAAACTGCTGTACAACGAACAGTTGAGGAATGAAGGCAACCCGGAATACAACTTCTCGGACTGGACGGGAAACACCAACTGGCAGGATGAAATCTTCCAGACTGGGTTCATCACCAACAACAACATCAGCATCACGGGTGCCTCGGACAAGAACAGCTTCTATCTCGGTGCGGGCTATGCTTACGAGCAAGGCAACATCAAGCACGAGAAGTACAGCAAAATCACGCTGAACATCAGCAACGACTATAAAGTGACGGACAACCTCAAGGTAGGTTTCCAATTCAACGGGGCACGCATGCTGCCCGCCGACACGAAGAGTGTGGCTACAGCCCTGCGCGCAGCTCCGGTGGCGCATGTATTCAACTCCGAGTACGGCCTCTACACCTCACTGCCCGGATTCCAGAAGGCACAGATGAACAACCCGATGGTGGACGTAGACCTGAAGGCGAATACCACGAAAGCCGAGAACTACCGTGGCTCGGGCAACGTGTACGGGCAATGGGATTTCCTGAAACACTTCCAGTTCAAGGCCATGTTCTCCCTGGACTATGCCTCGAACAGCACACGGACATACACCCCGGTTATCCAGGTATATGACGCAAGCGTCGAGGGAGACATAGCCACGCTGGGCAACGGCAAGACCGGAGTGTCCCAAGCCAAAGAAACGGAAATGAAGGTACAGAGCGACTATCTGCTGACCTACACCAACTCCTGGGGAGACCACAGCGTGACGGCCACAGCCGGTTTCACCACCTACTACAACAAGCTCGAGAATCTGAACGGCGCCCGTACCCAAGGGGTAGGCCTGGTCATTCCGGACAATCCCGACAAATGGTACGTAAGTATCGGCGACGCAGCCACCGCCACCAACGGCAGTACGCAGTGGGAGCGCTCCACCGTGTCCGTGCTGGCACGCGTGCTCTACAACTACAAGGGCAAGTACCTGTTCAACGGCTCCTACCGCCGCGACGGTTCTTCCGCCTTCTCCTACACCGGCAACCAGTGGCAGAACTTCTACTCCGTCGGCCTGGGCTGGCTGATGAGCGAGGAAGCATGGATGAAGGACATCACCTGGCTGGATATGCTGAAACTGAAAGGCTCATGGGGCACACTGGGCAACCAGAACCTGGACCGCGCCTATCCCGCCGAACCGTTGCTGACGAATGCCTACTCCGCCGTGTTCGGCACCCCGTCTGCCATCTATCCGGGCTACCAGCTTGCCTACCTGCCCAACCCCAAACTGCGCTGGGAGAAGGTGGAAGCCTGGGAAGCCGGTGCAGAAGCCAACTTCCTCCGCAACCGCCTGCACTTTGAAGGGGTGTACTACAAGAAGAAAACCAAAGACCTGCTGGCCGAAGTGCCGGGCATCTCGGGCACCGTACCGGGTATCGGAAACCTCGGCTCCATCGAGAATTCGGGCGTAGAGCTGGCCCTAAGCTGGCGCGACCGGATAGGCGACTGGAACTACAACGTGGGGATGAACCTTGCCACCATCAAGAACAAGGTACTGAGCCTCGTGCAGGAAGGCTATTCCATCATAGCCGGAGACAAGCAGCAGAGCTACACAATGGCAGGATACCCCATCGGCTACTTCTACGGCTACAAGGTGGAAGGCGTCTACCAGACCCAGGAGGAGATTGAGCACTCTCCCAAGAACACACTGGCAACCGTCACCCCGGGCGACCTGAAATTCCGCGACGTGAACGGTGACGGTGAAATCACCACGGCAGACCGTACGATGATTGGTAATCCTACACCCGATGTCACCTACGGCTTCACGCTCGGCCTGGGCTACAAGAACTGGGAGCTGGCAGTAGACATGATGGGACAAGGCGGCAATCAGATTTACCGTACCTGGGACAACTACAACTGGAGCCAGTTCAACTTTATGGAGCAACGCATGGACCGCTGGCACGGTGAAGGGACCAGCAACACCCAGCCGCTGCTGAACACCAAGCATACCATCAACAACCTGAACTCCGAGTATTACATAGAGGACGGCTCGTTCTTCCGCATCCGTAACGTGTCGCTGGCATACAACTTCGACAAGGCGCTGATTTCGAAGATAGGCATGCAGGCGCTGAAGCTCTACGTGAACATACAGAACCTGAAGACGTGGAAGCACAACACCGGATATACCCCGGAACTGGGCGGAAGCGCCATCGCCTTCGGGGTGGACGACGGCAGTTATCCGATGCCGGCGATTTATACGTTCGGATTTAATCTGACGTTCTAAAAGCCTCTCCCCTAAAAAAGAGTAACTTCAAACCTCCCCCGACTCCTTCAAAGGGAACGGGGAATGAAAAATATAAATTTATGAAACTGATAAAATACATATTTACATTGCTGGTGGGTGCAACAGCCCTCTCACTGACATCCTGCAACGACTTCCTGGACCGCGATCCGCTGGGGCAGTTCACGGAAGATGACTCTCCCAACGCCCTTGTAGGCGGGAAGATATTCAACGTCTACTACCTGATGCGCTCGTACGACATCACTGCCGGTATTCCTGCTTTTATGGTGCACATGGTGCGCAGCGAGGACTCCGAGAAAGGCAGTGACGCCGGCGACGGCAGCAACGAGGCCGCCATGTGGGACGACTTCGAATACACTGCCTCCAACGGGCCGCTCAGCGCCTATTGGGGACAGAACTACAAAATCATCTACCAGTGCAACGAAATCCTGGACGACATTGAGAAGAGCGGACACAAGGACGACACCGAAGCCATCCGCAACCGCGGCGAAGCGCTCTTCTTCCGTGCCTGGTGCTACTTCAACCTGGTACGCGCCTTTGGCGAAGTGCCGCTGGTCACCATCAAGGTAGTGGAAGCCTCCGATGCCAACGTGCCCAAGACCACGGCGGAAAAGATATACGAACAGATTGACAAAGACCTGACCGAAGCCGAAGAATGCCTGCCCCTGCGGTGGGACAGCGACTACACGGGACGGCTGACCTGGGGCGCCGCACGCTCCCTGCACGCACGCACCTATATGATGCGAAACGATTGGGACAATATGTACACAGCCTCCACCGAAGTGATAAAATCGGGCATCTACAACCTGAATACACCGGTCGACAAAGTCTTCACCGTAGAAGGGGAGAATTGCGGCGAGAGCATCTTCGAACTGCAATGCGAAGCCACCGATGCCATGAAAGAGGATGCCAGCATCGGCAGCCAGTTCTGCCAGGTGCAAGGGGTGCGCGGAGCCGGCGAGTGGGACCTGGGATGGGGCTGGCACATGGCCACCTCACTGATGGGCAAGGCCTTTGAGCCGGGCGACCCGCGCCGGAACGCCACATTGCTCTACTTCCGCCGCAGCACGGACGAGCCCATCACACCGGAGAATACCAACCAGCCTTATGGCGAGTCACCCGTATCCACCGCCATGGGTGCCTACTTCAACAAGAAGGCCTACACGGACCCGACACTGCGCCGCAAGTACAGCCGTATGGGTTTCTGGGTAAACATCCGCCTCATCCGCTATCCGGACGTGCTGCTGATGGCTGCCGAAGCCGCCAACGAGAAAGGGCTGACGGGCGAAGCCGCCGGGTATCTGGAACAAGTACGCGCCCATGCCCGCGGCACACTGGCAGACGTGCTTCCGAAGGTAGAATCTGCCAGCCAGTCTGTGCTGCGTGACGCCATTCGCCACGAACGCCGCGTAGAGCTGGCACTGGAACCCGACCGCTTCTACGACCTCGTGCGCTGGGGCATTGCCAAAGAAGTGCTGCAAGCTGCCGGAAAGAATTACCAGGACAAGAATGCACTACTGCCTCTGCCCCAGACAGAGATAGACAAATCGAACGGAGTACTGGTACAGAACCCCGACTATTGATACCCGGCCAAAGGAAACAGCCGACCCAATCAATGGCAAAAGGTCTATTTCATAACTTGCTTTCAATCAAAGCATTGCTACTGCAAAGAGCTGCAAACTTTTTGCAGTGGCACTGCAAAAGTGTTGCAGTAGCACTGCACAACAGTTGCAGTGTCGCTGCAAAGCAGTTGCAGTAGCGCTGCAAATCGTTTGCAGTATCACTGCAGAGAAATTGCAGCACCGTTGCAAAGAAATCATAGCGCCACTGCAATAGAGTGACGGCAATCTAAAAACAATGAAGGGAACATACTTACAAACAATTAATTCAATATGAATATGAAGAAAATTTTCAAGAGAACAAGTCTGCTGCTCGCGACCGCTTTAATAGGCGTCACCGTGCAGGCGCAGAAGTCTCCGCAGGACATGGACCGCTTCATCGACGCACTGATGCGCCGGATGACTGTGGAAGAGAAAATCGGCCAGCTCAACCTGCCCGTGACCGGAGAAATCACCACCGGTCAGGCAAAGAGCAGCGACGTGGCCAAGAAGATTGAGCAGGGGCTCGTGGGAGGGCTTTTCAATCTGAAAGGAGTGGCCAAGATACGCGACGTACAGAAACTGGCCGTAGAGAACTCCCGCCTGGGCATCCCCCTGCTGTTCGGCATGGATGTGATACATGGCTATGAGACCATCTTCCCCATCCCCCTCGGCCTCTCCTGCACGTGGGACATGGCAGCCATCGGGCAGTCTGCCCGCATCGCCGCCATCGAAGCCAGTGCCGACGGCATCTCATGGACCTTCAGCCCGATGGTGGACATCAGCCGTGACCCGCGCTGGGGACGTGTATCCGAAGGTTCGGGCGAAGACCCGTTCCTCGGAGGCGCCATCGCCCGCGCCATGGTGTTGGGGTATCAGGGAAAAGACCTGAACGACCAACTGACACGGAACGACGAAATCATGGCATGCGTCAAGCACTTCGCACTGTACGGTGCCGGAGAAGCCGGACGCGACTACAACACCGTAGACATGAGCCGCAACCGCATGTTCAACGAATACATGTACCCCTATGAAGCAGCCGTCCGCGCCGGAGTGGGTAGTGTGATGGCCTCCTTCAACGAAGTGGACGGCGTGCCCGCCACCGCCAACCACTGGCTGATGACAAACGTGCTGCGCAAACAATGGGGCTTCAACGGTTTTGTGGTGACCGACTTTACCGGTATCTCCGAAATGGTGGAACACGGAATCGGCAACCTGCAGACCGTTTCCGCTCGTGCGCTCAACGCCGGTGTGGACATGGATATGGTGAGCGAAGGTTTCGTGGGCACGTTGAAAAAGTCGCTCACCGAAGGCAAAATAACCATGAAGACGCTGGATGCAGCCTGCCGCCGCACCCTTGAAGCGAAATACAAGTTAGGGCTGTTCGATGACCCTTACAAATACTGCGACCTCAGCCGTCCCGCACGCGACATCTTCACGCGCGAGCACCGCGACGCCGCACGCCGGATTGCCGCCGAAAGCTTTGTGCTGCTGAAAAACGAACCTTTTGAGGGACAAGGCAAGAAGTCTTCTCGTCCCGTCCTTCCTTTGGAGAAGCAAGGCACCGTCGCCGTCATCGGCCCCCTGGGCAATACCCGCAGCAACATGCCCGGTACCTGGAGTGTTGCCGCACGCCTGGACGACTATCCCTCTCTGTACGAAGGATTGAAAGAAATGACAGCCGGCCGGGTGAACATCACCTACGCCAAAGGCAGCAACCTCATCGGTGATGTAGCCTACGAGGAACGCGCCACCCTATTCGGCCGATCGCTGGGCCGGGACAACCGTACGGATAAGGAACTGCTGGACGAAGCTTTGAAGGTGGCCTCCGGTGCCGACGTGATTGTAGCCGCCCTGGGCGAGTCTTCCGAAATGAGCGGTGAAAGCTCCAGCCGTACCGACCTCGATATCCCCGACGTGCAACGCACCCTGCTGGAAGCCTTGCTGAAGACCGGAAAGCCCGTTGTACTAACCCTCTTCACCGGCCGGCCGCTGACGCTCACCTGGGAGCAGGAACATGTGCCCGCTATCTTGAACGTATGGTTCGGTGGCAGTGAAGCGGCATACGCCATCGGCGACGTACTGTTCGGCGACGTGAACCCAAGCGGTAAGCTGACCATGACTTTCCCGAAGAACGTGGGGCAGATACCTTTATTCTATAACCACAAGAATACCGGTCGCCCGCTGGCTGCCGGCAATTGGTTCGAGAAGTTCCGCAGCAACTATCTGGATGTGGACAATGAACCGCTGTATCCCTTCGGATACGGACTCTCATACACCACTTTCCAGTACAGCGACATCGCCCTCAGTACCCCGGTCATGGGACAAAATGGCTCCACCACTGCCGTAGTCACCGTGACCAATACCGGTAAGCGTGACGGCGCAGAAGTCGTGCAGCTCTATATCCGCGACCTCGTAGGCAGCATTACCCGCCCCGTACGCGAGCTGAAAGGCTTTGAAAAGGTGTTCCTGAAAGCGGGCGAAAGCAAGACCGTATCCTTCAAGATTACCCCTGAGCTGCTCCGCTTCTACGACTACGACCTCAACCACGTGGCCGAGCCGGGAGATTTCGATGTGATGATAGGTGGCAGCAGCCAGGCAGAAAAGACAGCCCGACTGACACTGAAATAAAATAAAATATTTAATATTGCACTCTAAAAACAAGAAAACATGAGATATACTACTTTACTCCTTTGTTTTTGCAGCATTCTGCTCCTTGGCAGCTGCAAGAGCCAGCCCTCCGCACAGAACGGACAGCCGCTGGAAGTGATGACGTTCAATGTCCGCCTGGATATTCCTTCGGACAGTGTAAACAACTGGAATTACCGCAAGGGTGACGCCTGCCGTATGATAGCCTACTACAGCCCCGACTTGCTGGGCATGCAGGAAGTGCTTCACAACCAAATGGAAGACCTAAAACGCGGGCTGCCGCAATACACAGCACTCGGTGTGGGGCGCGACGACGGCAAGGAAGCAGGCGAATACTGCCCGATATTCTTCCGGACCGACCGATTTACACTGGTGGAATACGGTAATTTCTCCCTCAGCGAGCAACCCGAAACTATCGGCATCAAGGGCTGGGACGCTTCCTACAACCGTGTCACCACCTGGGCGATACTGCAGGAAAAGAACAACGGACAAAAGTTTGTATATTTCAACACCCATCTGGACAACGACGGAAAGACAGCCCGCAAAGAGGGCGTGCAACTCATTCTCGACAAAATCAAGGAGATAGCACCGGACATGCCCGCCATCATCACTGGTGACTTTAACTGTACGCCCGGTGAAGAACCTCTGCAAACGCTGGAAAAGGGAGGAATGGAAAATGCCGCAAAGACAGCTGCCGTCACCTACGGTCCGTCCTGGTCTTTCCATGACTTCGGCCGTCTGCCGGTGGAGGAACGCGTACTGCTGGACTATGTCTTCGTGACTAAAAGCGCAAAGATAGACCGCTACCGCGTTATCCAAGACAAACCGGAGAACAGCTACCTTTCCGACCACTGTCCTATACTTGTTGAATTGACCGTGCAATGAATATAGATAAGTAAATGATAAAAAAACAAGTAAGCATTGGTACAATGAAAATACAATACAGTTTATTATTGTTCCTGCTGTTGCTCGGTTTCACGCAATGCAAAAGCCCCGCCGCCAAAGAAGACCGGCTGAGCGACGATGCCCTGATGGACACCGTACAGCGCCGTACCTTCAACTACTTCTGGGAAGGTGCCGAGCCCAACAGCGGACTGGCACGCGAACGCATCCACATGGACGGTGTCTATCCGGAGAACGACCAGAACGTAATCACGTCCGGTGGAAGCGGCTTCGGCATCATGGCTATACTTGCCGGTATAGACCGCGGCTATGTCACCCGCCAGGAAGGGCTGGAACGAATGGAGAAAATCGTCTCCTTCCTCGAAACCGCTGACCGTTTCCACGGTGCCTACCCACACTGGTGGTATGGCGATACGGGCAAGGTGAAACCCTTCGGGCAGAAAGACAATGGCGGCGACCTGGTAGAAACAGCCTTCATCATGCAGGCGCTGCTCTCCGTCCACCAGTACTACATCGACGGTTCGCCCGCCGAGCAAGCCCTCGCCGCCCGCATCGACAAGCTGTGGCGCGAAGTGGACTGGAACTTCTACCGCCAGAACGGCCAGAACGTGCTCTATTGGCACTGGAGTCCGGAATACGGTTGGGAAATGAACTTTCCCGTACACGGTTACAACGAATGCCTCATCATGTATATCCTTGCCGCCGCCTCGCCTACCCACGGCGTGCCTGCAGCAGTCTATCACGAGGGCTGGGCGCAGAACGGGGCCATTGTAGACCCTCATAAAGTGGAGAATATCGAGTTGCATCTGCGCTATCAAGGCACAGAAGCCGGACCGCTCTTCTGGGCACAATACTCGTTCCTCGGCCTCGACCCCATCGGGCTGAAGGATGAATACTGCGCCAACTACTTCGACGAGATGCGTAACCTGACGCTTGTGAACCGTGCCTACTGTGTCCGCAACCCCAAGCACTACAAAGGTTTCGGGCCCGACTGCTGGGGACTGACAGCCAGCTACTCCGTCAACGGATATGCCGCCCACGCTCCCAACGAACGCGACGACCAGGGAGTCATCTCTCCAACTGCCGCCTTGTCATCCATCGTCTATACCCCGGAACAGTCGCTGCAGGTGATGCGGCATCTCTACGAGATGGGCGATAAAGTCTTCGGACCCTATGGCTTCTATGATGCCTTCAGCCAGACGGACAACTGGTATCCCCGACGCTACCTCGCCATCGACCAGGGCCCGATAGCCGTGATGATTGAGAATTACCGGTCGGGGCTGCTGTGGAAGCTCTTCATGAGTCATCCGGATGTGCAGAAAGGACTGGAGAAACTGGGATTCTCAACGATTCCCAAATGACATCTTATGCTAAAAACGGGTGTATTGGAACAGACTATACACCATTTTTCAGACGCAGATGATGCAGATTTATTTTTCAGACAGAAGAACAAAAAGACAAAAGAGAGGAAATAAATATGTTCTTTTGTTCTTCTGTCTGAAAAATATTGCCCATTTCCACTCTCCCGAAACCCGCACTTCTCTATTCAGCAGAGAGTGCAAGCTTCAAAAAGGGATTTTTGGGCAATTCAATACCCTAAAGTTCATCTATTTGCGTCTTGATCCTCTCCACCCGGACAATCAAACTATCAAGTCTCTGTCTGTTCCTCCGGATAATTCGGGGACGAAAAACAAACCAGTTCAAACCAACCCACAGAAGGAAAACCGAATAGGCAACGACCCTGAACTGTAGTGAACTCTCCTGAATATGCTCGTACATATAAAGTCCTATTCCTACAGACAACGAGATGAAATAAAAGTTCATCAGCTTGGTTTGCATAAAGTTCTCCTTACGCCTCACGGCAAGTAACTCATTCAGATACTCCCGGTTGGATTGCTCCTCATCCACAATTCTATACAAGGGAATCATCTTATGAGTGAACACAGCAACAGTGCCCATAGCCACGATTGTCAAAAGAATCCCTATCTTCGTAACCAACAATTGCGGCTTAAAGTATATCCAGACAAACGCAACAAAGCAGATGGTCATCCATAAAACCGCATTAAGCACTATCAGTTCAAGAACCTTCTTTCTCTTGAAGTGATTTACCTCCTTGAATAATCCGGAACAGTCGGCAAATGGGACAGCCTGTTTCCGCCACAATTCTTTTATATCTATGTCACTCTTCATACGCTCTTATTTTCTTTGTCAACAATGCTTTGATTCGATGAATCCTCACCCGGACATTACCTTCAGACAGACCAGTGATTCGGGCAATCTCTGCCTGCCTGACATCTTCCAATTCGAGTGAAATGAGGATGCGGTCCATCTCCGGAAGTTCGGCAATGAGTTTGTACAACAGACGAAGCCGCAGACCGATACCCGTCCTTTCTTCTTCGGGCAGGTCGGTCGAGAGAGTAACCGGAACCATGCGGCTCTGCCGTTCCAACTGACGAAGACAGCGATTGGTGGCAATACGAAAAATCCAAGTACCGACTGCTGCCTCATTTCTGAATGACGACAGTTTCTGCCAAACGGCAACAAATGTCTCCTGAGCCATATCCTGGGCCAGACCATAATCATTCACATATCCCATACACAGACGGAACACCTTACTCCAATATTCCCTATATATAGCCTCAAACTCCACTCGTCACTCTTTTATAAAACCGGTTAGCTCATTCATAAACCACTCCTTATCATCAAACATCATGAAATGCAGTCCCTGCTCGGCATACCTTAACCGCACTCCGTGCAGATTCCTATACTGTTCATTTACAATAGATGCTATATTCTTGAAATGCGGTTCCAGCAAGACCAGGACCGGAACGGCAATACTTCTGATTCGCTCCCTCAAATCCGTGTTCGCAAAGTCACAATACATCGCGGCATACGTCTTTCTGTCAGAGGCTGCACCCCATTCCACGATTTCGTCAAACTTCAAAGAGTCCGTTGTCAAACTAGCCACACTCATTCGCTGCATCCGGACAAACTGCTCGTGGTTCATGGCAGTTATCCGGGTAATCATATCAGAACAGTCTTTATCCGCTACGGGGTTAAAGTCTGGGTGGGTCAAAGCCATCAAACAAGGCAAAGCATCCACTATGACAATCTTTCCAACGAGTGTGGGAAAGTCTGCTGCAACAGCAAGTGCCAGTCCGCCTCCCATACTGTGCCCTACGAGTATGGGGCTGTCAATCCTTTCTTCCTTAATGAATGTCGCAATCTCGTTTTTCCAGCCCTCGAAGGATGGATTTTTTTCCGGCGGTACACCGGCAAAACCAGCCATAGTCAACACGTAGCAGGTATAATGTGTTCCCAATTCCGCCACTGCCTCCTTCCAGACGTCTCCCGAACTCGCAAAGCCGGGAATAAAAATGACAGACTTCTTTCCTATACCCGATTTTATCACCGAAAAAGAGTAATCTTCTGCAAAAGAACAGACAGAAAACCAAAACAATACTAAAGTCAGAAATAACTTTTCCATCACTGTACACTTTTTAATTCACTCTTTAGATACAAAGAACTTGAAAATGTTACAATGCCGGTTACTATATTTTCCGTTCATTCCTTATCAACAAAAATACAATATTCCCCTGAGAACCAATACATATTATTTATTAATAAAAGAATTATCACTATCTTTGGGCAAATTCAAACCAATCATCATCATGAAACGTATCTTATTGGCCATCTGCATGATGGCAATGTCCGCACTATCTTACGGACAAAGTAACCGCGTCTCGTTCACTTTCGCCTGGCTCAGTGACGTACACCTCAATTCCTTCGCTTATGCCGAAGACGACCTGCGGCAATCCATTGAAGACATCAATGCCAATCCTGCCGTGGACTTCACGATTCTCAGTGGAGATGTCACCGAATTCGGTGATACAAAAGAGTTCCTGCTGCTGCAGGAAATACTGGAAGGCTTCAGGAAACCTTATCTGCTGCTGCCGGGAAACCACGACGTGAACTGGAGCGAAAACGGCTGCACCATGTTCAACAAGATTTTCCAAGCATCCCACTTCTGCTACGATTGGCAAGGAGTACGCTTCATCGGTTGTGGTGCCGGACCAAGCCTGCGCATGGGGCCTCCCCACATTCCACGTGAGGAAATACTCTGGTTGGACTCCATTGTACGGGCCACCCCTAAAGAACTGCCGGTCATTTTCGTCAACCATTTCCCACTGAACCGGGATTTAAGTAACTGGTACGAAGTGACGGATATTCTCAAAACACGCAATGTACTGGTGACTCTTGCCGGACACCTGCACACCAACCGCGCTTATGATGCCGAAGGCATTCCGGCAGTCATCGGGCGCTCCTCCCTGCGGAGGGAAGACCCGATAGGTGGCTATAATCTCGTCACAGTCAACGAAGATTCCATCACCTTCTGCGAACGCATCATCCAAACGGAAACCCGTCCCGCATGGAACGTTGTCCGCCTGAATGCAACAGCTATTGCTTCATCGAACATTCCGGGTGAAAAGAAAGATACCGTCTACTACCGCCCTGATTTCAGCATCAACAGCACCTATCCTGCCGTTCGTGAGGTGTGGAAGCAGAAAGACGTAACCGACGTTGCCTCACAAGGAAGCATTGACGGAGAACTGTATATCTATACCAATACGGCAGGAATGGTTCATGCCCTGAATGCCCGCAACGGAGAAACGGTATGGACTTATGCCACAGGAAATAAGATTTTCTCGGCTCCCTTCATCACTTCCCAACTGGTGGTTGTCACTTCCTGCGACGGGTTTATTCATGCACTGGACAAAAAACAAGGTTCCGCCCGTTGGAAATTCAACACGGATTACCCCATTGTAGCCTGCCCTACAGTAGCAAACGGCAATGTCTATACAGGCAGCAGCAACGGAAAATTCTACTCCATCCGCCTGGCAAACGGCACGCTCAATTGGGTTACCGACGGACTGAACGGCTACATCGAGTCCCGCCCGGCTATAGACCACGAACGCATCTATATCGGAACCTGGGGAGCCATGTTCTATGCCATCGACCGGAAAACCGGGAAAAAAGTATGGGAATTCGACACCGAACGCGGAAGATACTTCTCTCCGGGAGCCTGCTGGCCCACAGTGCTGCCCTACCGGAAGAATGGAAAAGCATCAGAACAGGTCATAGTGCTCAGTTCCGACTACTTTGTACGCGCCTTCAACCCGGAAGACGGAAAAATCCTCTGGGCATCGGATGAAGCGAAAGGACGCGAATCAATCGGTTTCTCTCCGGATGGAAAGACCATGTACATAAAAGGAATCAAGAACAACATTACGGCAGCAGATGTCTCAAAAGGAAACTACACTCCACTTTGGAATACATTGATGCCGTATGAAGGTAATTTCATCCCCACCCGCATGGAAACCACGGAAGAGTATGTGTTCATCCCTACCGAATTCGGAGTGGTCCATGCCGTGCGGACAGACGGAAGCGGGATAGCCTGGAGCCATAAAGTATCCCATTCGGCGGTCACCTCACTGAAGAAGGCAGGTGACCACCGTCTCATCGTCATGACAATGGACGGAACAGTCACCTGCCTGATATATCCGTAAATGAATTCGTAGTAGTCTATTCACCGCCGCCACCGGAACCGCTACCGCCACTCTTCACATCGTCATTGCTGATGGTGCGTGCAGCCTTCTTCACGCTTGCCTTCAGCTCGCCGATGCGGTAGCTGACGCTTATGCCGAAACGTTGGCGGCTATACTTATAGCTGCTTTCGCGTATAAAGCCGGCACCTTCGGTAGTAGAGCTCTGGTCCATATACTTCTTGAAGAAGTTGCTGGCAAAAGCGGACAAAGTGAGACGCTTGTTTAGGAATGACTTGTTGACACTCAAGCCATAATCGAAGAAGCTGCTACCCTTACCTTGCAGCATAATCCACGGCGTCTGTCCGAAGACATTCAGACTGATGCGCCAATCGTGGGGCAGCGTCTGCTGTGCACCACCGTAGGCAAAGAGGCTCCAGCCGTCGTTACGCATGCCCTCACTGCCCTCCATGTAAGAATAATCACCGCTCATGTTCATGTAGATACGTGTACGGGGAGTAGCGTTCCAGTTGACGTAAGCACTCACACTGGCACGGCGGGTCTTACCGATGTTGGCGTAGGTAGAATAGAGCACATCCTTTCCCGTGGGGTTCTTCAATCCCTCAATCTCCGTATCGGGCATGAGCTTCGTTACATTCTCAATACTGTTGTTGGTGAATGAATAGCGTGCTGAAAGGTTAATATTGAACTTCTGCGTGAAATTACTATAACTCAAATTGAATGCATGGCTCTTCTCACTGTCCAGTTCCGAATTACCCTGACTGATGTAGGAGGGGTCGGTATCATTCAGATACGGATTCAGGTACCAGATTCCCGGACGATAGATACGCATGTTGTAGCCCAAGCGCAGATTGGACATATCCGTCAGCTTGTAGCCGATGGAGGCGGAAGGCACTACGTCGTCAAAGTTCTTTGTGAAGTCCTCGCCACGCCCCACCAGATACTTCACATCCTGGATGGTATGCTCGTAGCGCACTCCCAAACGGCCGGACAGCCTTTTCACTTTCAGCCCATATCCCAGATAGGCGGCAATAATATCATTCAGATGCTTGTAGTGCGAGCTCTGCTCCTTGTTGTATTCATACTTTCCGGTATCGTCTGCATCAAAACGGTCGTCCTCCGAAGAGTTGTTGCGCAGGATGTACTTGGCACCAGCCTCCAGCGTATGCAGCTTGCCGATAGGCGTGGTATAGTCGGCCTGGAAAGTATGCTCGGTGGTGTTCTGCTCGCCGTCGTTATGCAAATTTCTCAGACGTTTCAGATAATCAGCCCAATCGGGATTATAGCCTTTGTCTATTTCATATTCCGTGTAGGAATCCGACGTTTGCGGACGGGTGTTTATCTTGTAGGAGAATGTCAGCATGCGGTCCTTCACCTTGAACAGACGCTGGTAGTCGACACCTCCGTCGATGGAATACCAGGAAGACTTGCTGCGGTTGAAAGCCGAATAGCTATAAATGGGAGCGGCGTTTATGTCCTGCGGAAAGGTGGCGATGTAGTCCGTAGAGCCGTTGCTCTTGTTTCCGCCACCCCAAAGTCCGAAAGACATAGTGACCAAGCGCAGTGTATCTATTTCGTAGCTGGCCTCCATACTGCCCGACTGGAAGGAACCGTGGCCCTTGTTACTGCCGTCATAGTCCAGGTTGGAAGAATTCTCCGTAACAGCTTCCGGTGTCACGTGCTGGCTGCCGCTGCTGTAGTTGCGGGGCTGGTCATTATAATTGTAGTTGTAGCGGGCGCTGACAGTCAGCTTGCCGCTCTTTATCGTACCGAATGCTCCACCGCCTGCACCGCGGTTGCTGACGTTGGCACTGAACGTAGCCGTATAGCCTTCGAGTCCGCTACCCACGGTGACAATGTTCAGAATACCGCCCACACCTTCAGCATCATACTTGGGGCCGGGATTGGTAATCACCTCGATATGCTTAATGCTGTTGGCAGGCATACTCTTCAGTACCTCGGTCGGGTTATTGCTCATCATGTTGTTGGGCTTTCCGTTGACGTACACCTTGAAGCTGCTGCTCCCGTTCACCTGAATATTGTCCTCGCCGTCCACCGTCACCAACGGTACCTTGCGGAGCATCTCCAGCACAGAGTTCGACTGGGCATCAGGGTCATCCTGCACATTATATTCTATCTTGTCGATGTCCGCCTTTACCAAAGGCTTTTGAGCTACAATTTCCACTTGTCCCAGCTCATTGGAAGCATCCACGATGTAGAGTGTGCCGAAGTCCACCAGGTTCTCTCCAGCCTTCACAGAGAAATCCTTCACGATAGGGGTACGCCCCACGGAAGTGATGGTCATTACGAAGTTGCCCGTACCGGGAACTTTTTCCTGAAACTGGCCTTTCATATCCGTTACCAGCATTTTCAGCGCCTTTGCAGGGGCCTCTTTCTTCACGATTTTAATGGTAGCATAAGGTTCACCCTCCTGGGTGAGTGAGTCGAGCAAAATTCCTTTAACCTGGAAAGAAGTGTTTGCCGTGTTTTGCGCTGCAAGCAGTCCCGAAATCATCAGCATCCATAGCAGCACAGTCCATTTTGTTCTCATTGCGTTTTTATATTTAGTGACTATTCATGTTTATTGTCTTGGTATTAGACGTTTCCCGTTCGAGTTTTGTCACAATGAATTCGGCAAAAATAGCCCCTTTTTCATGCATTTACGAGACTTTCGGAGTTAAAAAAGCAAAAAGAAAGCAATTTAGAGAAAATAGAAGAAAAGTAACAGACAGATATTTGCGGCAATAACAGAGCCGAATCCCCCCAATATCCACGGCCGCAAAGGGCTTTTTCCACCGGCAAAGAATAACGCGTAGCACATGTTTACCGCTATATTGCTGACAATAGCCTGCATGCTGCAAGCCGTAATTACCAGCACCGCCACGCTGCCCGTCCCTTGAAGCAGGTTCAGGATGAAAGGAGTGATGTCACTGAAGCCCGAAATGAAAGAGAGCAGGTTCAGCCCACCCGTACCGGCATACACCAGCGTATAGTGTGTCAAGATAGTGAACACGACAAACAGCATGGCAAAAATCAGCGCCACTTTAAACTCCAACGGATTACTGCTGTCCTCGTCCTCCGTGGTCTGCGTGCCGTCGTCCACCCGTTTCCGCTTGGAATGCAGATACCATGCCACGGCTGCCGTCACCACCGACATTATCAGCAGGTAGGGATAAATGGCCAGTAGCGTCTCCCGGCTGAAAATACCTATCAATATCAAGAAACGGAGGAACATCATACTGACCGCCAACAACATGGCCGCCACATATTCGGGAGCATCCTGCACAGAAGCCTTACGGCTCTTTCGCGCCAGTACGGAAATGGTAGCCGTGCTGCTGTACAAGCCTCCCACGATGCCCGAAACCAGAATGCCCGACTCATGGAAAACGTAACGCTTCAACAGATAAGAAAGGTAGGAAATGCCCGATACAACCACCGTGGCCAGCCAAATACTGTATGGCGTCAGGTTGATGCCGGGAATAAGATTCTCATTGGGCAGCATCGGCAGGATAATGCCGCTGATGGCAAGGAACTTGGCAAGCGTAATCATCTCGTCGTTCTTCATGCGCTGGGCCAGTTCCGTGAAGGTGTGTTTCAGCTCGGTGAAGAGCAGGACGGTCACTATGACCATGACGTAGAACCACGACGGCTGCGTGGCCACAATGGGAGCAATGCAGTAGGTGATGAGTGCAATAATGATGGTGGTTACTCCGAACACATGGTACTGTGACTGCTTCACATAATAGTTCAGTCCGAGCAGCAGTCCCAGAATGGCTCCTCCTCCCATGAACAGACGATAGCCCGTAGGGTCGAGGATATAGAGCAGATAGCCCAGAATGCCTATAAAAGTGAAGGTGCGGTCGGTACCGAAAAGCGTAGTTTCCCCTTCGCGCTTCAAGCTGATTTTACGCTGTGAAAGCCCGATGAGTAAAGAGAATACAGTGACCAAAAGGAAGGTGACCAGTTCTCTTGGCAGGTAGTCGTAAAGTTTCTCCATGACGATTAAACAAGTACGGCATACAATTGGTTTGCTACCACGTGGTGAAAGGGTGTTTCATCAGTTGCGAGTTATAGTAGCGGACATCTCCCGTCACCTCCCGTCCGATGAATGCAGGTTTCACGAAAGGCTCGTCTTCCGAGGAGAGTTCCACCTCGGCCACAGTCAGTCCCTCGTTCTCGCCATAGAATTCATCCACCTCAAAGACGTGCTGTCCGCTGCGCACCAGGTAACGGGTCTTGTCGATGATACCCGGTTCGCACAGCTTCAGCAATTCCCGCGCTTCGCACAGCGGAATTTCCTTTTCCCACTCGTAGCGGCTGGTTCCCGATTCATTGGATGCACCCTTGATGGTGAGAAATCCCCGTTCATCGCGGATGCGCACCCGTACTGTCCGTCCACGTACACTGCTGATGTATCCTTGTACGATACGGCTGTGTGCATACGCTTGTGGCTTGTATTCTCCCGTCACGAGGAATTTCCGTTCTATCTCCTGCGGCATGTCGTTTCCAGTGATTTTATCAGCCCCAGTAAGAGTAAGCCACAAACATGGCGATGACCAATACAATGGCTATTACTCCCATCGTCATCATCACTTTCTTGGCTTGTTGCTCTTCCTTCTGGCTGTGCATTGCTTTCTTTTTACTTTTTCCCATGGTGTGTTTTATAGTTTAAAGTTCAACGATGAACAAAGTAAGAAGAAATTCGGGAAGAATGCAAATGAAAGGGAGAAAATTTATTCGCCACTTCCTGCAAACTCCATCAGGTAAGCTTTGATAAAGCCGTCTATCTTTCCATCCATCACACCATTCACATCACTGGTCTGGAAGTTGGTACGGTGGTCCTTCACGCGGCGGTCGTCGAAGACGTAGCTACGAATCTGGCTACCCCATTCGATTTTCTTCTTACCGGCTTCCACCTTTGCCTGCTCGGCCATGCGGTGTTGAAGTTCCTTGTCGTAAAGCATGGAACGGAGAAGGCGGAGAGCGTTCTCGCGGTTCTTGGGCTGGTCTCGTGTCTCGGTATTTTCAATCAGGATTTCTTCCTCTTCGCCCGTATATGGATCCTTATACTGATAGCGCAGACGGACACCGGACTCTACCTTATTGACGTTCTGTCCACCGGCGCCACCACTTCGGAAGGTATCCCATGACATGCGGGCAGGTTCGATGTTCACCTCGATGGTATCATCTACCAAGGGAGTGACAAACACGGATGCAAAAGAAGTCATACGCTTGCCCTGGGCATTGTAGGGCGAAACACGCACCAAGCGGTGTACACCGTTCTCACCTTTCAGGTAGCCGTAGGCATAATCGCCGGAAATCTCGATGGTACAAGTCTTGATACCTGCCTCGTCTCCTTCCTGCAGGTTGGCGATGGTGGCCTTATAGCCGTGAGTCTCGGCATAGCGCAGATACATACGCATCAGCATGCTTGCCCAGTCCTGGCTCTCCGTACCACCGGCACCAGAGTTAATTTTCAGCACACAGTCCATCTGATCGGCTTCCTCGCGAAGCATATTCTTGAGTTCGAGGGCCTCGACAGCAGTGATTGCCTTGGCATAGGCATCGTCCACTTCCTCTTCAGTCACCAGTTCGTCTTTGTAAAAGTCGAAAGCCAGTTGTACCTCGTCAGTCAAGGTCTTTACCTCATTGTAGCCGGAAATCCATTGCTGCAAGCCTTTCACTTTCTTCATCTGAGCCTCGGCAGCCTTCTGGTCGTCCCAGAAACCGGGAGCCTGGGTGCGGAGCTGCTCTTCTTCCACCTGTATCTTCTTTCCTTCAATGTCCAGATAGCGGTTCAACGCCTCGGTACGTTCTTTGATATCTTTCAGTTGTTCTGCGGTAATCATATATGCATTTACAATTTAGGAAGTGCAAAGGTATAAAAAAACACATAATTCCGCAATTGTCAATCCAATAAGTAATGCTAACGGCAAATGATTCCACCAGAACACCCTAAAGATTTATTCAAAAGACAAGGTGCCGAAAAAGGCCGGACAGTGGAACATGGGGCGTTCCAGCCCGATAGGACTCCAAGAAAGGAAGTGGGGAGTCTGGAGTTTGTCACCACACTTGTAGAAATTCCCTTTCATTGTTTTTCCGTCCAGAGAACCGACGGAATGCTGGAAGAAAGCGGAAACGGGAATAACCATGGCCAGTTCCCAGCTGCACTCGCCCAAACGTTCCTCGAAAGGTTCGCCGGCCAACGAGCTCCAACGTTTCACCATGCCCAGCACCTCCTGACTCGCCGTAGGACGGCGCTCATTGACTGCACCTCCCTGAATCAGCAGCCTGCCGGCGCAGTTACATTCGAAATTGTAATAGCGGTCGTCACCTTCGGGAGATACGAAGAATTCCACACAAGCATCTTCCCATACCCGGCCATTGTCTCCGGAGGCCACTGCACGCACACTGGCTTCCTTCACTTTGTAGTGGAGCAGGATTTCGCGCCCCGTATGGGCTATGCGGAAACTCACTTCCGGCTTGTAGGGATAATCTTTCCAGTTGACCACATCAAGGGGCTGAAACTCTATCCCGTTCTCGTCCAGCAAGGACGGCACAGCCTCACCTTCCGGTGAAGCCGTACACATTACTTTCTTTACGGACAAGCTCTTTCCACTCTGGGCATTGCAACAAACCATGCCTACCATTGAAAACACCAAGAGCAGAAGGAGTTTGCTCCCGTAATCTCTCACTATCATAAAACGTCCTTTCATTTCTTATTAGTAGAAGCCTTGTCTGCTACTGCTACATCCCAACCGGAAACAACGTCGCCGTAAAGATAGAATGTCACGTCAAAAGTAGTCTTGCTATTCTCATCCACCACTTGGTAGCAGCGTGTCGCGTCATAGGAATCCACCTCCTTGTACTCGCCCAATGCCAGCGGAGCCGGCTCTTCCTTGCCGGCAGCCTTGGCTATGATTTGCTGCATGCGTTCCTGCATCAGCTTCATAATGCCTTCATGCTTGAAGGGGTCGGGATCCGCCACTTCGGGATGGGTAGCCTTTATCACCCCGCCATTGGCGGCACGCACGACTCTGACACTGTCCGTATAAGCCTTGAACTGCCTCTTCACCTCCGGAGAACGCAGTCCATGAATGGTAAATACGGCAATTCCCTGGGCGCCGTTGTTGAGAGCGGCATCCATGCATTCGAACATCATCGGGCCGTCGGTGGCGGTCATGCCGCAGTACAGTGTAGTCATATCGTTCTTGTCGCGTACATTCTCAACCGTACAGTCGGAAATGAAGCTGGCATCGCCCGTATAGAAGGTATGGTAAACCATCGGGAACACGATGTCGAGATTCCATTTGCCCCAGTCCTGGCGCACCATGCGTGAAGCCATCTTCGGGGTGGGGAACGGGGAGGCAGCCATTGTCTTGCCGTAGGAGTGCACCACTTCGGCAATCATATTGGCCACTTCGGTTATCTGGTCGCAACGGAACTGGCGCCACTTCACATCGAGGGAAGGGTCTTCCTGCTCGCGGGGGTCATAACCGTACTGCTCCTTGAACAACCTGAGCATTTCCGGATGGTAACCGTAATCCCACGCAGCGTATTCACGGTCCTGCACAATGCCATAATGGGGCCACAAGGTGGTGGGAAGCACCACATCCACAAAACGATGATAGTCGATGGCAATGCCATTCAAGCCTTCCACTTCGCAGTAGGCCTTGATTTTTTCCTTGATGAACTCGCGGACTTCGGGCAATGCCGGGCAGAGAAACTTGTAATAGCCTACATAGGCGGTAGTGTCTGCCAGGCTCTTGCCGTTACGATTCACGCTGAACCATTCGGGATGCTCCTTCAATATCTTGTCACGGTCGTGTTCCAGATTCATGGTCCATAACCAGGCATACACTTCGATTCCGTGTTTATGGGCAACCGGTATGGCAGCCCGGTAATCGTCGGGAGTCGGCGCATTCAGCATAATTCCATCCATGCCGATGTCGTTCATCACTTGGCAGATGGAGTCGAAGTTCATGCCGGGACGATAGTCCAGCCACGTCCAGAACATGGGATATTCCTTGGTTGTTTCCTTAGCTCCCTGCTGGCACGAGAACATGCCCAGCGCAAGGAACAGCAGCAAGAATGCAGGTAAAAAGCTCTTTTTCATTCTATCTAAATTTTAAGTTTAACATGCAGTTTTTCCATCACCCACGTAACGCCGATTACCACAAAGGCAAAACAAAGGCAGTTGACCAGCCCCATGAATCCATGTGTGAACCAGTCCGGCAGGACAACACCGGTCACATCAGCAAAGCCATAGAAGACATAAGGCACCAGATAAGTGGTCAGCGTAGCCGTTCCGGCAGGGCGTATCAGGTTGAACCAACCTGTGACCTGATGGCTGACCAGATAGCCGAGCAGTGTGTAGAGCCCCACGGAAATGGCAGTCACATAGAACACCCAGGGAGGAGTGCCAACCATCTTGGCCACAATCCAGAAATGGTGTGTCCCAATTCCGACCAGCAGAAGCAGAACGGCAACCGTCAGCCCATTGCGGAGTTTCCAGCCGTCACCCTTGCCGGCATAGCGGGCGCTGAGAATGGAAAGGATGACACCTCCCATTGTAAATGCGGGCAAAGCCCCGTTGCCGATATGCAGGATGGACAACATGCCCTGATAGAAGTTGCGTTCGGGAAAGGCAAGGATAGCCTCACCGCCAAAGCCCTCGCGCAAAGGCGTACCCAGCAGGCATATCAGGATAAAGGCACCCCAGGCAGGCAGCAGATACTGCAACCGGTCACGGCTGAAGATATAGATTACGGCACATACCAGATAGGTCCAGCCGATGGAGCCCAATATTCCCCAATAGGCACCGAATACACCTCCCTGCGGATTGCGGAACGTGAAGGCAAGGTAAAGGAGAACCAATACTCCGATTATTTTAAAAGCACGGAAAAGGTTCTTCTGAGTGCCGGAAGCCGGTTTCGGATATTGGTTCCACACACCGATAAAGCCTATGGCCATCAGGAACCAGTATACTCCTATCGGATAGGGAGCTTCCGGTGAAAGCCGGAACTCCGAGTTCGTTATAAACGCCCCCATCATCAGCAAGGCAAAGGTGCGGGAAAGGATATGCCCCAAGGTGGACTCTGCCGAGAAGCCCTTGGCATATCTGCGCTCAATGGCGTAAGGTATGGACATTCCCACTGCAAACAAAAAGCAGGGGAATACAATATCCGCCAGTCCCATAAAATCCTCACCATAGACGGCATGTTCCAGCCAATGGGGTACGTCATGCACTTTCCAGAAGTCATTGACGAAAATCATGATGAACATGGTCAATGCCCTCAGCATGTCGATGGCCAGGTTGCGCCGTGAATAAACAGTCTTGTCACTCATATCATCTTGCTTTAGAATTCAGAAACCAACATCAGCCATCTGGCTGCCGAAGAGCCCCACACCTCTTTATAAGTAGCCGTATTGAACTGTGGCCAATAGGGCGCGTCCTCATTGAAATAGGACTGCATGCCTACGGGTATCTCTCCCACCGTTTCTCCGGGCAATGCCGTGTAGAGCTGCGGATAGTTGCTGCCTTCCCCATAAATCATGGACTGCCCGAAAGGATTCCGGCCTACAACCCAGAAGAGCTGCTGTTCTGCAATGTCTTTCAGTTCCTTGTCCTTCAGTACCCTGGCACAGATAGCGGCAGCTTTACCGGTAGACAAATGTACGGCAATATTTCCCTTAAACGAGAACCAGACGGGGAATATGCGCAAATAATGCTCTTTATCCAGACGGATACCGTTTTCGAGCTGTTCCTCGAAATCCTTATCGGCACCGCTGCGAATCCCTACCTGAACGGCGTAGAAGTTGGCGGAATCCTTCACTTCATCTTTGTGATAGATGCCACTGGGCACCATTCCATAAGGATATACATACTTCATGATATTCTTCAGATAACCGCCATAGAGTTTCATGGCACGAATCCACTGCTCATACTCGGCATGGCCGGACTGTGTCTCGCAAAGGGCGGCAAGGGCTTCCATATAGGCATAGTCGCGGGACTGGTGGGTATAGTGTACAATGGACTTCCTGGCCAAATCACGGTAGAAGAAGCCGCAGGTCTTGTCTTTGTCTTTCAGCGGTTCGGTGCGCTGGCACTGCAAGGTGTAGCGGATAGCCTTCACGGCCTCATCGGCATACTGCTGTTCGCCGGTCAGCTTGTAGAGCATGCTGGCTGCCCATGAAATATTGGCGTGATACTGGCTTTCGGATGCCATGGCGGCATGTCCCCCACCCTTCTTTATCAGTTCGGCAAAGCCCAACTCATTAAAGCGTTTCATGGCATAACCGAAGTCTTCCTTTGCAATCTTTTTCAGATTGCTCCTGAGGGCTTCATCCTTCTCAACCATCATGGAGGCATACGCTTCAATTCCTGCAAGCAGGAAATTCTCCAAAGCTCCGTTATGGACAAGCAGTTCGCGGCGACCGGCATCATCGTCGGTGCCCACCTTACCGTCGGTCCATAGGTTGGTGCCCCATGTCTGTGCACGGTAGCCATCGCCCAGACGGGTCTTCATCACATAGTCCATTCCCCACAAAGCCTCTTCCATCAGGCGGTTGTACAAGTCTACATTGCCTTTTTCTTTGGCACGTTCGGCCATCAAGAGCAAGGAATAGGCTATCTCTCCCGTCTGTAAGGTCTGTTGGGACATATCGGCGGCATCGTGCCATCCTCCGTTTATAGGAATGATATGTCCGTTGTAAGTGGCATGCAGGTCATTATGACAAGCCCCGTGCTTTCCGGGAACGGGATAACCGCAACGTTCGCAAAACAGGAAGTTGACCATCCGCCAGGCAGAATCCTCCCACACATCCTTATGGATATAGAAAGGCAAGGTGGTGACATCCCCTACCTGAATGACGTAACGTCCCTGCGTCTTGAAGTCGGAAAAGTCTATCGTCTCGAACTCTCCCAGACCGGTCTTTTCCTTACGGATGGGGCCGGTATAGACAATGGCCTGCGTCGCGGCATCCTTCAACTGGAACTGTCCGCCGTGCTTTTCCACATTGACAATGGCGCTCTTGGGACTCTCTATGCCATAACCGGTAGTAGAGAAGATGATGCGGTTTTGTGCGGACATCCAGCCTTTCACGGTTTCCGGATTCTCCACTTTCTGCAATTCCACGGCATCCACATCGAAACGGAGGGAATCTCCCATAGTGCGTTCCTTGCCGAACACTTCGATAGCAAATGAAATCTTGGTCACCTTGTCGCGCGCCAGCCCGGACATCTCGACGAAACATTCGTTCCATTGGTTGTTTTTCAAGTTGATTTCGTGGTATCCTTCCCGACCGTAAATGTCGGGTACTTTTATTTCTCCGTCATTTTCCACATAGAGGTTCAGGTAAATGCTGCGTGCCCCTTCGCACGTGGGATAGATATAGAACTTCAGACGGTTGTAACCTTCCCAGTTCACACCTCCTATATCATAAGAGGCCATGCAAGTGCCACGTCCCAACCCCCAGCCGAGAATCTCCTCCGGATGGACAGGAGCTTCCAGACGCAGGCTATGCTTGCCAGACTTGCTCCGTTCGTCAGTCAAACCAATCTTACCGATACCCTTGTGCGACCATTTGGAGAAATCCTCCATATCACACAGCATCATAGTTTCCAACACTTTCTTTTTCAAGCCGAATGTCTCGAAAGCCTTTGTCTCGTCGAGCGGCAACGGACTGTGCACGTAACCCGTACTGACGATGTCGGCTTTCAACTTTTCATCTACTTGGGCATGAAGCCAAACAGCCGGGGTACAAAGCAGACCGGTCAACAAGCAGAGAGGTTTAATGATATTCTTCATATACAGTAAATAAGTTTAATTCAATTTTTCGCACAAAACTTGTTCTTTTCAGCTAACATAAATCAAGCTACAATATTAAACAAGAATAGTCAGACAGAGGTTTAAACTCTATCTGAAGATATTTGAAATCTATCAAAATAAAATGATTCCCTTTCAAGAAATTAAGGAGGTATGCCGAAGTTGCCTCCGGCATACCTTTTACTCATTAAGGATATCAGAAATTCGATTTGTTCACATCCCAGAATACACGGGTTGCTGCATTATCAGGACCACCAAGCATTTCGACAGCTTTGGCATAACCGGTAGGATTATTGTCCTTTTCATTAATGGTGAAAGGCAAACGACGTGGTCCAAGGTCAGTATCAATTTCACCCTGGCTGTAATTTACCATCACTGGGAACAGTTTAGGATAACCGGTACGACGCAACTCGGCCCAACCGTTCATACCTTCGGGATAGACAGCAATCCAGCGCTGTGTAGCAATCTTGGCAAATTTCTCCTCGTTGCTCAAAGACTCATCCCATTGAGCGGTCACCTTGCTTTGACCTTCGATACTGGCTGCCGGAATAATAGGATCCACATAAGCAACAGCAGCAGTAGTGCCACTCAAATAATCGCCTACAGCAGCTCCCCATTGTTCAAATGAAGCCTTCACTCCCTTCTCGTACAAATCCTTAGCAGTACCTTTACCATTCACATTCCAACCACGCAGGGCAGCTTCAGCTTCCAGAAGAATCGTTTCACCGGCAGTAGCCAAAATAGCCGGAGACGTTGCAACCAGATTAGGTTTGCTCACAATCGCCTTGTAATTATCCGAGTTCTTGCCCTCTTCCAAACCTTTCACACCATTACGGATACCGAAGAAATCACCGTCAGCATTTGTTGTGGCATACTTTTCCAAACGGGCATCATTCATCCCTCCCAGCAGAGAGGGAATATTGGCATTGAGCACACAGTCGCCATAGCTGAAGGCCAGGCCGTAAAGCGGGTTCACATAACCGTTTCCAGCAATACCAAAATTCGCATCATTGGTTTCAATCAGCCCATTACTATCATTCATGGCAGCCTCAGCCTCGCTCTTTGCCCATGCAGCGTCGTATTTCACGATACGCATGGCCAGACGCAAACGGATAGTATTACACAATTTGGCCCATTTATTGAGGTCACCCCCATAAGCATAGTCAAACGGAGCGAACGAAGCCACATCTTTGTCCTTCACTGCACGCAGTTCATCAGCAGCCTCCCTCAGTTCTTCAAAGAACTTCTTGTAAACATCCTGCCCGGAATCATAAGTACCACCTGTAGCCGATTCACCATAATGAGTATAGATAATACACCCGTATTGATCGGTCAAACGAGACATGGCTATCACACGACAAATGGTATTGATGGCTGCGAAATGGGAATATGTCTCCATGTCTTTCTCACATTTGCGCGTAATTTTAAGACTCTGGGACATCACGTGATTATAAGCATAATCCCAGCAGTTATCATTCCATCCGGCATTCATCGCATAAGTAATGTTATTTACATTACCTGCAAAGGCAGTAGCCGTACTTACATAGCCCGACCACATATCCGCATTCAGATTCTGTATCAGCTGATATTCCCACGGATTAGTACCACCGCCATTATTATAATAGATGGACTGCATCATCGGAATAAAATGCATGCCTATATAGTTGTTGTCCTGCTTCAATTCTTCGTCACTTACTCCTTTCGGGTTGGTATTCAAGTCATCGAATGCACCGGTACATGCGGTAAACATGGAAGCTGCCAGCAACGCAGTTGCCGTATATTTCAATATATTCTTCATAATTATAAGTCTATTTAAAAGTTAACCTTCAAGTTGAAACCTATCGAACGGTTGGTAGGCATACCAAACACATCGACACCCTGCAAACGGTTGCTGGTAGACAGCATACCATCGGGATCATAAGGAGCATTGTTCTTGAAGAAGAACAAGTTACGGCCCACCAGCGAAATTTGTGCACTCTTGATAACACCAATCTTAGTCAGCCATGCCTGGGGCAGATTGTATCCTATGGAAAGTTCGCGCAAACGAATATTAGTGGCACTGTAAGTATAGTACTCTGTCACACCGGCACGTCCGCCCACCAGATTATAAAAATCTTGTATAACCTGCTCTCCGGATATCTTATGCCCTTCGAGCATCACATATCCACGGTCACGTGCATCACCGGTAGCCTTGCTCACACCTTGCTGGTCAAGGTCGGCTTCTGTCAGTGACATCACTTTACCACCAAAGCGTCCGTCAATAAGGAAATACAACGAGAAGTCTTTCCAGGTAAGCGTATTGCTCCATCCTAAATTGAAATCAGGATTTGAGTTACCCAGCTTTTTAGGATCGGATTTGTTCACCAATGGCAGACCGTCATCGCCAAACTTGATTTTACCGTTATCGTCACGTTCAAAAGTTGTTCCGTAAAAGTCGCCGAACGAACCACCTACTTCCAGACGGCTCCATACATTATTACTCTCACCGCCACTAAATTGGAAATATCCCAATGCTTCACCGGCCAATGCTTTGGCTTCGTTCTTGTTGGTGGCAAAGTTGACGCCGGTTTTCCAACGGAAACTATTGGTCATCACCGGAGTGGCGTTCATCATAATTTCTATACCACTGTTCTGAATGTCACCTGCATTTACATAATAGGTATTATACTCTGAACCGGAAGGAGCGGGCAAGGTGAAGAGCTGGTTCTTTGTATTCGTCTTGTAGTAAGTAAAATCAAACTCCAAGCGGCTGTCAAAGAAGCGCCATTCGGTACCAAATTCCAGAGAAGTCGTTTTTTCAGGTTTCAACTCATCAAAAGGAGAAGTTGTATTAAAACTGATACTGCCGTTCTTTGTAATCGTATTAAGTGGATTGGAGAGATAGGTATCCAAACCGTTACCTACTTGTGACCATGCCCCACGGATTTTCCCAAGACTAATCCAGGAAGGCAACTTCAAAGTTTCGTTGAGCAACCAGGTAAGACCTACTGACGGATAGAAAAAGCCCTTGTTCTTATACTTGGTATAGGCCAAGGTAGAAGTCCAGTCATTACGTGCCGTCACGTCAAGGAAAAGCTGGTCTTTTAAACCAATCTGACCGGTAAAGAACACGCTCTGGCTTTGTGTATGTTTTCTCCAATCACTCAAAGAGCCTGCATTGAGAGTCACATTCTGCATCGTAAATACATTGGGAATGGAGAGTGTACCCGGATAGGAATCGAAACCGGTTCCATTGCCATTATAATCATTGATACTGCCACCGACTGATGCATTAAAGCTGAAGTTCTCGAACTGTTGTTGATACGTAAAGAGGACATCTCCATAAGTAGAAAGTTCACTTTGCTCATTATAGCTGTAACGGCCATTGGTTCCGGTTCCGGCAGCATTCATACCGCAGAGGATAGGGCTGGTACCTGCATACATACGGGTATTGTCTTTATCCACTATATAGTCGGCGCTACCACGAGCCTGGATACTGAAATAATCGTTAATCTGGTATTTCACACTCAGGTTTATCAAAGTACGGTACCTCGTATCTTCATTAGGCACTTTGTTGATAAGCCAATAAGGATTTTGCTCCATATCGGTTCCGGAAGTCTTGTACCAGTTTTGATCCATAATATTACGTCCGGTATTCAACACTTGATAGTTATCCTTGTAGTAGTTAAAATCTTTACCACCCTCTACACCACCACGCGGGAAGTGGTACAACCCGACCAAAGGATTCATATAATAACCTCCTGAAGTGGTACGGTTGTTTCCTTTCTGATACATGGCATTGACGTTGGCATCGACCGTCAACTTATTATTGAAAAAATTCGCTGTTTCGCGGAAATTAAAGTTATGTTTCACCAAACGGTTGCCTTCTACCACGCCCTTGCCGTAAGTATTGGCATAGGAGAAATAAGTCTGCATAGCCTTTGAACCCATACTTAAAGAAAGAGAGTTAATAGTGGTAACACCCGTCTTGAAGAAATCGTCAGTATAGTCGGGACTGCCTTTTATCTTGCCACCCCAGCTGGTCGTTTGGCCGGTATAATGATTCTGGAATTCGGGAATACCATAGGCAGCCATATCAAAAGTGGTATTGGTATTGAAAGAAATGCTGGCACGACCTTCTTTACCTCTTTTGGTATTGATGATTACCACACCGTTGGCAGCCGAGCTACCATACAAAGCGGCTGCCGCAGGACCTTTCAAGATATTCATACTCTCAATATCATCGGGATTCAAATTGGAGATACCGTCGCCACGGTCGTAGTTACCACTGTCATTATCACCACCAATGGTAGTTGAAGTATTTTCGTTGGTGGAGGAACCAAACGGCACCCCGTCTATCACGTAAAGAGGCTGATTATTACCACTTACAGAACGGTTACCACGGATGATGACCTTGGAAGAACCACCCAGACCGGAAGAACTCTTGTTGATTTGCACACCTGCCGTCTTACCGGCCAGCGCATTCATCATGTTGGGATCCTTGGCACGAACCAATTCGTCGCCGTTCACCACTTGAGTAGAGTAAGTCAGTGATTTTTCTTTCTTTGCGATACCCAATGCCGTTACCACCACTTCATCCAGTAGCTTGGCATCATTCTTTAATGTAACCCTTATCGTTCCCGGAGTGATGGGAACTTCTTGTGTTATCATACCTACGAAAGACACTTGCAGTGTCGTGGCACCTGCGGGTGCATCTGTAATAGTGAATTTGCCGTCTAAATCTGTTACGGCTCCGGTAGTACTTCCTTTTACCAATACGGAAGCTCCGATAATCGGTTCATTGTCTTCAGCTGAAATAACGATACCGGTAATGGGGGAATTTTGGGCTGCTACCCAGCTAATGGCCGCCATCAGGCAAACCAAGGTTAGCATAAATCTTTTTTTCATAAGCTGTTTTTCGGAAAATAAATATTAGATTAAATATGTGTTAAGTTAATAAACAGATTCTCGGAAATCTGTTATCCCGATCGGCCAGTCTGATTGACTGTTCCTCTCATTTCTTCTTCTTTGTATGCTTCATAGGCTATTAGTATGTTACGGTTAATATTTAAGCTTATCCAAATGTCTTTATTCTGCAGATTTCTTTCAAGCTCTCGTATATAAAACCGGGGGCACAACCGCAACCCTATCGGAAAAGGACGATTTATTTGCTAATAAAAGTTAATGAATAAAAGCTGCTGGCAGAACCGGTGCTTTATTGCATGGTTTTAAGCAGATTACGGCATCACCCTTCTCTCCCTCGCCTAAGAGTGAGGCTTTCATTATCTACAAGAGAACTCCTCCCCGGCACCGCGACAAATTAACCTCTCCACTGCGACAAACTAACTATTTTTTCGCATCTCATTATTCTTATCACAGTCATGTTAGTTTCTTACAACAGCTGTATTCTTTTCTTATAACAGCTGTGTTCTTTTCTTACAACAGCTGTTGTAAGAATAATAAGAAGCATAAAAACTGCCAGTCAGCAGTATACAGATGATTAGTTTCTCGCAGTGCAGGGGGTAGTTTCTTTCTGTTCAGAAGAAGGAGATAAAAAACAGACCGTCCGGCCCGGAATGAAAAAGATTCACCCCAAGTCGGACGGTTATAAACAAAAAAACAAAGTTTTATTCTTCGTACATCTTATCAATCAGCTCCTTGTAGTTCTTTGCCACAATAGAACGTTTCAGCTTCAGCGTATTCGTCAGTTCCCCACGCTCCATGCTGAATGGTTCCGGCAGAAGCGTGAAGCGCTTCACTTGCTCGTAATGGGCGAACTGTTGCTGCAAGGTATCGATACGGGCACGGAACAACGCTTGTATCTTGGAATGTTGCAGTAACTCATCCATATTGTTGTATGCAATGCCTTTCTCCTTGGCATAATCCTTCACAAAGCCATAAACGGGAACTATCAAAGCGGAAACAAACTTACGCTCATCGGCAATGACAGCAATCTGGTCAATGTAACGGTCAATAGCCAGCTTCGTTTCCAATGCCTGCGGCGAAATGTATTTTCCGTTGGAGGTCTTGAACAAGTCTTTGATACGCTCCGTCAGATACAGATGGCTATCCTTCAAATAACCGGCATCACCCGTGTGGAACCAACCGTTACGGTCGATGGCAGCAGCCGTTGCCTCCGGTTTCTTGTAATAGCCGGTAGTGATAGTCTTACCACGAAGAAGTATCTCGTTGTTCTCGCCAATCTTCACCTCCACATCAGGCATCACCGTACCTACGGAACCAATCTCATAGCCTTCGTTGAGGAAGCAGGAAACGGTAGCCGTAGATTCCGTCAGACCATAGCCCACCACCATGTTTATACCTACAGAATGCACAAACTCGCAGATTTCATCGGGCACAGCAGCACCTGCCGTAGGGAAGAAATTACCGTTCTCAATACCTATCGTCTTCTTCAGCAGAGCATAAATGGTCTTTTCGTAGAACTTGTATTTCAGATGAAGCATCATCGGAGGAGTCTTTCCTTGGCGCAAATAATCAATGTTATGCGTCCTGCCCACCTTGATGGCATCCAACATCATCGCTTTACGCAGACCGGTTTCCTGGGAAATCTTCTCCTGCACACCGGCATAGACTTTCTCCCAAAAACGGGGTACACTGCACATCAGTGTAGGGCGTATCTCTTTAATAGTAGTTTGGATATCTTGTGGACGGAGATTGATGCAGACCTGCACCCCCCGGTGTATACAAAGGTAGGTCCATGCCTTTTCGAATACATGGGTCAGCGGAAGGAAGTTCATGGAAACATCCCGGTCTGTCATGAAAGGCAATCGGATATCATGAATGCGGAAAGCCTCTCTATAATTGAAATGATGGAGCATGACACCTTTCGGCTCACCGGTAGTACCGGAAGTATAAAGGATATTGGCGAGGTCATCATCTGAGGCAGCTGCTGTACGTTCTTCTACAATGGCATTGTGCTGCAACTCTTCATCCATTGCCATAAATTCATCAAAATAGATGGAAGTCATGTCGCGCGGATCTTTCACCACAGCACGGTCGAAGATGATGAGCTGCTGCAGAGACTGGCAAAATCCGAACACGCTGAAAGCGGCATCGTACTGGAACTGCTCGCCTACAAACAGATAACGTATCTGTGCATCGTTGATGATATACTGTGCCTGGGCCGGTGAGCTGGTAGCATACAAAGGTATAGTCACCGCCCGGTTGGCGAATGCACCGAAATCAGTAAAGAGACATTCGGGTTTATTCTGCGAGAAGATACCGATATTCTCTTGTGGCTCTATTCCCAAAGCCACCATTGCATTGGCAGTCCGGCGTACAGTCTGTGAGAACTCTTTCCAAGAGATGGGTATCCATTGTGCAGTTTCATAGTCCCTGTATTTCAGGGCTATTTTGTCTCCATACTTCTCTGCCTGGCGATGCACCAGGACAGATAAATGATGATAAGTCATAACTTTTGATATTGGTAAATACGGTACAAAGGTAGTGGTTTCATTTGAAACTAATTCGATATTAGCGGGTAATTATTCAAACTTTACCTTTAAAGTATCCGACCATCCGTTAGCAAATTATCCACAAAAGATACTTTCTTTACCATTAAAACAATAGAAATATATTAAATATATATATATTTGTGGTGATATACAAACTAAATCAAATTCAATGAACATGAAAAAAGTATTGCTTTTAATGGCTATGCTGACCATAGGTTTAGCAAGCATCAATGCTCAAGACAACCTCAGATGGGGAGCAACAGTCGGCATGAACTCCAGTAACTTCTCCATTACCGGTTTCGACAGTAAAATAGGCTTTCATGCTGGGGTAAAGGCTGAAGTAGGATTGCCTCAAATTTCAGAAGGAGTCTACCTCGATATGGGTGCATTACTTACGCTGAAAGGAGCCAAAATAGACGGAGGCTCTGCTGCTTCTATCAAGTTCAATCCCTACTACCTGGAAATTCCTGTACACATTGGCTATAAATATGCAGTGAATGAGAACTTTGCCATATTCGGCAATGCCGGTCCTTATTTAGCCATCGGTCTTTTTGGCAAAGCCAAGGCAGAAGGAGATATTCTTGACGAATATGAGTTTGATGATAACTCCACCAATGTATTCGGGGATGATGCCATGAAGCGTTTTGATTTCGGTCTCGGATTAAAAGCCGGAGTCGAATTCAGTCAGAAATATCAGATTTCCATCGGTTATGACTGGGGACTGGTAGAGAACATTAAAGATTCAGGCAACAAAAACCGCAACTTGATGATATCACTCAGTTGCTTCTTCTAAACAATATTGAAAAAACAGAAAGGACGTCGGTTTGGCGTCCTTTTCATTTTTTATCCGTAAGTTTGCGGCCAGATTATTTATTTACCGAATATGATTTACGATATACCGACTTTAACTTCCGAAGCAATCGGATTGCTCAAATCACTGATAGCCATTCCTTCCTTGAGCCGCGACGAGGAGAAGGCGGCAGATTATCTGCAGAACTATATCGAAATGCAAGGCATGGCAACAGGACGTAAAGGCAACAATGTATGGTGCCTCAGCCCGATGTTCGACCTAAAGAAACCGACCTTGCTGCTGAATTCCCATATCGACACCGTAAAACCCGTCAACGGGTGGCGGAAAGATCCTTTCAAACCAACGCTGGAAAGTAATGGAAAGCTCTACGGGCTGGGCAGCAACGATGCCGGAGCCAGTGTAGTCAGCCTGCTGCAAGTATTCCTGACATTGTGCCGCACCACTCAGGCCTACAATCTGATATATCTTGCCTCGTGTGAGGAAGAAGTATCAGGCAAGGGGGGAATAGAATGCGTATTGCCGGAACTCCCTCCCATACAGTTTGCCATTGTAGGCGAGCCGACAGAGATGCAACCTGCCATTGCAGAAAAAGGATTGATGGTGCTGGACGTAACTGCTACCGGAAAATCGGGACATGCTGCCCGAAACGAGGGAGATAATGCTATATATAAGGTATTGGATGATATTGCCTGGTTTCGTGATTACCGTTTTCCAAAAGAATCTTCCCTGTTGGGTCCCGTGAAAATGAGCGTAACCATGGTAAACGCCGGTACACAGCATAACGTCATTCCCGACCGTTGTACTTTTGTCGTAGACATTCGCAGCAACGAGTGTTATAGCAATCAGGAGCTATTCGATGAAATACAGAAACACATCACGTGTGAAGCCAAAGCCCGCTCCTTCCGGCTAAGCTCTTCACACGTAGCTCCGGAGCATCCGGTAGTGCAAAAGGCCATTGCCATGAAACGTACTCCTTTCGGCTCACCGACCTTGTCCGACCAGGCACTGATGCCGTTCCCTTCTCTAAAGATGGGGCCGGGGAAAAGTGCCCGTTCACACACTGCCGATGAATTTATCTTTGTCAAGGAGATAGAGGAGGCGATAGGGATGTATCTGGAGTTGCTGGAAGGAGTAAAAATTTAAATTATCATTATCTGTTCAGCCACGGCTCCGGATTCAGTTTTTCCTTCTCTTTCCTCAATTGGAAGTGTAGCACCGTACGGCCATTGTCGGCCCCATCCGAGAAGATTTGTCCGAGGGGCTGTTTGGTGGTGACATCATCGCCCTGCTTCACCGAGGCCGATGACAAGTTGCAATAGACTGATATATAATTCCCGTGACGGACAAGGATATTGAACAGTCCGTTCAGTTTAAAGACAGCCGCCACTTTACCATTGAAGATGGCACGGGCTTGGGCACCCGGTTTCCCTTGTATATCAATGCCCTTATTGTCCAGCTTGACATTGCGCAAACCTTCCACAGAATACTGGCCGTAATGGCTGGTAATGATATACGCGCCGGTGATGGGCATCGGCAACTTACCGCGATTATTAGCAAAGTTCCCTGATAATTCACGGTCTGCCTTACTCATGGAGTAAGTTTCCAAAGGCTGTGCCTTCGGCTTTGCGGGCGTAGAGGCAGTTGCCGTTTTTTCGGTTTTTTCACCAGCCTTTTTACGTGCGGCTGCCTCACGGCGCGCTTCTTCTGCCGCACGCTTACGCGCTTTCTCTATTTCTTCCGCTATCAGACGGTCAATGCGTGCATTGAGCTGATTGGCTTCACGGCGTTTCTTATTCAGTTCGTTCTGCAATCCCCGCTGTTTCTTTTTCAGATTGGCTACCAACAACTTTTGTTCCTTCTCCTGCGCTTCCAGCTTGACTTTCTCCTCTTCACGTTCTTTCAACAATCCTTCTTTGGCAACCTTCACTTGCTGAAGCTCAGTCTTCTTACGGTTCACCTGCTCCTGCTTTTTCAACACTTCCTCGCCTTGCAGGCGCTGATAAGTAGCATATTCACGTACATAGCGCATGCGTCGATAGGTCTGTGCCAGGCTCTTGGCAGAGAAAATGAACATCAGCTTCTCTTCAATGGAGCGGTTCTTATACAAATATTGAACGGACGATTCGTATTTCTTCTTCTTGTCCCTTAGGTCACGTTGCAGGCGGGTCAACTGACGTTCTAATGAAGACAACTCGCGCTCTATGGATTCCACATCATTATTGATAGTCAGAATATAGCGTTTGCGCTCTTCTATCTGTCCGGTCAGTGCAGCAAGACCGTTCAACTGGCTTCCCACATCCTTCTTGGTGGTTATCAACAGCGTTTCCGACTCTGCTATCTGTTTCTGCAAGGCACCACGCTTGCTTTCCAGTTCCTTAATCAGCTTGTTGGACTGGGCAAGGAGCGGAGAAACCGGCAAAAGGAGGAGAAAGAAGAGAAGGAGAAGCTTCATAAGTTATGAGTTATAAGTTATGAGGGATTATCTGACAATTATCAACTAATCAAAGGTCCATCAGCATTTCCAGCAGTTCTTCCAGCTCCACCTCTTTATATTTCTGTGAGAGCTGGGTAGGAGTCAGGGCAAAAGGCTTATCCGAGAAGTTGGAAAGTTCAATCTTTCCCTTTTCCAGAGAGGGTATCCCGAGTTCCTTGCCGGTAAGCACCTTCTTGCCATTGGGTTTGGAAGCAGCATAAAGCAGTTTCTCCAAATGGGCAAAATCCGCCTTCTTGGGCAACACATCCTTCAGTTCCTTACGTGTTGCACGGACATAACGTTTTCCCATACGGTCTACCAACAGAATCTCATCCGGGGTGACTTCCATACGTGCCACCTCCGTACGAAGTATCGGCATCAGAAAGGAAATCTGCATGCATTCTTCCTTCTTCAACTTCATCGTACCGTTCACAGTAAGGGTGGCATCTTTATGGGGTACCGTCAGCTGCACTTTGGAGGAAAGGCAGGCAGATTCTCCGGACAGAGGACTTGAGTGACGCGAAGTCTTGCAACCGGCAAGCCCCACAGCCAGCAACAACAGCAAGGACAATAGGCGGCACGTCCTTGCCATATCATTCAGCAGGTTTAGTTTCATCTGATATATATTTCTTTTTTTGTATTTTCTGTTTCAACGTATCAGAGCGATTGCCCTTATCCCAGGCTTGCTTCCAGTATTTCAAGGCACCTTCCGCATCGCCAGTCATGTAATAGATATCTCCGCAATGTTCCAAGACCACGTCACTGCTATCTTTATCATTCTTTATCGCCTCATCTATGTAGAGACGCGCCTCGGCATAATTACCTTTAACAAACAATATCCATGCATATGTATCGAGATAGGTGGAATTGTTCGGCTCGGCTTTCACTGTCTTGTAGCTCATCTCTTCCGCCTTGTCCAAGTCGCGGCGCTCCACGGAAAGATAATATGCGTAGTTATTCAAGGCACCGATGTTTGAAGGATTGTACACCAAAGCGGAATCATAAGCCGCATAAGCTTCCACATGCAGATTCTTGGTGTGATAAGCATCACCGATAATGGCATAAAAATCTGATACGACCTCCTTCTTGCTGTCGTCCTTGACATGCGACAAAGCCTTTTGACAGATGGCAAGGGCATCATCCGTCCGTTCCGCCTGGTTGTAGGCAATGGCCAGATAGAAATAGAACTCCAACATATCGGGATTGGACTCCACACCGGCTTCGCACAAATTCATTATTTCCTTGTAATCCTCCTGGCGCACAGCTTCCCCCAGCAATGTCATACGAGCCGCTGTGTTGGTAGGGTCTATCGCCAGAACCTGGCGCAGAACCGGCCCTGCCTCCTTGTTCATTCCTTTGGAAAGAAGATATTGGGCATACAGCAAAGGTAATTGCGCCTCATCGGGCTCCTGCTCCATGATGCGGTTGAAGAGCGTAATGACACGTGTACTGTCCTTGCCTGCCTGCTCATTCTGCACGATGAACTGCCGCATCACATTCAGTTTGGTGTCCGAAGCCACTTTCTTGTTCAGCAACAGCGTGTCCAATTGCTGTTCATACAGCTCCTTCTGTCCGGTCTCTTCGTAGTAAGAAGCCAATGAGTACATGGCCATTGCATTGTCCGGCTCTTCGGCCAGCACCTTCTTGTAAATCTCATAAGCTTCCTGCTTTTTCCCGTTCTGCATATAGACATCCCCCAGCACAACCTGATAGCGCATATCGTTGGGATACTCTTCTACCAGACTTTCTATTTCATGAAAGGCGCTCTTGTCGTCCTTCTTTTGCAGATAGATGCGGAACTTCTCCATACTGAGCTGTTCATTCTTGCCCATCCGTTCCTCGAGCTTGTTCAGTATACCGATAACTTTGTCATACTCTTCCTGGCGGTTGTAAATCTCCAGCAAGTTGTATAGCGGGTCCAGCTTATCCGAGAAACGTACCGCCATATTTTCCAACAAGGCAGCGGCTTTCTCCGTTTCGTTTTGCTGCATATACAGATTGGCAAGTCCCTGGGCATACCAGTAATTATGGGGAGCATTCTCCACCGCCTTTTCCAACGCGGCTTGTCCCAACGGCACCTGCTTGAGGTACATATAATACTGGGCCATCTCATACAAAGCCGATGATGCGTTCGGGTTTATCGTCAGGCAATGTTGCAGGACATCGAAAGCCGCATCATAGTCTTTCTGGACTTTCAGACGGGCGGCTTCAAGAAAGAAGTAGTCGTAACGGCGCTGCTGTTCGGGGGTAAGCTCCTTTACGGGCGAAACGTCGGCTTTCTTCGACTTCTTCCGTTTCTTCAATTCCTTCCGTGCCTTTTCAGACCGACCGTACCCGCTCATTTTCTCCTTAGAAGCTTGAACATTGGCAGCCTGCACTCCGTACGTAGTAAAGCAGAAGGTACCTATCAACAACGCAAGTATTATTTTTACTCTGATTCTCATCTATTTAATTATAAATTCTTAACCCGTAAAACGGAACAATATCCATTCATTTTTTACCCGTATGCCCGAAGCCACCGGCACCGCGCTCCGTCTCATCCAGCACTTCCACTTCCTGCCAAAGAGCTTGTTCGTGACGCGCTATCACCATTTGTGCAATCCTCTCCCCATCTTCGATGACGAAGGTTTCTGCAGAAAGGTTGACGAGAATAATACAAACTTCACCACGGTAATCGGCATCAATCGTTCCAGGGGAGTTCAGCACGGTAATCCCCTTCTTAATGGCCAATCCGCTACGCGGACGCACTTGCGCCTCAAATCCTTCAGGAAGAGCGATATAAAGGCCAGTAGGCACCAGACACCGCTGCATCGGAGCCAGCGAAATAGGTTCATTAAGGTTTGCACGGATATCCATTCCTGCAGACAGCTCAGTGGCATAAGCCGGAAGCGGATGCTTTGATTTATTGATGATTTGTACGTTCAACATGATGTTATTTACGATTTGACGATTTACTATTTACGATTGGGGCTACTTCTATTCTTACAATTCGAGTAATTCAAGTTTCGCAATTCATCTTCCTTTTACTATAAACTTGGGCGAAAATACGGCTTTTTATACAAAATAGTGATACATTTGCAGTTAAATAATAGTAACTTCAATCGTAAATAGTAAATCGTCAAATCTCAAATAACATCATGATGAATTGGAATACGCTCATATCTGCCAAACGCTTCGGACTGGAAGAGTTTCACCAGGAACGCCATGAAAACCGCTCGGAATTCCAACGTGACTATGACCGCCTTGTCTTCTCTGCCCCCTTCCGCCGTCTGCAGAACAAAACCCAGGTATTCCCTCTTCCCGGTAGTGTATTCGTCCACAACCGATTGACACACAGCTTGGAAGTATCATGCGTAGGCCGCTCATTAGGCAACGATGTATCGAAAGTTCTCATTGCCCGCCACCCGGAACTGCAAGGCAGCTACCTCACCGAAATAGGCTCCATAGTTTCGGCCGCCTGCCTGGCACACGACTTGGGAAATCCTCCTTTCGGACATTCGGGAGAACGAGCTATTTCCACCTTTTTTTCCGAGGGAAAAGGAATGTCCCTGAAGGGCCAACTGACACCTGCCCAATGGGAGGACCTTACTCACTTTGAAGGGAATGCAAATGCGTTCCGTCTGCTTACCCACCAGTTTGAGGGAAGGCGGCAGGGAGGATTTGTACTCACCTACTCCACCCTGGCAAGCATCGTGAAATATCCCTTTTCATCGAGTCTCGCAGGCAAGAAGTCAAAATTTGGTTTCTTCATTACAGAGGAAGAAAGTTTTCGCCGCATAGCAGAAGAACTGGGTATGGAGAAGCAGAACAATGCCCCGTTGAAATATGCCCGCCACCCGCTGGTCTACCTGGTGGAAGCCGCCGATGACATCTGCTACCAGATGATGGATATCGAGGATGCCCATAAACTAAAAATTCTGACTACACAAGAAACCAAAGAGTTACTTCTCTCTTATTTCTCGAAAGAGCGCCAAGCACACCGGCTCAAAACCATGGAGATAGTAAGCGACACCAATGAGCAAATAGCCTATCTGCGTTCCAGCGTTATCGGACTGCTTATCGGCGAGTGCGTGCAGGCCTTTGTAGACAATGAAGAAAAGATTCTGAAAGGAGAATTTGAAGGAAGCCTCATCAACCATATATCCGAAGTACCTGCCAATGCCTACAAGCACTGTGCAGACATCTCCCTGAAGAAGATTTACCGCTCACGCGACGTGCTGGACATTGAACTTGCCGGTTTCCGTATCATCAGTACCCTGCTCGAACTGATGATTGACGCCGTGTGTTCTCCGGAAAAGGCATATTCGCAACTGCTCATCAATCGCGTATCGGGCCAGTACAACATAAAAGCGCCTGCACTCTATGAAAGAATACAGGCGGTATTGGATTACATCTCCGGAATGACGGATGTATTTGCACTCGATTTATACAGGAAAATAAACGGGAATAGCTTACCAGCGGTATAACAGACGACAAGCATTCTTCCGGATAGTCCTATGATACAACCTTATTTGCTCCCGACGTAAGCTTGCACGACTCCGGTTCGCTCGCTATGAACGACTCGATGTGGCGGATGCGCTTTTCTGCCAGAATCTCGTCCACGGCAATCAGGATGCCCGTTTCCTCCACATCTCCGAAACCGTAATTGATGGCTGTACCGAACATACGCATGGTAGGGCTAAGACTCATATAGGCATTCACCAACGGGGGAATATTGTACCCCGCCTTACGGATTTCACAATTCAAAATCTTATAGTCTTCCTTAAAAGAGTCTTTACAGAATAGAGCATCCAATTCATTCTCGTCCGACTCCAGAAGCAACGGTTTCATCGGAGTAATCAGGTTGTCCTTATCCGCAAAATGTTTCCGAAGGAAATAAAGAATCTTATCACGGCTCTGACGATGATAGCTGGGATACATAGTCACCTTTCCGAAGAAATACTTCACATTGGGCATGACTACGGTCAGTGCGCCCAAACCATCCCACAGATTATCCAACGCGAACAGCCCCTTGCTGTCAGCACGCGTAGACTGATACTCCAACGTAACGAACGAACGTCCCAATTCGATGGTCGTAGGAAGATAGTCCTTCAGAAACTTATCCGAAAAGTTGAACATGTGGGCAGTTGCCAGAATAGGGGCGCCATGTTCATCAAAACGCACATCCGTACCTAAGATATAACGGTATCCACCCAAAATTTCTTCTGCTTCCGGATTCCAGACAATCAACTGCTTGTACGGGTTGTCCATGATGTCATATTCATCAATATCCATAGACTTGCCCGTTCCTCCTCCTGCAGCACGGAATGCAATCTCGCGCAAACGGCCGATCTCCTTCATTGTATTCGGAGAGTCTTGGGCAGTAATGATATATATCTGATTATGACTTCTATTGGTCATGCGCAGACGCTTTTCCTCAGTCAACTCCGCTTTCAACAGCTCCTTGCTTATCGGTGCAATTACATCTTCCATATTTCTCTGTTAGTAGTTCTTCTTTTATATAAATACGGTCTCTCTACAATTTATATACAATATCCTTCACATATTGCGCCCATCCGGCCGGGCTTTTCGATTTGTCGAAAGTTTGCCAGGGGATAGGCTTCCCTATGGTGATGGTAAATGTTTTATGGCGATTCTTCAGCATTTCATCTGCCAGGTAAAGCATGGCGATATTGAACTTGATGCCCAACATCTTACAAAAATTGGCAAGATTATAAAAGAAGTTGGAGTTCCGCCCCTCGAAGTGGATGGGAACTACATCACGGTGGGCTTCGACACTCTTCACGATAAAGGTCTTTTTCCAATCCAAGTCACGGATGACCCCATTCTGCCTACGCGAACAAAGCCCTGCGGGAAACATGATGAGCTGATTGTCCGAAGCAAATCCCGCCTCCACCATTCTCGGGAAGTCTTTGGCCTGCTTTCCCGTCTTGTTGATGGGGATGCAAAGCGGCGCCAGTCCGTGCAGGTTCATCAGCAGGTCGTTGACCATATATTTCACCTTGCCACCATAAAAGGAGCCCAGGACATAACCCAACGCCACTCCATCCTGCCCACCCAGGGGATGGTTGGACACAAAAGTATAAAGCCCTTCTTTAGGCAGATTTTCCTCCCCCTTTACCACAATATTGGCATCAAGGAACTCCAGACAAGCTTTCAGGAAATCTACACCGACTTTATCTTTCGACTCCCGCAAAAAGACATTCAATTCCTCTTGATGAACGATATGCTTCAAATAAGAAACCACGAACTTGGGGATATACTTAGACTGCTTCGGAGCCTTTTCCCGAAGTATCTTGTCTATGTCAATCAAAAATAAAGAGTCGTCAGCCATTCTTCTTTTGATGAAATGAATGCGCAAAATTAACTCATCTTTTTAATTAATCGCAAAAAAATGACAGAAAACTGCACCCGAAATCTATCAAATAGCACCTAAAAACTGTCAATTGATAGTTTTTCCCCTAAAGTGTGTTTGAAATCCGTCTGCCTGAAAGAGAAAACTTCCGTAAACTTGCAATATCAAGATTAACGAAAAAAAACATAGCACATATGAACAATATAACATTTAAAAAAGACCTGCTCGGAGTTCAAGACGATTTATTGCGTTTTGCATACAAACTTACTTCCGACCGTGAAGAAGCCAACGACCTCTTGCAGGAAACATCCCTGAAAGCTCTGGATAACGAAGAGAAGTATACGCCCGATACTAATTTCAAAGGATGGATATACACCATCATGCGCAATATCTTCATCAACAATTACCGCAAAGTGGTGCGTGACCAGACTTTCGTGGATACCACGGACAATCTCTATCACCTGAATCTGCCGCGCGACGCCGCTTTTGAAAGCACAGAAAGCGCATATGACCTGAAAGAGATGCACCGCATTGTCAACGCCCTTCCACGGGAGTACAAGATTCCCTTCTCCATGCATGTCTCCGGCTTCAAATACCGCGAAATTGCAGAGAAGCTAGGGTTGCCCTTAGGCACGGTAAAGAGCCGCATTTACTTCACCCGCCAAAAACTACAACAAGACTTGAAGGATTTTGTTTAAGCACTCAGCATATAAAACCAGTGATTTCCATAAATTAAGAAGAGTACAGATTTTAGTTGTATCAAAAGAGAGAAAGGCAGGCCGGGACAATCCCGCGTCTGCCTTTCATGGTCTCGCCCCTTGTATTTCGTACACAAACTCATTCAAGCCGTTACGCTTTGCGACAATATTATTTACAAAAATCAGGATAGCAATCTCTGGCTACATCCCACTTTTCCACCTATCCGAGGCACTGAAAGCTAACCAAAGCCACCCGAAAACTGCCAATTGTTAGATTTTACCCCAAAGAGAGTTTGATTTCCGTCTATCAAAAAGAGAAATCATCCGTAGCTTTGCATCATCAATAAAACGAACAATAATTTAAAAAACATCCATTATGAATAATAGAACATTTACCCAAGACCTACTCGGAGTTCAAAACGACTTATTACGCTTTGCATATAAATTAACCTCCGACCGCGAAGAGGCCAACGACCTGCTTCAAGAGACATCCCTGAAAGCTCTGGACAATGAAGAGAAGTACACACCTGATACCAACTTTAAAGGATGGATATATACCATCATGCGTAATATTTTCATCAACAATTACCGTAAAGTGGTACGTGACCAGACATTTGTAGATACCACAGACAATCTCTATCATCTGAACACGCCGCATGACCTCACACTCGACAGTACAGAAGGCGCCTACGACCTGAAGGAAATGCACCGCATTGTCAATGCCTTGCCACGTGAGTACAAGATACCTTTCTCCATGCATGTCTCCGGTTTCAAGTACCGTGAAATCGCAGAAAAGCTGAACCTCCCACTTGGAACAGTAAAGAGCCGCATCTTCTTTACCCGCCAGAAACTGCAACAGGAACTGAAAGATTTCAGATAAGAGAATACGGCAACCTAAGAATTGTTTATTAATTGGCCGGATAAAAAAGTAAATATGCTTATCTTTGGGCAATCATGGGACACAAACCAAGATACTTAAAGAAAAACCGAGTAATTAATAAACAACATGAAGAAACAGACAATCATTACAGCCTGCACATTTGCAGCAATGACAATGGCTACTCCTGCCATTTTTGCCGTACAGCCGGCCATGAGTAACCACGTATGCGCCTCCGACGCTATCAAGAAAGACAACCGACCGGTAGAATCAAAACGACTGTTCTGTTCCAAAGCCGTAGAAGAACAAATTCAACGGATACAGCAGCTGCTGAAAAATCAGAAGCTGTCATGGATGTTCACTAACTGCTTTCCCAACACGCTGGACACCACCGTCCATTTCCGCAAGGACAAGAAAGACGGGAAGCCCGACACATTTGTCTACACCGGAGATATCCATGCCATGTGGCTCCGCGACTCAGGTGCGCAGGTGTGGCCCTACGTACAGCTGGCCAATGAAGACAAGGAACTGAAGACGATGCTTGCAGGAGTCATCAACCGCCAATTCAAGCTGATTAATGTAGACCCGTTTGCCAACGCCTTCAACGACGGCCCCATCCCCGACGGACACTGGAAAACCGACCTTACCGACATGAACGACGAGGTGCACGAGCGTAAATGGGAAATCGATTCACTGTGTTATCCGCTACGCCTTGCCTACCATTACTGGAAAACGACCGGTGATACAAGCATCTTCGATGCCGAGTGGATAAAAGCAATCCAAAACATCCTGACCACCTTCCGCGACCAACAGCGCCGTGACGGACGCGGTTCCTACCATTTCCAGCGGGTAACTGAACGCGCACTGGACACGATGACCAACGACGGCTGGGGCAATCCGGTGAAACCGGTCGGACTGATTGCATCTTCTTTCCGCCCTTCCGATGACGCCACCACCTTCCAATACCTGATACCCTCCAACTTCTTCGCCGTATCTTCGCTGCGTAAGGCAGCCGAGATTCTGACTGAAGTCAATAACCGCCCGGAGCTTGCAAAAGAATGTACCGACCTGGCCGGAGAAGTAGAAACCGCCCTACGAAAATACGCTACCTACAACCATCCCAAATACGGCACCATCTATGCCTTCGAGGTAGACGGTTTCGGCAACCACCTTCTGATGGACGACGCCAATGTACCGAGCCTTATCGCACTGCCCTATCTGGGCGATGTGGACATCAACGATCCTATTTACCAGAACACCCGTCGTTTCGTATGGAGCGAGGATAACCCATACTTCTTCAAAGGTACGGCAGGCGAAGGCATTGGAGGTCCGCACATCGGCTACGACATGATTTGGCCGATGAGCATCATGATGAAAGCCTTCACAAGCCAGAACGATGAAGAGATTAAAACTTGCGTGAAGATGTTGATGGATACAGAAGCCGGAACCGGCTTTATGCACGAGTCTTTCCACAAAGACAATCCCGCCAAGTTCACCCGCGCCTGGTTTGCATGGCAAAACACATTGTTTGGCGAACTCATTCTAAAACTGGTGAACGAGGGCAAGCTAGACTTGCTGAACAGCATACAGTAAAAAAACATTTATCCCCCCTGGATTCTGTGGATGAATGTAATAATCAACCACTCCAGGGGGAATATTATCACTCCTCCCTCCCATCATCTTCCGGTAAGTAGTAACGTTCACAAAATAGACGGGAAGTTAACAAAAAAAGTTTCAGAAGTTAATACTAAAACAAGAAAGAGTTAAGAAAGAGCTTTATCCCAAACTTTGGTTTTTCCAAACCAAGCCTGGGGATAGAGAAACCAAGTCTTGGTTTAGATATCCGCAAAGCTGGGAAAGAAGTTTCCCACCCAAGACACCATTCCACCAACAAGCGACTTTCAAACCAAAGACCGTCATCCTCAACCGAATCTTTTCAAAAGAGACTACACGAATCCCCCACCAGCAAAGCGTTTCAAAAGCAGCTTCATTATCAAATGAATAAGCTATCAACAAGGTGTTGAAAACTTCTTCCTAAGATTTTAGTTAAAAGATTGTGGGGAATTGTGGGGAAATGTGTATTTTTACCGTCGCTTATTATAATAAGGTGAGAAATGATACAATTTTTAGGTAATATCGAGGCTAAGGCGGATGCAAAAGGAAGAGTTTTCATCCCGGCCACCTTCCGGAAACAGCTGCAAGCCGCTTCTGAAGAAAGACTCGTGTTGCGTAAGGACGTGTATCAGGATTGCCTGGTGCTCTACCCGGAAAGTGTATGGTTTGCCACTCAAAACCAACTTCGCTGCCGGCTGAATAAATGGAACGCCAAACAACAAATGATTTTCCGCCAGTTCGTAAGTGACGCGGAAGTCATAACCCCTGACGGGAACGGACGCATCCTGCTCCCAAAACGTTACCTGCAAATGGCGGGTATACAAAGTGATGTCCGCTTCATTGGTGTGGACAACACAATAGAAATCTGGGCTAAGGAACGTGCCGACCAACCATTCATGAACCCCGACGAGTTCAGCGAGGCTCTTGAAGAACTGCTGGGAGACGAAAATATTTGTTGTGACGAAAATAAGCTATAAACAACAGATGATGAAAGAAGAAACAACATATCACATCCCCGTATTGCTGATGCCGAGCGTAGATGCAATGAACATCCGTCCGGACGGCACGTATGTAGACGTAACGTTTGGTGGAGGAGGACATTCGCGCGAGATACTGTCCCGCCTGGAAGACGGCGGCCGGCTGCTGAGCTTCGACCAGGACGAGGATGCGGAACGTAACATTGTGAACAACCCGCATTTTACATTCGTACGCAGCAACTTCCGCTACCTGCACAACTTCCTACGCTATCACGGCATCGAAAAAGTGGATGCCATACTTGCCGACCTCGGCGTATCTTCCCATCACTTTGATGACAGCGAACGGGGATTCTCCTTCCGCTTCGACGGGGCACTGGATATGCGTATGAACAAGCGTGCCGGCCTAACCGCTGCCGACATCGTGAATACCTACGAAGAAGAAAAGCTGGCCGATATTTTTTATCTGTACGGCGAGCTGAAGAACAGCCGGAAACTGGCATCTGTCATCGTTAAGGCACGGGCTACGCAGAGAATTGCCACCATCGGCGAATTTCTGGAAATCGTCAAACCACTCTTCGGCCGCGAACGCGAGAAGAAAGAACTGGCAAAAGTATTCCAGGCATTGCGCATTGAGGTAAACCAGGAAATGGAAGCACTGAAAGAAATGCTGTATGCGGCAACAGAAGCGCTAAAGCCGGGAGGCCGCCTGGTGGTGATAACCTATCACTCCCTGGAAGACCGTATGGTGAAGAATATCATGAAAACCGGCAACGTGGAAGGCAAGGCCGAAAAAGATTTTTTCGGGAACGTATTGACCCCGTTCCGGCTAGTCAACAACAAAGTGATTGTACCGGACGAGGAAGAGATAGAGCGCAATCCGCGTTCGCGCAGCGCCAAGCTGAGAATTGCAGAAAGAGTAATGAATGATTAGTGACTAGCAATGGAAAAGAAGCAAGAAGAAAAGAATACGGAAAAGGTGAAAAAACGCACCTCACTGAAGAACATCATCGGAGGCGACATTCTGGCCACAGACTTCTTCCGCCGCCAAGCCGGATTGTTGTTCCTTATCATGGTGCTTATCATTATTTACATCAACAACCGTTACGAATGCCAACTGCAACTGATAGAGATAGACAATCTTAAAAAAGAGCTGATAGACATCAAGTACGATGCCCTGACACGCAGTTCGGAATTGATGGAGCGGAGCCGCCAATCGCGCATCGAGGAATACATCGCCACCAAAGAAAGCGATTTGCAGACTTCCACTAATCCACCGTACTTACTAAAATAATGGAGAATTGAGGATTAAAGTAATTTCAATAGTACATCGTAAATCGTTAAATCGTAAATAACATTGGCTGTAAATAAAAAAAACATAATGACCCGTTACTTCTTCGTCGTCCTACTCATGGGGTTGGTGGGGATAGCTATTGTTGTGAAAGGCGCCATGATTATGTTTGCCGAGCGACAGTACTGGCACGATGTAGCCGACCGCTTCGTAAAAGAGAATGTAACGGTGAAGCCCAACCGGGGAAATATCCTGTCCTCGGATGGCAAACTGATGGCAAGTTCGCTGCCGGAATATAAAATATATATGGACTTCATGTCCGGCGAAAGGGACGAGAAGCGCCGCAAAAAGGACCAGCAGCGCAAGGATTCTATCTGGAAAGCCAATTTCGATTCCATCTGTATCGGGCTTCATCAGATTTTTCCGGACATCAGTGCCGCCACCTTCAAAAGCCATCTGCGCAAGGGGCGGGAGATGAAGAGCCGGAACTACAACATTCTTCCCAACCGCAACCGGCGCATCTCTTACATTCAGTATAAGGAAGCCAAGCGGTTACCCGTATTCAAGATGAACAAGTACAGAGGCGGGTTCCACGAACAGATATACAACCAGCGTAAAAAGCCGTTCGGTTCTTTGGCAGCCCAAACCCTGGGCCGTCTCTATGCCGATACAGCCATGGGAGCCCGTAACGGCATTGAACTGGCCTTCGACACCCTGCTGAAAGGACGGAACGGTATTACCCACCGTCAGAAGGTGATGAATAAATACCTGAATATCGTAGACCTTCCCCCGGTAGACGGTTGTGACATCATATCCACCCTCGACGTAGGCATGCAGGACATCTGCGAAAAAGCCCTGGTGGACAAGTTGAAGGAAATCAATGCCAACGTCGGGGTAGCCGTACTGATGGAAGTGGCTACCGGAGAAGTAAAGGCCATTGTCAACATGATGAAAGCCGGAGACGGCAATTACTACGAAATGAACAGTAATGCCATCAGCGATATGTTGGAACCGGGCTCCACCTTCAAGACAGCCTCCATTATGGTGGCACTGGAAGATGGCAAGATAACCCCAGATACCGAGGTAGACACGGGCAACGGTATTATGAATATGTACGGCAGCAAGATGAGGGACCACAACTGGCACCGGGGAGGTTACGGAAAGATAGATGTGACACGTATTCTGGAAGTTTCTTCCAATGTGGGTGTCTCCTACCTCATCGACAAGCACTACAAGGATAATCCGCAGAAGTTCGTGGACGGTTTGAAGCGCATGAGCATCGACCAACCGCTTCATCTGCAAATACCCGGTGAAGGGAAGCCCAACATCAAAGGACCCAAAGAGCGTTATTTTGCCAAAACGACTTTGCCGTGGATGAGTATCGGTTACGAAACCCAGGTACCTCCCATAAACATACTGACCTTCTACAATGCCATAGCCAACAACGGGGTCATGGTACGCCCCAAATTTGTGAAAGCAGCGGTAAAGGACGGTGAGGTAGTGAAAGAATATCCTACGGAAGTAATCAATCCCAAGATATGCTCCGACCATACCCTGACACAAATCCGCGAAATCCTTCGGAAAGTGGTATCGCAAGGATTGGCAAAACCCGCCGGCAGCAAGCAGTTCTCTGTATCGGGCAAGACGGGTACGGCACAGATTTCACAAGGAGCCGCCGGATATAAGTCGGGACGGGTGAACTACCTTGTAAGTTTCTGCGGATATTTCCCCTCGGAAGCACCCAAATACAGTTGCATCGTTTCCATCCAGAAGCCTGGGTTACCAGCTTCAGGCGGTCTGATGGCAGGTAGTGTCTTCGGGAAAATAGCAGAAAGAGTTTATGCCAAAGACCTGCGTTTTGACATACGCAGTGCCATAGACAGTACCACCAATGTGATTCCTCCCGTGAAAGCCGGAGAGATGAACGAAGCACTCCTTGTACTGAATGATTTGAAAGTGCCCGTTCAGAAACAGTTCTCTGGACAAAAGAAAAAGGAACAGTGGGGACATACACAAGCTGCTCCGTCGGCAGTCATCCTGCAAGACCAGGAACCGGCCTCGGGCACCGTGCCCAGCGTGGTAGGTATGGGAGCGAAAGATGCTGTCTACCTTTTAGAGAGTAAAGGACTGAAAGTAAGGCTAAACGGCGTAGGACGGGTGAGGAACCAGTCCATAGCAAGCGGTAGCCGGATAGTGAAAGGACAAACCATAGCCCTGACACTACGTTAACATGAGAATAAACAAGATTTGGATATACACTATATATAATAAGGTATGAGATTAAGTGATTTGTTGCAAACAATACAGCCGGTCCGGATTACCGGAAGTACAAGCATGGAGATAACGGGGGTGAATATAGATTCCCGCCTGATAGGAACCGGACATCTGTTCATGGCCATGCGTGGTACGCAGACCGACGGGCATGCCTATATTCCGGCTGCCATCGATAAAGGGGCTGTTGCAGTATTGTGTGAAGAATTGCCGGAAGAGCTTAAGGCCGGCATCACCTACATTCAGGTGAAAGACAGTGAAGATGCCGTAGGGAAAGTGGCTACCACTTTCTATGGTGACCCTACATCCAAGATGGAACTCATCGGCGTGACCGGAACCAACGGAAAAACAACCGTTGCCACCTTATTATATAATACTTTCCGCTATTTCGGCTACAAGGTCGGACTGGTTTCCACTGTATGCAATTACATCGACGACCTGCCCGTACCGACCGAACACACCACCCCGGACCCGATAACCCTGAACCGCCTGCTCGGAGAAATGGCAGATTCCGGCTGCAAGTATGCCTTCATGGAAGTCAGTTCCCATTCCATTGCCCAGAAGCGCATCAGCGGTCTGAAGTTTGCCGGCGGTATTTTCACTAATCTGACCCGCGACCATCTGGATTATCATAAAACGGTGGAGAACTACCTCAAAGCCAAGAAAAAGTTCTTCGACGAACTGCCAAAAGGAGCTTTCAGCCTGACCAACCTGGATGACAAGAACGGACTTGTGATGACGCAGAATACCCGTTCGAAGGTATACACCTACTCTTTGCGTAGTCTTAGCGACTTCAAAGGCAAAGTCTTGGAGTCTCATTTCGAGGGAATGTTGCTCGACTTCAACAATCACGAACTGGCAGTACGTTTCATCGGAAAGTTCAATGCCTACAACCTGCTGGCGGTATTCGGTACTGCCGTATTGCTTGGCAAGAAAGAAGAGGATGTACTGGTTGCCCTCAGCACGCTGCATCCGGTAACCGGCCGCTTCGATGCCATCCGTTCACCGAAAGGCTACACCGCCATTGTGGACTATGCGCATACTCCAGACGCCCTGGTCAATGTATTGAACGCCATTCACGGAGTGCTGGAAGGAAAAGGGAAAGTGATTACCGTTGTGGGCGCCGGCGGCAACCGCGACAAAGGCAAGCGTCCCATCATGGCCAAAGAATCCGCCCGCTTGAGCGACCGGGTCATCATCACCTCCGATAACCCGCGCTTTGAAGAGCCGCAGGACATCATCAACGACATGCTGGCGGGACTGGATAAAGACGACATGCAGAAAACCATCAGCATCACCGACCGCCGCGAAGCCATCAAGACAGCCTGCATGCTGGCACAGCCGGGAGACGTGATTCTCGTTGCAGGCAAGGGGCATGAGAATTATCAGGAGATTAAAGGCGTGAAACACCATTTTGACGACAAAGAGATATTAAATGAAATAATGTGCTGATATGCCAATGTGCTAATTGCCATGCGTCATGTAGGATATTCATTCCTTTACCAGCAGATATACCAGACTATCAATTAGCATATTGGCACATTAGCACATTAAACAATTAAATAATTAACATCATGTTATACTATTTATTTCAATGGTTAGACAAATATGACTTCCCCGGTGCGGGCATGTTTGGCTATACATCCTTCCGTTCGTTGATGGCAATCATTCTGGCATTGCTCATTTCGAGTATCTGGGGAGATAAGTTCATCAATCTACTGAAACGCAAGCAGATTACTGAAACGCAACGTGATGCCAGCATCGACCCGTTCGGCGTAAACAAGGTGGGAGTACCCAGCATGGGCGGTGTCATCATTATTTTTGCCATACTCATTCCTTGCCTACTACTGGGCAAATTGAGCAATATTTATATGATATTGATGCTGATTACCACAATCTGGCTGGGGTCGCTGGGCTTTGCCGACGACTACATCAAGATATTCAAGAAGGACAAGGAAGGCCTGCACGGTAAGTTCAAAATCATCGGTCAGGTAGGCTTGGGACTTATCGTCGGACTGACTCTCTACCTCAGTCCGCAGGTGGTTATCCGCGAGAACATAGAAATAGAGAAACCGGACGGACAGATAGAAGTGGTGCATGCCGCCAAGGAAATCAAGGCAACACAGACCACCATCCCATTCTTCAAGAGCAACAACTTCGACTATGCCGACCTAGTGGGCTTCATGGGTGAACATGCCCAGACAGCAGGTTGGATACTGTTTGTGATTATCACGATTTTCGTAGTTACCGCCGTCAGCAACGGAGCCAACCTGAATGACGGAATGGACGGAATGGCGGCAGGGAACTCTGCCATTATCGGACTGACCTTGGGAATACTCGCCTACGTATCGAGCCACATTGAATATGCCGGCTACCTGAATATCATGTACATTCCCGGCTCGGAAGAACTGGTAATCTTTATCTGTGCCTTCATCGGTGCACTTATCGGCTTCTTGTGGTACAATGCCTATCCGGCCCAGGTATTCATGGGCGATACGGGCAGTCTGACCATTGGAGGAATCATCGCAGTATACGCCATCATTATTCACAAGGAACTGCTGATACCCATCCTTTGCGGTATCTTCCTGGTGGAGAACCTTTCGGTCATCCTGCAACGCCTCTACTACAAGGCAGGCAAGCGGAAAGGCGTGAAACAACGTCTCTTCAAAAGAACACCGATACACGACCACTTCCGCACTTCCATGAGCCTGATAGAGCCGGGATGCAGCGTAGTATTCACCAAACCGGACAAGCTGTTCCACGAATCCAAAATCACCATCCGCTTCTGGATTGTGACGATTGTATTGGCAGCGATAACGATTATAACATTAAAAATTAGATAACAAACAAATGAAGAACTAAGAATGAAGAATGAAGAATTTAGCTGTACATCATCTCGCTGCATAGCGATTCTTCATTCATCATTCTTAATTAAAAAAGTATGAGTAGAATTGTAGTATTAGGAGCTGGCGAAAGCGGCGCAGGCGCTGCCGTACTGGCCAAAGTGAAAGGATTCGACACGTTCGTCTCCGACATGTCCGCCATCAAAGACAAATACAAGGAACTGCTGGATAAATACGGCATTGCCTGGGAAGAGGGACACCACACAGAAGAGCTGATTCTGAATGCTGACGAAGTAGTGAAAAGCCCCGGTATTCCCAACGACGCTCCGCTCATTATGAAATTAAAGGAAAAAGGTACGCCCATCATCTCTGAGATAGAGTTTGCGGGACGGTACACTGACGCAAAGATGGTCTGTATCACCGGCTCGAACGGAAAGACTACAACCACCTCGCTCATTTATCACATCTTCAAGAGTGCAGGCCTGAACGTCGGCCTCGCCGGCAACATCGGCAACAGCCTGGCCTTGCAGGTAGCCACGGAGCAGCATGATTACTACGTCATTGAGCTGAGTTCCTTCCAGCTGGACAATATGTATAACTTCCGTGCCAACATTGCCGTACTGATGAACATCACACCAGACCACTTGGACCGTTACGACCACTGTATGCAGAAATATGTGGACGCCAAATTCCGCATCACCCAAAACCAGACACCGGAAGACGCTTTTATCTTCTGGAACGACGACCCCATCATCAAGCGCGAGCTGGACAAGCATGGCCTGCGCGCCCATCTCTACCCGTTCGCTGCCGTGAAGGAAGACGGGGCCATCGCATACGTGGAAGACGGTGAAGTGGAAATCAACGAACCGATAGCCTTCAATATGGAGCAAGAGGAGCTGGCGCTGCACGGCACACACAACCTATACAATTCGTTAGCCGCCGGCATCTCGGCCAATTTGGCCGGCATCCGGAAAGAATATATCCGCAAAGCCTTGTCCGACTTCAAGGGAGTGGAACACCGGTTGGAGAAAGTAGCCACCGTACGCGGCGTGAGCTTCATCAACGATTCCAAGGCTACGAACGTAAATTCCTGCTGGTATGCCCTACAAAGCATGACCGGCAAAACCGTACTTATCCTCGGCGGTAAAGACAAAGGAAACGATTACACGGAAATCGAAGACCTCGTACGCGAAAAGTGCTCTGCCCTGGTCTATTTGGGATTGCACAACGAAAAGCTGCACGCCTTCTTCGACCGTCTGGGACTGCCCGTAGCCGACGTGCAGACCGGCATGCAGGATGCCGTAGAAGCAGCCTTCAAGCTGGCAAAGAAAGGTGAAACCGTGTTGCTCAGTCCTTGCTGTGCCTCCTTCGACCTCTTCAAGAGCTATGAGGACCGCGGCGATCAGTTCAAAGCATGTGTCAGAGCACTATAAGATACAGATGCCGTAACAGTCCTATTACGAATTCCGTAACAAGAACGGCAACTTTTAATTCTTTAATTATTAATTTTTAATTTGCGAAGCATTGGATTTATTAAAGAGCATATTCAAAGGCGATAAAGTGATTTGGATTATTTTCCTTTTCCTTTGCCTCATCTCCATCACAGAGGTATTCAGTGCTGCCAGTACGCTGACCTACAAGAGTGGCGACCATTGGGGACCGATTACGCAACACAGCATCCTCCTGATGGTAGGCGCCGTCATTGTAGTACTGGTACACAACATCCCCTATAAATGGTTTCAGGTGTTCCCGGTATTCCTGCTTCCGATATCCATCGGACTGCTGGCTTTTGTGATGCTGATGGGATTCATTACCGGCGACCGCGTAAACGGCGCAGCCCGCTGGATGACCTTCATGGGTATTCAGTTCCAGCCGTCGGAAATAGCGAAGATGGCCGTCGTCATCGTTACCGCCTTTATCCTCTCGAAAGGGCAGGATGAAGACGGTGCAAGTCCGAAAGCCTTTAAGCGCATCATGATTATTACCTGCATTGTCTGTGGCCTTATCCTGCCGGAAAACTACTCGACGGGAATGCTGCTCTTCGGAACGGTCTACCTGATGATGTTCATCGGGCGGGTATCTGCCAGGAAACTGCTGATACTGGGAGGAGGGATTGTGGCATTCGTAACAGTCTTTGTCGCCTTCCTGCTGGCCACGCCAGACAAGACATTGGAAAATATACCGATGGGGCACCGCTTCACCACTGTAAAATCCCGTATTGCAGACTTTACCAACAAGGAGGAAGTTCCTGCCGCCAAATTCGACATCGACGGCGACGGGCAAGTGGCACATGCCCGTATTGCCGTAGCTACGAGCAACGTTGTAGGCAAGGGTCCGGGAAACTCCGTACAGCGTGACTTTCTGAGCCAGGCATTCTCCGATTTCATCTATGCCATCATCATCGAGGAACTGGGACTGGTAGGCGGAATAGTCGTTGTGTTCCTTTATGTCTGCCTATTGGTGCGAGTGGGCCGTATCGCCAAAAAATGCGACCGCACTTTCCCCGCTTTCCTCATTACCGGAATAGCCTTGCTGCTCGTCACGCAGGCGCTGTTCAACATGATGGTTGCCGTAGGTCTGGCACCCGTCACGGGACAACCGCTTCCACTCATCAGCAAGGGTGGTACATCCACTTTCATCAACTGTGCCTACATCGGCATGATACTGAGTGTCAGCCGCTATACAGCCAAGCTGGAGGAACAGCGGATGCATGATGCGCAAGTGCCGATGCTGATAGATGCCGGAAATGCCGAGAACCCGGAACAACCGGCCGATAGCGAAGCACAGACAGCCGCCGAGCCGACAGCAAAGGTACTGAACAGTGATGCGGAGTTTGAATAACAGCCTCTCCCCCAACCCCTCCCCCGTAGGGAGGGGAGAAAAGAATAATTGAGTAATGGAGAGCATGCCAATAATACAAAAATAAAAAAGAACAAGAATATGAGTAAAGAGGCGAACAACTATACAACCAAAAGTAACTCTACCCCTCTCCCTACGGGGAAGGGGGTGAGGCTTATCATCAGCGGCGGCGGTACCGGAGGACATATCTTTCCGGCCATCTCCATCGCTAACGCCATAAAAGAGTTGTGTCCCGACGCGGAGATTCTCTTCGTAGGTGCCGAAGGAAGAATGGAAATGCAGCGTGTTCCAGATGCCGGTTACCGGATTATAGGCTTACCCGTTGCCGGATTCGACCGTAAACATCTGTGGAAGAACTTCTCCGTACTGCTGAAACTGATACGAAGCCAGTGGAAAGCACGGAGCATCATCAAGGAGTTCCGCCCGCAAGTAGCCGTCGGTGTAGGTGGCTATGCCAGTGGTCCTACGCTGAAAATGGCGGGCATGATGGGTATTCCCACGCTGATACAAGAACAGAATTCCTACGCCGGTGTCACCAACAAGCTGCTGGCACAGAAGGCATGCAAGATTTGCGTGGCCTACGAAGGTATGGAAAAATTCTTCCCGGCAGAAAAGATAATCATGACAGGTAATCCGGTGCGCCAGAACCTGCTCGGACATTCCATCCTGCACGCAGACGCCGTAAAGTACTTCGGATTGAACCCGGAAAAGAAGACTATCCTCATTCTGGGCGGCAGTCTTGGAGCGCGTACCATCAACCAGACATTGACTGCCGGACTGGATGTCATTCGTACCCACCCCGACGTACAGTTTATCTGGCAGACTGGCAAGATATACATTGACCAAGTCAGAGAAGCCATTACAGCCACTACGGGAGAAGCCGTACGTAACCCGCATATCAGTGCCATTCCGAATCTGTATGTGACGGACTTCATTAAGGATATGGCAAACGCCTATGCCGCTGCCGATCTGGTGATTTCACGTGCCGGAGCCGGTTCCATCTCCGAGTTCTGCCTGCTGCACAAGCCGGTCATCCTGGTTCCCTCACCCAATGTGGCCGAAGACCATCAGACCAAGAATGCGCTGGCGCTGGTGGATAAGGATGCAGCTATCTATGTGAAGGATGTGGAAGCGAAAGAGAAGCTGCTGCCGGTGGCGTTGGAGACAATCGCTAACCCCGAGAAGCTGCAAGACTTGAGCAAGAATATCGCCAAGCTAGCGTTGCCGGACTCGGCGACAATTATTGCGAAGGAGGTATTGAAGAGCCTCTCCCCTTGTCCCTCCCCCGTAGGGAGGGGGGAATAGATAGTACTGCTATCGTTCTTTTTATAATATCATACTTTTGGAAGAAGAGTTTGAAGAAAAAATTTGAATATGAATAAAAATATAAGCAATAGTAACTCATCTCCCCTCCCTACGGGGGAGGGGCAGGGGGTGAGGCTTGAAGCCATTCGCTCCGTTTATTTCGTCGGTGCCGGCGGCATCGGCATGAGCGCTCTGATACGCTATTTCCTCTCTAAAGGAAAGACAGTAGCGGGCTACGACCGTACGTCGAGCGAACTGACAGAACGTCTGATTACGGAAGGAGCACAGATACACTACGAAGAGGATATCGACCTTATTCCGGAGGAGTGCAAAGACAAGGCAAGCACGCTCGTGGTCTATACCCCCGCCGTGCCGCAAGGGCATGCAGAACTGACCTATTTCCGTGAAAACGGCTTCAACATACATAAGCGCTCCCAAGTATTGGGCATCATCACCCGCAGCAGTAAAGGCCTGTGCGTGGCAGGTACGCATGGCAAGACTACCACCAGCACCATGGCTGCCCACCTGCTGCACCAGTCACACGTGGGCTGCACCGCCTTCCTCGGAGGCATTTCGAAGAACTACGGTACGAATCTGCTGCTTTCCGCCACCAGCCCTTATACCGTTATCGAAGCGGATGAGTTCGACCGCTCCTTCCACTGGCTATCGCCCTGGATGAGTGTCATTACTGCCACCGACCCCGACCACCTGGATATATACGGCACCAAAGAAGCCTATCTCGAAAGCTTCCGCCACTACACCACGCTTATCCAGCCGGGCGGCGCCTTGATTCTGCACAAAGGACTGGAAATGCAAGCCGACGTACAACCGGGCGTCACCACCTATACCTACTCGCGCAACGAAGGCGACTTCCATGCCGAGAATATCCGCATCGGAAACGGTGAAATCTTCATCGACTTCGTGGCGCCTGACACCCGCATCAACGATATTCAGTTGGGGGTTCCCGTCAGTATCAACATCGAGAATGGTGTTGCCGCCATGGCACTCGCCCATCTCAGCGGTGCCACCGACGAAGAAATCAAGCAAGGCATGGCAAGCTTCCGCGGAGTGGACCGCCGCTTCGACTTCAAGCTGAAGAACGACCGGATTGTATTCCTCAGCGATTACGCCCACCACCCTGCCGAAATAGCCCAAAGCGTGAAGTCCGTCCGCGAGTTGTACCAAGACAAGAAGATAACCGTCATCTTCCAGCCCCACTTGTACACCCGTACTCGCGACTTCTATCGTGACTTTGCAGACAGCCTTTCCCTATCCGACGAGGTGATTCTGACAGAGATATACCCTGCCCGCGAGCAACCGATTCCCGGCGTGACGAGTCAGCTGATTTATGACAACCTCCGCCCCGGCATCGAGAAATGCATCTGTAGGAAAGAAGACGTCCTCAGCCTCCTCGCCCAAAAGCACACCGAAGTATTGGTAGTGCTGGGAGCCGGAGACCTGGACAACTATGCGCCCCAAATCACCCAACTATTATCAGAAAAATATCATGGTTAAAAGGATTCTACTTTCTATCGTTCTGTTGCTTGTCATTGCTTACCTGGTAGTGGCTGTCACAGCTTTCAACCGCAAGCCCACCTCGCAGGTGTGCCAAGACGTGGAACTGGTGATAAAAGACACGGTATATGCCGGCTTCATCACGAAGAAGGAAGTAGCTACCCTGCTGGAAAAGAAAGGCATCAGCCCCATTGGGAAAGACCTGGAACGCGTGCGTACCAAGACCTTGGAGCGCGAACTTGCCAAGCATCCCCTCATCGACCAGGTGGAGTGCTACAAAACCCCGAGCGGCAAGCTCTGCATCGAAGTGACCCAGCGCACCCCCATCCTGCGCGTGATGAGCGCCAACGGCGAAAACTACTATCTGGACAACAAAGGTACCGTGATGCCCCCCGATGCAAAGTGCGTTGCACACCTCGCCGTTGTAACCGGAAATGTAGAAAAGTCGTTTGCCATGAGGGATTTATATAAGTTTGGTGTATTTTTGCAAAAGAATTCTTTTTGGAATGCACAGATAGAGCAAATTCACGTATTGCCCGGCAAGAACATCGAGTTAGTGCCCCGTGTCGGCGACCATCTTATCTATTTAGGCAAGATTGCCGGATTCGAGAAGAAGCTGAAACGTGTAAAGGCATTCTACGAAAGAGGATTGAACCAGGTGGGTTGGAACAAATACTCCCGTATCAGCGTTGAATTTGATAATCAAATCATCTGCACAAAGAGAGAGTAGAGAAAGGGATTTACTAATAGTCCTTCTTTATCAAAGCGCAGCAAATAGTAAATTGTAAATAGTAAAATAGTAAATAAATAGATATGGCAACAACAGATTTCATCGCCGCTATCGAGTTGAGTTCTTCCAAGATTTCCGGTATCGCAGGAAAGAAGAGCAGTGACGGAAGTATCCAGGTGTTGGCTTATGCACGCGAAGATGCATCCCCGTTTATACACAAAGGGGCCATCTACAACATTGACAAGGCCGCACAAGCGCTGACTTCCATCATCAACAAGCTGGAAGGCCAGTTGAACAACTCCATCGCCAAAGTATATGTAGGCATCGGCGGACAATCATTGCGCACGGTGAGGAATGCGGTAAGCCGTACGCTGGAGGAAGAGAGCATCATTTCGCAAGAACTGGTAGACGAGATTTGCGACGAGAACCGTGATGTACCTCTGGTAGACATGAGTGTGCTGGATGTAGCCCCGCAAGAATACAAGATAGACAACACGCTGCATGTGGAGCCCGTAGGAGTTGCCGGAAGATACATCACCGGACAGTTCCTCAACATCGTGGCGCGTGCCTCGCTGAAGAAGAACCTCGAGCACAGCTTCGAGCAAGCCAAAGTGGAAATTGCCGACGACCTGCTCGTGGCTCCCACTGCGTTGGCCAAAGCCGTGCTGACCGAAAACGAGATGCGTTCAGGCTGTGCACTGGTGGACTTCGGTGCCGACACCACCACCGTGCTGGTCTATAAGAACAATATCCTGCGCTACCTCAGCGTACTGCCGCTGGGTGGAAACAACATTACCCACGACATCACTTCCCTGCAAATGGAAGAGGAAGATGCCGAGAAGCTGAAACTGCAATACGGTGATGCCCTCTACGAGGAGGAAGAAGACGCCGAGACCCCTGCCGTATGCACGTCGGAAGACGGCCGTACCTTTGAACTGGCCCTGCTGAACAATATTATCGGAGCACGTGCAGAAGAAATTCTTGCCAACGTATGGAACCAGTTGCAACTTTCCGGCTACGAGGACAAACTTTTCTCCGGTGTTGTATTCACCGGTGGAGGAGCCAATCTGAAGAATCTTGAGAAAGCCTTCCATAGAGTGAGCAAGATTGAAAAGGTAAAGACCGCCAAGTTCGTACAGACCACCGTCCACACACGCAGCGACGAGCCCAAGAAGGACGGCATGCACAACACACTGCTGGGCCTGCTGGCTGCCGGCAACGAGAATTGCTGCCTGCAAGAGGTGAAGCCGGTGCAGCAGCCTGCCTCCAATGTTCCTCCCAAACCGGTCGACATATTCGTTGACGACGAAGCGCTGAAAGAGCAGGAAGCCGCCGCACGCGCCGCCAAGGCACAGCGCGAGAAGGAAGAGAAAGAACGCAAGGAGCGTGAGCGCAAAGAAAGGGAGCTGCGCGAAAAGGAAGAAAAGAAGAAGAAAAAGAAAGAAGGCCCCAGCTGGTTCGAAAAGACTTTCAACAAGCTTTCCAACGAAATCTTCTCGGACGACGATATGAAGTAATAATGTGATAATGTGCCAGAAAATTAAGTTATTATGGAAGATATAGTACAATTCGATTTCCCGACCGATTCACCGAAAATCATTAAAGTAATCGGTGTAGGTGGAGGTGGCGGCAATGCCGTGAACCATATGTACCGGGAAGGTATACACGACGTGACGTTCGTACTGTGCAACACAGACAACCAAGCGTTGAAGGACTCTCCCGTGCCCGTGAAGTTACAGCTTGGAAAAGAAGGCCTGGGAGCCGGAAACCGCCCTGCCCGTGCCCGCAAGGCAGCAGAAGAGAGCATCGAAGACATCAAGAATATGCTGAACGACGGCACCAAGATGGTATTCATCACTGCCGGAATGGGCGGTGGTACCGGTACGGGTGCCGCACCCATCATTGCACAAACCGCCAAGGAAATGGACATCCTGACCATCGGCATCGTCACCATCCCTTTCCGCTGGGAGGGCGACAAGAAGATAGACCAGGCACTGGATGGCGTAGAGGAAATCAGCAAGCACGTAGATGCCCTGCTGGTCATCAACAATGAAAAGCTGAGCGAGATATACAGCGAGCTATCCGTAGACGACGCGTTTGACAAGGCCGACGACACCCTTTCGGTAGCCGCCAAGAGTATTGCCGAAATCATCACCCTGCATGGAAAGGTGAACCTCGACTTCAACGACGTGAAAACAGTGCTGAAGGACGGCGGCGTAGCCATCATGAGTACCGGCTACGGCGAAGGTGACAACCGTGTCAGCGAAGCCATCAAGAACGCGCAGCACTCGCCGTTGCTGAACAACAACGACATCTTCAACTCCAAGAAAGTACTCCTCAACATCTCTTACAGTGCACAATACAAGCTGATGATGAGCGAGATGGACGAGGTGAAGGAGTTCATGAACCGTTTCAGCCGCGACTTCGAAACCAAATTCGGTATGGCCATTGACGACAAGCTGGAACAGAAAGTGAAAATCACCCTGCTTGCCACCGGTTTCGGTATCCAGGACATCCACATGAAGGAAATGGACGACCGCATCACCCAGCGCACCGCCGAAGAACAGCAACGCCTTGCCGAGCTGGAGGAGGAAGAGGAACAGAGACGCAACCGCCGCGAAGTGTACTATGGCAAGGATGCCAATGCCCGTTCCCAGCGCAGCCGCCGTCGCCATATCTATCTCTTCAATCCCGAAGACATGGACAACGCCGACATCATCAGCATGGTAGAGAATTCTCCGACCTATCTGCGTGACAAAAGCACGCTGAACAGCATCAAGATGAAGGCAGAGCAGGAAGGGCAGCTCGCCACCGAAGCCGCGCAAGAGGCAGAAGGCGGTGCAGGGGGAGTCATCACCTTCTGATTTTTCCGTTCCCGATATGTAAAACCATCCTCCTCCCCTTCGGGGGAACAGGAGTAAACCTATAACAATATGGATTTATTTGAAAAAGTCAGCGAAGACATTAAAACAGCCATGAAAGCCAAAGACAAAGTGGCTCTCGAAACATTGAGAAACGTAAAGAAAGTATTCCTTGAAGCCAAAACCGCTCCCGGAGCCAACGATACCCTGAGCGATGCAGATGCTTTGAAGATTATCCAAAAACTGACCAAGCAAGGCAAAGACGCCGCTGAAATCTATGTACAGCAAGGTCGCCAGGACTTGGCAGACGATGAGCTGGCACAAGTAAAGGTGCTTGAAACCTATCTGCCCAAGCAGATGAGCGCCGAAGAACTGGAGGCAGCCTTGAAGGAAATCATAGCCGAAGTCGGCGCCACCAGCGGCAAGGACATGGGCAAGGTGATGGGTGTAGCCAGCAAGAAACTTGCCGGACTTGCCGAAGGCCGCGCCATCTCAGCCAAAGTAAAAGAGTTGCTGGGATAAAGAAATACACTTCCCCTATCATATAAGCCGTGCTTCAACAGAGGGACTCAGCGTCCAAAGTCTGTTGAACACGGCTTTTTACATACCAATCCATATCCTCCCCCACAAGAGATTATACGCTATCTATCAACGCATTATATTTACCGACCGTTTACCATAAGATGTAAAAGCCGTTACCTAATGATGTAACGACGGTTACCCTATATTGAAACGGTCGTTACCCTATATTGTAACGACCGTTACAGCTTATCGTAACGACCCTTACAGCAGTAAGTAAAACTCCCTACTCCTATAATAAAGGCAGCGCACACTTATTGGGCCGTTACATCGACGATAATCAATCAAAAAGCTCCTTCAATACCTCAAGTGATTTCAATACCGGGAAATCCGGCAGATGCAGACGATAATATTCATTCATAATGTTCAGGCAGCGGGTACGCTCCAACCGGTTCATGGTGAAAAGATGCATCGTTTCATAATTCATGCGCATCAGCTGTGTCAGGCGGGCCGCCTCCTCGGGAGCGATGTAATTGGAATGGAGCTGCGGACGCAAGGGAGTGAAACAAGCATTCTGCAAATCGAAGTAATCTCCGGCATGATAATCCTCCAGGTTGGGATACAAACCGAGAAAACGGGAAAGGCGCATCAGGAAGACCAGATGGAAATTGGCAAACCCCTCCCTGCATTCATCCAGCCAGATGACGGAATGATACAGATAAGCAAACAGCGGACGGTTCTCTGCCTCCTCCCGGACGGCGCGATAAAGGAATTCCGAAAGAAACAAAGCGATGGCAGATTTGTAGGGATCGTAGGGAAGCGTGGCGAAAGGATAAAGAGACTTCGCCTCCTTCACCTTATATATAGTGGCATTAGGACGGAAATCGGCTTCAAGTTCCACCAATGCCAGCGGCTGGAAGAGTACCGGCTTCACCGCCGCCTTGCGCGAACGGGGTATGGACACCATGAAGGAAGCCCTGCCAGCCACCTCCGTATAGATGTCTGCAATGAGAGATGTATCCTTATATTTCAAGGTATGCAGCACAATTCCCAGTGTTTTCTGTAACATTCCCGATTTCTTTATCTGGTTTCAATCTGATAACAAAGCTACAAAAAAAGCCCGAAAGAAGAGAAACAAAAGGAGAAGAATAAAAAAATAAGGTAAGGAGTGTAAAAAAATAAAAGCACATACCACACTGATTTTCAGCAGATAAAATTCCACCCTAAGACAAAAAGCAACAAAAAGCTATATTTTTTTCTTGCGAATGTTTTGGTAATTCAAAAATAGTTTCTACCTTTGCATCCGCAAACGAGAAATAAAGGCTCTTTGCAAGAGCGGAAACGCTCACCAAAGGATGGCCCGTTCGTCTATCGGTTAGGACGCAAGATTTTCATTCTTGAAAGGGGGGTTCGATTCCCCCACGGGCTACAAAATAAAAAAATAAACGAATTAAAAAAGATTAGTCGAGATGGCAAATCATAAATCATCACTGAAGAGAATCAGACAAGAAGAAACAAGAAGACTTCACAACAGATATTATGGCAAGACCATGAGAAACGCTGTTCGTAAGCTTCGTGCTACTACAGACAAAGCTGCAGCAACAGCGATGTATCCGGGTATCACAAAACTGTTGGATAAATTGGCTAAGACTAATGTAATCCACAAGAACAAGGCTAACAACCTGAAGTCAAAATTGGCTATCTATATCAACAAGCTGGTTTAAGTTGACTGTTACACAAAAGATATTACAAGGCTGGACTTTTTAGTCCGGCCTTTCTCATTTATACCTCTCTATTTACCTGCTTCCACACAAGTTTCTTTTCTGTGCTAAAAAGCTGTAAACTACCCGAATTTATCCGTTTGTTTAGCACCATATCCCGAGGATTTTCACTATATTTGCTCTGTTATTACAATAAGGAAAAAAGATTATGACTGAAGAACAGATTCACTCCAATAACGGGAGCTATTCTGCCGAAAACATCCAGGTACTGGAAGGTTTGGAAGCAGTGAGAAAGCGTCCCGCGATGTATATTGGCGACATTAGCAGCAAAGGGCTTCACCACCTGGTGTACGAGGTTGTGGACAACTCCATCGACGAGGCACTTGCCGGCTATTGCGACCACATCGAAGTCACCATTAACGAGGACAACTCCATCACCGTACAAGACAACGGACGTGGTATCCCGGTAGACTATCACGAAAAGGAAAAGAAATCCGCACTGGAAGTTGTAATGACCGTACTGCATGCCGGAGGTAAGTTCGACAAAGGTTCCTACAAGGTATCGGGAGGTCTGCATGGTGTAGGTGTATCTTGCGTAAACGCCTTGTCTACACACATGACTACCCAGGTTTTCCGTAACGGAAAAATCTATCAGCAGGAATATTCCTGCGGACATCCGCTCTACTCCGTCAAGGAAGTGGGCACAACAGACATTACCGGTACACGCCAGCAGTTCTGGCCGGACGATACCATCTTTACGGAAACAGTCTACAACTATGATATTCTTGCCACCCGCATGCGCGAGTTGGCTTACCTGAACGCAGGCATCAAGATTTCACTGACCGACCTTCGCGTAAAGGACGAAGAGGGAAATGCCAAGAAGGAAATCTTCTACTCGGAAGAAGGCCTGAAGGAATTTGTGCGCTACGTGGACTCCTCACGCGAACACTTCATGAACGATGTAATCTACATCAACACCGAGAAGCAAGGCACACCGGTGGAAGTAGCCATCATGTACAACACTTCTTATAACGAAAATGTACACTCTTACGTAAACAACATCAATACCATTGAAGGGGGTACCCACTTGGCAGGTTTCCGCCGTGCACTGACCCGTACATTGAAAAAATACGCCGAAGACAACAAGATGCTGGAGAAAGCCAAGGTAGAGATTGCAGGCGACGACTTCCGCGAAGGATTAACTGCCGTTATCTCCATCAAGGTGGCAGAGCCTCAGTTCGAAGGACAGACCAAGACAAAGCTGGGTAACAACGAAGTGATGGGTGCCGTAGACCAGGCTGTGGGCGAAGCCCTCACCTACTACTTGGAGGAACACCCGAAGGAAGCCAAGCTGATTGTAGACAAGGTGATTCTTGCCGCCCAGGCACGTATCGCCGCACGTAAGGCACGCGAATCCGTACAACGCAAATCGCCGATGTCCGGCGGTGGCATGCCCGGTAAGTTGGCCGACTGCTCCAGCAAGGACCCAGAAGAATGCGAATTGTTCCTCGTCGAGGGTGACTCGGCAGGCGGTTCAGCAAAGCAAGGCCGTAACCGTGCGTTCCAAGCTATCCTGCCGCTTCGCGGTAAGATTCTGAATGTGGAAAAGGCCATGTGGCACAAGGCATTCGAGAGCGACGAAGTAAACAATATCATCCAGGCGCTGGGCATCCGTTTCGGCGTGGACGGTGAAGACAGCAAAGAAGCGAACATTGACAAGCTGCGCTACAAGAAGATTATCATCATGACCGATGCCGACGTCGATGGTTCTCACATCGACACGCTGATTATGACGCTTTTCTTCCGCTACTTCCCGCAAGTTATCCAGCAGGGTTGCTTGTACATCGCCACTCCTCCCCTTTACCTTTGCACCAAAGGCAAGGCGAAAGAGTATTGCTGGACAGACCAGCAGCGCCAGAAGTTCATCGACACTTACGGCGGCGGTTCGGAAAACGCAGTACACACCCAACGCTACAAAGGTTTGGGTGAAATGAACCCGGAACAGTTGTGGGAAACCACCATGAATCCGGAAAACCGCATGCTGAAGCAGGTGCATCTTGAAAATGCAGCCGAAGCCGACTATATCTTCTCCATGCTGATGGGTGAAGACGTGGGCCCGCGCCGCGATTTCATCGAAAAGAATGCAACGTATGCAAATATTGACGCTTAATAAATAATAAATAACCAACCTCACATCTTACAACGAGGAAGCCCCGGACGGGCAGGATAATCCTGCTGACCGGGGCTTTTCCTTTATCCCTCTTCTCCTCCAAAGAAGAGGCCCGTCTCCGCACGGAAGAACTATAGGATTCCTTGTTTTTTCATCTCTTCCACTACCAATTCCAGCTCTGCATACCAGTCCTCACCAAACTTACGGATAAGCGGCTCTTTCAGAAACTTGTACACGGGCAGATTTTCCTTTTGCCCCAACAGTATAGCGGCTTTGCAGACATCCCAACGATGATAGTTCACTGCCTTATAGAGTCCGTAGTTCCCCACCCTTATCGGATAGAGATGGCAGGATATAGGTTTGTAGAAGTTGGTCCTACCCTCACGGTAAGCCTTTTCGATGGCACAATAGCAACAGCCTTTATCATCATAGCAGGTAAAGACGCAATCCTTGTTGTTTACAATAGAAGTCACCAGGTCACCTTCACAATCGGTATAGACCACACCTTGCTCCTCTATCACGGTACGGGCTTCGGGAGAAAGCTCGTCCCAAATCAGCGGAAGCACCTCTTCCAGTTTCTCCACCTCGTCCAGCTCTACGGGAGCACCGGCATCGCCCTCAATGCAGCAAATCCCCTGGCAGGCATCCAAGTCACACAAGAACTTCTCGCGCAAAACATCGAAAGAAACCACAACATCACCAATCTGTATCATAATCGTTCTATTGAAAAAAGACGCGGATTATCCGGATTGCACAGACTCAACTTTAAGAGCATCCGTGGAATCCGTATAATCCGCGTCTAAATATTGTTACGGCTTTGACGCCTTACTTAATCAAATCCTTACCAGTCATTTCGGCCGGCTGCTCCATACCCAAGATATGCAGGATAGAAGGAGCTACGTCAGCCAATACACCGTTCTCAACCTTGGCGTCCTTGTTTGCAGTAACGTAAACGAAAGGAACGGGGTTCAGAGAGTGGGCAGTATTCGGAGTACCATCCTCATTCAGAGCATGGTCGGCATTACCGTGGTCGGCGATGATGATTACTTCATAATCGTTTGCCTTGGCAGCCTCAACGGTGTCTTTCACACATTCGTCGATGGCTTTCACTGCCTTCTCGATAGCTTCGTAGATACCGGTATGTCCCACCATATCACCATTGGCGTAGTTCACCACGATGAAATCGAACTTCTGGGTCTTGATAGCTTCAACCAACTTGTCCTTCACCTCGTACGCACTCATTTCAGGCTTCAAGTCGTAAGTGGCAACCTTCGGAGAAGGAACCAGGATGCGCTCTTCAGCATCGTAGGGAGTCTCGCGGCCACCGTTGAAGAAGAAAGTCACGTGTGCATACTTCTCTGTTTCGGCAATGTGCAGCTGGGTCTTGCCATTGGCAGCAAGATATTCGCCCAATGTGTTCTGTACATTCTCCTTATCAAAAAGGATATGTACACCCTTGAAGCTGGCGTCATACGGAGTCATGCAGTAGAACTGCAGGCCCGGAATGGTCTGCATGCCTTGTTCGGGCATATCTTGCTGGGTGAGGACAACGGTCAATTCCTTGGCACGGTCGTTGCGGTAGTTGAAGAAGATTACAACATCACCTTCCTTGATGGTACCGTCGAAGCCACCGTTCACAATCGGCTTGATGAATTCATCCGTAACGCCTTCGTCGTAGGACTCCTGCATAGCCTGGACCATATCCGTAGCGACCTTCCCTTCACCGTTTACCAACAAATCGTAGGCAACCTTCACACGCTCCCAACGTTTGTCACGGTCCATGGCATAGAAACGTCCCACGATGGAAGCAATCTTGCCGGCAGACTTCTCACAATGGGCAGTCAGCTGCTCAATGAAGCATTTACCGCTCTTCGGGTCGGTATCACGACCGTCCATAAAGCAGTGGATGAAGGTATTCTCGATGCCGTATTCCTTGGAAATATCGCAGAGTTTGAACAAATGGTCAAAAGAGCTGTGCACGCCACCGTTGCTGGTCAGTCCCATAAAGTGGATATTCTTGCCGTTTTCCTTTGCATATGAGAAAGCAGAAACAATTTCCTTGTTCTTCAGGATGCTGCCATCGGCACAAGCACGGTTAATCTTCACCAAATCCTGGTAAACGATGCGTCCGGCACCGATATTGAGGTGACCTACTTCAGAGTTACCCATCTGTCCGTCGGGCAAACCAACGTTTTCACCGCTTGCCTGAAGCTCGGAATGCGGATAAGCTGCCAACAGACTGTCCCAATACGGAGTAGGTGTATTGAAAATCACATCATCTTTACCTTGATCGCCGATGCCCCAGCCATCAAGAATCATTAAAAGGGCTTTCTTACTCATAATATTAATCGAATTTAATTGTATAATCTTTTTGTATGATACAAACGTTCTTTATAGTAGGAACCTGTTTTTGCGCTGCAAAGGTACAAAAAACAGCTGTTAAAGCGTACTGTTTCAAATGATTTATGTACTTTTGCCACGCTTAAAAAATAAAAAACAAGAAATATGGACGATTCAAACCCACGAACGTGCAATAGTATTCACCAATAAAACGAACGGAGACGTTGACTGCAATGCCTCTGTTCCAACCTGAAAGGAGGCAAACAATGAGAAAGTATCTCTACAGTGAAAACGGCTTCACTGAAAAGGCCGAATGGCAACCCAACTGCTGGGTCAACGTAGAATGCCCGGACAACGATGATTTCAAATTCCTTACCGAAGAGCTGAAAGTTCCCGAATCATTCTTGGAAGACATAGCCGACGTGGACGAGCGCCCGCGTACGGAAACAGAAGACAACTGGCTGCTGACCATCCTCCGCATCCCGATGCAGAGCAACCAACGCGGCGTGCCGTTCATCACCGTGCCCATCGGCATTATCACCAATGACGGAATCATCGTTTCTGTCTGCTATCACCACACGGAGCTGATACCGGACTTCATCCAGCACACACGCCGGAAGAACATAGTCGTCAACAATAAACTGGATTTGATTCTGCGAATCATCTACTCTTCCGCCGTCTGGTTCCTGAAGTATCTGAAACAGATAAACAACGACGTGGCCACCGCCGAAAAAGAGCTGGAGAAAAGCATCCGCAACGAAGACCTCCTGCAACTGATGAAGCTGCAGAAGACGCTGGTCTACTTCAACACTTCCATCCGTGGCAATGAAGTGATGATAGGACGGCTGAAAAACATCTTTCAGGACACCAATTATCTGGATTTGGAATTATTGGAAGACGTGGTCATCGAGTTGAAGCAGGCATACAATACCGTGAACATCTACAGTGATATTCTGACGGGAACCATGGACGCCTTCGCCTCCATCATCTCCAACAATGTGAATGCCATCATGAAACGTATGACAAGCCTCAGCATTACACTGATGATTCCCACGTTGATAGCCAGTTTCTACGGCATGAATGTGGACATCCACCTGGAGAGTTTTCCGCACGCGTTTATTTTCATCATACTTTTGTCGGCAATATTATCAGCAGTGACATTCGTATGGTTCAGAAGGATTAAGTGGTTCTAAACAGCATCATTGTCCGAAGTTCAGCGACAACTGCCCATCCCCCAAGAGATTGAACGTCAAGCGATGATAGGGTGTAGTGCCCCGCTCAGCAATGGCGGCACGATGTTTCTTGGTGGGATACCCCTTGTTACGATTCCAGTCATAATACGGATATTCCTCGTGAAGGCGGTTCATGTAGTCATCACGATAGGTCTTTGCCAAAATGGAGGCGGCAGCGATGGAAAGGTACTTCCCGTCTCCTTTCACTACGGTAGTATGCGGCAAGTCCCGATATTTTTTAAAGCGGTTGCCGTCTATCAGCAGATGTTGCGGACGGACATTCAGTTGGTCAACAGCACGGTGCATGGCAAGAAAGGAGGCATTAAGAATATTGATTTTGTCAATTTCTTCGGGAGAGACGACGCCCACCGCCCATGCCAGAGCCTCTTTCTCAATCACTTCACGCAAGGCATAGCGTTGTTTTTCCGTCAGCTGCTTGGAGTCATTCAGAAGTTCATTCTTAAAGTCCGTTGGCAGAATAACGGCAGCGGCATAGACCGCACCGGCCAGACAGCCGCGACCGGCCTCATCGCATCCCGCCTCTATCAAGTCTTCATTCAAATAAGGTAATAACATATATATCGCTATCTTTGAGGCACAAAGATAAATCTTTTTGGAGGGAAACCTGACTTCTAAGAAGAATTAATTAAATTTGCAGAAACAAGACGATGCCATGAAGAAAAACCTATGTCTACTACTCGTATGTCTTCTGTCAGCAGCCGCCCCACTGCAAGCTCAAGACATGCAGCAAGCACAGAAATTGATTGACCAAGCACAGAAATACCTGTACAACAACCCCAAACAAGCTTCCTACTATGCAGCTCAGGCTTCTGCCTTGTTTCCCGAAGATGAGCCCAGTGAGGTCCGCGCACAAGCTATGATTCTCTACTGTCAAGCCGAACAATTGTTGGGGAACTTCGACCTAAGTATCAAGAATCTTTATGACACCCAAAAATATATCCATCCCACCAACAAAAAACAAATGGCACAACTCTGCTCCTTGATGGGGCGTGTATACAGCAAACTAGGCGATTACAACAAAGCCATTGAACTGAACGACAAAGCAACCTCCATCTTCAAATCCATCGGCGATTCCACCTCTGTGGCCGGATGCTATAACGAACGTGGAGTAATGCACCACTTCATGAGTGAATTTACCGTTGCCGAGCGTTTCTTCCAGCGTGCGCTGGCCATCAACCGTGCCCAACGAAACCTGAAAGAGATTGCAACCAACCTGAACAACCTCTGTCTGTACCGGGGAAATACGGAAGAGAAACTTTCTTTCATCCAGGAAGCCATCACCATCAACAAGAATCTGGATGCCCAATGGTCTCTTGGCGAAAACTACAACAACATGGGGAAACAGTATTACTATGACAAGCAATACTCCAAAGCCTTGGAAGCCTTGCATAAAGCCTACGAGTATGCCCACAACATCGGAGCCCGCGAACTGATTTGCGACAATTACGAATATTCGTCCATGGTATATGCAGCTATAGGTGACTATGCCCAAGCCTATAAATACCTGGAGAAAATGCAGCACCTGAGCAAAGAGCTACAAAGCAGTAACAAGCTGCGTAACATTGAGCTGGAAATCTCCTATAAAAGATATCAAGACCAGAAGCATGCCACTGAAATGCAGGAACAAATCTATGAAATAGAACTGCTGAAACGCAATCTATGGCTCTTGGGCAGCATACTTATTCTCGGTTTGGCTGTCAGTATCTTCTTATATAAATGGTATAAACGCAGAAAAGACCTGCAACTGATTGAAACCCGCTATCAGCTGGAACTCTCCGAACGCGAAGTATCCGAACTGAAACTACAACAGCAAGAAATGGAACTGAAAAACGTGCAGAGTGCTTTGGATGACAGCCGCCAGGAGGTTACCAGCTTTGCCGTGTTCCTAAGAAGCCGCAATGAGCTACTCGACAAGATACGTGGAATGATTAAAGAGGGTTATAAAATGGATAACCAAACACTCATTCCCCACCTGAAGAAAGTGAATGCCTTCATCAGCCAATATCAAAGCGGAGATAAGACAAACAGTAGCTTATTGCTGAATATAGAAGAAAAGAACAAGGAATTCCTGGACCGGCTCGCACTAAAGCATCCTAATCTGACGCAAGGTGAAAAATACCTAGCAACTCTATTACGCGTCAATCTGTCAACCAAAGAAATCTCCATGATAACCGGTACCATTCCCAAAACAATCAATATGAACCGGTATCGTTTACGCAAATCTTTGAACTTATCCACAGAAGAAGACTTGGTTGAATACCTTCAGAGTTTCTAAAAACGAAGCCAAAGAGAAAAGCTCTCTTGTAGATAGATCATATTAGAATATAATACTATTATTCAACGATTTAGCAATCGGATTGTAGATTAAATAACAGTACTTTCAACCCCCTTTGTAGATATTTTATAGATAAAGTTCATAGCCAACCTTTTAATTATATCGCTTCCTTTGCCCTTGTGAAAAACAAAGTATTAACCTTAAAAAACTTTATCACACATGGGTAAAATTAAACAGTATTTCTCAATGCAAAGAGTATTACTACTTGCCTTACTCTTTGTATGTCTAGCGCCGCTAAGTGCATTAGCGCAAACCATCCAGCTAACCGGTACCGTAACCGATACCAAAGGAGAATCTCTTATCGGTGCCAGTGTCCTGGAAAAAGGAACCAGTAATGGTTGCATCACCGACGTTGACGGCAACTTTACGTTGACAGTCTCTCCCAAAGCAACTATGGTAATCTCTTATGTGGGTTATGTAACCCAGGAAATTCCCCTCAACGGGCAGAAGAACATCAAAATAGCATTGAAAGATGATTCTGAAATGCTGGATGAAGTCGTAGTCGTAGGTTACGGTACGATGAAGAAGAGTGATATGACCGGTGCCATTTCTTCGGTGAAAGCGGAAGATTTGATGAAGCGTGCCACTACCAGCGCAACCGAAGCACTGCAAGGTAAAATTGCCGGTGTAAGCGTTTTGAAATCGGGAGGTAATGCAGGTGCAAGCATTTCTGTAAAAATCCGTGGTATCAAGACTATGGGTGACAATGAGCCGCTTTACATCATCGACGGGTATCCTGGTGACATCAACACCATCAATCCGCAGGATATCGAATCCATGGAAATCCTGAAAGATGGTGCCGCCGCTGCCATTTACGGTTCTGTGGCCGCCAATGGTGTAGTCATCGTTTCTACCAAGAACGGAAAGGAAGGAGAGCTGAAAGTTTCCTTTAATACGTATATGACGGTCAACTCGGTAGCCAAGAAGTTCGACATGCTCAATGCAGACGGCTACTTGAAAGTGCACAACATGATGTACGAGAATGCAGGAACAAACAAGCCCGCTTATCTTACGTACAAGAATGGACAGAACCCTACCGGTGCCGATACAAACTGGCAGGATGAAATGCTCCGTACCGGTATCGCACAGAACTATTATGTAAACCTCATCGGAGGTTCTGAAGTTGCCAAATATTCACTTTCTTATGGGCATGCCGACGAGAAGGGTATCTTTAAGGGTAACTCTTACATCCAGGATAATGCCCGCCTGAAACTGAATGCGCACAAATATATCTTTGATTTCGATGCGAGCTTGAACTTCAAGGTCACACAAAGCAAACAGCCCCAGTATTCCTTGAAAGAAATGTACTCCATTTCGCCACTGGTGCCCGTTTACGACGAAAACCAGACATACGGATACGGTCTGACCGACATGTCGGTAGACGGTACCAAGATGGAATTCCCAACCAACCGTAATGTCATGGCAGACGACCATTACAAAGACAGAAAATATACGGGCTACGACATTACCGGCAATATCGGTCTGACCATGAAGCTCGCCCCGTGGCTTACATTCAAAACAAGCTATACGTACGACGGTTACTACTACAACGACCGTTATCATCGTGCCAAATACGAAGCCAATGCACAAGAGCCGAGCCTCTATCCTTATAACTACGAGTACAACTCATACTATCGTAAGCAAACATTCGAGAATGTATTGACCTTCATGAAAGACTTCGGCAAGCACTCCGTTACTGCCATGGTAGGTAACTCCATCATTTCCGCCCATCAGGATAAAAGTTCTGTCAGCGTGGAAGGCAAGAAAACCGAATATGATGTAGTAGGCGGCAGTCTGAGTTCCAGCGAGGTTCCCGGCGGATTCTTCGACCCGACATCTCCCACAATCGATGCAGGTATCGGCGGTACATTTGCCGGCACAGGTACTTTCTACGATTACAACCGCGCTTCTTTCTTCGGACGCTTCAACTATTCATACGCCAGCCGTTACTTGCTGCAAGTGACTGTACGTTCCGACGGCTCTTCCAAGTTCGGTAAAAACAACCGTTGGGGTACCTTCCCTTCCGTAGCAGTGGGATGGAGAATCAGCGAGGAAGATTTCTTCCCCAAAAACACCCCTATCAGCAACTTGAAGTTCCGCGCCAGCTGGGGACGCCTGGGTAGCGAGAGTGCACTGGGCTACTATTATGCGCCAACAATGAGTAACAGCAACACCCAATGGATGAGCTACATACAAGGTGGTAATCCTTGGGCCGGCATGTCCAACCTCTATCTGGTAAACGACGATTTGCGTTGGGAAACTACCGATACCAAAAACATCGGTTTCGACTTCGGTCTTTTCAACAATAAGTTGAGCGGTAGCCTTAACTACTATTACAACACAACGGAAGACTTACTGATTGAAAAAGTCATGCCGCCTTCTGCAGGTATCTACAATCCTACTGTCAACGTAGGAAAGATGGTAAACAAAGGTTTCGAGCTTGAATTGAACTATGGAGACAACATCAACGGTTTCGACTATAATATCGGTTTCAACCTTTCTACCATCCACAACGAAATGTTGAAGGCAGACCCGAACCAGGTACTTTATGGTTCTGCCTGGAAGGGTGACGGCCACTTCGTAACCCAAACACTGAAAGGTTATCCGGTAGCCAGCTTCTGGCTGTATCAGACTGACGGCATATTCCAGACTGATGCAGAAGCTGCTGCTTACGTAAACAGTGCAGGCGAACGTCTCCAGCCGAGTGCCAAAGCCGGTGATATCCGCTTCAAGGATGTAGACGGCAATGGAAGCATCGACTCCGGCGACAAGGTATATTCCGGTTCCGGTATTCCCAAGGTGGAAGCCAACTTGTCATTCAGCGGTTCCTATAAGAACTTTGACCTTTCCTTCCAGTTTGGCAGTGCATGGGGGCACAAACTCTACAACGTAAACCGTCTGTATTATGAAGGAATGGACGCCGGTAGAAACTACTTCACAAGCACCATGAATGCATGGACACCGCAAAACGCAGGAACAAGTATGCCAAGAGCTGTACTGGGTGACCCGAATGAAAATACCCGTGAATCCGATCGCTTCCTCGAAAACGGTAACTTCGTCCGCCTTCGCCAGTTGCAGTTAGGATACAGCTTGTCCAGAGCTTTAGCTAAGAAAATGTATCTTGAAAAATGCCGCCTCTATGTCAGTGGAGAGAATCTCTTTACCATCACTAAATATTCCGGTATCGACCCTGAATTCTCTTCAAGCATTCTGGACACCGGTGTAGACTCCTTTGTATACCCGTTCACCCGCTCATTTGTAGTAGGTCTGCAAGTTACATTCTAATCACCATTAAAAACAAGAAGACAATGAAAAAAATTATATATATAGCCTCTTTCTTATGCGCCGCCTTACTGGCAGGATGCGATGATTTCCTGACGACAGAGTCTCCCGACTTTTCTACAGACAAATACTGGAGAGATAAAGCCGATGTAGAGGCAGGTCTATCAGCGGTATATGGCCAGCTGGATAACCGCACCGGCTCTTACACGGTTGCAGAAGTCAAGTTTGTTGTGGAAACCTTCCGTAGCGATGAGATGGTAAAAGGCCAGGACGTCAACAACTATCCGGAATGGGCTGCATTGTACGGATTCACCTACAACAATGAGAACTCCAGCATCAAAGAATACTGGATGAACAATTACAATGGCATCAACTACGCCAACAACGTATTATACGGTATTGACAAAGTACAGACCAGCGGTGAGAAGATGAGTGCCGATGACGAGAACCATCTTACGGGCGAAGCTCTGTTCCTGCGTGCCTACTATCATTTCAAACTGATTATGAGCTGGGAGAAAATCATTATCCGCAATGAATATCTGACCGGAGAATCCCAGACTCACAAAGCATTGTCTACCAGAACGGAAGCATGGGACTTTATCTGTACTGAACTGGACAAAGCAGGCAGCATGCTGCCACAAGACCGCCCTTCTTCCGAAGCGGGACGTGTAACCAAAGGAGCAGCCTACTCTTACCTGGGATGGGCTTACTTGACCCGTGCTTATGAAGAAAGTGACAAAAAGGCCGAATACCTGGGGCTGGCAGAAGCCGCTTTCAACAAAGTGACCGGCTACGAACTGGAGTCCGACTACGGAAGCATGTTCGACGGAACCAACAAAAATTGCAAAGAGTCCATTCTGGAACTTCAGTTTACCAACAGTACGGCCGACGGTACTTTCCACAAGCACGTACTCCACTTCTGGGTGGCTCCGGGCAGCATGTCCGGTTGGGACGAAATCCGTGTCAGCGACATGATGTACAACGAATTTCTGAAAGAAGGACGCATTGCCGAAGGTAACATGTACGATGCCCGTGCCTATGGTTCCATGATGTTTGATGATCCGTATTACTACGAAGGCGGGCACATCCTGGGGTACAATTACGATGACATCTATGATGAGAATTCCGCCACCCGATATAATTACCGTAAATACATGCCTTCAACTTGGAGCGACTACGCACAAAACTACGTAGGTACCAACATGCCACTGATGCGTTATGCCAATGTATTGCTGATGAAGGCTGAAGTCTACAATGAACAAGGTCATCCAGAAAAAGCCATTCCATTGATTAACGAAGTACGTAGCGTGCACGGCAAGCTGCCTGCCATGACCGGAAGTGACCAAGCTGCTGTTAAAGCGCAAATTGAGCATGAACGTCTGGTGGAATTCACACTGGAAAACTCACGCTTCTACGACCTCCGTCGTTGGGGCAAACTGGACGAAGCCATGAAGGCTGACGGCAGAACCGGATTCAGTGCATCTACCCACTCCTTCCTGCCCATTCCTCTGATGGAGATTCAGACCAACAATGAAATAAACGAATAATCCTTTTCTCCAAATAGTATATCGAGGCGGCATTCGCCCCGGCAATGCCGCCTCGTTTACTTTGAAAGCTTTATCTTTGCACCTGCAAAAATAGACCATACTATCTTTGCCACTAAAAAACGACATAGATATGTTTACAATCATCGGACTAATGCTCACGGGAATGCTGTTGGGCTATCTCTTACGGAAACGGGACTTAAAGAAAATCCACCAAATCATCACCCTGCTCATCTGGCTGCTGCTGTTTATCCTCGGCATCGAGGTCGGAAGCAACGAGCAAATCATCAAGGGGCTCCATACCATAGGTCTTGAAGCTGTGATACTCACCCTGGGAGGGACCTTGGGAAGTGTTATCGCTGCTTGGGCACTCTGGAGAGCCTTGTATAAAAGGAAAGGAGGCAGGGCATGAAAGGAAGTCTTATCATTGTGGGCTTTTTTGTATTGGGTACGATTTGTGGTGTGTGCCATCTGCTGCCTTTTGATATTGCAGAAACCAATATCAGCTACTACGCGCTTTGCGCGCTGATGTTCAGTGTAGGGTTGAGCGTAGGCAACGACCCGCAGACCCTGAAGAACTTCCGTTCACTCAATCCGCGGCTGGTATTCCTGCCCATCATGACGATACTGGGAACACTGGCAGGTTCGGCAGCCGTCAGTCTGATTCTGACACACCGTTCTATAACGGACTGTCTGGCCGTAGGCTCGGGATTCGGCTATTACTCGCTCTCCAGCATCTTCATTACCGAATACAAGGGAGCCGAGCTGGGCACCATCGCCCTGCTTGCCAATATCAGCCGGGAGATTCTGACACTGCTGGCCGCCCCGTTGCTGGTACGATGGTTCGGAAACCTTGCCCCCATCTCTGCCGGAGGAGCCACGACGATGGACACCACACTGCCCATCATCACACGGACAGCCGGACAGCAGTTTGTCGTAGTTTCCATCTTCCACGGGTTTGTGGTCGATTTCAGCGTTCCGTTCCTGGTGACATTGTTCTGCTCGATATAGGGCTTTTACCCTCTTTTGACAGACACCGGTCTCTGACAAGAGCCATTTTTATATCACTAAATCCTATTAATAATGAAAACCAAACTTTATACCTTTCTCCTTTCTTCGCTGCTTTGCACCGGTGCCCTGGCCGACAACGAGCCGTGGCAGAACCCGCAAGTCAACGAAATGAACAGAGAACCGATGCACGCCCACTTCACCCCGTTTACGAATGAAGCCAACGCATTGAAACAACGTGCCTTGCCCGCCGACGTACGGTTCGACGTTAATCCTGCAACGGAACGCCGTATCACTCTGGACGGCACCTGGAAATTTCTTTTTTCAAAGAACAATGACCTCTGCCCCAAAGACTTTCACAAGCCCGGATTCAGTACCCGCAAGTGGAGTAAAATTGAAGTTCCGGGAAGCTGGGAACTGCAAGGCTTCGATGCACCTATCTATACAGATACCCGTTATCCGTTCCCCCCCAATCCGCCCTACGTGCCTACCGACTACAATCCCGTAGGTGCTTATATCCGCGAGTTCACCGTCCCGGCTAGCTGGGAAGGCATGGACATCTTCCTTAATTTCGAAGGGGTGGAGTCTGCCTACTATGTATGGGTAAACGGCGAATTGGCAGGATATGCAGAAGACAGCCGCCTACCGTCGCACTTCAACATCACCCACCTGCTGAAGAAGGGCAACAATAAACTGGCTGTAAAAGTATTCCGTTATAGCGACGGTTCCTACCTGGAAGGCCAGGACTACTGGAAATACAGCGGCATCGAACGGAGTGTTTATCTCTACGCCCGCCCCCAGAGCCGCGTCAAGGACTTCCGGATGACAGCGGAACTGATAAACAACTACAAGGATGGCGAACTAAAGCTGGACGTATTCCTCCATCGGCCTAAAGCCGGAGAAACGGTGGAAGTCAAGGTAATGGACAAGGACAAGGTTATCTATGACCGGAAAAAGTCCATAACCTCTGCCACAGACACTTTGTTTACCCAGCAGCAAGTGTTCACGAATGCACGAGCCTGGAATGCCGAAACACCGAACACCTACACGCTGGTAGTCAGCACCTTTGATGCACAAGGGAAACCGCAGGAATCCTTTACGCACCTTTTTGGCTTCCGTACCGTGGAAATGATGAACGGCATGCAGATGATTAACGGCCAGGCCGTCCTCTTCAAGGGGGTGAACCGTCACGAGCACGACCCGCACAAGGGACGTACCATCACCGTGGGGTCCATGATACACGACATCCAGCTGATGAAGCAGTTCAACCTGAACGGTGTACGCAACTGCCACTACCCGAACAACTATGCGTGGTACGAGCTTTGCACAGAATTCGGACTTTATATGGTAGACGAAGCCAACATCGAGAGCCATGGCATGATGTTCCACAAGGATGAGACCCTTGCCAACTATCCCGACTGGGAGGTGCCTTTCATGCAGCGGATGAGCCGTATGATTGCACGCGACCGCAACTACTCTGCCATCGTGACTTGGTCCATGGGCAACGAGTCGGGCTACGGCAAGCACTTCGAAACTCTGTATGACTATACCAAGAAGATAGACCCCACCCGTCCCGTACAATATGAAGGGGGTGGCTACAACTCCAAGAGCGACATCTATTGCCCCATGTACGCACGCATCTGGAGGTTGCGCCAACACGTGAACCAGCGTGATGCCCGCCCCATGATTCTCTGCGAATATGCCCATGCCATGGGTAACAGTGTAGGTAACTTCCAGGACTACTGGGACTTGATTTACAAGTACGACCAGCTGCAAGGCGGTTTCATTTGGGACTGGGTGGACCAGACGTTTGCCATCAAGGACGAGAACCAGCGTAACATCTGGGCTTTTGGCGGCGACATGGGATTTGTAGGCGTCGTCAACGACTCCAACTTCTGTGCCAACGGCTTGATTGCTGCCGACCGCACCCCGCACCCGCACATCTACGAAGTGAAGAAGGTATTGCAATACATCCACTTCGAACCGCTTGCCTTCACCCCGAACAAGATAAAGGTCACCAACTGGCACGATTTCATCGGATTGGAAGGATATACCCTCCGCTGGGCAGTGGAATGCGACGGCAAGACCGTTCAGAACGGTGAGATGGATTTCCCCAAGATTGCTCCCAAAAACTCTGCCAACATAGAATTGCCACTGAAAGCGCTGCCTGCCGACGGCAAGGAGTATTTCCTCACACTTCGTGCATTCACCAAGCACGAAGCGCCATTAGTACCGAAAGGACACGAGGTTGCCATCGAACAATGGGAACTGCCTTCCGTCCCGTCAGCCAAAACCGTTCAGCCGGTGGAAGGAACGCTGACCGTAGACCACAACAACGAAACACTGACCGTGAAAGGCAACAACTTCCAGGTAGCTTTCTCTACCCGAAACGGTGAAATGACAGAGTTGAACTACACCGGAAAGAATCTGATTAAAGAAGGGCTACAACCCAACTTCTGGCGCCCGTTGACCGATAATGATATTCCAAATGGGCACCTGATACGCTGCGGCACCTGGAGAAACGCCGGACGCGATGCCAAACTGCAGAACATCGAAGTTGCAGAAGCCGGACAAACGGCTACTGTCACTGCGACCTACCGCATGGAAGAACAAGATGCTGATTTGCAGACTCTCTACACAATCACTCCCGACGGCAAGGTTCAGGTAACCATGCACTTCACCCCCGGCAAGAAGCCATTGAGCGAGATGCCTCGTCTGGGCATGCGCATGATACTCCCTGCCGAATATGAAATGATGACCTGGTTGGGCCGTGGTCCGCAAGAGACGTACGCCGACCGCAAGACGGGAGCATTGATAGGCCTCTACAACGCCACGGTGTGGGAACAATTCCATCCGTATGTACGTGCCCAAGAGACGGCCAATCATTGTGACGTACGCTGGGTGGCCCTGCGCAATGCTGCCGGTGAAGGTATGCTGGTAGTGGGCGAGGAACCGTTGAGCGTAAGCGCCTGGAACTTCCCGATGGAGGACATTGAATACCGTCCCTCACAGATGGAGCGCCGCCACGGTGGAAGCATCCAGAAGAAAGATATGATATGGCTCAACATCGACCACAAGCAGATGGGCGTAGGCGGTGACAATACCTGGGGAGCACAAGTTCATCCCGAGTACACCATCACTCCGCACGAATGGAAATACAGCTTCACGCTCGCCCCTCTCGCACCGGAGGATGATGCAGCGGAACAAGCGCACAAATAACCGTTAAATACCTCATTCATATGAAATACAAATTTATACGCATACTCTGCTTCACATTGTTGGCCGCAGGCATCGCAGCCTGCACCCCCGGCATGAAAAGCACTACGGAGAAACGGTATGCCTTCGCCGACATACTGGACATCTCCTACACTCCCGACACCCTGCACCGCTGCTATGGTTGGTTCACCGACGCCGGCTCGTGGATGGGCTTCACGCTGCCCGAACGGCAACAATGGGTCAACGGCTTCTGCGGCCCCTTCAGCCTCGATATGTTCCGCCGCCAGTGGATGGCACAGTCAGCCGCCGTCGTAAGCTTTGCCAAAGATACACAAGAGATTTTTGTTCCGGATTCCACTTGCTATTACCCCGGCGAGCTCTATATGTCGGCACATTCCACCCACGGGAGCATCACGCAACGGCTCAACTTCACAAGTGCCTCGACCGCCTTGCTGCGCATCGAAGCCGACACGGCTGAAGACCTGCTGCTCTCCGGTAGCCAATGGGGCAAAGACATCACCGTCAGCGTAGAACAGAACTCCGTCATCGCCCGTCATCCCAGTGGCGAAACCGTAACCGTGACCTTCACTCCTAATGTAGAGCTGGCCAAGACCGACAATAACTATACAGCCCTCGTCCGCTCTCCGCGCTACCCTGTCAACGTAGCCATCTCTTTCTTCACTTCCGAAAAAGAGATGACTGCCAACCTGCAAAACCTGCCGAGCCTGCTCAACAATCCCGCCCCCGCCCTGCAAGCCAATGCCGAACGTTGGGAAGGTTACCTCACCAAGATACTGCGCAAGGACATGAAGCCCGAATATGACCGTATCGCCGTGAAAGCCGTCACCACGCTCATCTCCAATTGGCGGACACACCGCGGTGGATTGCTTCACGAAGGTATCATCCCGAGCCATGCCGTAGGCTATTTCGTCGGCTTTTGGGCATGGGATAGCTGGCGCTTCAGTGCCGGAACCGCCAAATTCGACCCCGAACTGGCCAAGAACAACATCCGAGCCATGTTCGACTACCAGCAACCGGACGGCATGATTATCGACTGTATCTACACCGACCCCTCCGAGAACAATGCCCGTGACAGCAAGCCTCCCTTGGTATGCTGGGCTGTCGATGAAATATTTACCCATACGGGTGACACCGCCTTCGTTGCCGAGATGTATCCGCAACTGCTCTCCTATTATAGATGGTGGTACGAGAAGCGCGACCACAACCGCAATGGCATGTGCGAGTACGGTGCTACCGACGGAACACTGGAAGCTGCCGCCTGGGAAAGCGGCATGGACAACGCCATCCGTTTTGACGGCGCCGTGATGCTGAAAAACGAAGGCTACGAGGATGCCTGGAGTATGGATCAGGAGAGTGTGGACTTGAACGCTTATCTGGCACTGGAATGCAAACTGCTGAAGAAATTCTCCAGCCTGCTGAAGATACCTTTCGACGCACCGGACTACAGTAGCCAGGTAGCCGACTATTTCTTTGACAAGAACATCAACTTCTTCTGCGATCGCCGCCTGAAGGACGGTTCATTCATCGAAGAGCCGGGCTGCGAAGCCTACACTCCGTTGTGGACCCGGATTGCCACACAAGCGCAAGTGGACAGCATGCTGCCCATGCTTCAAGATACGGCAAAGTTCTCCACGTATATCCCCTTCCCGACCATTGCCGCCGACAATCCCAAATACAATCCGCGCGGCTACTGGCGTGGCCCCATCTGGCTGGACCAAACCTACTTTGCCATCCGCGGACTGCGCAACTACGGCTACAACCGGCTGGCAGATGAATATACGCTGCAAGTCTTCGACCGCCTGAGTGGGCTGAAAGAGGGTGCTCCCATCCACGAGAACTACGGAACCCATACCGGCGAACGCCTGAAAGCTCCCCATTTCAGCTGGAGCTCCTCACATCTGTTGATGATGTACGACGATTACGGTAAGTAAACCGGGATTCCATATATGTCATAACTCACCACAGATTACACAGATTCACGCAGATTTTTTTAGTTTATTGATATCTGACATATTTATCTGTGTGAATCTGTGTAATCTGTGGTGAGTTATGACACTTTCATGAAGAACAAAAGCGATATGATTATTATCGGTAAACCTGCACCGGAAGCTCTCCACGCAAAGCTCCCAGCGCATTCATTACCAATGCTTCCAATTCGTCTTCTCCGGGATAGACGTGGACGGGAGCAAGGAAAGACACGCGCTCCTGCAACCGCGAAGTGATGTACTCGGAATGTGCCATACCTCCCGTAAGCAGAATGGCGTCCACCTTGCCATAAAGCACAACAGCAGCACCGCCTATCTCCTTGGCAATGCGGTAAATCATGGCATCAAGCACCAAAGCGGCATGGGTGTCTCCCTCAGCGATGCGCCTCTCTATGGCGGGAATGTCGGTAGTACCCAAATGGGCGGCAAGTCCCGCCTTGCCGGAAATACGTTTCTTCAGTTCTTCGGTAGTGTAACGCCCCGAGTGACAAAGGTCTATCAGTTGCCCGGCGGGCAGGGTACCTGCACGTTCGGGCGAAAAAGGACCGAAACCGTCGAGGGCATTGGGCACGTCCACCGCACGGCCGTGGCGGTGGACTCCTACGGAAACGCCTCCACCCAAGTGACAGACAATCAGATTGAGGTCTTCGTAATGCACGGGAGCTTCGGGCTGCAGGGCACTACGCTCGGCAGCATAGCGCCGGGCGATGGCTCGCTGGTTCAAGGCGTGCCAGATGGTGATGCTGGGCATCAGAGGCGAACCGGTGATGCGTGCCACATCGTCCAGTTCGTCCACCACGCCGGGATCGGCTATGAAAGAGGGGCAGCCGGGCAGCATGGCGGCAAGTTCGTGGGCTATCAGACAACCTAAGTTGCAGGCGTGGGTACGCATGGCGTGGAGCATATCGTCCAACATGGCATCGTTCACGGCATACACACCGCCAGGAATGGGTTTCAACAATCCCCCACGGCCGACGATGGCATCGAACTTAAAGGGAATGTCATTGGCCTCCAGCGCTTCCAGCACCAAGTGCTTGCGGAATTCGAACTGGTCGATGATGCGGGGAAATTGGGAAAGCTCCTCCACCGAATGCCGGATGTTGAGTACCAGACGGGGAGTTTCATCCTCATAGACAGCAATTTTTGTCGAGGTGGAACCGGGATTTACTGCCAGTATTTTCATTGATTACGATTTACAAATTACGAACTACAAATTACTAATTACAATCAAGGTTCTTTCACCCCGCTGGTCAGGCAAGCCATGGCAATGCTGTAATATTTGGACAAACCGGAATCGCTACGCGACGGTAATACCACCGGACATGAGGGTCCTTGCAGCAACCCGGCCATATCGGCATGAGAAAACAGAGATACAGCCTTATAAAAAGCATTGCCCGATTCGATGTTTGGGAATATCAACACATCCGCCTCCCCGTCAATCGGTGATACAATGCCTTTGATGTTACCGCTCGTCTTCTCACAAGAGGTCTTCACATCCAGCGGGCCGTCGATGATGACATTGCCGAACTCTCCGGCTTCCGCCAGTTCTACAATATTCACATAGTCCAATGAATGGGGGAATTTGGCGCTAACCTTCTCCGTGCAATGAATCAGCGCGATGCGTGGCTGCTCTATCCCGAAATGGCGGCAAGTATGGATGGCATACCAAATCATTTCAATGCGCTGTTGCAGTGTCGGGCGGGGAATGACCGCAGCATCGGAGAAAAAGAGCAGTTTATCGTAAGTAGGTATCTGCATCACGGCCAGATGGGTCAGAATCTTTCCTTTAGGCAACAAACCATGTTCCTTGTCCAGAATGGCACGTAGCAAATTGTCGGTATTGATGATGCCTTTCATCAGGATGTCCGCTCCACCCTCGCGTACGATACGCACCGCCTCACGTGCAGCCTCATCGGAATCTTCTATATGCAAGGTACTGACATATTGAGGATATTTCTTCAAAGTGGGATATTTTTCCAATATGGCAGAATCGCCAATCATCAGAAATTCCGCAATCCCCTCCTCCAAGGCACGGGATATGGCATATTCTGTATTAGGGTCATTGGCACAGACTACCGCAATACGTTTCCTCTTATTCAAGGTTTTCAGGTGGGCTGTTAACTGGGCAAAGTTCCGTATCGGTTCCATAACGTTAGATTTTTAGCAAATATCTAAAAAAATGTCGAGAAATACAGCATTTGCCCCGTTGAAATTTTATATGTTTAATATCATTTTGATATGTTCACCACAGATTACACAGATTGACACGGATTTGAACAGAATTTGAATTACTCTGTTGATTATATATCATATATAACCTCCCTCTCTTCTGTTAAAAATCCGTGTTAATCTGTGATATCTGTGGTGAATTGTGTACTTTTGCCCAAAATAGATTGATAATATATATGGGTAGTCTTATTTTCCCTCCGTATCTGCAGGAAGGTGACCGTGTCATTGTTCTCTCCCCTTCCAGCAAGATTGACAAATCTTTCCTGAAAGGCGCCTACAAACGTTTGAAGTCCTGGGGGCTGGAAGTCGTATTCGCAAAGCACGCGGGGAGTTCCAACGGAACGTATGCAGGAAATATCCGGCAACGCCTCGAGGACCTGCAGGAAGCCATGGACGATGAAGAAGCCAAAGTCATATTCTGTAGTCGGGGCGGTTACGGAGCCGTGCATCTGATAGGCAAACTGGATTTTACCAAGTTCAGGCAGCATCCCAAATGGCTCATCGGATTCAGTGACATCACCGCCCTCCATAATCTGTTCCAGCAGAATGGCTTCGCGTCGTTGCACGCCCCCATGGCGCGCCATCTCACAGTAGAACCGGAAGACGACTTCTGCACACAAGCACTGAAGGATATACTATTCGGGCAGGCATTGGGAGGAACCGAAGCATTCAGTTATGTCTGCCCGGGGCACAAACTAAATCATAAGGGAGAGGGAAAAGGCGTGTTGCGCGGCGGCAATTTGTCTGTGTTCTACGGGCTGCGTGGTACTCCTTACGATATTCCCGCCGAAGGCACCATCCTCTTCATCGAAGATGTGGGAGAACGCCCGCATGCGGTGGAACGCATGATGTACAATCTCAAACTGGGAGGTGTCCTCGACAAGCTTTCCGGCCTCATCATCGGACAATTCACCGAATACGAGGAGAACAAGTCCCTGGGAAAAGACCTATATGGCGCATTGGCCGATTTGGTGAAGGAATACGATTACCCGATATGTTTCGATTTTCCCGTCGGACATGTCAGCATGAATGTACCGCTGATAAACGGCGCTGCGGTAACACTGAAAGTTGGAAAGAAAGAAGTGAAACTAAGTTTTAATACAGAAAGAGAATGAAACGGAATTATACATTCATCCCGTTGCTGCTGTTGCTGATTGTAGCGATAGTGGCATGCAGCAACAACAGCAGCAAGTCTGCAGCCGATAATGACAGTGAGGGCGATGCGACCAAAGCGACTGTCCAAGTGCCTCAGTTCAGTGCAGACAGTGCATATCAATACATACAGACCCAAGCGGATTTTGGTCCGCGCGTGCCCAACACCGCCGCCCACAAAGCCTGCGGAGAATTCCTTGCCAAGAAGCTGGAAGAATTCGGCGCCAAAGTATACAACCAGCATGCCGACCTGGTGGCTTACGACAACACCATCCTGAAAGCGCGCAATGTTATCGGTGCCTATAATCCGGAAAGCAAAAGGCGTGTACTGCTCTGTGCCCATTGGGACAGCCGTCCTTATGCCGACCAGGATGCCGACAAGACGAAGCATCACAGCCCCATCCTGGGTGTGAACGATGGAGCCAGCGGTGTGGGCGTATTGCTCGAAGTGGCCCGCCAACTACAGCAGCAGGCTCCAGCCATAGGCATCGACATCATCTTCTTTGACGCCGAAGACTATGGCATCCCCTACTTCTATCAAGGTGCATACAAGAACGACACTTGGTGCCTGGGCTCGCAATATTGGGGACGAGTACCCCATGTAGACGGCTATAATGCCCGCTACGGCATCCTGCTCGACATGGTGGGTGGAAAGAACGCCACCTTCTACAAGGAACAGTTCTCTCAAAGAACCGCCGGTAAGTACGTGAACAAGATATGGAACACAGCCCACCGCCTGGGCTTCGGCAACTTCTTCCCCAAAGAAAAAGGCACCGAAGTGACAGACGACCATATGTATGTATACAACCTGCGGCAGATTCCCTGCGTAGACATCATCAACTATGACCCGAACTGCGACACCGGCTTCGGTGACTTCTGGCACACGATAGACGACACCATGGACATCATCGACAAGGGCACTCTCAACGCAGTGGGACAGACCTTGCTGGAAGTCATCTACAATGAGAAATAGACCATCAAATAGTAAATCGTAAATAGTAAAATAGTAAAATAGTAAATCCCATGATAAGTATCAACGAAGTACAAGATGAAGTAATTGCCGAATTCAATGATTTCGACGATTGGATGGACCGGTACCAACTTCTTATTGATTTAGGAAACGAGCAGGAACCGCTCGACGAAAAATACAAGACGGAACAAAACCTGATTGAAGGTTGCCAGAGCCGCGTATGGCTGCAGGCAGACGAAGTGGACGGAAAAATTATTTTCCAGGCCGAAAGCGACGCACTGATTGTGAAAGGAATCATTTCACTGCTTATCAAAGTACTCTCCGGGCACACACCGGATGAGATACTGAACGCCGACCTCTATTTCATTGATAAAATAGGACTGAAGGAACACTTGTCGCCCACCCGTAGCAACGGACTGCTGTCTATGGTAAAGCAGATGCGAATGTATGCGCTGGCCTTCAAAGCGAAAGGCATCTAAAGGTTACGACCGACAATATATAAACTAATAATCAGCAGATTATATTTACCGGATGTTTACCCTATAATGTAAAAGCCGTTACTCCAGAATGTAACGGCTTTTACATTATGAAGTAACGACGTTTACCATAGTATGTAAAGGCGTTTACCGTAGTATGTAAAGGTGTTTACTGTAGTACGTAAACGGAGTTTCTTAAGGCGGTAAGCATTTCAACCTCTACTTGCGCCTTCTTCTCCCTATTTATCCCTCCTTAAACTCCAGTATATCCCCCGGCTGGCAATCAAGTTCCTTACAGATTGCTTCCAGTGTAGAGAAACGGATGGCCTTAGCCTTTCCGGTTTTGAGAATAGAGAGATTGGCAGGCGTAATATCAATCTTCTCCGCCAGTTCGCCCAAAGATATCTTTCTTCGGGCCATCATTATGTCAAGGTTTACTATAATCATATAATTGTGTTCTATTTATCAATTATTCTTTTCCCACTCACACCTAAATAGTTAAGTCCTGTTCTTCCTTTATCTTCACCCCGGCGGCAAATATCTCGGTGAAAAGAATTATAATAACCAGGGATGTGAAATCCGTATCATGCGATGCAACCACTTCGTAGCCCAGCAGAGCCACTTGCTTCACTGCTTCAAGATGATTCAGCCAATCGTGCAAAGTCATCAAGCCGTACAATGCAGCAAACGAATAAGTAAAGAAACGCAACCGGGCTACATTATCCGAAGTAAACACTTCCCGCTTTGAGATGGATACCAGCAAACGTATCAGGCAATAGATTCCTACAAAGAAAGGAATGATGGCAAACATGGCAAAGAAGTTCACTATGGAACTCCAGACAGTGGGGACAATCACAGTGCCTATTCTCTTTACCTGATAAGGTACTGACTTATCGGCAAAACGATTCGTCAAGGAATCGACTGCTGTCGTTTCCAAAGGTCTTACATCCACATATACCTTATCAAATAAACCGGAATACTCCGGCTGTGGAGTTCCCGAATGCACATTTACACTATTGTAACCCTCAAGAAAACTATTCTTCATATCCACCCAGCCCGCTATCATTGCATAGGCAAACTCTGCAACAATGACCAATATAGCCAGGATACCCAATATACTTATCTTTTTCATAATCCTCCCCCCACATTAAACCGTTAAATCCTGCTCTTCCTTTATCTTCACGCCGATGGCGAATATCTCGGTGAAAAGAGCTAATATCAAAAAATAAAACCAAGGATATTTAAGCCAATAAGACTCTATTTCATAACCGGCCAAATGAATCTGAGAAACGACATCACAATATTGACAATACTGTTTCAGTTCAAGAAGTATTCCCATAAGAATGATTGTATAAATAAAAACACGCATACGAAATACATTATCACGAATAAACACTTCCCGACGGGTTACAGCCATAACCATCTTTATCAAACAGAAAAAACCATACAAGCCGGCAAATGCCACAGGAAACATCAGAATATTCAATACAACACCCCAAACGGACTCTTCCACTTGTGTCTCCAGGGTTTCAATACAATACGGAATATTCCGCTTTGCCACACTATTAAAAAGAGAATCTGCTATCAAAGTCTCATCAGCCTTCACTGCAACATTTACAGTAGAGAAGTCAAACTCCCGACTGTCTCCTGCTTGATTCCAGCCATCAACCGCACCTTCAATTCCACCTTTCAAACCAGTAAATACTAATGCTACAATAACTAATATTGCCAATATCTGAATCTTTTTCATTATTGTATCTCCTTTCATTAAATCGTCAAGTCCTGCTCTTCCTTCATTTTCAATCCAATGGCAAACACTTCACCTACAATCAGCGAACAAAGCCCAAGTACCAGCGTGGTAGTGCTCACCAATTCTGAGAGGCTCAGCTCGTAACCATGCAGCGAGAATACGGTATCGATACCTATAAAATCAAGATATGATGACGCAAAGGTACAGCAGAAGCTGACAACCAGTGCCATTCCCAATCGACGCAGCCGACGTACATTCCGCCAGTTGAAGATGTCGGACTTGTTGATAGAGATTATCAAGCGGATAAACAATACTACCGCCCAAAGGGAAAAGCCCAAATGCAGATATATCAGCAAATACTTTGCCACCACTTTCCCGACAGAATCATGAGAATCTACGCTGACCATCAACGAAGAGTAGGCTGCAGGCACATAACTCCTGCTTTTCTCATTGTAGACGGAATCCCTGAAGAAATCAAACGACTCCATGGAAGAAGGTATCAGGTTGACAACCTTCAGGTTCATCAGTTCCTTGTAGGCAGCAATGTCACTCCCTTTCTTTCCCAGCTCCAGTCCGGTCTGCGCCCCCATCTTGGCTCCCAGAAAGATATAGTACCCCTGCTCCAATACCGAGTAACTCAGTACAAGCATTACCACCAGGCAGAGAATGTTCAATCTTCTTTTCATAATTCAGTTGTTGTTGTATTAGTATCAGATATATTATATTTATTCAGTTGTTTCAAGGAGAGTAGAAGCAACAATATGAAAACCACTGCCCAAACCAGTACATACGGGTTACTCAGCAGATGTGTCACATCCTCCATTTCAGGATGTTTCAGGCTCAGATAGACAGACAAGCCGTTATTCATGATATGTATCAGAATACATGCCATAAGACTCCGTGTCTTATAATAAAGCCAGGCAAGCAAGAAACCGATGAGGCAAGCACCTATTATCTGAACCGGATTCAGATGAAAGATACCGAATATCAACCCGGAAAACAAGATAGCCTTTGCCGGGCTATATCTGCGAAGCAGCTCCTTGGTAATGGCACCACGGAAAAGCAGTTCTTCCAGTACGGGTCCCAAAACAGAAATACAGAGAATACCCAGCCAACCGGATTGCAGTATATCAAATGTCTGGTCCAACAAATTGGGCAAAAAAGTAAGTTCGGACATCAGAAGACCTATTATACATATGGAAGTCATTCCGGCAAGCAAGCTCCATGCCAGATAAGGGACTGACACCGGAGAATACAGATGCTTGTCTCCCGTCAGGTAATTCTTGCGCCACAAGTACAGTCCCATGAAAACAAAGCCCAGCAGCATGGTAGGCGCCACAGCAATCTGACCAGCCTTGTCCATGTCGAAAGTTCCATAAGCGAAATACGTATACAGCAGACAGAAAGGTCCTGCAAACAGTGCTCCTATAAGCTGCATCAAAAAGTAAATCAATACTAGTTTTATTGCCGTTTTCATTGTTCTATTCGTCTAAAAGTTCGCAAAGATACACATTTTCTCTGTCAATCCGTCAAGCTGTGGCAACAAGTCCCATCAGCAGCACCATCACTGTAGAAAGTGACAATACCAATAGTGTAATACTCATAAATGCTCTTCTCATAACCTAAGCCCCTCCCTCATTTCTATATTTGTTCTTCATTTATTTCACTGCCAGGAGCAATACGTCTTCCTCTGCAGTGGCATGTTCCACCAACAGATTCCAGTCGTTGTCCTTCTTACTCCATTTGTAACTCAAGTAGTTGATGTCATCTCCCGCCTGCAGATAAACTGCTTTTTCTTTCACATCGGAGTAGGCATGCGTCTTGTTGTCCCACAAGGCATATTCCACATCCGTACCGGCTTCTGTATAATTGTAGTTCAAGCAATAGAAGCGTTCAAACGCCTGCTCAATCTCGTTCCATTTCAACGCTTCCTTCTGTATCGTACGCCCTTGGGCATCATAGATGAAATTGTATTTCAAATGGTTCTGCAGAAACTTACCGTTCTCTACTTTATATACAATCTGGGACTCCACCTGATTTCCGTTCATCACTTCATTATAGGCAAAGTTTTCCTGGATATTACCACCAAAAGCATTTATCACTACTGTCACTACAAAGATTGTTGTCATTACTAAAGTTTTCATACCGTTATTGTTTTATTAGTTCTTTATTTTGTTTTTCGATAATCATTTATCGTTTCTCGATATGCAAATAAAAGACCTTTTTTTGATATGACAAAGAAAAACAGAAAATATTTATCGAAAAACAATAAAAAAAACACGTTTTACGATAAATACACAGAAAACAAACATTTCAAACGGGAAAATACATAGAACTGCAAGGAGATAAATGACCTTATCGCCTTATGTTTATAAAGAAAGAATGGATTTAATCTCCACCTCGTCACGGTGAAGCTGGGCAATAAGTTCTTCTATACTGTCGAATTTCAGTTCAGGACGGGTGCGGCGCACAAAGGAAAGACGCATCGGCTGCTGATAAATGTCAGCATCAAACCGGAATATATGGACCTCAATACTGCGATCGGGGCCGTTCTCCAACGTAGGTCGGTAGCCAATGCTTAGCATACCGCCGTACTCCTTGCCTTCAACACAGACACGGACGGCATACACACCATCGCAGGGAATCAGCTTGTCAGAATCGGAAACACGGAGATTAGCCGTAGGAAAACCTATCTTACGCCCCACCTGATAGCCGCCGACAACCGTACCGTCCAAAAAGAAATCATATCCCAGATACTCGGCAGCTTCCGAAACGTTTCCCTCCAGCAACAGACCGCGAATAGCCGAGGAGCTGACAGTAACCTCCGTTACCGATGTCTCCTTACTATAAGAATACGCGCGCGCAAGAAGCACCTCCATACCCAATTCGCGACCATAGTGCACATAGTCTTCAAAACCCTCGCTGCGGTTATGCCCGAAACGATGGTCGTACCCCACTACCAAAGCTTGTATCTGATAGCGATCCTTCAGTATGGACATGAATTCCCGTGCCGAAAGCCGGGCTATTTCAGGAGTAAAATCAAGCATCATGCAATAATCCACCCCAGTCTTGGCAAGCAGGGAAACTTTCTCATCACAAGTGGTCAATAACTTCGGATGATAATCGGCCTGCATCACTTTACGCGGATGTACCGGAAAAGTCACGACCGACGAAGCAAGCCCACGCCCGGCAGCTACCGCACACACTTGCTCTATCAGGTAGCGGTGTCCCCGATGTACTCCGTCAAAGAAACCGATAGTGGCTACACTTGGACGGGAACCAATGTCCGATGTTTCACAAAACAACTGCATGTCTCCAATCCTCGTGGGCCTTTGGCGTATAGGTAGAAATACCCAACGCCTCCGCTGTCCGGCAATTGGCCTCAGAATCGTCAATGAAAAGAGTCTCGTTGGGAAGAATACCGGTCTCATCCAGTACTTTCTGAAATATATCGGCATCCGGTTTTGCCATCTTCATCTCATAAGAGAGATAGATATGCTCAAAAAAGTCCTCCGCACGGAAAGCCTTGTAGCGAAACGCGTGCAGACACGACCATTGCCAATGGATTTCATTGGTGTTGCTCAGCAGATAGACCACATATTTTTTGCGCAGTTCCAACAGTAAATCCAATTTAAAAGTAGGAATACTCACTAGGAAACTGTTCCAGGCGTCATCTATCTGGGCATCAGTCACCGGTTTCCCTATCTTTCCACGAATCACTTCCCGGAACTCCGCACTGGTAATCAACCCTTTTTCATATTTCTGGAAGAAATCCTGCTGGTGATAGAGGTCCAACATGACTTCCACGTCCGGCAATCCCAGCTTTCTGAAATTCTCTAAACAGCGCTGGCGGTCCAAATCAATCAGAACTCCGCCAAAATCAATAATAAGGTTCTTGATTCCTCTTCTTTTCATCACTATTTCTGTGTTAAACGTCGGATAAGGCGAACCAGTTCACCTATCCACAAAACAAACGAAGTAGAAACGACAATCGTCATCCAAGTCATAAAATCGAGCGGCACTGTGCGGAATACAGCTCCACCAAACTGTACAATCAGTATCTGTCCGCCCAAAATGGCAAGTATAATCAGCTCCATGCCATAAGATTTAGAAATGCCCTTGAACGCCGAGTCCGAAGTGCCGAACACACGTGCATTGAACAAGTTCCAGAACTGAAGCATAACAAAGAACGTGAAGAACACAGTCAACCGATAGGTAGTCATCCCCCCCTCTTCACTGTTAAACCAGAAGAGCATTCCCATAAGCAATACCAGAAAGGCAAAACCCATTCCCAAAATGTAATACCTCATGGACTTGGTTATAATGAAATCCGTACTCTTACGCGGCTTTTCCTTCATCACGCTCTCACTGGGTGGAATGGACGCCAAGGCCAGGGCCGCAAACGTATCCATAATCAGGTTCACCCACAACATCTGCGTGACGGTCAAAGGAAGCGTCGTACCCACCAGTGAACCCAGGAGAACGATAAACAAAGCCACAAAATTGATAGTCAGTTGAAAAACAATGAAACGCTGTATATTCTTATATAGAGAACGTCCCCACATCACGGCCGTACCTATACTGTTGAAGGAGTCATCCAGCAACGTGATGTCGCTGGCCTCCTTGGCAACGGAAGTCCCGGTACCCATCGAAAGTCCCACTTGCGCATGGTTCAACGCAGGAGCATCATTCGTGCCGTCACCCGTCACAGCCACTACCGCACCTTTCTGCTGCAACAGTTGCACCAGACGCTGTTTGTCTGTGGGGCGTGCACGCGACATTATCTTCAAGTCCATCACACGGTCCAATGCCTCCTCATCCGTCAATTCGGCAAATGCAGCTCCCGTAATGCGGTTCTTTTCCGTATCCTCCGGTTTCCACAGACCAATCTGGCGTGCTATCTCGGTAGCCGTACCCGGTGTATCTCCCGTCACAATCTTCACTCCGATACCTGCCGACTGGCATTTGGCAACGGCCGCAGGCACATCCGGACGGATAGGGTCACTGATGGCAACCACACCGAGGAACGACAAGTCATTTTCAGCAACCAATGACACACAATCAGACGCTTCCGCATCATCCACAATCTTGAATGCAAAGCCAAGTGTACGCATAGCCATATTCTGGTAGTTGAGCAACTGAGCCTCCACTGTAGAACGGTATTCCACCGCATCCACACGCTTGCCGTCCAACATGACATCCTTGCATTTACCCAAAACAATCTCGGGAGCTCCCTTCACATACAGCACCTTCTTCCCAATCAGGGGGGATTGCACCAGGGTAGCCATGAATTTCCTTTCCGTAGAGAAAGTCAGCTGGTCGATAACCGTAGCTTTCTCACGCAGCGCCAGATAGTCGCATCCTTGGCTGTTCAGCCAAAGCAGCAGTGCCACCTCCGTGGGGTTACCCACCCCTTTCGGCTTCTCGCCAGTCACCTCTTCTTCCAGGAAAGCAGTGGAGTTAGCACTGATACCTTCCATTACCAGCTTGCTGAGGTCATCATTCCCCAGCTGCCCGTTATTCTTCAAACCATAGAAATTGGGTTCATGCACCTGCATCAGATTTTGGGTCAATGTACCGGTCTTGTCGGTACAAATCACTGTAATGGCTCCCATCGTCTCGCATGCATGCATCTTGCGCACCAGGTTGTTGGTGGAGAGCATGCGGCGCATATTCAACGCCAGACTGAGTGTCACGCTCATCGGCAAGCCTTCGGGCACAGCCACCACAATCAGGGTAACTGCCATCATAAAGTATTGCAAAGTAGCCTGCAAGGCCGGCAGCCAATCACGGAAGGTGTGGAATGAAGAAAAATCATAGACCAGTACCACATCCTTTACAAAGAAAATGAGAAAAGCCAGACCCGCCACGGAAAAGCCAATCTTTCCAATCAGGTTGGCCAATTTGGTCAGCTGGATATTCAGCGGAGTAGGTTCCGTATTCTGTTCGGTACTTTGACGTGCCACTTTACCGATTTCCGTAGCATCGCCCACAGCCTCCACACGCATGGTGCCATGTCCGTCCACCACCGTTGTACCGCGCAAAATGCGGTTGGAAGCATACGTAGCCTCTTCGTCAAAGTCGGCTTCCACGGTAGTTTTCGCCACTACCGGCTCACCGGTCAGGTTCGATTCGTTCACTTGCAGGGAAATGGCTTCCAGCAATTCACCGTCCGCCGGAACCTCTTCACCGGTTTCCAGCACCACTATATCACCCACCACTACATCTTTACGGGGAATCTCCTGCACATGTCCGTTACGAATTACTTTCACCAAAGTTTCTTCGTTCACTGCATTCAGCAGGTCAAACTTCTTTCCGGCATCATACTCAAAGAAGAAACCGATACCGGTAGCCAGCAGAATGGCTACTATAATGCCGATAGTCTCGGCATATTCATTCTCTACAATGGAAATAATCAAAGAAAACAGAGCGGCAACCAGCAATACCCTTACTACGGGGTCCTCAAACTTCTCCAGATACAATTTCCATAAGGAAGGCCGTTTAGGAGGCGTCAATAAATTTACTCCATGTTCGTCGCGGCTCTTCCGCACTTGTTCGTCGGTCAGTCCGACATGATAATAATCATCCTTTATTGCAGTCATGCAAGTCTTTAGGTTTAATTTTGGAACGCAAAAATACAATAATAATCCGGGAAAACAATACCTATATAATGATTAGTGATTAATTGACTGTCATTGATTCTCTTTTTCCCTCACCAGTTTCGGTCTGGTTGCAGGCTCCCACGGCAATGTGAACCAGAAAGTCGAACCTGCCCCTTCTTCCGATTCCACGCCTATTTCGCCCCCCAATTTGCGGACAATGGTCTGGCAAATGGAGAGTCCCAGTCCGGTACCGTTCTTTTCCTGCTTCAGCTTGACGAAACGTTCAAAAACATGTGGCAACTTTTCCTGGGGAATACCGGTTCCCGTGTCTTTTACGTAGAAATAGAGACCTTCCTCATAGAGTCTGAATCCGAGGGTAATACTGCCTTCCTGGGTGAACTTCAGGGCATTCGTCATAAAATTGGATACCACTTGTGCAAGCCGGTTTCTGTCTGTATGCATGGTATATTCCTTCTCAGAAGCCTCCCGGACAATCTGCACTCCACTACCCAGCTCAGCCACCCGCATACGGAACTGTTGTTCCAAATCGGACATCATCTGGTTGATGTCCACATCCGAGAACACAAATTCCAATGTTCCGGCTTCTATCTTCGAGAGGTCCAGAATATCAGCAATCAGCTGTTGCAGCATTTCATTGTTACTTTGCACAATTTCCAGGAACTGTGTCTTCTCTTCGTCTGTCGATGCAGAGGCCAGCAATTCCGAGAATCCGACAATTGCGTTCAGCGGGGTACGGATTTCATGGCTCATATTCGCCAGGAACACCGATTTGGAGCGGTCGGCATTCTCTGCCTTCTCACGTGCCAGTTTCAATTCAGCTTCCACTTGTTTCAGCCGGGTAATGTCATGCACGGTAATCACCATGCAGTCGCGGTCCTCAATCTCCATATACTCGCCGGAAACATAAGCATTGCATTCCGTAGTTCTGCCTTCGCTATCCCTAAGATTCAGAATAGCTGCCAAATCCGTGAAGTTCTTTTGCACCACAAAGGCATTCTCTATGGCATTCCGCACGGGGCAGTGCTCACACAAATCGTGAGTGCCGCAACCTCCTGCTGCCGACAAGGCATTGTTACAGCGCAGAATATCTCCCACCCGTCCAGTTTCGGCAGGCTTTACAGCTCCGGTAATATCGTAGTAATTGGTGTAGAATACAGTGAAGTCGCGGTTTATCAGCAGTACATAGGCGTGCAGATTCCGCATAATCGCCCTGAACAGCTTGTCGGTCATTTTCATAAAATGTTGTTTTAATAGAGAACAAAAATAAACTATTTTTGTTCAACAATAGAACAAAAAGGGCTTTTAAACGTTATTATAGGAGAATAAACCTAAAAAAGAAATTTATGGAAAAGTACATTTGCACTGTATGCGATTATGTCTATGACCCTGAATTGGGCGACCCTGAAAATGGAATAGAACCGGGAACATCTTTCGAAGACCTTCCCGAAGATTGGGTTTGCCCCTTGTGTGGAGTAGGCAAAGAAGAATTTGAGAAAGCGTCCTAAGACGCTTTCTTTTCTTTTATATCGCTGCTGGCTTCCACTACATTCACCACATAGTCGCCCAGCTTTTCACATTCCGCAATGATGTCCATATAGTAAACACCCATCTGGTAATCATATTCTTTGTTGTTCACATCCAAGATATTCTGGTTCTTCAGCTGATTGCGGTAATTATTGATTTCGTTCTCCAAATTAAAGGACTTGTTCACATCCGCGCCTGCATGCTCCGGATGTTCCACCACGACAATCATCTGCTCCAAGGCATCATCCGTCAGCTTCATCATGAAATGGATATGCTCGTACTGCTTCTCGGTGAAATCCTGATTGGTCTGGCGCTTGCGGTTGATGGTACGTGCCAGGTTATAGCAGCTGTCGCCGATGCTCTCTATCTCCGTCACTTCACGCAGCATGGCACGTATTTGCAACTTACTTTCCGAACTCAGGCGCCCTTCGGACACTTGATTCAGATAATTGGCAATCTCCAGCTCCATGCTGTCACTGATATTCTCGTACTTCTCCACACGGCTGAACACTTTGTTGAAATCATCATCCTTCTCCGTATGCAGCAAGTCCTGCACCATTCCGAACATACGGCGGGTACGTTCGGCAAAAAGATGTATTTCCTTGCTTGCCTGCAGGATGGACAGCTCTGCCGTAGAAAGCATACCGCCCGAGATAAAACGCAAGCGATATTCCTCGTCCTGCTCCTTCATTGGAATAATGGCACAGACCGTACGTTCGATAAACTTCACGAACCATATCAATATCAGCACGTTGCAGATATTGAAGCAAGTATGGAATGCCGAAAGCTTGAAGGATACGGCCACAGCCGGATCTTTAGTACCCATCACGTTCTCTACGAACCATGACACAGCCTCGGTAAAGGGGGTGAAAAGACACAACACCCATATCACACCAAACACATTGAACACCAAGTGGGCCAAAGCAGCCCGCCTTGCCTGCGTATTACCGGTCAGCGCCGCAAGGTTTGCCGTGATGGTTGTACCGATATTCTCTCCCAAAACCAGTGCTGCCCCCAATTCGAAACTAATCCAGCCGTTGGCGCACATAATAAGCGTAATGGCCATAGTTGCCGCAGATGCCTGCACAATCATGGTCAACACCGTACCGATACCCACAAAAAGAAGTATGGAGATAAAGCCCATGTCGGTATAGTCCTGCACAAATGACAGCATATCAGGATTTTGGCTCAAGTCAGGAGCATTGTTTTTCAAATAGGAAAGCCCCATGAACAAGAATGAGAAACCGAAAATAAATTCACCGACAGACTTGCGGTTACTTTTTTGAGAGAAGAGGAGAGGAATGCCGAAAGCAAGAAGAGGAAGAGCAAAGGCGGCAATGTCCACCTTGAAACCTAAAGCTGAAATAATCCATGCCGTAACAGTCGTACCGATATTAGCACCCATTATGACACCTATGGACTGTGAAAGCGTTAACAACCCCGCATTGACAAAACTTACAACCATCACCGTGGTTGCAGAGGAAGATTGTACAAGTGCTGTAATCAGCACGCCCGTCAACACACCGGTCACTCTGTTGGTTGTCATTGCGGTCAATATTTTCCGCAGTCTGTCACCGGCAAATTTTTGAAGCCCCTCACTCATAATCTTCATTCCGTAAAGAAACAGTGCCAATGAGCCGAGTAGCTTTAAAAAATCATAAAAAGAATATTCCATCTTTAATTATTTAAGGTGTTTCATTCCTTCACGTGTTATAATGTCCTATATTTAACGTGTCAACCCACTAAAAACGAGACATCATGAAACACATGTTACAAATTTGTTGCAAAAATAATAATATTTCTAAAGAATTCCCTATAGGGAGCTCACTTTTGGATATTTATTACGGTTTTAATCTAAATTTCCCCTATCAGGTAGTTAGTGCAAAGGTCAACAACCGTTCCGAAGGGCTGAATTTCCGTGTATACAACAATAAGGATGTAGAATTTCTCGACATACGCGACTCCTCAGGTATGCGCACCTATGTCCGTTCCCTCTGCTTCATTCTTTACAAAGCTGTCAGCGAGCTGTTTCCGGAAGGAAAACTGTTCGTAGAGCATCCGGTATCCAAAGGTTACTTCTGCAACCTGCGCATCGGCCGCCCCATAGAGCTGGAAGATGTGGCAGCCATCAAGAAGCGGATGCAGGAAATCATTGCCGAGAACATCCCCTACCACCGTGTAGAATGCCACACCACCGAGGCTGTACGCATCTTCAACGAACGGGGCATGAACGACAAAGTGAAGCTGCTGGAAACTTCCGGCTCGCTATATACCTATTACTACACACTGGGCGACACCGTAGACTACTACTACGGCAACCTGTTGCCCAGTACCGGATACATCTGGCTGTTCGATATCGTGAAGTATTACGACGGCCTGCTGCTACGCATCCCCAACCGGGCAAACCCCGATGTCCTGGAAGAAGTGGTGAAACAAGAGAAAATGCTCGACGTATTCAAGGAACACCTGCGCTGGAATTACATTATGGGACTGGGCAACGTAGGCGACTTCAACATGGCTTGCGAGGAAGGCCATGCCACCGACCTCATCAACGTGGCCGAAGCCCTGCAGGAAAAAAAGATAGCCCAGATTGCCGATGACATCTACCACCGCGGCGAAAACGGAAACCGGGTGAAGCTCGTGCTCATCTCCGGCCCCTCGTCTTCCGGAAAAACCACTTTCAGCAAACGCCTCAGCGTGCAGCTGATGACCAACGGCCTGCGTCCTTACCCCATCTCGCTGGACAACTACTTCGTAGACCGTGAAGACACCCCGCGCGATGAGAACGGCAATTACGATTACGAATCGCTCTATGCCCTCGACCTTGAGCTCTTCAACACCCAATTACAAGCATTGCTCCGGGGCGAAGAAGTGGAGCTGCCCCGCTTCAACTTCAACCTCGGGAAGAAAGAGTACAAGGGAGACAAGCTGCGCATCGACGAGCATACCATCCTCATCCTGGAAGGAATCCATGCCCTGAACCCTGAACTGACACCACAGATTCCCGCCGCCAGCAAATACAAGATTTATGTATCTGCCCTGACCACCATCTCGCTGGACGACCACAACTGGATTCCCACCACGGACAACCGCCTGCTGCGCCGCATCATCCGCGACTTCAACTACCGCGGCTACTCGGCACAAGAGACCATTTCACGCTGGCCCAGTGTACGTGCCGGCGAGGACAAATGGATATTCCCCTATCAGGAAAATGCCGACGTTATGTTCAACTCTGCCCTCTTGTTCGAATTCGCCGTGCTCCGCTGCCACGCAGAGCCCATCCTTACCAGTGTTCCACGGAACTGTCCGGAATACGCAGAAGCCTACCGGTTGCTGAAATTCATCAAATATTTCACCCCCGTGCAGGACAAAGAAATTCCACCGACATCCTTATTGAGAGAATTTTTAGGAGGCAGTAGCTTCAAATACTAAGTTTTTATTCTAACTTTGTGAGCAAATAAAACAAACGTACACATGAAAAAAATTATTTCGATACTTCTCTTAGCGACTTTCTGCATCTTTACTCAACTCCATGCGCAAAACCGTGCAGACGAATTGATGAAACAAGCACAAGAAAATCTTACGAAAAAAGAATATATCAAAGCCCGCTATCTATTCCTGCAAGCCTACAATGCCTTTGCCACGCAAGACAAGTATGCCCAGGCAGTGGAATGCGGCGTCAATGCCAGCGCCCTCTACCATCGGGAGAATTACTATAAAGAAGCTTTTGAACTGCTGCGCGGTGCCGAGCAAGTGGTGGCAACCGGCGAACAGAAAACGGGCAAGGCCATGCCCAACCTACGTTTCCGCATCAACAAGGAACGCCTGCAGATGTACATCAACCTGAAAAATCCCGCACGTGCCAAGGAACAGCTGACCAAACTGGAAGAGACCGCCAAAGCCTCTCACAACGACTCTCTGAGCAACGACCTGCTTTATACGCAGGCCAACTATTACTACACCTTCGGTATGAACACACAAGGTGATGCGGCTACCAACCGCCTGATAGGGCAATATAAGGAACAGAAGAACTACGCCAAAGTAGACGAATGCTACAAGACTCTCATCAGCATTGCCCGCAAGGCAAACAATGCCGGACTGGTGGCACGCACATACGACAAGTACATCCTATGGACCGACTCCGTAAAGGCGCTTACCGCCCAAGAGGAACTGAACGCCCTGAAGAAGAAATACGATGAAAGCCTGGCCACTATCCAGGAGAAAGATGATTCCCTAAGCGCCAAGCAGTACATCATCATCGGGCTTTGCATACTCGCCGCCATCCTTGCCGCCGCACTGGTATTCAGCGCCATCGTATTGCTGCGTTTCATCATCCTCACCCGTAAACAGAAGAAGGCCATCAGCATTGCTAATGAGCACAATGAGCTGAAAACCAAATTTATCCAGAACATTTCCACCCAAATGGAACCGACACTGGACACGCTCGACGCCTCACTGCCGGGCGTAAAAGCCCTGCATGCATTCTCCAACCATATCCAGGAACTGTCCGAATTGGAAACCACCTTGTCCGAACCCTACGAAGTGCAGGAGAAGAATATCTCCACTTTCTGTGAAGGCATCATGGACAAAATCAAAGGAATGACACAAGAAGATGTCACCCTGACCGTGAATGCCCCCAAATTGAATGTGAAAATCAACCCTGAGCAACTGGAACGCGTCTTGCTGCATTTGTTGGAAAACGCCGCCGATTACACCCCTGCTGGAGGAAAAATATGGCTGGACTTCAAGAAACGTGGTGCGCACACCCACCAGTTCATCATCAGCGACACCGGTTGCGGTATCCCCGAGGAGCAACGCGAAAACATCTTCAAGCCTTTCACCGAAGTGAAAGACCTGACGCAAGGCGACGGCCTGGGACTCCCCATCTGCTCACTGATTGCCACCAAGATGAACGGCAGCTTGACACTAGACAGCAGCTACAACAAGGGAGCACGGTTCGTACTGGAACTGCACGCATAAACCATACATAATACAATCTGTATGACCCCTAAATTTGAGAGCCGCTTGCCACCGGCATTATCGGGACAAACGGCTCTCTGTGTATATTAAGGATGTGGTTGTCAACGCAACGCTTCCACCTCTTCCGGTGTCAGTGGAATTTTCTTGCCCAAGCGACGTGCTCCCGTTTCGGTAATCAGATAATCCTCCTCATTACGGATGCCGCCGAAATTGCGGTATTCTTCCACCTTATCGTAGTTGATGAAGTCCATGAACTTCTTCTCTCCTTTCCATAAGTCAATCAGCTCGGGGATGAAGTAGATGCCCGGCTCAACCGTATGCACAAAGCCCGGTTCCAGAGGGATGGCAAGACGCTGGCTCTTGCGGCCGAACTGCGTACTCTTGGGCTGACCGTCATAGCCTACCCAGAGCTCACCCAGGTTCTCCATATCGTGCACATCCAACCCCATCATATGGCCCAGTCCATGGGGATAAAACAAGGCATGCGCCCCTTCGCGCACGGCATCTTCGGCATTGCCCTTCATCAATCCCAGCTCTTTCAGCCCCTCCACCATCACTTGGGCGGAAAGCTCGTACACCTTCATATAGGGAATGCCCGGGCGAAGCGCTTTAACAGACTCCAGATGCATGGCGTTCTGGATTTCGTAAACGGCACGCTGGCGTGGAGTAAAAGTCTTGTCCGCCGGCACGGTAGACGACATGTCACCACAGTAACCCGAAGGCAGCTCGGCGCCGGCATCAATCAAGAAGAGGTCTCCCGGTTGCACCCGGTTGCCGTGATAGTGGTTATGCAGGGTCTGGCCGTTGACAGTAGCAATCGTGGCAAAAGACAGCTCGCAGTTGTTCATCTCGGCGATACGGTTCATTTCGGCCACAACCTCGTATTCGTACATGCCCGGACGAAGCACCTTCATTGCGGTGATGTGCATGTCAGCAGTCACGTCGCATGCCTTTTCTATTTCCGCTATTTCTTCTGCCGACTTGTAGTTGCGCTGTGCCACCACCGCACGGATAAACGGCACAGACCCTTCCTGACGTGCCGGAGGAACACCCAGCCAGTCCATCAGTTTCAACTTATGCTCGGCACGATAAGGGGGCAAATAATGGATGGTCTGTCCCTTCTGTACAGCCTTGTGCAGATAACCGACGATGTCGGCAAAAGGACGGGTTTCGGAAATTCCCACAGCAGAAGCCTTTTCGTGAAGGGTGGGCTGGGTACCCATCCAGACAATATGGTCGATGGTCAGCTCATCGCCAAAAATGATTTCTTTATCTTCATCTATGTCGATGAGAGCTGACAGCCCGGCAAACGACAAGCCAAAATAGTAGAGAAAAGTGGAATCCTGGCGGTAACGGAAAGTATTGTCCTCATAGTTCAAACCTTGTTCATCGTTACCCAAAAACAGTAACACTCCGGAGCCTATCGTTTTTTTCAGCTGGGCCCTGCGCTGCACATACGTTTCTTTAGCAAACATAACATTCCTTGTTTTAGTAGTTATAGGACAAAGATATAGATAATCTTTGAAAGAAGATAATACAAAAAGGAGATTAATCTATATAGTTCATAATCAGAAGACTATTTTGCCAACGTTTTTCAAGCCTATGGCAAAAGTTTGCCAAGCTATTGGCAAAAGTTTGTTTTCTCTTTTCTTGTTAAATATCATCAGAGAGGTTTCGTGTTATCGAACTATTCACTATTTTTGCGGTAAATATCTGAAAGAAGATGCACAATGAGTGCATTGAATAATTTATAAAAATATGGCACAAGGCTCCCGACAAGTACAGACCCAAGCGCAACAGCAGATACAAACGCTGTCGCCGCAACAAATTCTGGTGGTAAAGCTGCTGGAACTTCCCGCCGTGGAACTAGAGGACCGCGTACGTGCCGAACTTCTGGAAAATCCGGCACTGGAAGAGGGTAAGGAGGATACTCCCGGTGATGAATACCCCGACACTCCTGATACGGAAACCGGAACGGAAGACGGTGGAGACACCAGCTATGATTCTTTAAGCGATTATCTGAACGAAGACGATATCCCCGACTACAAGCTGCAGGAGAACAACCGCAGCAAAGGGGAGCAGGCAGAAGAAATTCCTTTCTCCGACGCCACCTCTTTCTATGAAACCTTGCGCCAGCAGCTCGGCGAGCAGGACTTGACTCCGCACCAGCGCGAACTGGCCGAATATCTCATCGGCTCGCTGGACGACGATGGCCTGCTGCGCAAATCGCTGGACAGTATCAGCGACGAACTCGCCATCTACGCCGGTATCGACGCTTCTCCCGAAGAGCTGGAAGAAGTATTGAAGATTATACAAGACTTTGACCCCGCCGGTCTGGGCGCCCGCACCCTGCAAGAGTGCCTGCTCATCCAGATTCGACGTAAGGAAGCGCAACGGCCCATGCCCTCGCCTCCACAATACTATATAGAAGAAGATATTCTTACCCAGTGCTACGAAGAGTTCACCCGCAAGCATTGGGACAAGATTATGCAGAAATTAGGTATCAGCGAAGATACCCTGCAACAAGCCGTTAAGGAAATCTGCAAGCTGAATCCCCGTCCCGGTGCCTCGCTCGGCGAAGCCATCGGCAAGAACATGCAGCAGATTGTGCCCGACTTCCTGGTAGACACTTATGACGACGGTACCATCAACGTGACACTGAACAACCGCAACGTACCGGAATTGCGCATGAGCCGCGACTTCACCGAGATGGTGGAAGAACACACCAAGAACCGGGCCAATCAGTCTAAGGAGTCCCGCGAAGCCATGATGTTCCTCAAACAAAAAATGGATGCCGCACAAGGTTTCATCGATGCCGTGAAGCAACGCCAGAATACGCTGATGACTACCATGCAGGCCATCATAGACCTGCAACGTCCTTTCTTCCTCGAAGGAGACGAGTCATTACTCCGCCCCATGATTCTGAAAGATGTTGCCGAACGCACCGGGTTGGACATCTCGACCATCTCCCGTGTGAGCAACAGCAAGTATGTACAGACCAACTACGGCATCTACCCGCTGAAATTCTTCTTCAACGACGGCTACACAACCGAAGACGGCGAAGAGATGTCTGTACGCGAAATACGCAAGATACTCAAAGAGTGCATTGACAACGAGGACAAGAAAAAGCCTCTGACCGATGACGAACTGACCGAGCTGCTGAAGGAGAAAGGCTATCCCATAGCCCGCCGCACGGTGGCAAAGTATCGCCAACAGATGAATATCCCCGTGGCAAGACTGAGAAGATGAGAGAAAAGGATGAGCGATTAGGGATTAAGGTTTAAAGATTAGTGCATTCAAATAGTAAATTGTAAATAGTCAAATCGTAAATAAAATTAGGTTGTGGAAGAGCATATTATAGCAGATAAAACTTTAATCAGAACAGCGAAAGTGATTTCGGCGGTATTCACACCGTTCTCCATCCCTTTCCTGGCATTTCTGGTTCTGTTTATATTCTCGTACCTGCGCATCATGCCGTTGCAGTACAAGTTGATAGTATTGGGCGTGGTGTATTGCTTCACCATCCTGATGCCTACACTGACTATCTTCATCTTCCGCAAAATCAACGGTTTCAGTCCGGAAGAACTGGTGGAACGAAAAAGGAGATACATTCCCTTTATTCTGACCATCACTTCTTATGTATTCTGCCTGCTCATGATGCACCGGCTCAATATCCCGTGGTACATGACCGGTATCATACTCTCCGCCCTGGTAGTGATGATAATCTGCGTCATTGTCAACTTAAAATGGAAACTGAGCGAACACATGGCAGGCGCCGGAGCCGTAATTGGTGGACTGGTAGCTTTCAGCGCCTTGTTCAGCTACAATCCCGTATGGTGGCTATGCCTCTTTATACTGGTGGCTGGCGTGCTGGGCACCGCCCGCATCATCCTGCGACACCACACCCTGGGCGAAGTTATGGGAGGCTTTGCCGTAGGGCTTATCTGCTCGTTGCTGGTACTCCACCCGCTGAGCAACATACTGTTCCGAATCTTCCTCTTTTAAGAGCCTTGTTTAATTTTTAATTTTCAACTTTTAATTTACATAGTATCAACCCTTAAAAACTAATGATCATGAATTTCCCGACTAATGTAAAGTACACCAAAGAACACGAATGGATCCGCCTGGAAGGTGATGTAGCCTATGTAGGTATTACCGATTATGCACAAGAGCAACTGGGTGACATTGTGTTTGTCGACATCCCGACCGAAGGTGAAACATTGGCTGCCGACGAAGTGTTCGGTACCATCGAAGTAGTAAAAACCATATCAGACCTCTTCCTGCCCGTAACCGGTGAGATTCTGGAGCAAAACGAAGCCCTTGCCGACCAGCCGGAACTGGTAAACCAGGACCCATACGGCGAAGGCTGGCTCATCAAAATCAAACCCGCCGCTGATGCCGACTTCGACAGCCTGCTGGATGCCGAAGCCTACAAAGCGCTGATAAACGAATGAAATGAAAGGATTAGGGGTTAGCGATTAGCACCGGACGGAATGATAGCGCAGTCCCTAACCCCTAATCGTTAATCCCTAACCCTTATAAAATTAACCCTTTAATAATTTAAAGATTCATGTCTCCAATCGTTAGCATCATCATGGGCAGCACTTCCGACCTCCCCGTTATGGAGAAGGCCGCACAATTGCTCAATGACCTGCATGTACCGTTCGAAATGAACGCTCTCTCTGCTCACCGCACACCGGAAGCAGTGGAGGAATTTGCCAAGAATGCCCGCCAACGCGGCATTAAAGTGATTATTGCCGCTGCCGGTATGGCTGCCGCCCTGCCCGGCGTCATTGCTGCCAATACCACACTGCCGGTAATCGGGGTTCCCGTAAAAGGGTCTGTACTCGATGGCGTAGATGCCCTCTACTCCATCATCCAGATGCCTCCGGGCATACCGGTAGCCACCGTTGCCATTAATGGTGCCATGAACGCTGCCATCCTTGCCGTACAAATGCTGGCATTGGGCGATTCCTCATTGGCCGAAACATTTGCCACCTACAAAGAAGGGCTGAAAAAGAAAATAGTCAAGGCAAATGAGGACTTGAAGGATGTGAAGTACGAATACAAAACCAATTGATTTACGATTGGATGATTTACGATGTACGATTGAAGATACCAAGAAGTAATTTCAATCGTACATCGTAAATCATCCAATCGTAAATCTTTTAATCCTTTAACTGTAAATATCATCGTGGATCTATTTAACTATTCCCGACGGGAAACGTCAGAAGTAAACATCGGAGCCACCCCTATGGGCGGCTCCAATCCTATCCGCATACAAAGTATGACGAACACCGCTACGCAGGACACAGAAGCCAGTGTAGCGCAAGCCAAACGTATTGTCGATGCCGGAGGAGAGTATGTACGCCTCACGGCCCAAGGCATCAAAGAGGCTGAAAACCTGATGAATATCAACATAGGCCTACGCCAGGACGGATATATGGTGCCGCTTGTCGCCGACATTCACTTCAATCCGAAGGTAGCGGACGTGGCGGCACAGTATGTAGAAAAAGTACGCATCAATCCGGGAAACTATGTGGATGCAGCACGTACTTTCAAACATTTGGAGTATACCGATGAAGAGTATGCCCAGGAGTTGCAGAAGATACACGACCGCTTTGTACCCTTCCTTAATATCTGCAAGGAGAACCATACTGCCATCCGCATCGGCGTAAACCACGGTTCATTATCCGACCGCATCATGTCGCGCTATGGCGATACACCGGAAGGCATGGTGGAATCTTGTATGGAGTTTCTGCGCATCTGCGTGCAAGAGAATTTCACGGATGTGGTCATTTCCATCAAGGCATCCAATACAGTGGTCATGGTAAAGACAGTACGCTTGCTGGCAGCCGTCATGGAGCAGGAAGGTATGCGATTCCCGCTGCATCTCGGTGTAACGGAAGCCGGAGACGGAGAAGACGGACGCATCAAATCGGCCTTGGGCATCGGCGCCCTGCTGGCAGACGGCTTGGGTGACACCATCCGGGTTTCCCTGAGCGAAGCTCCGGAGGCGGAAATCCCCGTAGCCCGCAAATTGGTGGACTATATCGTGCAGCGCCACGACCATCCTTATATCCCCGGAGCAGATGTGCCGGAATTCAATTATCTCTCTCCCACCCGCCGCGAGACTGCCGCCGTACACAATATCGGCGGAGACAATCTGCCCGTGGTCATTGCCGCACGCTTAGACGGGGACATGGACTTCAATCCGCAATTCATGCCGGACTATATCTATACGGGACGTTCCATCCCGGAACAACTTCCGGAAGGCATGCAATGCATCATCGATGCCGATGTCTGGATGGAGCACAGTAACGGCAGAACGGAACCGGACAATGCCTGGCCTGCCTTTAAAGGAGACCAGCTTCCTTTCCTAAGCAGCTGCGGCGCTTCCTTGAAATTCCTCTTCATCACGTATATGGGATTGAATGACGAAGCCATCGCCTGCCTGAAGTATCATCCGGAAGTCGTATTGGTTTCGCAAAGCAATCATCCCAACCGATTGGGAGAACAACGCGCCCTGGTACACCAGATGATGAAGGAAGGCCTGAAGAATCCGGTAGTCTTCTTTGAACACTACGCAGAGAGCGAATTGGAAAATCTGCAAATCAAAGCGGCGGCAGACATGGGAGCACTCATCTTCGACGGTCTGTGTGACGGTATCCTTCTCTTCAACCAAGGAGAAACCATAAGCGGCAAAGTAGTGGATGCCACTGCTTTCGGTATCCTGCAAGCCGGACGTGTACGTACCAGCAAGACCGAATACATCTCTTGTCCCGGCTGCGGACGCACCCTCTACGACCTGGAAAGTACCATTGCCCGTATCAAGGCAGCCACCGGCCATCTGAAAGGACTCAAGATAGGAATCATGGGATGCATTGTCAACGGCCCCGGAGAAATGGCAGACGCCGACTACGGCTATGTGGGCGCCGGACGAGGCAAAATCAGCCTCTACAAGAAGAAGGAGTGTATCGAAAAGAACATTCCCGAAGAAGAGGCGGTAGAAAAGCTGATAGAACTGATAAAAAGTAACGGAGATTACGCTGAAAGGACTTAAGTCTCAGCGCAGATATTCGTCAAAGTCCACCTCTCTGAACTTAAAGTTATGATGTTCGGAGGGGTGGTAGGCTTTATTCCAAGTCGAATAGGTCTTCACATCTATCTCCCTTGTCTTCCGGTTAAAAGTTACAATGCGTAAGTAGCCCTCACCTCCCAATCTACTGCCTTCCACACCACGCTGATAGTTTGCCAGCATCTGATACACTTTATTTCCCTCTTTCCCTATAGAGACCAGCGTGCCGACTCCGCTTTTCAAGACATGCCCACAAAAGACAGCTATCACATTGCGATGTTTGAGAAGCAATTTCTCCCAGATTCCAGCACCATCGTTCACTGTGCGCCCAGACTCTTTGCCGATGCCATATCCTTGAGGGCGCCACCAGTCTTTCCCGTCATGCAACGTACTGTCACAATACAAATAGGCGTGTGTATTCAATATGACAAGCTTATCCGGATGAATACCCACTATGGAATCGGCCCATTGCAGAGCCTCATCAGAAGGCCCGAATTCCAGATTCAAGACCAGCCAATCGGTATCGCCCGACCTAAGGTTTATGTAATAGTTATCCAATGTCTTTCCATCCGCACTGCCTCCCCAATAACTCTTCTGCTTATAGTCAGAAAGAGGGAAATACTTGTTGGCCATTGCAGTGTTATGCACGTCCGAAAACTTGCCGGGCTTACTGCCAATATCATGATTTCCCCACACGACAGAATAAGGTATTCCCGCTTGGCTGATACGATGAAAAGCTTTCTGCATATACGCCCATTCCACCGGAGAATTATCTTGTGTCAAATCTCCCACTTGGAACACGGCATCTATTTTCTTACGGTTGGCAACCAACCAGTCCACTTGCGAATCAAAGACCTCCGGACATTGTTCCAGATAAGTCTGCGTATCCGGTAAGACCACAAAAGTACTTACCCTACCAGAAGTGGTGCAAGAAGTAAAAAAAGCGCCCCCTAAAAAGAGCGCTCCGATAACAGACAATATCCTCATCATTTTTTCTTCTGATTAAACAGCCAACCCATAAACTCAGAATCATTGAACGCCGGTGTCCAGCTGCCATGATTGACTCCGGGGAATTCGATATACTCAACATCGGCACCAGCAGCCTTCAAGGCCTTGTAAGCCTGACGCGAACCTTCTACCGGAACAATGTTATCGGCATCTCCGTGATAAATACGGAACTTCACGTCTTTGGCGGCAGAAAGCCTTGCCGGATTCACAATACCGCAGATGGGAACGGCTGCGGCAAAAACTTCGGGATAACGTATCGCCAAATCAAACGTCCCCATACCGCCCATGGAAAGTCCCATCACATAAATCCGGTCTTTATCCACCTGGGGCATAGCCAAATAGGTATCCAGCAACTCCTTCAATGTGCGGAATATACGCGTAGGCTCCTGTACCTCGGGCATTTCTCCAGGTACAAACGACTTGGGACGACCCACATAAGCCCAATAATCTTCCTTAGGACACTGGGGAGCCAATACAAAAGCCGGATATTCCTCTCTGTTCACCGGATTGAGCCACATCTGCCCACCATGCACCAATTGCTTCTGATTATCATCTCCTCGTTCGCCCGCACCATGCAGAAAAAGCACCAACGGATATTTCTTCCCTGCCTTTTCTGCTTCGGGACGCAGCAAACGGTACTTCAACGAATCTCCCTGCGAAGAGACATACACTTTCTTTTCATACTCTCCATACAACTCCTGCGCATACATACACACAGACATCAACAGCATCAAGGCTGTACAAACTATATTCTTCATATTTTATAAAATTAATGTTCAATCAAGAAGTTTACTATCTCACTTTTCTTATATCCTACCCGGAAAGCCTGCACTGCCACCCGGTCTCCTTTACGGACAGCAAACGGCTCAACATATAGACTCCAATGTTTCTCTCCATTCCGTCCCCGACCATTCAACTGATAGGCATAAGAGACTCCAGGAGTGGAACACTCCAGCTTGACCTGCCCCCCTCTGTACAATCTGCGGAGCTGACACGAGCGGCTGTACACCGTCCGGCCACATAGTTTATACTATTTCCGGTTCTGTCAGCGGACGACATTGCCAATATTTCCTTTCCCACTGCCGATACACCTTCCGCAAACGGTCAATGTCTTTCCGGTAAGCCGAATCATTAATCAGATTGCACATCTCATGAGGGTCTTTCTCCAAATCATAGAACTCTTCACGCTGACGGGGCCAGACAAACCAGCTTTCTTGATTCTCATCGAGTGCGCCTTCTTCATGGAGTTGAAGCATACGGCGCATCATCGGCATGTTCAGACGAAATCCTACCGGCTGATAGCCGGGCTGATTGGGAGTATAATTACAGATATAACGATAACGGCAATCGCGCACGCCCCCCTGCTGGTCATAGCACTTATCCATACGGTCACGTGCGGCAAAAACATAGCGCCGCGATGGCGAAGCATATTTCCCAGCAAATGCCTTGCCATCCATATAGGCAGGAGGCTTGATACCCGCCAATGAAAGAATCGTGGGTGGAATGTCAATGACACTGCGAAGTCCATCATCAATACTGCCGGCCAATCGTCCGTCCGGATAACGGATAATGAGAGGAATATGGGTACCAACCTCTGTTATTTCACGTTTCTGCCGAGGAAGCGGTCCGCCATTATCCGAATAAAAGATAAGAATAGTATTATCCCACTCGCCTGCAGCCTTCAGTTCATCAATCATCTGGCGGACAAAACAGTCCATGCGGTAAATATTGCTGTACATGACAGCTATGTCGCGGCGCACAATGCTGTCCTCAGGATAATAGGGAGGCAGTACCACATCGTCGGGAGAGACGTATAGCGTATCCTTTGCACTTTCCCATACCTTCTGCTCATGCGAAGCAAGGGTATTGAATATAGCGAAAAAAGGCATTCCCTTAGGACGATTGCGCCAATGCGCCTGCCTACCGCATTCGTCCCAAGCTGTCAAAGGCGATAGAAACTGATAGTCGGTCTTCGGATTGTTCGTACAATAATAACCAGCGGCACGCAACAGCTCAGTATAGCATTTAATTCCTTCAGACAACACAATATCGTAACCGGTTACTGCTGGCGGACGTGCAATCTGCCCCCCTTGCGTACGCATATAATTAGCTTTAATATGTGTGGGATACATTCCCGTGATGAGTGCCGCACGCGAAGGAGCACTGACACCCACTGTCCCGTAAAGGCTGGTATAGCGTACGCCCTCTGCCGCAAGGGCGTCAATAGTGGGAGTCACTGCCACACTGTCACCAAAACAGCGTAGCCAAGGACTGATGTCTTCGCATACCACACAAACAATGTTGGGACGAACAACCTCGCCATCCTCTGCAGCAGAAACAGAAGTTCCACCGGCCTTTACTCCCTGCGATACAGCACAAGCTGCCCAAACGGTACCACCACACAAAAAAGAGTGTATTATCTGTTTCATTATTACTCAATTTACATAATCAGTGAGCCTCTCGAAGAAAGACACGTTGCGAAATACCATTTTCATTAAACGATTCGATGGCAAAATAATATTTTTGTCCCACCGTGAGGGCACGTAAGTCTAATGAATTATCGCCATATACCATCCACGAACTATACAATTTATCAAGAGCAACACCCCACAATACATTATAGCCTTGCGCACCCTTCACCGCTTTCCAAGAAATGCGGGCATTACGTTCGTCCGCTTCACGCACTACCGTAAAACCTTTTACCGTAGCCGTTTTTTTCCCACGTCCCAAACCGAACACGCGAATATCCCCCATTGCCAGATTCTTGCCCGGCACGTAATGGTGGCGATAACGAATATAGCGTGCTTCTATCGGTTGATCCAGTTCTATGTAATTATGAGGGGCATCACGGAAACTGTTGCGATAGTCCACCAATACCCGCCAACGGGCACCATCCACCGAAGCTTCTACAAGATAGCGTTGCCGGAGGTTTGGCATACGTCCCCAAAATCCGGTTTCCTCATAGTCAAAGAAATTCAGTTGCAAGGCATACACGTCACTCACTTCTTCAAGGTCTATCTCCACCCATTGCTTATCGTCATTTTTTTCGGCCACCCAGAAGGTTTTCAAGTTCTCGTCCGTCACATTTTCCACCGGATAACTTTCTAATTGCGAAGAAGCCTTCACGGGTTTGCCATAAGAAAGCAACATCCAGCCCCGGAAACCACCGCTTGTCGTCTGTCGCGAAACCTGGTCGGGAGAATAATGAGGATAATCGCCAAAGTAAGTGTCGGAGTACATCGCACCGTCTTCGTCAAAAAATGTAGGAAACATACAAAGCCTACGCTCAAACTTATAATTAATGGACAGATGAATCGTACCGAAATGCCAGTAAATTCCTCCGGGACCACAAACCGTACTTCCATGCCCGGCACCGGTAGCAAATCCTCCCGGCTTGTAACAAAACGGATTATGAGCCGCATACTCGAAAGGCCCCAAAGGAGATTTTCCTACATAAACACCGTCACCATACACATTGAACTGAGTGCCCGGAGCGGCATATTGCAAATAATATTTCCCATTGTGTTTCGTCATCCACGCACCCTCGATGAATGGTTTGATGTCACTGGTATGATTTTCGCCAAAACGTTCCCACCCATGAATGTCAGGACGGAGAAAGAGCAGTGAATCCGGCTTTTTCGCTATCGGCAGGAATTTATTCTTCATATCAAGTTCCTTACCACGGATAGGCCAACGGTTGGAAGACCCCCAATACATATAAGCACGTTCATCATCATCAATGAAAAGGGCAGGATCCTGAAGGTCGTGGAGCACCGATGGCACTGCCTTCCAGTCCCCCCGTTTGGGATTATCGGTATACAGTATGCTCATGGCTCCGGATGGATTCCCACAAACATAGAGTACGGAATCTTTATAATTATGGGCAGCAGGAGCATTGCAACCTTCGAAATACCATTTTTCGGGAGTAATAAAGTCCCAATTCAGCAAGTCCTTGGAATGCCAATAACCCCAGGAACGGGTAACGAACATATAATACTCCCCCCGAAACTCCACTACGGCAGGGTCGGCACCCGAACGATAGGACTTGCCCAAATGGGAATTGTGAAAAGGATAAGTATAGTCCAGATTAAGAGGGTTACAGTAGGTAGTAGTACGATATTGTGCATGTAATGAACCGACGAACAACAACATCAACCAAGCGATGCAATACGACTTTTTATCCATAGTTTTATTAAGCTGACAATAAACAAAATACACATAAAACGACAAATAAGGGTGTGTCAAAACGGTTGATGGCACACCCTCATTTTACAACACATTATTTCACTTCTTTAACGACAGAAATTTGAGATACACCGTTTTCATTGAAAGATTCGATAGCAAAATAATATTTCTGGTCGGTAGAAAGACATTTCATCAGATGCCTACACTCGTCACCATACACCATCCAAGAACTGTAAAGCTTGTCCGGCGCAATACCCCAAAGGATGTTGTATCCTTGTGCACCTTTCACCGGTTTCCAAGTCAGCGTGATGTCACGGCGATCTTCGTGACGGCGAGGGTCAAATGTCTTCACTTGAGCAGGCGCCTTACCTTCGCCCAGACCGAAAATACGGATGGCAGAAATGGAAAGGTGCGGTGTGGGAACATGGATGTTTTTGTAACGTACATAACGTACCCGGGCAGGGATTTCCAGTTCCACATAATCGTGCGGAGTGTCTTTGAAACTGTTGCTACGGTTGACAAGACGTATCCAGTTGACGCCATCTACGGAACCTTCGATAGTGTAACGGTGGCGCAAATCGGGATAACGACCATACATATCACTCTTATAATCGTTGTAATTCACCTGAATAGCGTTTACAGTGGCAGGTGCCTGAAGGTCTATCTCCACCCACTGCGTTTCATCGTTGGAAGAAGCCAGCCAATAGGTCTTGCAATTCTCGTCCGTCAATCCGGCAGCTGTATGACCCTCTACAGCCGAAGAACCTCTGGCAGGCTTGTTGTAAGAAAGAAGCATCCAGCCGCGGAACTCCCCTTTCTTTCCCGGCACAGTAGGTGCATAACGGGGATAATCTCCAAAACGGGTGTCACAATACATGATGCCGTCTTCGTCAAAATAAGTAGGGAACATGCAGAGACGGCGTTCCCAGTGCATATTAATGGGCAGAGCCATAGAACCGAAATGCCAATATTGCCTACCTGGTCCGAGCACCGTACTTCCATGACCGGCACCGTTGATATAACCGCCAGGCTTATAGGAAATGGGGTTATGTTTCTGATAGGTATAAGGTCCCATCGGATGGTCGGCCACATATACACCATCGGCATATACATTGAACTGAGTGCCCGGAGCGGCATATTGCATGTAATACCTCCCGTTGTGCTTTGTCAACCACGGTCCTTCGATATAGCCGCCCAGCACGGTATCGGCATGATTTTCTCCAAAACGTTCCCAACCATGTTTCTCTGGGTCGAGATTGAAAAGTTCCAGCTTCTCGCCTTCTTGTATGAAACGATGGTTCTTGTTGAGCTTCATGCCGCGAATGGGCCACTTGTTGGAAGAGCCCCAGAACATGTAAGCACTGCCGTCATCATCAAGAAAAAGGTCAGGGTCTTGCAAGTTGGTGATGATTGCAGGAGTGGCTTTCCAGTTACCCGACTTGGGGTTGTCGGTATAAAGCACACTCATCACACCCGAAGGATCGCCACAGACATAAAGTACTGAATCCTTGTAGTTATGTGCCGCCGGAGCGTTACAACCTTGTGGATACCAGTTTTCCCCCGGATTGATAAAATTCCAGTTTTGCAAATCCGTAGAATGCCAGTAGCCGTGCGTACGGGTAACGAACATATAATATTCTCCACGAAACTCTACTACGGCAGGGTCGGCACCCGAGCGGTAGGAGATATCTTTCGAAGAATTGTATATCATATAGGTATAGTCTACATTCAGCGGATTACAATAAGTATCCATGCGCATGTCCTGCGCCAAAAGGGGAGACGCCAAGCATAATAATGCCAGCAGCAGATTAGTAATCAGTCTTCTCATTATCTTTTATCTTTATTATCAGGTTATTAATGTTCAATATGTCTTCCGGTAGCTTTTCAGCGGCATAACTCCTGCGGCACATCGTATTCTTTTTGCAAGCGTGCCAGTTCAGCCTTCAGTTCGGTGGTAATCTTCTCCATTCCCTTCTTCCCATAAAGATTGTGCATTTCTTCAGGGTCTGTCTTGAGATCATAAAGTTCCCAATTGTCATCCACGTAGAAGTGCATCAGCTTGTAGCGTTCCATCTTCACACCGTAATGGGCACGCACGCTGTGGAAGCCGGGAAACTCATAATAGTGATAGTACAAGGACTTACGCCAGTCGCGCGGTGTCTTACCTTTTTCCACCAGTTCCTTGAACGAAACGCCCTGCATGTCCTGCGGAATGGAGATGCCGCACATATCAAGGAAAGTAGGAGCAAAGTCGATGTTCTGGGTCAGACCTGTAACTTGCGTACCCGGTTTGATATGTCCCGGCCAGCGCATCACCATCGGCATACCAAAAGACTCTTCGTACATGAAACGCTTGTCAAACCAGCCATGTTCGCCCAAGTAGAAGCCTTGATCGGTGGTATAGACTACAATCGTATTCTTGTCCAACCCCGTACGTTTGAGATAGTCCAGTATCTCGCCCACACTCTCGTCCACACTTGCTACACAAGCCATGTAGTCTTGCAGGTAACGTTGGTATTTCCATTCAGCCACTTCCTTAAATGAACGTGGCTTGGAATAGAACTTATTATTTCGATCGCGGTAAGCATCAAGGAAACGGCGGCGTTCTTCCGGTGTCATTGTTCCCATGAAAGCGTGCGGCCAAGGGTCAAAGAGCAGGCTGTCGCTATCGATACCCGCAACCATCTTCAAATCGTGACCTTCGTACATGTCACGGTATATATTCATCTTCTGCATCTGTGCTGCGTAACGTCCCTCATAGGCATCGTAATAATTATCGGGAAGCGGGAACTTGGCGTGTTCATACAAACGATAATGCCGTTCGGCAGGTACCCAATTGCGGTGAATGGCTTTGTGGTGCATCATCAGGAAGAACGGCTTGTTCTTGTCACGACCGTTGTCCATCCATTCCTCACAATATTGAGTGATGAGGTCGGTCACATATCCTTTATGAATAGTAGTGTCCCCCTCGGTAATGAACTGTGGGTTACAGTATTCGCCTTGGTCATTGAGAATCATCCAATGGTCAAATCCCGTCGGCTTGGAAATAAGATGCCATTTACCGATGACGGCAGTCTCATAGCCGCCTTGTTGCAACAGTTTAGGCAACGTCTGCTGAGAGCCGTCGAAACCTAGTGCCCAATTCTTCATGAAGCCGTTCTTATGGCTATGCTTGCCAGTAAGTATCGCGGCGCGACTGGGGCCTGAAATAGAATTGCAGCAATAATTATTCCAGAACACAGCTCCTTCCTGCCCGATACGGTCAATATTAGGAGTAGGTGCCACTTTACCTATAGGATGACCATAGATACTCATAGCCTGCTGTGCATGGTCATCACTCATGATAAAAATAATGTTAGGACGTTCACCGTCTTGTCTGCTTTGTTCCTGAGCCTGAACAGCAGGAACCAATGGAAGCATGGCAAGTCCTAAAGATAGTTTATGATTCATCATCTTCAATGATTTATAAGATTTTTCAATTTATCATATCAACGTAAAAACAGATTCATTCCGCTCATCTGCCGACGATGTTCCTACCCAGAGCCGGAATTCCCCCGGTTCCACCTGCATCTTCATATCAGCACCACAAAAGGCAAGGTCTTCTTCAGTCAGCACAAATGTCAGAGACTTCTTCTCGCCAGCCTTGAGATACAGCTTTTGAAAACCCTTCAATTCTTTCACCGGACGAGTCACACTTCCCACAAGGTCGCGAATATAAAGCTGTACCACCTCTTCACCACCGACTTTACCGATATTGGCTACATCCACTGTAACGGTAAGTGTTTCCCCCTTTTTCAGCTCCTCCTTGTCCAATTTCAAGTTATCCACCTCAAAGCTAGTATAACTTAAGCCATATCCAAAAGGATAAAGCGGAGAATTGGGACAGTCAATATAAGAAGACTTGTAGTCCATCTTCGGATTGTCCGGAGGAAGCGGTCGTCCGGTGTTCTTGTGGTTATAGTAAAGCGGGAGCTGCCCCACCGAACGTGGAAAACTCATTGTCAGCTTTCCGGCAGGATTATAGTCGCCTGCGATGACATCGGCAATGGCATGACCACCCATCGTGCCCGGATACCAGGCTTCGAGAATAGCATCCATATTCTCGTCCTCCCAAGTAAGTTCCAGCGGACGACCGTTCATCAATACCAATCCGATGGGCTTACCCGTTTTCTTAAGTTCCTTCAGCAAGTCGCGCTGCGAAGCAGGCAGGGTGATGTCCGTGCGGCAAGCAGCCTCGGCACTCCAGTTCTGGTCTTCACCGGCAGCAACCAGAATGACATCTGCCTGACGAGCCACGGACACAGCTTGTGCAAATCCTGCAGTTCCAGGCTTGCGAAGATTGCAGCCTTCGGCATAAAGAAAACGTACGTTCGAGTTTCCGTACTTTTTTTCCAACCCTTCAAAAAGAGTGACACTCCGTTGACGGTCTCCCCGTCCACCCCAACCACCGTTCACACTGTTACGTTCTTTCACCATAGGACCTATCAAGGCTACAGTCTTACGTTCGGAGGGTTGTATCGGGAAAAAGTTATTCTCATTCTTCAACAATACTACCGACTTACGAGCAGCATCGCGCGCTGCTTCCAAGAACTCGGGTTTCATGATAGTAGCCTTCTCACGCTCCTCATTCAGATAGCGGTAAGGATCGTCCATAATGCCTAAAAGGAATTTCATCTCCAGAATGCGGCGTACGGCATTATCAATGGTTTCTTCGTTCACCTTGCCCTCTTTCACGGCTTGCAGCAGATGTGCATGAAACACACCTCCGGTCATATCCATCTCGATGCCCGCATTGGCAGCCAACTCGGCGGCATGAGCCTCGTCGCGTGCCACGCCGTGGGGAACAAGCTCATTGATAGCCGTATAATCCGTCACTACAAAACCGTTGAACCCCCACTCATCGCAAAGCACATCCTGATAAAGGAATTTACTGGAAGTGCAAGGCACACCGGAAATCTCATTGAAGGCAGTCATGAAAGTAGCCACACCCGCATCTTTGGCAGCCTTGAAAGGCGGGAAATAAATATCGCGCAAAGAGCGCTCGGACACATCAGTCGTATTATAATCACGACCTGCTTCAGCAGCACCATATGCACAGAAGTGTTTGGCGCAAGCCAGCATCTTGTCCAGCCGCATCAAGTCTTCGGGCTTCTCACCCTGGAAACCACGTACACGTGCGGCAGAGAGCAATGAACCCAGATAAGGATCCTCACCAGAGCCTTCCATTACCCGTCCCCAACGTGCATCACGTGAAATGTCCACCATGGGGGCAAAAGTCCAGTTAACACCCACTGCCGAAGCTTCGGCAGCGGCAATGGACGCACTTCTTTCTGCCAGTTCGGCGTCCCAGGCACACGACTCGGCCAAAGGAATAGGGAATATCGTTTTAAAACCGTGTATCACATCGAAAGCAAAGAGCACTGGAATCTTCAACCGGGATTCCGCTAGTGCCGTCTCTTGTGTCTTGCGGATGGCGGCAGAAGAAGTGGCATGGAAAAGACTGCCTATGTATCCTTTCTTCAATAGAGGTTCAATGTCCGTATTTACTTGCGGACCGGTCACAATATCGCTCTTGGCAGAATATTGGGTCATCTGACCTATTTTCTCTTCAAGTGTCATCAAGGCAAGTACAGAATCGACACGCTCTTCTATCCGTTTGTCACCGCTGTAACTCTGCCAATCACCGGCTCCTGAAGTACATGCCATACCCACAGAAAGTATCAGGGCAGCTCCAATCAATAATTTCTTTTTCATAGTAAATGCTTTTATAGTTTTAAGATAGCCATTACGGGAGCATGATCGGAGAGATAGCCGTTGTCCGGCTTATCATCAATGGTTCGGTAACGCTCCACCTCTACAGCACCTTTTATAAAAATAAAATCTATCAACCTACGTTTCTCTACCGGGATGCGCCCGAAGTCATGGAAACTCCACGTCGGTCCGTAAGCGACTTTCGCCGTAACGCAAGCATTCTTCATTCCACCTTCCGTCAATACAGTGACCGGCTCGGAATCTACCGTTCCATTAAAGTCTCCGGTAACAATTACCGGAAGGTCACCCGCCATTTGTTTTATCTTCTCAAGTATCAGCACGGCACTTTCGCGACGTGCCACTTTACCTACATGATCGAAATGAGTATTGAAAGCTGCTATTTCCCTACCACTCACCTTGTCTTTCAGTACAGCCCAAGTCACAATACGCTCGCAAGCCGCATCCCAGCCTTTCTTTCCGATGGAATCAGGAGTTTCACTCAGCCCAAAATTTCCACTCTTCAATAGTTCGAAACGGTCTGTCTTACAGAAAAGAGAGCAATACTCACCTTTCTCTTTTCCATCTGCACGACCTACACCGAGAGCGGTATATTGCGGAAGACGCTCCTTCAAGTCATCGAGTTGGTTCTTCACCACCTCTTGCATGCCTATAATGTCCGGAGCATAATAAGCAATCATTTGTGCCGCATGGTCCTTGCGGTATTTCCAATTGTTCATACTGTCCGCCACATGATCCAGACGGATGTTGAACGACATCACCTCTACTTTGGCTTCCGGTTGCCTGCCGCACGAGGCGACAAGCAATGCGAAAACAACCAATACACTATTGATAAATACGTTTTTCATGGTTACAAACCTTTTTAATCTATGTAAAACCTAATCAAAATCAAAGAATCCTATCAAACAACCTAATCGACCTTGTTCAAATAAGGAGAAGTAAAGCCTAATCTCCTCAAACCCTTCTGCACATCGGGATGACTCATGAAAAGTTTCCAAATCAAACCGGTACGATAGTTCTCTATCATCACAATAATCGGCCCTTGGTCAATGGCAAGATACGAAGGTGCAAACCAATTCTCCGTCAAATTGAACGCATCCTTGAAACCATATTCACCCCAAAGACGGTCACCCAACTCTTCATAGAAATAACGCATGGCTTCCAAAGAATATTCAGGTGCATATGGAATAGAGGAAAGAGCAGCGGTAGGCGTAATCACACCACGGTCATTACCGGGACTATGGGCAGAATAACCTTTGTCACCGTCACTGGCAGTCAATCCCCAACATTTTTCGCCGTAACCCTTGTAACCCTTCGGATTGTCAATGCAGTAGGCACGGTTAATCAAGGTATGAGCCTTCATCTGTTCCTCGTAATCGGCATAACGATCTTTCAAGCCACGTGGGTCAAGCCCCATGTAAGAATAATGAGTGAAGAAGAGAGGACCTCCCTTTCCGTGGTTGTTTCCAAGAGGAAGCTTGATACCGTAATACTCCCGACCGTTCAGAAAAGTATTCGCATTGGCCCAGCCTTTATGATAAACGCTCTCGGCAATCGGATAAGTAGGGGAAGACGCGCCCAAAATGTAAACAATGTGACACTCGTTATGACCTTTAATCTGATGATTCATCGCCCATCCGTTGTTTGGCGACCAATGCCAATACATCACATCTTGTCCCTGAGTAAAAAAGTTCCATTCTGCTTGACGCCACAGATTATTGATTATCCCGCGGATACGGTTTTCCGTTGGATTATCCTTTGTAAAATACTGATGGGCAGCCAACAAGCCTTCGAACATGAAAGCGGATTCTACAATATCCGCTCCATCGTCCTTACGACTGAAAGGAATGGTCTTGCCGGTTTTACCGTTCATCCAATGTGCCCACATGCCGTGATAGCTGTCGGTATTCTTGTCGCTCAGAAAGCGGACTATCTTCAACATACGTTCAGCGCCCTGTTCGCGAGTGACAAAACCACGCTCTATACCGACAATGATAGCCATCACTCCGAAACCCGAGCCACCGATGGTAGCTGTCTCGGCACCTCCGTTGCTCCGTTCATGCGCCAATCCTGATTCGGGATGGGCAAAATCCCAAAAGTAACGGAAAGTTTGCTTCTGGACAAGGGTCATGAGTTCATCATCGGAGAGTTGCTTTTCTGTCACACCAGATGGTGGATTTATGGCATTTACCGAGCACGAACAAACCCCCAAAAACAAGAAAAAAAGAAATATATTTTTCATAATACCTATTTTAAACATTTTAATCACATAAGAAGTAGGAGTAGCCTTAGGCTACTCCTCACACACCTTATTTATTTTGCTTCAATATTCCTTGAGAAATATCAATCTGCTTCTGTGGAATGTAGAATGTGGAATGCTGGCTCATATTGAAGTTTGTCTTTCCATGGGCCTTCAGCATCTTTTCTGCATATCCGGGAACAACTTTATCAGCCCGAATCAAATCAAAGAAACGGTGTCCTTCCATTGCTAATTCAATGCGGCGCTCATTCCATATGATTTCACGCAACTTTGCCTTATCCCTCTCTGTTATTTTAGGTAATACAGTGGGATCATCACCGGACTTACGAGCACGGTCTCTGACCAATTCCAATTTAGCCAGGGCGTCATCTACTAATGGGTCGCTTTCACCATTTGCCAACTCATTGCAGGCCTCAGCATACATTAACAGTACATCCGCATAACGCAGAAAATACAAGTGGCAATTTTGTTTAGCAAAATTATTGGCATTCCAATAAGTTGTAGGCCACATTGTCTTTTTATTGGCACGCGGTTGTACTCCCGGTTCGTCCTTGAAGTTTATAACCCCAACTCCTTCCATATTTTCGCCATCGTAAATGATAGTAGCCTCCCGTCTCGGATCACCTGATTCATAAGCCTTATCCAAAGATTCTGACGGAGAACAGAATCCCCAACCTTTGAAACCTCTGACACCTTGCCACTTCACATATTCGGAAGCCTTATCTCTCGTCTTGTCTGATCCCCACAAATACTGGTCGGCCAGCATCACTTCATCAGAATAATAAGAATCCGGGCTAAACAAATCACGGTAATTGTGATGCAGGTTATATTCTCCCCTACTTATTACCTGCCCTGCATATTGTTTTACACTTGCATAATCTTGACGGAACAAATAAACTTTAGCCAACAAGCCTTCTGCAGTTCCTTTCGTAACTCTTCCTCGCTCAGCAATCCCCCATTCATCACGGGTTGGCAAATTCATTGCCGCATAGGACAAGTCATCAATAATCTGCTGATAAATAGCTTCTTCAGAAGCGCATGGCTGATCGTATTCATCGGGATTCTGAACTTTAGTAACCAAAGGTACGCCACCGTAAGTTCTCACCAAGTTAAAGTAAAAGAAACCACGGAAAAAACGCGCCTGTGCAATGCTTCTAATCTTTAACTGCTCATCTTTCAACACATCCAAATTATCCAATGCTACGTTACAGAATCCGATTCCTTTATAATTGCCAGTCCACCAGCCGTTCAATTCAGAAGTATAAACATCATAAGTAAAATCATTCAATGAATTCACGCGAGCATAACTACCGTCTGCCGGTGAACTTCCTGTATCAGAATTGTCACTCGGCACCTCCATAATGCCAAACCAAGAAAACCCGATCAAGTCCCAACTTTTCATTTGAGAATATATAGCATTAATTCCCATCAAAGCACCTTCTTCTTCCCCGAAGAAAATATCTTGCGTCAATTTCCCTTGCGGCTTTGTATCCAAAAAATCAGAACAAGAGGTAAAGACCAATGCTGAAGCTAATAAAAGTGAATATATCTTTTTCATAATCATTTCCTATTTTTATTTTCCATTAGAATGTAAGATTCAAGCCAAAACGACAAGTAGCGGTAATCGGATAAATATCACGGTCAAGCCCCCCTAAGATTTCGGGAGTAAATCCGTTATAATTCGTAAAATAAAGCAGGTTATTACCTGAGAAGTACAATCTCAAATTCTGGATATGCACTTTTTGCATCAAGTTTTTTGGGAATGTATATCCTAATTCCACAGTCTGTAACTTCACATAGTTGCCACTCTCAACATAACGGTCGGAAACAAAATAATTGTTACCCTCAAATGTCATGCGCGGAATGGAAGTATTCCTATTGTTTTCAGTCCATCTATCCAAGAACGAACGATCCCAGTTATCAACACCAGCATTTCTTTCAGCTTGTTTGGCATTATAAATCTTATTACCAAAATTACCCTGCAAATCAATTGACAAATCAAAGCCTTTCCAAGCGGCAGTTATACCCAAACCACCGATAAACTTCGGAGTAGGAGAGCCTAAATCCGTACGGTCTTCAGCAGTTATATATCCATTGCCATCCGTATCTGCATAAATCAGATCACCCGGAGCTACATTTGCCTGATACTTCTTCTTCGCATCACCGGAAGCAGCCGCAGCCATCGCATTATACTGCTCAATCTCCTCATTACTTTGGAAAATACCAATAGTCTTGTAACCATAAAAATACTTGATTGGCATTCCTTCTTCTGTCATATGAACACTTTTTCCGGAACCTATATCCCCACTGGTGATACGTTTACCTCCCAAATTAGTCACCTCATTCTTAATTGTAGTTCCAGTCAAGCGGATGCCATAACGAAAATCCTTAAACGAGTCTTCCCATTTCACCGTAAAATCAAGTCCAGAGTTACGTACTGAGCCCACGTTTGTTTCTACAGAGGCAAGTCCTACAGAAGCAGGAACATCCACATTTACCAACATTTCTTTTGTATCTCTTCTGTAATAGTCAAACTCTAAAGAAAAGCGATTATTGAACAAGCCTAAATCAAAACCAAGATCCAACTGCTCTGAACGTTCCCAATGGATTTGTGTATTATAAAGAGAAGTTACAGTACCACCAGAATAATAATCACCACCAAATACAGCATCATAAGTAGGGGCTACATTAGCCAATGCATAATATTTGTCATTACCAATCTTATCATTACCAATTTGCCCCCAGCTACCTCTAATCTTCAAGTTACTCAACCATTCAACATTATCTTTAATAAAAGCTTCTTCAGAAATCCTCCATCCGGCAGCTACTGACGGAAAATATCCCCAACGGTTATCCGGTCCAAACTTCGAAGAGCCATCGGCACGTATAGAAGCCGTCAACAAATATCTGTCCATTAAAGCATAGTTGGCACGGAACAAGTAAGACATCATGGCTTCATGTTTTCCATTATTCTCAAGTCCACGTGTATCGCTTGAAGACTGATCCAAATACCAATAGTCTTCCACTTCTGAGAAGAAACTACGTCCTGACCCGCCTAACTTTTCATTAGTGTATTTTTGAGCAGTAATACCACCCAAAAGATTCAGACGATTTTTATCATTGATTTGCCAATCATAAGTCAAGATATTCTCCCACAGCCAAGTAAAATCTCTAGTCCATGTTTTAGACAAGCTGTTCTCATCTACCTTTTGATACTCCGAGATATAATACTTAGGAGTAAAATTACGACTTCTACCATTAATATAATCAATGCCCAAGCTGGTCTTAAAATTCAACCCTTTAATAACTTCCCAATTCAAGAATGCACTACCCACAATTCTATCTTTCCAATTATCACTATTCATATAATGGAGGGTAGCAAGCGGATTAGCAGTAGATGCCACCTGAGGATCGGAGAAATTACCATTCTCATCATAAGGAGTAATGATAGGACTCAGTTTATAAGCAGATTTTACAACTCCCTTATTTTCATTTTTTGTATGACTAAAAGAAGCCGATAAGTTATGCCCGATAGTCAAATGTTTGTTTATTTTATATGAATTATTGGCACGCAAAGTAAAACGGTCATAAGAATTTTCCTTTATGATACCATCCTGTTGGAAATATCCGGCACTCAAATTATAACGTACCTTTTCTGTTCCGCCACTAACAGCAACTTGATAATCACGGACAGACGCTACTCGGAAAATCTCATCGAACCAATTGGTCCCTTTTCCGAAAGAAGCCGGGTCATCATAAACAAGACCGCCATCTGGATTAATATTCAAGTTAGCTTCATTTTGCAGCATAGCATATTCAGAAGCCGTACACATCTCAAACTTACCGCTATTTTGGAACTGAAATCCTTCACTGGCAGTAATGTTCACCTGTGCTTTACCTTCAGCACCTTGCTTGGTGGTAACAATGATTACACCGTTAGCACCGCGAGAACCATACATGGCAGTAGCAGAAGCATCCTTCAATACCTCCATGGACTCAATATCATGGTTACTCAGGAATGATATATCGTCCATAAACATTCCATCAACCACATAGAGCGGATTGCTATTATTAGTAGTACCGATACCACGAATGCGCACTTCAGGAGAGCTACCCGGAGCACCGCTTGCAGAGATAAATACACCGGACACACGACCTTGCAATGCGTTAGCCACATTAGGTGTAGAAATCTTTTTCAAATCATCGCTCTTGATAGAACCAACAGCACCGGTCAAGTCTGATTTACGCTGTACACCATAGCCTACAACTACAACTTCATCAATCAACATATTGTCTTCTTGCATTACTACATTAATAGTAGTACGACCATTCACTGCTATTTCTTGGTCTTTCATACCAATATAGCTATAAAGCAAGACAGCGTTACTGGGAACATTGGTAATCTTATAATCACCATCAAGTCCAGTAACGACTCCTTGTTGAGGAGCCCCCTTTACCGAAACTGTAGCACCAATAACAGTCATTCCCGTCTTGTCGGAAACGACACCCGAAACCGTAATTTTGTTCTGCGCCATCGAAACAACGGCAAACAACAACATCACACATGTAATTAATAAATTTTTCTTCATTTTGTATTGATTTAAAATTCTTTTGCAAAAGTATAGGAGCAATTGATGTATGTCAAAAAACAAACTACCACAAGATTACCACAACCTGCTCAAGCACTACAACGTAACTACTACAGCATTGTATAAAACACTAATTCCCAACAACATACACTAGGAAGTTATTTAAAGATTATTCAGACTGCAGGCCTATCCAAATAGAAATATGCTGTTGAAGTTACATGATCTTGGCGGTAGAAATTAACAAATCCTGGCGGAAAGTCTTTATCCGTGATATGTAGGTCTGAATCTTCATCTAATAAACGATAGAATTTCAGTTTACCGCTTCTATCTATAGTAACCGGTACAAGAGGAACCTTCGCCTTGTACAGTTCGAGTACCTTTTGATATGGAGCACCTCCAATCTGCTGCAATGTAACTCTTATATCATGACGAAAATAAATCGGGTCCTGCACGTGGAAACGATACATACTCCACCAACAACTGTCCGCATTTGCAATCGGACAACCTTGATAACGGTGGGAATACTCGCCCTGCCCCCAAGCCGTACCAATATAGTCTTCAACTCCCGTACCACTCAATGTGGGAAATTCCTTATCTCCGTCAATGTAGAACTTGATTTCACCTTCTCCCCACCAAGTAGTTTCATACGCCTTATTGGCAAAGATACCCAAGCTTACCCCCAAAAAGCGCCCCTTGCCCGATAGTTGGGGAAGAACAGTATAATCCACTCCCAACTTGGTGGATTTGTCTTCACGCCAGACAGCATGAAAATAGCTCATCTCCGAATCCCATTCCGGCAATTTAGTAAAGTTGATATCATAAAACAAGTGTGTCAGGTCCTCATCCGAGGTATTCACAAACACCACTTTGGCACCGATACGGTAAGGCATCGGAATAGAACAGTTAAAAGAACGCTTCTCCGGATTAGAAAAGAAACAGTTCTCAAAACGAGATGTACGTGACAGCGGATTCCCAAAAAAATCTCCCAATGGGACATCCACTGCCGGAACAACAGAATTATCCCAATAAAACTTGATACGCAACGCACGAAGCATCTTAGGGTTACGTTTGCTGACTGTCAGCCAAATACGGTTAATGATCCCGGGTCCTTGCTGAGACAACAAAACACAGCTGTCTCCCGCCATGATTCTGCCGAAAGCACTTCCTTTTGCACCTTTATTGACTTGAGCTGCCGTTCCCTTGGCACCGGTAGGATTTTCAAAACTTGTCCACCGCGTTTCATGACCTTCAGGCACTTTCCATATTTGGGCATGCCCCAAAAGAGTAAATGCTAATAAAACAGATATAACTAATAATGTCTTCATTTCATATCCTCCAGCAATTTATTCATTTCCCCAAAGGTCAGCCTTATTCCCTTTATTCTTTCTCCACTCATGACGCCATTTGTGCATCATCACATTGTTTACCATCGGCTTCAGCTTACGGCCCGCCTTGTCGGGTATGGTGGGAACAGCCGTCGCCTTGTCCTGATACCAGTAGGCAACGGTGGCCAGGTCGAGGGTCAGGCAATTGTTGTGCCCATGCTCAATGGTGGCTTTCAGCCCTTTCTCAAAGAAGACGGGATCTTGAATAAAGAACCGATAGACATGTGTACGCCCCAAGAATCCGACATCATTATTCACACGTGGATAGCCGAAGTAGATATGCTGGTAGGGCTCTTTCGGGCACCAGGCGGTGTTGAACAAATCTTCCGTACCGGTTCCTATCAAGGAAGACTGTTTTTCACCGTCGATGAACCACATGTCATCGCCTTCACCATACCACATGGGGGTAGGGCACTGTACATAATAATTCAATCCCACAAAATGGCCCTTTCCCTTGATATCGGCAAACACATAATTGTCGGCTCCGTCCTTATTCTCCGTCTGCTTACCCACGGAACCCCACTCGGTCTCCCCCTCGGGAAGCGCTTCGGTAATCTCACGGTTGAACCACGCATGGAAACGCCCCATGTCCTTGGACAGTTCCTTCATCTCCACATAGTCTATGTAGTAGTAGAAGGCGCCGATGTTGACATCCGTCTGATTCTCTATCTCAATGCGCGCACCTTTGGCAAAAGGCATGGCGAAATAGCTGCACAAACCCGTACCACCGTTGGGACCGGAAGAAAGTGCAAAAGAAGCATAGTTATACTGTTCGTTCCATCCCTGGCCGAAAAAGGGACCGATGGGGGACACGACAGAAGGTTCGTCGCTGCCGTCCCAGTACATCCGAAGGATGATGTCGTTACGGGAAAGCTGGCGCGGTCCCGGAGACATCGTTATCCAGATATGGTTGATTACGCCTGCCCCCTTGATGTCGGCCAAGACAGCCGTTTCGCCCGGCTTGATGGCCTTCAGGTGGTCACGGTTGTTGCCCGTACGGTCATAACTGCTGACACGGCGGTTGCGCAAGCCTTCCTTCATCTTGGCAAGGTCATACATTTCACTAGACATATTGGTCTGCGCAAAAGCGCTGCCTACTCCCATCAAAAGGGAGAATAAACCTACAAAAAACTTTTTCATCACGGTATTCTTCATTTTTCAAATTATGTTTTTCATCAATCTATCGGTTGTCACTTTCTTGTGGCATCCGACTTCCTTATCTTCTCCTCCAGTATCCGCGCCAGCCTGCGTGCCACTTTGGGATGCTGTTCATACACATTTGTGGTCTGGTATGGGTCTTCCTCCAGATTGTAAAGCTGCACAGAGGGTGCATCCGGCTTTATCCGGGCATTTTCTATATCGCTGTTCACCCGATGGGTGAGCTGGAAAGCGGATGCCCCGCCCAAGTCATGGTCACCGACATTCTTTCCGGTAAATCCGCCGCTGTTTTGCGCCGGAATATAGACCCACTTCCCTTTGCGAATGGAAAGATGGCTCTTTTGGGAAGGACAGATTATAATATGGTCCCGAATCATTTTCCCGGGATTTCCGACAAGGGCAGGAAGCATGTTGAAACTGTCCGGCCCGTCCTGCTCCTGCAATTCATATCCTGTGAGGGCAGCCAAAGTGGCAAGCATGTCAACATTGGACATCAACTGGTTGGATACGCTGCCCGCAGGAATCCTGCCCGGCCAGCGGACAATCATAGGAATGCGATGCCCGCCTTCCCAAGCTCCGAACTTGAAACCAAGAAGCTTGCCGTTGATATGGTGTCCTGCCTTCCAAGCTCTCTGCCCTCCATGATTCAGCATTCCCCCGTTGTCACTGGTGAAGATGAGCAGAGTATTTCCCGCCAGCCCTTCCTCATCGAGGGTACGCATAATCTCGCCTACCACCCAGTCCAATTCATGGATTGAATCACCGTAAGGTCCTGCCTCACTGGTACCTACAAAGCGTTCGGCCGGTGTAAAAGGATGATGGATGTTGGTGGTAGCATAATACAAGAAGAAAGGTGAATCCTTATGTTCCTTTATCCACTGCACGGCCCGGTCTTTCAAAGTAGTGGCTACAGCCCGGTCTTTGTACAAACGGTGCGCAGCCGTGGCTCCACCAATAGAGTTGATACCGAATTTTTCATCGAACTCCTCCGTTTCTGCCCTCTTGCCTCTTACAAACGGGTCGTTGGAATCATAACCCACCACATGATGGTTCTCCACATAAACAAAAGGTGGATGACTGTTGAGAATAGGCACACCGAAGTAATAATCGAATCCCAATTCAAGTGGTCCGGGAGCCAGTTCCTTGTTCCAGTCCATCTTTTCGTCCGTACGGAATCCAAGATGCCACTTCCCCACGATGGCAGTGGAATAGCCGGAACGTTTCATCACATCCGCAATTGTGGTGCGTGCCGTATCAATTTGCAGAGTCTGATTCAGGAAGATTGCCCCCCAAATATCCTCACGGCAAGGATATTGACCGGTCATCAGTCCATAACGTGAAGGCGTGGAAACAGCCGAGGATGAATGAGCGTCCATAAAGCTACGGCCCTGCGATGCCAGACGGTCTATATTGGGAGTCTTGACCTTGGTGGCACCGTAACAACCAATGTCGCCATAGCCCAAATCATCAACGTTGATAATGATTACATTGGGCTTGACCTCAGTGGAAGCCGGAGATTGCTGCGCGACGGCAGGCAAAGCGCTGAATCCCATCCCTACTGTGAAGGAGAGAGACCCGGTAAGTAATTTGTGTTTCATGTTTCACTCAATTTATCGGTTAATACAACATTATTAAGAATAGAACATCAATGAATCCTGAATATCTTTATCCCATTCAAGAACGTCATCCCTTTCACCGCCTCAAAGTTCACCGTAAGGTTTCCACCGGTTACGGCAACATGCAGTTTCTTGGATATGCAACGGTTCCCGCCTACTTCTATCGCCGGAGAGAAATGGCTCAGCCAAGGTCGGTTGTTGACAGAAACATTGAAGACACTGCCGCGGAAATCGGCATTGTCTAGGGTAGCGACAGCTCCCAAATCGTAAGTCACCCGCTCGGAACGTGCGTTCAGGTCAGCAAAAAGAAGTTCCACTTCATAGTCGCCGTCGGGCAAGTCGAAGCGATAGGCCTTGATGTCCTTGCGTTTGGTCTGGAGCAAAGGAACATTACGGGTGTCTTTCACCTCGGCAGTGGTTCCGATACGTCCCGGAGAACGGCGGAAAATCTCTCCACCTATGTAGCCCCAACTTCCAGGAGTATAAGCTTGGTCGGGAAGCCAGCAAAGATCACTCTTGTCATCCGTAAAGAAACAGTTGCTGCCCACGTTCACTGCAAGTTCCAGCTGTCCGGAGCCGACTGCCGCGATATGGCGAGGCTGCATCTTCACAAAAATGTCCGAAACCTGCTCCACCTTCTTCCCATGGCAGATACCTGAAGCCACAAGCGTGTTTCGCCCCGCAACGAGAGGCACTTGCCACACTGCATGGCAATTCTCGATGCCTTGCACGGAGAGCTTCGTGCCGTTGACAGACAACTCCACCTTATCCAGATTGGAATACACTTTCACCGGATGTTCCACCGCTTCACCGTCCGAAACCACAGTCCGATGCTTCCAGTCATCCACAGCAATGTGCAGCACCGGAATATCCTTGCGCAGGAATGCCTGGAAATAATAGAACACATCTTTAGGACGGCGGTCATTGTACATCAGTCCTTTATTATTGATATGCGGCGTAGCCTCCTGGCGACTGGCAGAACTGAAATCAATGAAGTTCCACTCCGTGGCGCCCACTATGAACGGTCGCTTCATGATAGCGGGCAGATAGTATTCGAGGTACAACTGCTGCCATTGCATGGAGAAATCGAATATCTGCGGATCGAGCGACTGCAAGCGCGGGTCGGAACCGGCACCGAACTCACTGATTATTAACGGACGGTGCGGGTATTTACGATGCTCTTCGTCCACAAAGCGGTCGAAAGACTTGAAGTCGTTCTCATACCAGCCCTGATAAAGGTTCCAACCGGAAATGTCGGTGATATTGCTGAGACCGATTTTATTGTAAATCTGATTGCCGTGGTAGGCCATCGTACTCAGACGGTAGGGGTCTTCCCTCTTCAGAGTTTCCTCCAGATGCCGGGCAAGCGCCAAGGTATTCTCGTAGAAACCGTTGAGCCGTTGTTTCTTCACCCGATACTGCAGCTGGATGACAGCCTCGTTCATATACCCCCACATAATGACGGACGGATGGTTGTAATGCTGGCGAATCATTTCGCGCAAGGCGCTTGTGGCATTCGCGCGGAACTCATCACCCAAAGCTATCAAATCTACTACCGGAATCTCCTCCCATACCAGCATGCCGAGTTCGTCGCAAGCACGCAACACGGCATCGTCCTGTGGGTAATGTGCCAGACGGACAAAGTTCACACCCATGTCTTTCAGCAACTGCATATCCCTGCGGTGCATCTCATCCGAAAGCGCTATGCCCATCGGCATCTGGTCCTGATGACGGCAAGCTCCCATAAGTTTCAGGGGTTCCCCATTCAACTTGAAGCCTTCCTGCGCATCCACGCTGAACCAGCGGACCCCCAAAGGGACACGTGTCTCATCTTTCAACACCTTGCCACGCACATCTTTCAAAGAAACTTTCACGCTGTACAGATAAGGGGAATCGGGCGACCACAACTGTGGCTTTTCCAACTGTAACCGTTCCTCGAAGGCGAACGCCCCGTCGGCATCTATCCGGACGCTGCGCAAAGATTGGGCTACGGTCTTCCCATCTGTATCCAGCACCTCGACGTCCAACTTCAACACCGCACGCCGCACATCACGGTTCACCAAAGTCCCACGCACACTGATTTCTGCCCTATCCTCACTCACGGAAGGCAAATCGACATAAATGCCCGTAGAGGCATAGTCGGTAAGGCTGATGTGCTGCTTTGCAGCACTGATGAGCCACACATTGCGGTAGATGCCGCCAAAGATGGTGAAGTCGCCGGACAAAGGAGGTATCCGGTCGTTCTGATTATTGACGTGCACCATCAGCAGATTCGGGGCATCGGTCCTTACTTTATCCGTAATGTCTACGGTAAAGGCAGAGTAACCTCCTTTGTGGGTAGTGAGCAGCTCGCCGTTGAGGTACACATCTGCCAGAGAATTGACAGCATCAAATTTCAGGTAAAGCTGTTTATCCCGCATCCGCGCGGCATCCGTACGGAACTCTTTCTTATACCAGGAAGAAGCCCTGCGGTAGTTACGGGTAGAATAGGCATCCGCATTCCAGGTATGCGGCAGATGTACCTGCTGCCAACCTTCTTCATGGCGTTGCACTTCCTGCAACCGATTGTCATCACATGCGGCATAATACCAGCCGTCATTAAAACTCTGAACCACCCGCCCAGCATTGACAACCGGGTACATGGTGGACAGACACAATATTAATAAAAATATTTTCTTCATGTTTTTCAATAGATCATATTATCTTACACAAGTCAAGCAAATACTGCAAGAATACTGCATATAGTTTGCAGTGAAAATGCAGACAATATGCAGCAACAATGCCATTTCAACGCAGTGGCTCGAATGCTGCATATTGCCGCCTTGGGAATCAGTTAGAGTAACTTGAACGCTGCTTTTTTTACGTCCCGGCAACTTCTGCCAATCATCACCTCAAAGTCACCCGGCTCGCATACAAAATCAAGATTGTAGTTGTAGAACTTCAGCAATTCGGGGGTAATCTTGAAAGATACTTTTTTAGATTCGCCGGCTTTCAGGAAAATCTTTTCAAAGCCTTTCAACTCTTTCACCGGACGGGTTACACTTCCCACAAGGTCACGAATATAAAGCTGGACCACTTCGGCACCGTCTCTCTTGCCGGTATTGGTCACAGTCACGGTAGCAGTCAGTTCGCCCTTATCCGTCATGCTAGTCTTGTCCAAAGCCACGTCGCTATAAGAGAATGTTGTATAGCTCAAGCCGAAACCGAAGGGATAAAGCGGTTCATTGTCTATGTCTATATAGTTGCTGCGGAATTTCTGGAACCATGCACCGTCGGCAAGAGGGCGACCCGTGTTCTTGTGGTTGTAGAACAAAGGAATCTGTCCCACGCTCTTCGGGAAAGTCGTAGTCAGCTTTCCGCTCGGGTTCACATCACCAAACAGTACATCGCCGATGGCAAAACCTGCCTCACTGCCCGCAAACCATACATTCAGAATGGCCGGCACGTTTGCCTGCTCCCAGTTCAGTACCAGCGGACGACCGGTAAACAGCACCAGTACCACAGGTTTTCCCGTTTTCAATAATTCTTGTAACAGCATGCGTTGGGTGTCGGTCATTTCAAGATTCGTGCGGCAACTGCTCTCTCCACTCATTTCCGAAGACTCACCGAGCGCAGCCACAATAACATCCGATTTGGCAGCCACGGCAAGAGCCTCGTCCAGCAACTCCTTGTCCGAACGATTGTCACGGTGTAAAGAACGTCCGAACATAGTGGCACGTTTCTCATATTCGGCATCACTCATCAAATTACAGCCTTTCGCAGTCAATATTTCGGCTTTATCGCCTGCTACCGCCTTCAAACCTTCAGCCAAAGAAGTTGCATTCTTCAATACAGCAGCCACACTCCAAGTACCCGGCATATTACTGCGGCTGTCTGCCAACGGACCTACCACAGCAATAGTGCCTTTTTTGGCCAGCGGAAGTACATTACCCTCGTTCTTCAGCAACACCAAGCTCTCCGAAGCAATCTTACGCGCAACGGCACGATGCTCTTTGGTAAAGATTTGCTTCTTGGCACGCTTCACATCACAGTATTTATAAGGATTATCGAACAAGCCCAACTTGTACTTAGCTTCCAAAATACGGCGACAAGCCGCATTAATAGCTTCTTCTGTCACTTTTCCTTCTGTCAATGACTTCTTGAGCGTACCTACAAATGCATCGCTCACCATATCCATATCGACACCAGCATTCAGCGCCAACGCGGCAACAGTCTGCGTATCGCCCATGCCATGGTCGGTCATTTCTGTAATTCCGGTATAATCTGTCACTACAAAACCGTCAAACCCCCACTGCTTACGCAATACATCCGTCATCAACCACTTGTTTCCAGTAGCGGGAATGCCATCGACCTCATTGAAAGAGGCCATCGCACTTCCCACACCGGCATCAACCGCCGCTTGATAGGGCAACATGTATTCATTGAACATGCGCTGATGACTCATATCTACTGTATTATAGTCACGTCCTGCCTCACCGGCACCATACAAGGCAAAATGCTTTACACAAGCCATGATTTCATCATTACGGCTCATATCCTTTCCCTGATAACCACGTACCATGGCCTGCGCAATGGCTGCTCCCAGAAACGGGTCTTCACCGTTGCCCTCGGACACACGCCCCCAACGGGCATCACGGCAAATATCCACCATCGGACTGAATGTCCAGCAAATACCGTCAGCACTGGACTCAATGGCTGCAATACGTGCCGATTCTTCAACCGCCTTCATATCCCATGTACACGACAATCCCAAAGGAATGGGAAACACCGTTTCATATCCATGAATAACATCCATACCAAATAAGAGAGGAATACCCAAACGACTTTCTTCAACCGCCTGCTTCTGTACATCGCGGATACGTTCCACGCCTTTCAGATTGAAAAGCCCGCCCACTTCACCGGCACGAATACGTTTGGCCACATTACTACTTTTAGCCTGACCGGTCGTAATCTCACCGGTAACCGGCAGATTCAACTGACCTATTTTCTCTTCCAGGGTCATCTTCTTCATTAAATCGTCGATGAAACGATCCATATCAACCGGAGATTTCTGTGCATACGCACTAACGGCAGTAAACACCAACAAGACTAAAAATAATTGTAACTTGAAAAGTAAATGCTTCATGTCTTTCATGCTTTTAATTGATAGAAATATTATTTTACTGCAAATAAAAGAAAAGCATGCGACAATCTCCACATCCCGTACTACAACAAAAGTACAACCATCACTAAAAAACAAAAGAGGAAGTACAATATTAGTACTTCCCCCATTAATATTTTACTGTAAAACAGTCATTTAAAATTTATAAGGAAATCAGTCAAACTTTCTTCCGGAAGCAAATTGAATTTCTTACGTAACCGGTATCTCGCAGCATCAACCCCACGTGTAGAAATGTTGAGCAACTTCGCTATCTCCTTTGTCGGCATATTCAAGCGAAGCAATGCGCAAAAGCGCAAATCTCCTGAAGTCAAATCTGTATATTGAAGTTTCAGATTACGGAAGAAGTTTTCGTGTATACGGTCAAAATTAGCCTGAAACATAGTCCAATTCTCTTCATCGGACACTATATTGCTATTAACTAAAGTGAGCAGCTTATCCAAGTTTTTACGGCTATACTGTCCTAACAACTTTTGCCGCTGTATCTCTTCTTTCAAAGAAATCAGAAATTCCTGATGAGCAATATTTGTCATTACCACACCGGACAACTCCTTGCTTTTAAAACGCAAATCGGCCTCAAGCTGCTCCTTTTCCAACTCAACAATCTTCTTCTCCTGCCGCTCAAGCTCTGCCTGATGGGCTACGCGCTGCCGTTCAATCACACGGTCTTTCTTTTTCTTCACGAAACGGTAGACCAAATATTGCAACAAAGCCAACAGACACAATCCTGCCAAGATATAACTTCCCACAGCCCAATAAGACAAATACCACGGACGCAAAATCTCAAAAGGAAGCTCTACCGATGCCAAAACTCTATCGGTATCATATATCTCCACCTGAAAAACATAACTTCCATAGGAGAGCCGAGAATACTTCTTCTGCAAATAGCGTCCACCCGGTACCCATTGGTCAGAATATCCTTCCAACCGATACCTTACCTTATAAGTATAATTACTATAAACCGGATAACACAATGTAAAATTCACCGTATTAAACTCAGGCTCCACCTTGGCTCCCGGCTGCACGACCAATGTTTTCCGCTTACCACTGAATTCATCAATGACCCGCATTCCCGAAATCCATAAAGAGCGTCTGACCCGAGATTTATATAACGAGGAACTGTCCGTCTCAATACGGGCAATGGCATTGTTCAGGCAAAGATAGGAACAGCCATTCCTCACGTCATAAGCCACGCTTCCCCGTTCTTCCACCGTCAGACCGTCAAACAAAGAATATGGAATCCGGAGTTCGATATTGAAAGTATTTATCGCACACTTCACTAAATACACTATCCTATCACCCACAAACCAATAGTAATCTCCGTTCGCACGACTCACTGTCTTGATTCCCTTCAATTCCATCAATTGTTCATTCATTGTTTCATAGGGAACAATCGAATCAGTCATATCTTCGTAAGTATAGAAATATTCCCCATTAGAAAAAACTACCCGACCATTGATTTTGAACAAAGTAAAACTCCCACCTTTCACTTCTCCCAGGCCCTCATACTTCCGTACATCCTTTACCTGCTTCATATCCGGATCAATCCGAAAACGATACAAACCATTCCTTAAGTGTTTCGCCCAGATATTCCCTTGATGGTCCACCTCTATGTGACGGACCATATGACTGAATCCACGCAGAGACCGGATAAAACCATATGCTCCCGAAGTATCTTCCGTATATAGATTTAAAAGCGCATAAGTTCCTTCCAATAAAAAAGATTCTTCCTTCGATTCAATCTTTTCCATACACATCCCTCCCTTTACATCAGATACCAACTTTGACTTCAACCCCGATATAAGGAAAGTTCCTTTGTTATGCCCGCAAAAAATCTGTTTTCCCCATTCATCGACGAACCACGCTTGTTCTTCCAAACCCGGAACTAATTCAGTCTTTCCATCCTTAAGCCAATAAAGTCCCTGATTAGAAGCAATATAAGCTTCATTTTCCCTTACCAGAACATCATATACCATGCCTATTTTACGAAATGGAGGTTCATAATAATAGATTAAAGAATTGTTGTGTATATAGGCAATACCTTCATCCAAAGCTGTCCATATATTGTTGTCATCATCACAATACAATCTCAAAACAGTATTGTTCTGTAGTTTATTATCCGTATTGACCTTCCAAATCAGCTTTCCCTTTTTATCCAACGCATATATGCCATCGGATATTGTGCCAACAACGTAGCAACTGTCTTTGGTCATCACCGCACGATTAATGGTATGCTTCTTGAATATATCATCACATTCGGTTTCCCATTTTTCTACCCTCCCATCTCGATAGAGGAGAAAACCTCCCTGATTACGGGTAAGCATTAAAACGGCATCATCATAAGGAAGCCCAGCCAAGACATCGCTATTTCCAAATACCTTTCTGGGAATAAGTTCTTCCATTTCCCTACCGGCAAAGACATAAAGTCCACCGTTTATTCTTTGAGAATAAAAAGTATTTCCAACCTGGAACAAATTCAGTGGAAGGTTCTTCATTCGAATACCTTCTACCGAATTTCCATTATAAAAAAAGAGAGAACCGAATGATTGAAATACAATTTCTCCTTGAACGCAAGCAATATCCCAGATTTCGTCATTATGAAACGCAAAATCTTTCACCTTATTTTTCAATGAATGATATTCAAGAGTGTCATAAGGAGTACGGACAAAATAACCGAATTCTTCGTAAGAGCCTACATAAATTCTTCCATCTTCACTGATATATATAGCACGCACAATTCCTTTTGTCGGTAATTCATACAGCCGCCAAGCACTTCCATCAAATTCCAACAGCCCACTGTTATTACCGAAATACATCACTCCTCTTTCGTCTTGAGCAATGGCCCAATTCTGAATACCGGCATTATAATCCGACACCGAATAGTTCCTCACTATAGGAGAAAAAGGTATGGGTGAAGCTTGCAGCAAACTACTGAAAACCAAAAACAAGAGAAACGTTATTGCAATTCTCATGAGTACTGTTTATAGGTATTTACCAGCAAAGATAAAGCTTTTTGCGTTTTCGTAAAAACAAAATCGCAGATTATCCTCTTTTATAGAAAGATAACCCGCGACAACTGATAACTCACTTTATTAATTTTCAGCCGTTTTCTGTTTTCCCAAAGGAATAGAAACCCCCAAGTAAGCATTGACATTCTTCGTATTCTTGCCAAAGAACATATAGTCTGTTCCCGCAAAGAAAGGACCCAGTTTCAGTGCCAGACCGAAGGTTTTACCGGCTCCTTGAAGTACGGAATAGCTGGCAGCTACATTGAAAGCATTCGTCGGACGGATGCAGGCAGAGAAAGTCAGCTCATTCAAAGTTTTCGGTTTGGCAAAACGACCGGTATACAAGGCACCCACTACCAGCCAATCATTCAGTAAGGCATATTCAGCGCCAAGAACCATTGTAGAAGTCAATCCACGGGTACGGCTCTTCTCAGAAGCCTCCTCCGTCTTGAGCTGCAACATGTCATAGTTAAGAATCTCGCCGCTGTTCACAATATTCATGAACTCCTGCTGCGAGGCCGGGTCAAGAAGATCATAAGTCTGCTCTGCATTGGCTCGCGCTATACTGGTATTCGATTTAGACCATTTGATAAAACCCAAATCAAGAACTGAAGCAGAAAGTGTCAATTTATCCAGTAACTTGTAAGATACTCCCAAATCAATAGCCCCACCATATCCGGCAAAACCGAAACTGCCAAAATCGATTTCATCGATATAATCGCCACTCTCATTCTCGGGAAGCTCCAACAGCTTTGACGAGTTCTCCAAAGTTGCATCCACTTGAATGGAAGCTTTACTCGTCATTCCTGAAGAACCGACAGAAGGAGTTTCCACATGAATCTGGTTGATGTTCAGCTTTAAGTTACCAATACCCAACAGCATCTTCACCTTACCACCTACAGCCAGTCGGTCTGTGATATTCCTTGCAAAGCCAAGGCCGACTTCCGCATAGGAATTTATCTCAAGCTTCTGTCCATTAATGGTTTCGTTAATACCCAAATAGTCAGAAATATTGTCACCAAACTCCCGGCTGCTCATGTTATTCATAAACTGGAACATGGTTTTCGGTATGGCGGCACCGATATCATTACGCAACCCCACATTGACTGACCAGAAGTTCTTTCCTTTATACCACCCGGCAGACAGAATGTCGGTACTCAAATTCACATTCAAGTTATTGGTAGCATCCAGTCGGTTCATAAAGTCATTGCTCATGAAATAGTCGCTATCATCACTGTTCTCAATAATGTCCATAATATCCCTATACCCCAGGGAACTGGAGTTGACGGTAGCATTCAACGAACCTATCACGGGAATATTCAGATAACCGCGTCCCGGCATCAAGGCCGGATTGAGCTGCATACGCTGGTTACTTCCTTCCATAAAGTAGGAAGTGCGCAGGAACTGGGCTTGTCCGGAAAGAGAGAAGCAAAGCAACAATACCACAAACAGCCATACTCTCAGAGAATTCAATTGTTTCATAACCTTGTCAATATTTTCATTATCACCTGCAAAAATATAAAACAAGTTAATACCCTACAAACAACTTAACCGGATAGTCGTGTATAAAAGGCTTATACAGAGACTATCCGGTATAAATTAAGGAGCAAATAAAAGAATCCTCTTAAGAGTGTCCTTATACTATTTCATCATAAACATGTTCATTTGCTCTCGTAGCGGTACTCAGAAAAACCGGGGCTGTCTCCTTTCTTTGTTGCAGAGACATTGACGTCACTGCCGGAGCACTCAACATTTCCTTATATTTTTCCGGAGCAGTGAGTATCTTTACAGCCTCTTTCAAATCATCATCATCTTTCAACTGCTGGATAATGCTTCCACGCTGGAAATAATAACGTTTGATGATTTCTACCGCAATCATGCTCTTGATGTCCTTGGAGAAATGGTCAAGGTCACGGTCCAGATTATGCGACAATTTTTTCTCCAGCGCTTCAAACTCTTTCGAAGCATCAGTCAGATAGCCCTCAAATTCGGCCATCTCCTTCAGGTTCTTCAGCATCTTCTCTGTCTGCTGGTCGTATTTGAAGTCCGCCTTTTTCACCATCGCCTTGAAGTCCGCATAATCGGCATCTGTAATTTCAAACTTCTCTGCTGAAGGGATGGTAGGATGTTTCAGGCAATAGTCCGTGGCATAATTGAAAATAAGATTGTCATTGACAAGATAGAACAGAATGTTGGGCAGCTTCTCCTGCTTCACCGCAATGTCCGGAGTCACGCCTCCACCATCCCGCACTTCACGTCCGGCAGCCGTATGGAACACGGTAGTAAGGCTGTCCGGAATACGTCCCACACTGCCGTCCTCATTCCGGTGCTTGTAGTCGATAGCCTGCACACAACGGCCGCTGGGAATATAATATTTGGAAGTCGTCAGCTTCATGGTACCACCGTATGGCAACGGACGGGTGGTCTGCACCAATCCCTTACCGAAAGTACGGTTACCGATAATGACCGCACGGTCAAGGTCCTGCAAAGAGCCCGCAAGGATTTCTGACGAAGAAGCCGTTCCGCCATTGACCAGAACAGCCAAAGGAATTTCCAGATCCAACGGTTCACGCAATGTCTTGTAGGTATTGCTGGCTTGCTTAATCTTACCCTTTGTCGTCACAAGTGTTTTTCCGCGAGGCAGAAAGAAGTTGGCTATCTCTATAGACTCATCCAGCAAGCCCCCCCCATTGTTCCGCAGGTCAATCACCAACGAAGTCATCCCCCGCTTCTTCAAGTCCAGAAAAGCCTGCTTGAACTCCTTGGAAGGATTCCCCGAGAAGGTGCTGAGATTGATATAACCTATATTATTATCCAGCACCGTATAATAAGGTATGAACGGCAATTGGATGGAACGGCGCACAATGTCGAAATCCAACGGTTTCTCTGTACCGGGACGCTGCACTTTCAGCTTGAAGCTGGTACCCACTTGTCCGCGAAGCATCTCGCTGACTTCCTGGTTGTTCTTTCCGGCAAGGTCTTTTCCGTCAATTTCCATCAAAATATCTCCGGCTTTCAGGCCTACATCGGCAGCAGGCATATTCTCGTATGGCTCAGATATCATGGAACGTTTCAGTTTCGGATTCCAAGTAATCACAGAACCTATACCACCATAGGAATTCTTCAGCATCTGCTCCAATTCGCTTTGGTCATCTTCCGGATAATACTCCGTGTAGGGATCCAGCGAGTAGAGCATGGCATCAATGCCATCACGGATAGTCTTGTTCGGATCAATCGTATCCACGTAAAACATATCCAACTCTTTCACAATGGAATTGAATATATCCAGATTCTTTGCTATTTGGAAACTGCGGCTATCACCACTCTTAAACCCCCAAAAACAAACGGCTCCCGCTACAATCAGCAAGGTAACCATCCAGCGTATCTTTAAAATTCTTCTCATAATTATGATAATGTGCTAATATGCCAATGTGCCAATGTGCTAATAACCTGCAGCGTAATAGCGAAACAAATATTGCGCAGCCAATTAGCACATTGGCACATCAGCACATTAATTAATTAATAAAATTTCTTCCTTGATTTTTTCCCATTGTGCAGCCTGAAGCTCTGTACCCACCACTTGTATCACATCTTTGGAGAGAAGGGAGCCTATCTTGCCACATTTCTCCAGCGAGTAGCCACACGTCAGTCCATACAAGAAACCTGCCGCAAAATAGTCGCCAGCTCCTGTAGTGTCCACCACTTTCTCTACCGGAGCCGCTTGTACCTGCACCATCTCTGTACCTTTGCGAATCAGAGAACCACGGGCACCCACCTTTACAATGGCTATGCTACACATTTTGGCAATGATGTCCAATGCTTCCTCCGGTTCCTTACCCGTAAAGGCCTTTGCCTCTTCCTCATTGGCAAAAACAATATCCACATATTTGTTGACCAACAGAGAGAAAAATTCAAGGTCTCCTTCTACTATATTGTAGCTCGCCATGTCCAAACATACTTGTAAGCCGGCCTCTTTAGCCAGCTCAATGGCACGGAGAATCATATCATGGTCTTGCACCAGATACCCCTCTATAAATAGGTAAGCATATCCTTTGAACATATCCAGCGAAAGATCTTCCGCCTTCAATGTAGAAGCCGCCCCCAAATAAGTGCCGAAAGTACGCTCCCCATCAGGAGAAATGAAAGTAGAGGCTACACCGGACGGAAGGGTAGTGGAAAGCAATAAATTCGCCTCTGTCCCACGTTCCAGCAGGCTATCCCGGAAAAAGTTACCGTAAAAGTCATTGCTTACTTTTCCGATGAATCCCGTACCCGCACCAAGGCATGCCATTGCCCGAATTGCGTTTCCGGCAGAACCTCCGTTAGCCAGGTGCGTCTTCATCCGGCTGAAATACTCACTAATTTTCAAGAACTTATCTTCATCAATCAGCGTCATGCTTCCTTTCGGAAGCTGCATCTCCGTCAAAATATTATCATCTTCAATGATTGCCAGCGCATCGACCAAAGCATTGCCCAACCCAATTATTTTATCCATCTTCGATATTTTTTTTGCAAAGATATTGCATATTTCAAAATATCCTATTACTTTTGCAGCGCATTTGAGAAAAAACAACATTCTTCCTTAGCTCAGTCGGTTAGAGCATCTGACTGTTAATCAGAGGGTCCTTGGTTCAAGTCCAAGAGGAAGAGCGAAAAAACTTGAATGCATATTCTTCCTTAGCTCAGTCGGTTAGAGCATCTGACTGTTAATCAGAGGGTCCTTGGTTCAAGTCCAAGAGGAAGAGCGAAAAAACTTGAATGCATATTCTTCCTTAGCTCAGTCGGTTAGAGCATCTGACTGTTAATCAGAGGGTCCTTGGTTCAAGTCCAAGAGGAAGAGCGAAAAAACTTGAATGCATATTCTTCCTTAGCTCAGTCGGTTAGAGCATCTGACTGTTAATCAGAGGGTCCTTGGTTCAAGTCCAAGAGGAAGAGCGAAAAGGTTCGTCAATTAGGCGAACCTTTTTTGTTTTCTCCATCAGCCGCACTTAACGAACAAACGGAAATCTTTCATCTTTCATGAAATTAACATATATTTGTGGAATATTTATAGGGAATTTATCCCGACCTTCTGTCTTTATTTGCAGAGCCATGAAATTTAATTCAAAAATACGACTATAATGAGAACAGCCCTACTCTTTTTAATCATCGGATTGACTGTATGTACATTTTGCAAAGCACAAGACATACCCGTTCTGCCCCAAGAAAAGTTCCGGCACCATGAATTTTCCGTCAGCTATGGTTTCCTGCCCATTACCGATGCCAACAGCATGGCCGAGGAGTGCTTCGCTCCGGTACTGAGTTTCGGAGTTTATACACGCGAAAAGACAAACTACTACGGTGCCCTGAGCATCAGCTACATTTATAGATTCAACCGCAAAATCAGCCTGGGAGTAACCGGAGGAATAACCGGCAACAAAGGGACAGCCAGCAGCCTTTACGAAGCTTTGGATGAAAACACCAAAGACAACCGAAGGTATCTGTATATTCTTCCCACCTTCCGGTGGCACTGGTTTACCCGCCCCAAATTCTCTCTGTATACCTCAGCAGGGCTCGGTGCCTATTTCCTCCGGAACAGTTTTGGAGGAGAAGTCTTTCACAAGACAAAATTCGCTTATCAATTCAGTTTTCTAGGCATCGAATACGGAAGCCGGTTTGCCTTCTTCACAGAATTCGGAGTAGGATATACCGGAACAATCGTAGCAGGCGGCCGTTATCGTTTCTGACTTATGAGGCCGCTACCGCCAGTGTCAATACACTGATGCGCACACCCTCCACTTCCTTGAGCGCATCGGCACAAGCCGTAGTGGTGGCACCGGTAGTCAATACGTCATCTATAATCAGTACATGCTTCCTTGCAAAAGCGTCAGCACGACGCAGACAGAAGATACCGTCCACATTCTCCCACCGTTCATAAGAGGATTTACGGGTCTGCGTTTCCGTATGCCTCATACGGGCAACGGAAGCAGTATCTACGGGAATACCGGTGACAGCGGAAACACCGCGGGCTATACATTCGCTCTGATTGTACCCACGCATTTTCTGCTTACGCGGATGCAGAGGAACGGGGACTATGACATCCACATCACTGAAGAAACCGGTAGCCGACAACTCCGCCGCCATAAACCGCCCCATCACTTCGCCAAGGTCTTTCCTCCCTCCATATTTCAACTGATGGAGAATGCGGCGGAAATCACTCCCTTTATGGTAAAAGAAACAAGATGTGGCATGTTCCAGAGGTATCTTCCCCCAAAACATACGTTCCACCGGATTGTCCTTACGAAGATGATAGTTTGTCCGGGGCATATCCATATTGCACTTCATGCAGATGCCCTCTTCACCCTCTTGCAAGATAGCACCACACACGGCACACTGACGCGGAAAAAAGAGATGGACAAAAGAAAAGAACCAGGTTTTAACTATGTTTTTCATCGTATAGTATTAAAAAAACGGCAACAGAGCAATACACTCCATCGCCTTGTTTGCTATAATGGCAAGACCTCACCTGCCAGCTTCAAGAACAACGGATGCAGCAGTCCGTTAGTGGCAATGATATGATGTCCGTCCAAAAAGGCGTCACTACCGCAAAAGTCAGTGATTCTTCCACCAGCCTCCAGCACCATCAGCGCCGCCGCAGAAAAGTCCCATTTGCCGATAAACGCCTCAAGCCAGGCATCAAAACGTCCGGCAGCCACATAGCAGATGGCAAGCGCAGCGGAACCGGTCATGCGGATGCCTGCCACACGCCCGTAAAGTTCATGAATCAAATGCTCACCGGTACGTGCATACCGGTCGGAATTATAAGGGAGTTCCGTCACTACAAAGGCATCCTCCACCTGCTGGACAGACGAGACCTCCATCCGTTCTCCATTCACATAAGCGCCACCTCCCTGCCAGGCATAAAAACATTCATCCCGGCAAGGGTCATAAACAACTCCCAGCAACAAAGAATCCTTGTCGCGCAAAGCGATGCTGACACAATAGGGAGCATTATCATGAATATAATTCGTTGTCCCATCCAACGGGTCCACTACCCAACAGTAGGGTTCATCGTGATAGACAGCAGAACCTTCCTCGGCTATAAATCCAGCCTCGGGAAGAAGTTCCCGAAGCGCAGCCACCACCCGCTTCTCCGACTCCTTGTCTACATAAGAGACATAATCATGGGCTTGTTTCTTCTGTACCGCTTCCCGGCTGAAGTTTTTCCGCTCTTCTTTCAAGAAATATCCGGCTTCACGGGCTATGCAGCAGACAGACTCTGTCAATATCTTCAAATCCTCCATTTCTCTACATATTAGTTCCCCGCAGCCTCTTCTGCCTGCCGGTAAATAAGCCGACCGCGCTGGCTGACCGTCCATCTTCCATCTTCCAAACGCACATTCTTTGTATCATCATCTTCCACATTCCAAACATATCCCCCCGCAGGAAGGCCACGGCGCTCCAGAATCTCATTCGGCATTTCTTCTTCCGAAAAGAACAGTTCCACTTGGGTAGAATCGGGACTGAGCACCAGAAACAACATCTTCTCCGCATCATCCACAGCGTTCATACGGACTCCTTTTTCCCACAGACGGATACAGTCTTTCTGAACCTCACTCCAGGTATATCCGGCAGATGCAATGCAACCATGCTTATCCTTATCACCACCAACGACATGTACCGTATCGGCTTGTCCAGCAACTTCCGCAGTCTTTCCACTCTTGCTACCACAAGCCACAAACAGTGCTCCGGCACATAGCAAGCACATAGATGTTCCTCTTACATTCATCTTTTCTCTTTTTAATTGCTTTTTGTTTGACAAAGTTAAGAACAAATCGGCAATTTAAAAAGTTTCTTTTTCATTATCATCAGTGCTCCGGCAGTATATACTAAGATTAATCAAGGCTTGAGATATACCACTGTCTTTCCACTACCATATTTACGGATGATCCCTTCTTCAAGAAATAGATTCAAATCCGCCACAGCCTGATGCTTCGCCCTTCCTGTCTGTTGTTCATAATCCGCACGGGTGATACAACCATACTTATCCAAATGTTGCAGTAGTTTTTGCTTTCGTTCCTCCTGAGTCAATTTAGAGTGGGAGACGTAAGGAGACGCTTTCCGTTCCAACCCCATCGTCTGAAAGCGTTTGCGGAATTTACTACCGATACGCAAATTCACATTCCGGAAATGCACGGACGGAGAGCGGATATCCTTTTTATCTGTCACAGTCTTGTCACACTTCAAGGACAAGGAGAAGAATCCCAGTTCGCCCACCTCCACAATCCATCCATCTGCCAGCCAGCTGTACAGTTCGTCCGTTATAGCCTGTAAAGTGCCGTCAAGGATGGCTGGACTGAAACCTGTAGCTTTGTGAACCAGTTCACGGAATTTGTCGGCAGGGATGGTCCCTTTGGGAAGGATACGTGCATGAAGCAAAGAGGCTTCACCATTTTCGTCCGGAGGACTCTGGTATAAATCATAATAAGCGCTCATAAGACATTAATGTATTGATTAGACAATTATAATCTTTGAATCAACTTTAATAAGTTATCCTTTCAGTAATTTTTCTTCGTTGCACCAGAGTCGTCTCTTCGTTAGACTATTGTTTAACGAAACGGCAACCATGATACAACGTAAAGACAAGCCTGCTTTAACGAATTAAAATCAGCCTTCAAAGGTAATGATAAAAGTAAAGTGAAAAATAAAAAAGGCATATTTCTATATTAAAGAAGAATATTTGTCACACTTAATCCCATTTTAAAACCGCATAACCACAGATACATCGCCAATAGTACATTTACATTCTAAACACTTTTGCAAAGTCCGTCACATTCCTATAAATTTGTAAAATACATGACAGTGATAGTGCATACGCAAATAATAATAACATAACTCTTTAATAGATGAAAAAGCCATCATTTCTTTTAATATTCTTGCTAAGTTCCATAACAGCATTGGCACAATCAGTAAAGTATGAAACATTCATTTACAGCAGTGACGACTTAGCAGATGAAATTCAAAGTTTATGTGAAGAAAGAAACTCTACCCGCAGTTATGTGGGAGATTTATTCAATGCCAGCAAAGAATCGGCTAAAGGTATTGCATCTGGTTACGTGACGTCCTTCATTGATTTGGGAGTAAATGCCATAGGCTCCTTGTTGACACGAAACTCGCGCCTAAAAGAGGAATGGGAGGAAACCGTCCGCAGTGAAAATGTATATACCACCCAAATCAGCACTGTATCGGAAATGAACGACTTCTATAAAGAAACTTCGTTCGATGGAGCGTTAGACCCCAAAGGCATGAGATTCGACGGAATAGGATGTTTGCGGAAAGAGGGTAATGATACTGTTTTTTATATCTCATGCCACATTGACCGAAGTAAAATCAGCCGTATCATAAACCACTCCAAATTTGAGCTGGCACTCGACACACTGATTATCTGTCCAACCCGTTCCAATTTGCCTAACTCCGTCTTAGACATTCCTTTTTCATTTGAAGAAAGGAAAAACTTCTGTCTCTCTATGACCATGAAGCTTACCTCATCTTGGATGAACGAGATTGTACAATTACAAAAGGACCAGGAATTAGGGGAGTTTTCATTGGAAATACCTGTCGATTCGAGCCAACTTGACAAGAATGGATTCTTTCGTTATGTACGGGAAGAGAACGAAACTCCCAAATACAAAATCAGAGGCGAAAGCTTCATTGTCCCTCGTTCTTATATGGGCTTCCGCGATGAAAACGATGAATACCGCATCAGCTTCGGTACCGGAGAATACAAGCTATCCATAGAATTGAAAGAGACTTGTGACATAACAGAACAATATCGCAAGAACTGGAAAAGAGACCGGAAACAAAGAAAAGCAATGGAACCTTCGGAAGACATATTGACGCGCAGCTGGCAGGTAGTATCCAGCCAACAATGGAATGAGCTGACCAAGCAATGGGTTATTACAACACTGAAAGCACCGGCAGACATCATTACCCAGGATGTAATAGATAAGTTGGGGTTTGAAGCAGAAACGAGATACTAAAACTTTCGTTATCTCGTCATGCGAAAATGCCATCAAGACAAAATACAATAATCAATCGGCGTATGAGACGAATTTTCTTTACCCTAAGTTTATTTATATGCATATATAGTCATTCACAAAATAAACAGGCACTGCTCAAATCAGATTCTCTCTTTGCCAAAGGGGTGGAGCTTTATAACCAAAAGGATTATAAAGCTGCCATTCCCCTATTTACTGAAAGCGATAAAATAGACAAAGCAGAACTTGATTCGACGAGTAACCGCAGGGAGTATTCGGCAATGTGGCTGGGGAGTTGTTACTATAAGCTGGGAGAAATACAAACAGCCCAAAAACATTACCAATATTACACTATTATTCCTGTAGACAGACGCTTGACCGTTCTATCGGATTCCCTTTCAGCCATCGGAGAGAAGTTCTTGTCAGAAGGCAATTTAGAAGCAGGAATTTCTGCAATAAAAGAGTGTGGAAAAAGTGAAAAAGAATGCATAGGAGAAAACCATCCATTCTATGGCAATACCTTAACTAATTTATTACCGTTATTTTGCATAACGGAAAATATTAAAGAAGCCACTACCTGCATTAAAGAAATCGTCCCCATCTATTTAAAAAATCCTGAATGGGGGAAGAAAATTGCCAACAACATCATACCCTTCGTCTTAGCTGTAAGAAACAAAATAAATTTCGATGATATCAAAGACATCATTGAAATTAACGATGCCGCAGCATTATTTGCCGAACCCTCAATGAATGCTCCTTTTAGTAGCGCAAATGACAGTATTTACGGGCTCATTATTCAGGCAGGCATAAATTTGCTTACCAATACCAACGACATTAACGGTGCTATAGAATTCGGTGAAGAAGCGTTGAAGAAAATTTCGGGACTTAACCGTAAGGGAAATGCAAACGAATATATCATAGCAACTTCTTTGGCAACATTATATGCGGGTAATATACTTATTCCGCAACCTTATGAAGTCAGAAAAAAAGGGTTAGCGCTATATCAAAGAGCATTAGACATCGCTTTAGAGAACTATGGGGAATACTCTGTGGAAACAGCGACGATTTATTTAAAACTCGGAAACTATTATATGAGAATGGAAGAAGAGCGTAGTTTTGACAAAGCCAAACACTGGTTACATAAAGCCTTCAACTCCAGACTCATTGATTCACTCTCCACAAATAAATATCAAACCAAGCAACTGATAGAGATATTTGCCAGCTCTTATCCTTTATTCAGTATCTTAAATGACGAAGAATACTTCCTGCAAACTGCAAAAAAAATCACTCAAACAAACAGCTTCAGCTTTTGTGAGAATCATCTGTTAATGGAGAGTATGGCAGAGGCTTATAAAGCATACAACATTGGAAAATACGACAAAGCTATTTCTATTTATCAGCAGCTTATAAATTGTTGTCCAGAGAAACAGAGCAAACAATGTTTATCATACATAAAGAGCAAAGCCTTTACTGAATATTTAAATCAAGAATATGATAAAGCAATAGCCGATTATCTTAGCATAAAAGATATTATGGCAGATAAAACAGTTGAGCCATCTATCTCTGCATATGCCCAAATGTTAGATTTACTATCTAACTGCTATCAAAGAATCAATGATTCTATACAATCCCGGAAATATGAGGACTTATCTTTAAAATTGAGAGAAGAAGCTATCCAAACCAATGACGGTGGAAATCCATACTACTTTTTTCAAGACAAACTAAGTGATATAGACAATATCATAAACATCTATGACACTAGGCGAGATTTTCGAAAATCAATAGATTTCCTGAAAATTAAGATAGATTCTATAATGAACCATACAGAAATACCCGATAAGAACATGGTATCGGACAACTATAGGCGAATAGGTGACAGATACGTATACTTATATGATTCGGAAAATGCACATCGGTACTTAAATAAAGCGATGACAATGATAACCGATACATTAGATGGGTATACATATGGAGGATTATTACATTCTTTTAGTCAGCTGTATAAAAAAGTATCCATAGAACCAGAGCTATCTCTACAACATAGTTTACATTCTGTTCAAGTTATGTCCGATTTTCTAATACGTAGTAAAGACAAACTCATGGCAAATCAAATTCAAGTGGAATTTGATATGATATGCAATACATGGGATAAATGCTATGAGTTATTTGACTATTTAGGGAATAGTTCAGACGCTCTTGCATGTTTGGATAAAAAAATGGACTTCATTGTTTCCATCAAAGGGAAAAAGCATCCTATGTATATACGGACAAAGTCGTATAAAATCAATAAAATGTTTCTACAATATGCATTCTCTGAAGAACGTGACATACAGAAATGCAGAGCACTCAATGATTCGTTATTGGCTATATTGGAACATAATAAAAACGATGTATACTATGATTACTCTGATATTGCAATGCATTATAGCATTATGAAAGACACCACAAATGCTATTCTATATCACAAGAAACACCTTGAAGAACTAAAAAGAGAACTATCCCCAAATCATACCAATAATGAGCGCTATATTGAAACCCTAACTGATATTGCCGAGCTGGAAGGTGAAGAGAACTACATAAAACAATTAAAAAATAATGTAGCCAAGAGTTCACAAATAGGGGAGTTAAGAAATTTACACTTCTGGTCATTATGCCGTCTGGCAGAACTATATCGCGACAAAGGAGAGTTGGCCACGGAGCAACAATATTGGGAAAAAGCTATCTCAGCAGATATCCATAACGAATATATCGGAAACGTATTTAAGTCCCTATTCGACAATTATATGAAACAGAATAAAGAAGACAGGCTACTTGCTTATTTCCGTCAAGGAACAAACGCTATAACAAACCGACTCAAAGAAAATTTTCGTAATGCCACAGAAGCAGATAGAGAACGTATTTGGGAGGATTATAAGCAAATTCCATATACATTAGGAGAATACCTATTATACAGATACCATCAAGGTATTTCGCCCGGAGAAGTCTACAATAACCTCCTCTTCCGAAAAAACATTCTATTGAATTCTTCAATCAGTGCCATTAACCTTATAAAACATGAAGGAGACAGCCTCTTGATAAAAAAATACGAAAGAATGTTATCTATTGAACAGGAGTTGGACAGAGGAGATTCATATATTCAAGAAGGGAACCGAAAAATTTCAAAAGAACAAGCTAAAAAAATTGCTGACAGATTCAACACTGAAATTATGCAAAGAGCTGCTATATTAGGAGATTTCACAAAAAGCCTGGAGTGCTCATGGCAAGATATTCAGAAAGAATTAAAGCCGCAAGATTTAGCCGTAGAGTTTACTTGTTTTCCTATAGGAAAAGACAGTATCATGTATGCTGCTATCACTCTAAAAAGCAAAGGGATGCCACAATTTATTCCACTGTGTGAACAAAAAAGCATAGAAGAAATAACTGATATTTATTCAACCTCCACTCTCTACAACTTATTATGGAAACCCATACTGACTTATTCAGGAAATCTCCCTAATATATATTTCACGCCTGACGGCATACTACATAACATTGGCATAGAGTACACCATGGCAGACAGCATCCCTCTACAAGAAAAATATAATTTGTACCGCCTCTCGTCTACCAGATTATTGGCACAAAATAAAAATAGAAATAACACAAAAAAAGCGATATTATACGGTGGTCTCCAATATGATGCAGATTCTGTGTCACTTATAAAAGAACATTTGAAATATGCAACAAGAAGTTATTCTCCAAATTTGGACACAATTGTAATTGATTCCCTTACTTTAAGAGGAGGTGTCTCCTACTTACCAGCTACTCTGACAGAGATAAAAAACATTCATGCTTCAATGCAACAAATCAATATCCAATCGGAACTTTATTCTGAACTGCAAGGTACTGAAGAATCATTCAAGTCATTATCAGGAAAACAAATAGACATATTACATATAGCAACGCATGGATTCTACGTGAACCAAAAGAGGTCTTCAGAATCCCCTCATACCTCAATAAACAAAGGAATGTCTAAAGAGAGTTCCTCTTTAAAACGAAGTGGATTATTGATGTCCGGAGCCAATATTGCTCTTAAAAAAGGTGCAAATTTAAAAGACGTTGAAGATGGAATACTTACAGCCCAAGAGATCTCCACTTTAGATTTACGAGGATTAGAACTAGCCGTTCTTTCAGCTTGCCAAACCGGCATAGGAGATATAGCAGGTGACGGTGTATTTGGCTTGCAGCGGGGTTTCAAGAAAGCCGGAGCCAACACTTTATTAATGAGTCTTTGGAAAGTAGACGATAACGCCACGCACTTACTGATGACTGAATTCTACAAAAATCTGTTAGCAGGAGAAAGTAAGTTCGAATCCTTACGCAAAGCACAGAAATATGTACGTGACTACGAAGAGGAAATTGAAATTACTCCAAACAAACGCTGGGAATCGCAAATCAGACAAAAAATGAATAAAAGCAAAGAGCCTGCTCCTCAAAAAATAAAGAAAATAAAGAGATATGCCTCCCCCTATTACTGGGCTGCATTCATTTTATTGGACGCAATTGATTAACTCTTAATTTATGAAAAACATGAAAAATTATTTAATGTGCATATTCCTTGCCGTATTTACTATCAGTATTTACGGGCAAAACCACAAGAATGCTGCGGACTATAGGACAGATGCAATAAATGGAAACGCGATTGCACAATTCTATCTCGGACAGAGCTACTTTAGGGGATGGGGTATAAAACCTGATACCATACAAGCCGTTTATTGGTGGCGAAAGTCGGCTGAGCAAGGAGATCCTACTGCACAAAACAATATGGGTGTAGCCTATAGTAATGGCTGGGGAAATTTAACCCAAAATAAAGAAACAGCCATCTATTGGTATAAAAAAGCGGCTGAAAAAGATTTGGCTCTATCACAAAAGAACCTTGGACGCATATATGAAGACAAAGAAAACTATGAAGAGGCTTTTATCTGGTATAAAAAAGCCGCCGAACACAATAATAGCCCGGAATCTTATTATGCACAAAGCCGCTTAGCCTATTTACTGAAAAACGGGTTAGGAGTCACAAAGAATTACCCCGCCGGAATGGCATGGACAAAACGAGCAGCTAAAAACGGGAATGCAAGCGGACAGATTTCGCTTGCAATCTCTTATGAATACGGCATAGACAACATCTTGAGAAAAGATGGGAATTCAGCGTTATATTGGTACAAAAAGGCTGCTCTCAACAAAGACATTGGAGAACTCCAGAAGTCTATAGCAGAAGCTGCCATAGAAAGATTGGAAGAAGCGGGATTCAACGGACAGAATACTCTCCTCAAAATGATACCGGACTATAAACCATTCTACACTGCACCTTCGGAAAGTGAACAGAAAAGCATGCATGAATCTGTTCGCAATAGCACGGTAGAGTGGGGAAAAACAATAGGAGGGGAGGCTTCTCTAGGACAAACCCAAAATGATGAAATAAATGGATTCAGGGTAGAATTCAAAGAAGATAATATTAAAATTGGCTTTACTAAAAACTCAGAATTCACTTTATTCATCTATATTCAAGAAGATGACATAATAGTTAAAAATGGCTCTGAAAATGGTGTAGAATACAACCGAAACACCGGAAAACCGTATATGCTGCTCCGCCCCTACAGTTATGAAATAGAAGCCAAAGAATATCCCGGACAAATATTTGAACGGACAAACTACACAAACGGGAATAAATATTGGGGAGAAACCTATAATGGACAACGCCACGGATACGGCATTCATATCTGGGAAAATGGGAATATGTGGTTCGGCCCTTGGAAGGATGGTGAAAGAAATGGATACGGCGCTTACTTTGATATTACGGCACACACCATTCAGTCAGGAAAATGGATTGGAAATGAATTGATAGCCGGTACTTCTTATATCTGTAAAGAAAAAGCGGAACCGGTTCTTCCAGCCAGAACCAGAACCGTTTCAAAACCATTTTCCTATAGCGGTACTGTTCGCTATATAAATTTACCGACCAGCTCATACATGTCATACATCACAGAAGCCATCAACAAATGGGGGAAATGCCGTACCGGAGCAATCACTATGTATGGAGCAGGAGTAGGAGTGTATGGGAATAGTGGATATGCCTACACCGGCAGTACTCCCAGCAAGCTTAAAAAACGTATAGAAGAAGCCAACAGCAGCAATGCTGAAATAACAGACATCAACATCACTGAAAATGGCAACTATGTAATTATCTTAGGCGGTTCAGGGTATTGGACTCTTGGTTATCCGGATGCATTCCTCAAAAAACTGGAACAATATCGTACAGGAGATTTAAGAGACGACAATATTCTTTCGGCCTGCTTCAATGATAGAGGAGAATGGGTAGTTATCACGGACAAGCATTACAGCTATTCAAATGAAACCATCAAAAATTTCATACTGAAAGCCGAAGAACTATACGAAGAGGTTTACTATGCCTATATTACCAATTACGGGATGATAGCTTGCTGCAAAAACGGAGTATATTACAAAAACATTCCATCCAATTTGGCAGAGGCATTGAAGAAACTCACATTCAAGCCCAAAGTCATCAAGTTTACAGACAATGGATTGTACTTGATTACAGATGGAGAATCACAAAATTATTATTTTATGTAATCACTCATTTTTTTTAAATATAGGCAATAGGTTATAGCATAGGACTTTCCATGTCGTCAAATGGCTAAATACAACGTTAAAAAAAGTCGTTCAGTCCCGTTAAAGCACCATGCCGTTTTTAAGTGTTGTAACTTCGCACCGTGGTCACAAAGAAATAGGTCTCGCTAACTGACGAGTGAACGAAACCGCAAGTAACAACCATTAAAAACAAAAAACATTATGGCATTTCGTTATGTAGTAAAAAAGAGAATGGTAGGCATTGGTACCAAAACCGAGAAGTATGTAGCTGCTTCTTATTCCGTAGCAAATATTGATTTTGATAGATTATGCGACCAGGTGACCAGTCAAGGGATGGTGCCAAGAGGTATCGTAAAAGCCGTATTGGACGGTATGATTGACGCACTCTGCACCTATGCCAGCATCGGTGCAACCGTACGGCTGGGAGACTTCGGAAGCCTCCGACCGGGATTGAACGGCAAAAGCCAGGAGGATGCAAAGTCTGTAACGGCTGATGTCGTTTACCGCCAGAAACTGATTTTCGTGCCGGGACAACGTTTGAAGAACATGATGAAACAATCGGGTATCACACGATTGGTAACCGGCTCTGAAATCGTGCCGGACAATGAAGAAAATCCCGGAGGAAACGAAAGCGGAGGCGGCGGCAATGATGGTGACCAAGGTGAAAATCCATTAGGATAAACTGATAGAGTTTTATCAAGGAAACAAACAATTCCACAGAGGAGGCTTCATGACAAGTCTCCTCTGTTTATTTATATGACCTGTTTCGCTATCCATGCACAAGCCTCAGCATCAGCCAACGCATGATGATGATGTTCCAACTGATAGCCACAGCAAACAGCCACTGTATGCAACTGATAGTTAGGCAATCCCTTTATAGCACGACGTGATGCCTGCAAAGTACAATAAAACTCATAATCCGGATAATCCATGCAGTAAGTACGGAAAACAGCTTTCAGGCAGCTTTCATCAAAGGCCTTGTTGTGCGCTACCAATGGCAAGCCTTCAATGCGTGGAGCTATTTCCTGCCACACAACGGGAAAGATAGGAGCATCCTGGGTATCTGCCAACGTCAGACCATGCACGCGGGTATTCCAATAAGTGTAATACTCCGGTTCGGGACGGATGAGGCTATAATAATGGTCCACAATCTCTCCATCACGTACGATAACCACTCCTACACTACAAACGCTGGTACGCTGTTCGTTGGCCGTTTCAAAATCAATGGCAGCAAAATCTTTCATCCGATATGGTTTTATAGTCGCCAAAGATACGAAAAATTCACTCTGTTCCTTTCATTCTACACCTGGTTTCCATTATCTTTGTCCCCCGGACAAAGGCTAAAATATCATGGAACATCCACTTTCGCAATTCAAATATTGTCCGAAATGCGGTTCAGCCCATTTCGAAGTTCATAACGAGAAGTCGAAGCAGTGCGCCGACTGCGGTTTCGTCTACTACTTCAACCCCTCTTCCGCCACCGTCGCCTTGATACTGAACGAGCGCGACGAGCTGTTGGTGTGCCGCCGCGCCAAAGAGCCTGCCAAAGGGACGCTGGACCTCCCCGGAGGCTTCATCGACATGACCGAGACCGGTGAGGAAGGCGTTGCCCGCGAAGTAAGAGAAGAAACCGGCATGAAGGTGGCAAAGGCCGAATATCTCTTCTCCCTACCCAATATTTACATCTATTCCGGCTTCCCCGTACACACGCTGGATATGTTTTTCCGTTGTACGGTGGAGGACACCTTGCACTTCGAGGCGATGGACGACGCGGCAGACCTCTTCTTCCTCCCCTTAAAAGATATCCGTACGGAAGAGTTCGGACTCGGCTCCATCCGCAAAGGAGTGGGTATCTTCCTGGAAGACATACGGAAGAACAAAAGTGAATGATTATTCGTTCCTATTATGGTATATATCCTAAAAAAGCCAAACAAGTGTAACATTTCCGGGTTAAAACCCGTATTTTTGTAAAATACCTATTCTAACAAAAGAAGATGAAACATAAAATCTCCCGAATATTGTGCACAGCACTCTGTTGCGCACCTTTACTCGCCTCAGCACAAACAAGCGAGAAGAGTACTTCTCCCAAGCGACTCTACCAGGAAGGACAAACGCTGTTCCAGCAAAAGGCCTATGCTGCCGCCATCTCCCCGTTGCAAGCCTATGTACGCCAGATGAATGCAGACGGCAAGCCTCTGCCCGATACCGGCGAGCGGCAAGAAGCGGAATACATGCTCGTATGCGCCGCATACGAGCTCAGAGACCCCAAAAGCATAGACCTGCTCCGCGCCTTTCTGGACGAATATCCTGATACTCCCCATGCCAACCGCATCTATGCATTAATCGCCTCCTCCTATTTCTTCGAAGGCAATTATGACGATGCCCTCGCCATGTTCAACTCCGCCCGCCTCGACCTTCTGGGTACCGAGGAGCGTGACGACATGACCTACCGCCTTGCCACCTGCTATCTGAAGACGGGCAATGTAAAGGAAGCAGCCATCTGGTTCGAGACCCTGCGCAGTACCAGCAGGAAATATTCAGCGGACTGTGCTTACTACATCTCTTATATCCGATATACCCAAGGACGGTATGACGAAGCGCTCAGCGGTTTCCTGCCTCTGCAGGACAATGCCAAGTACAAGAACCTGGTCCCCTATTACATCGCCGAAATCTACTTGTTGAAGAAACAGTACGACAAGGCAGAAATTGTAGCGCAAAATGCTTTGTCGGCCCACCCCGACGGTCTGAGCTACACGCACACGGCGGAGCTGAACCGCATCCTCGGTACAGCCGAATACCATTTCGGGAAATATCACGAAGCCATAAAGTCCTTCGAGCAATACCTGGAGCACAATGCCGAATCTGCCACTCATAGAAGAGATGCCCTCTACATGCTGGGTATGTCCTATTATCAATGCGGCGTGTATTCCCAAGTTCCTGCCATCCTTGGCGAAGTGACTACCGAGAACGACGCTCTCTCCCAAAATGCCTACCTGCACATGGGACTGGCTTACCTGCAACTGGCCGACAAGACCAAGGCACGTATGGCCTTCGAGCAGGCTGCCGCTTCCAATGCCGACCCGAAAATCAAGGAACAAGCCGCCTATAACTACGCCTTATGCATTCACGAGACCTCCTATTCCGCTTTCGGCGAATCGGTGACCGTCTTTGAGAAATTCCTGAACGAATTTCCAAACTCTCCTTATGCCGAGAAAGTCAGCAACTACCTGGTGGAAGTATACATGAATACACGCAGCTATGATGCCGCACTCAAGTCCATCGACCGTATCTCCCATCCCAGCAAAGCCATTCTGGAAGCCAAACAAAAGATTCTGTTCCAACTCGGGACCCAGTCTTTTGCCAACACGCAGTTCGAACAAGCCATCGGTTACTTCAACCAAAGCGTCACGTTGGGGCAATACAACCTCCAGACCAAGGCAGACGCCCTCTACTGGCTCGGCGAGTCTTATTACCGCCTGAACCGGATGAGAGAAGCCGCCCGCAATTTCAACGAATATCTGTCACTCACCCGGCAGAGGGATACGGAGATGTTCGCCCTTGCCTACTATAACCTGGGCTACATCGCTTTCCACCAGAAAGACTATTCGACGGCAGAGAACCGTTTCCGCAACTTTGTCCAACTGGAGAAAGGTGAAAATCCGACCGCATTGGCAGATGCCTACAACCGTATCGGTGACTGCAACCTGCACGTCCGCCGCTTCGACGAAGCCAAGCAATACTATACAAAAGCAGAAAGCCTGGGAACACCTGCCGGCGACTACTCCTACTATCAGCTGGCCCTTGTAGCCGGCCTGCAAAAAGACTATTCCGGAAAGGTTACTTTACTGGACCGCCTTGCCGTCAAATATCCCAATTCGCCTTATGCCATCAATGCCCTTTACGAAAAAGGGCGCTCCTACGTACAGAGCAACAACAGCCCCCAAGCTATCACCGCCTTCCGCGAATTGCTCGGCAAGTATCCCGAGAGTCCCGTCAGCCGTAAAGCAGCTGCAGAAATCGGCCTGCTTTACTACCAGAACGACGACTATGACCGTGCCATAGAAGCCTACAAACATGTAGTCACCCAATATCCCGGAAGCGAGGAAGCCCGCCTTGCCATGCGCGACTTAAAGTCCATCTACGTAGATGCCAACCGCGTGGATGAGTTTGCCGCCCTTGCCGCCCAAATGCCGGGAGAAATCCGCTTCGAACCCAGTGAGCAAGACTCGCTGACTTACATCGCTGCCGAAAAAGTATATATGAAAGGCGAAGCCGCACCTGCCAAAGAGAGCTTCACCCGCTATCTGCAAAGTTATCCGGGAGGCGCTTTCAGCCTGAATGCACACTACTACCTCTGCGTCATAGGCAAAGAGCAGAAAGATGACGAGGCGGTATTGGAACATGCCGGAAAACTGCTGGAATACCCCGATAACCCATATTCTGAAGAGGCTTTGCTGATGCATGGAGAAATTCTGTTCAACCGCCAGCAATATGACCTGGCATTGGCCGACTACAAGAAATTGCAGGCCAAAGCCACCACGGCAGAGCGCCGCCAGCTTGGCGCTATCGGTGTACTGCGCTGTGGAGCACTGATGCATGATGATGCGGAAGTCATCAACGCCGCCACAGCCTTGCTTGCCGAAGCCAAGCTGTCTCCGGAGCTCCGGAACGAGGCGTTGTACTACCGTGCCAAGGCATACCTCAACCAGAAAGCCGACAAGAAGGCAATGGATGACCTTCAGCTGCTGGCCAAAGACACCCGTACCCTTTATGGAGCCGAAGCCAAATATCTGGTGGCATTACAATGGTACAATGCCGGTAATTATGCCTCTGCAGAAAAGGAAATCCTTAATTTCATCGACCAGAGCACACCGCATGCCTACTGGCTGGCACGCAGTTTCATCCTTCTGTCTGATGTATATGTAGCCATGGACAAGAAGCTCGATGCACGCCAATACCTATTGAGCCTGCAGCAGAACTACCAGGCCGACGACGATATAGCAAGCATGATTAACGAAAGACTGGAGAAATTGAAGTAAGAAATATAGCACATTATGAAAAAGAAACAATATATCCTCGCAGGAACTATGCTTGTCTCCCTCTCTTTGGGAGCACAAGCCCAGACACAACCCCAAGACACCACCATGAACCGTACGGTAGTCGTGGAACAAGAATATAATCCGGACATCATGGACGCCTCCAAAGTGAACGTGCTTCCCAGGGTGGAACCTCCTACCGTCAGCAAAAAGGCGGTGGAATATGACGCCACCCTGATGCCGGCAACCCATATCCCGGCAGGTATCATGCAAGCCTATACCGGAAAAGAGACGCAGGCGAAAGCGCTGCCCGGATATGTACGCTTGGGATACGGTAACTACGGTAACCTCGATGTACGCGCCAACTACCTCTTCTCTTTATCCCCCAAAGACCGCCTCAACCTGACATTCACAATGGATGGCATGGATGGCAAACTGGACTTGCCGGATAATGGCGGGAAGTGGAATTCATTCTACTACCGTACCCATGCTGCCATGGATTATGTACATGCCTTCAGCAAAGTCGATTTGAATATTGCCGGAAAGTTCAACCAAAGCAATTTCAACTTCCTGCCCGACTTCGTCAGCAACAAGCAGAAATTCGTTTCGGGTGATGTACATTTCGGGGTAAGTTCCACGAGCGACGATATGCCTCTCCAATTCCGTGCCGAAACCAGTTTGTTGGTCTACCAGCGCCAACACGACCTCATGGTGAGCAATATCAAAGAAAATATCGTGCGTACCAAAGCCGATGTCACCGGTTCCATCTCCGATGAGCAGACCATCGGCATGGCTTTTGCCATGGACAATACATTCTACAGCGACGGACGTTTCGAGAATCACACCGACGTAGACTTCAATCCATACTATCTCTTTCAGAATGACGACTGGAAAATACGTCTCGGCGCACACGTCGACCTGGCTTTCGGCTTCGGCAAGAAGTTCCGCGCCGCTCCCGACGTAGAAATACAATACATCTTCTCGGACAGCTACATCCTCTACGCACAAGGTAAGGGAGGACGGCTACAGAACGATTTCCGCCGTCTGGAAACCATTACGCCTTATGGCATTACAAACCAGCAGCTTGACAATACCTACGAACAGCTCAACGCAGCCATCGGCTTCAAGGCAAGTCCGGTCAGCGGATTGTGGTTCAACCTATACGGCGGGTATCAAGATTTGAAAAACGACCTGATTGACACTCCGACTGTCAAGTCCGACGGGATAAGCAATGTTTTCCTCACAGAAGACACCAAGAACCTCTATGCCGGAGCCGACCTGAGCTACAACTACAAGGATGTTTTCTATCTCGCCGCCAATGCCGTCTATCGCCATTGGACAACGGACTCAGACGGTTCTGATGTCGTAGTAAGTTTCAAACCGGCCGTAGAAGGCAATCTCAATCTCAAGGTACGCCCCATCTCCCCACTGCTTGTCGGCATCGGCTATCAGCACATCTCACGCCAAGGCGTGGAGGGCAACAAGGCAGACCCCGTCAGCAATCTCTATCTAAACGGCAGCTACGAACTCTTCAAAGGAATCTCCGTGTATGCGCGCGTGAACAACTTGCTGAACAAAGATTACCAGTACTACTGGGGATACCCTTCAGAAGGTCTCAGTTTCTTAGGTGGAGTAAGCTTCCTCTTTTAATAGAGGTAGCACAAGCCGAAGCTCTAATTTGAACAAAAAAGGTCATTTTTGCTAAATTCTCCTTATATTATAAGGTGGGAAGAATCTTTTTTTCCTACTTTTGCGGGCGAATTCAGTGGCGGGAGTCACTAAAAAACAGAAATTTATGCAGAAAAACCTTGTCATAGTCGAGTCTCCGGCGAAAGCAAAAACCATCGAGAAATTCCTTGGAAAAGATTTCAAAGTCCTTTCCAGCTACGGCCATATACGTGATTTGAAGAAAAAAGAATTCAGTATTGACGTAGACAAAGACTTCAAACCGCATTACGAGATACCGGCGGATAAAAAGAAACTCGTAACCCAGTTGAAAGAAGAAGCCGAGCAGGCAGAAACCGTATGGCTGGCTTCCGATGAGGACCGCGAAGGGGAAGCCATCGCATGGCACTTGTACGAAGTGCTGAAACTGAAACCGGAACACACCAGACGTATCGTCTTCCATGAAATCACCAAAGGTGCCATCCTGAAAGCGATAGAAAATCCCCGTGACATTGACATCAACCTGGTCGATGCCCAGCAAGCCCGACGTATCCTGGACCGTATCGTAGGTTTTGAACTTTCACCGGTATTGTGGAAGAAAGTGAAACCTGCCCTTTCTGCAGGCCGTGTACAGTCCGTAGCCGTCCGTCTCATTGTAGAGCGCGAACGCGAGATACATGCATTCCAAACCGAAGCATCCTACCGTGTTACCGCCGTATTCCTCGTTCCGGACACTGACGGCAAAACAGTGGAAATGAAAGCCGAACTGGCGCACCGGCTCAAGACAAAGGCAGAAGCCCGGAAATTGCTGGAGAGCTGTAAAGCAGCTACGTTTACCATCAGCGACATCACTACCCGTCCGCTGAAGAAAACTCCCGCCGCCCCGTTCACCACCTCTACCTTGCAGCAGGAGGCTGCCCGCAAACTGGGATTCACCGTGGCACAGACCATGATGGTGGCGCAACGTCTGTACGAATCCGGATTGATAACCTACATGCGTACCGACTCCGTCAACCTTTCCGAACTTGCCGTCAACGCCAGCCGTGAAACCATCTCCAACCTGATGGGCGAACGTTACGTACACAACCGCCACTTCGCCACCAAGACCAAAGGAGCGCAAGAAGCCCACGAAGCTATCCGCCCCACCTATATGGAGAATGCCAAGATAGAAGGTACCCCGCAGGAAAGAAAGCTGTACGACCTCATCTGGAAACGTACCATCGCCTCGCAGATGGCAGATGCCGAAGTGGAAAAGACAACCGTAACCATTGCTATCAGCAACGAGACGGAGACTTTCACTGCAACCGGCGAAGTGGTGAAATTCGACGGTTTCCTCCGTGTCTACCGCGAATCATACGATGATGACGTAGAAACCCAGGAAGATGAGGCACGCCTACTGCCCCCTCTGAAAAAAGGACAGAAGCTCGAACATGAAGGTATCACTGCTACCGAACGTTTCACCCAACACCCTCCCCGCTACACGGAAGCAAGCCTTGTGCGCAAATTGGAGGAACTGGGTATCGGACGTCCGTCTACCTATGCTCCTACCATTTCCACCATCCAGCAACGCGAATACGTGATAAAAGGAGAAAAAGCAGGTGAAGAACGCACCTACAATGTGCTTAACCTGCAGGGTAATGAAATAACGGACAACAACCATACAGAAATCACCGGAGCCGAAAAGTCAAAACTGATGCCGACAGACACCGGTATTGTGGTCAATGACTTCCTGATAGAGTACTTCCCGGACATCCTTGACTACAACTTCACAGCGAGCGTCGAAAAGCAATTCGACGAAATAGCCGAAGGTGACAAGCAATGGACCGCCATTCTGAAAACATTCTATAAGAAATTCCATCCTTCGGTGGAGAACACGCTTGCCGCGAAAACCGCCCACAAGGCAGGCGAACGGATTCTAGGAACAGACCCCGTCAGCGGAAAACAAGTGTCTGTAAAAATCGGACGTTTCGGCCCAGTAGCACAGATAGGTACTGCCGAAGATGAGGAAAAGCCCCGTTTCGCCCAGGTAAAAAAAGAAATGTCCATCGAGACCATTACGCTGGAAGAAGCGCTGGAGCTGTTCAAACTTCCCCGTACTCTCGGAGAGTACGAAGGCAAGAATGTAGTCGTAGGTGCGGGACGTTTCGGACCTTATATCCAGAACAACGGCTTGTATGCCTCATTACCCAAGACAATGGACCCGATGACTGTTACGCTGGAAGAAGCTATTGAACTTTTGCAAAAGAAACAAGAAGCAGAAGCCCAGAAACATATCAAGAAGTTTGAGGAAGAACCGGAACTGGAAATCCTGAATGGACGCTATGGCCCTTACATCGCTTATAAAGGCAGCAACTACAAGATTCCTAAAGACATCATCCCTCAAGACCTGAACCTTCAGGCTTGTCTGGAAATTGTGAAACTGCAAAGCGACAAGGATACGGGCAAGTCTAAGCGGACTGCAAAGGCGGTGAAAGCAACGAAAACTACGAAAACAACCGCCAAAGCAACTGCCAAAACGAGCAAGACGAAATAGGATGAAGCCGATTTACTCTTCCTTTCATATCGGAAGAGTTTCGGACAATCCGAAAGAAGCCCAAGGTTCAGAGTACCTAAATACTTTTTTGTACAACCAGAGTTTTCACGGTATTTGTCATCTCTGCATGCCCGATTCTTCAGGCACGGATGATGCGGATAAAGAAAGCCAATAGTGCCACTGCAACATCACTGCATATCTTATGCAGTGTCACTGCAATAGTGTTGCAGTGGCGCTGCAAAAGGCGTGCAGTAGTTTTGCAGTGGAGTTGCACTGATTATCAACTTCTTATTTTACCCACATAAAATGAGGGAAAAGATTTATCTACATAAAATGGAGGAAAACACTCCTTTAGCCAGTTTTTGTAAAAAAGCCTTGTGTCTTCGTTAAATATTGCATATATTCGCCGTGCATGCAAGATGGATAAGTAAAACTCAACCGTCAAGATGCAAAAAAGACAATATACCATGAAGCAAATCAACCTTTTATCGGCACTCCTGCTGCTATGCCTCTATGCCTGCAACAACAAACCATATCCTCATACTATGCAAGTGGCAGATAAATTGGTATATAGTAATCCGGACAGTGCCTGCCTATTGCTGGAACAACTCCGTGACAGTATCACTACAGAACCCAAAGCCACACAGATATATTACCAACTACTGAACATAAAGGCCAGAGACAAAGCCTATATTACACATACCTCTGACAGCCTCATCCTGGAAGTTCTGCATTATTATGAAGATAAAAAAGACAAAACGCATTTACCCGAAGCATATTACTATGCCGGGCGAGTATATGCCGACTTAGGAGATGCCCCACAAGCATTAGACTACTATCAGAAAGCAGCAGAACTGTTGGAAGGAAGTACGGATTACCGATTGCAGAAAGTGATTTATAGTCAAATGGGAGAATTGTTCCTTTATCAGGGAGTATATGAAGAGGCGATGAAAACATACAAAAAAGCTTATCGGTATAGTGCATTGACCAAAGATGAAAGAAGTATAATTGTCAACCTCTGCAATATAGGGACAACTTGGATGGCTTTCGATAAGCAAGACAGTATTTTACACTATTATACACTTGCACTAGCACAAGCCGAGAAGAACAAAGATAAAGAATCAATAACCATGATGCACTATCGCTTCATTGATCTATATATCCAACTAAAGCAATACGATTCAGCCAAAGCCATATTGCAAACGGTCATACTTTCTACACCACCACAAGAAACAGCGCAATATGCAACCGTTGCAGCTTCATATCACGAAATGGGGAAATTTGATTCTGCACAGCACTACTATAATATCATGCTGAAGAGTGATAATATCTATGCCCTACAAGCCGCTCATTGGGGATTAGCAAAAATCTCAGAAAGAGATTCCAATTGCTCTTCCATTTTATATCACCTCCAGCACTACAATGAATTGACCGATTCCATCAAAAACATTACAGACAGCGAAAGTATCCGTAAAATGCAGTCACTTTACAATTATCAACTACATGAAAAAGAAAGTAACCGATTAAAAAACCAAAGTACCCGCCAACAGTTCTGGATATTATCTTCACTCTTGACATTAAGTATTCTGGTGCTTGTCTTCCTTATTTATTTTTACACAAACAAACAAAAGAAAGCCCGTTTGGAGAATAGCTTGAAAGAGCTGAAACGGCAAAAAGAGGAGCAGTACCAAAGAAGTACACAATACATTGAAGACAATAAGCACAAAATAGCGCTATTGGAAAAAGATTTGCAAACAACCAATCAGAGCAACAATGCTATGCAAAAGCTGCTCTTGGCACAAAAAGAGCAGATACTTCACATGAACTGCAAAATAGAAGCAGACCAAAAAGAACAATCCTTAGCCGAAATAGCCTTTCGCCAATCCGATATTTACTGCAAATTCAAAGATGCCGCTAACGACAATAAACCTATTGATGCCCAAGACTGGGAAATGCTACGCATCAAAGTGGATCGTTGCTATAAAGATTTCACAGCACGCCTGCAAGCCATCTACCCCGTAAGCGACATTGAAATGAAAATCTGCCTATTACTCAAAATAGGAATCAACGTAACAGGTATCGCACAGCTTACCAGAAGAACTAAATCAGCCATTGTCTCTGCCCGCAAAAAGCTGTATGAAAAGACACACGGGGAAGTTGGCAAACCGGAACAATGGGACAAAATTATTCAGTCGTTATAGATGCCTATATAAAAAGGTACAGTTATACACACAAAAATCGCACAAAATAGCACGTCAAAACAAGAACCGCACAAAAACCGCACAGTTCTTAAATGAGAAACAAATTGAAATCCCATAAATTCGCAAACTAAAACTCAAATACATCAAATTATGAAACGTTTGCTTATTATTATTTGTTCTTGCCTTCTTTACATAGGATTATGTTCAGCTAAGACGAAAATATATTTAGAGAGAAAGCAAAAAAACGCCCAAACGCGTTCTTTAGTCACAGAACCAACGGCCAACCACGAAGGCAATACCATCTATCTACAATCCGATGTCTCCATAAAGGAACTTCAAGTGACCGTCAAAGACGAAAAAGGAAACATCATTTCTTCAGAGTTCATTTCTCTCTCTTCCCAGCAATCCTATGCTTTTTCTATAGGAGGTGCAAAAGAAGGAATTTATATTTTAGAGTTGAATGACGGAAAAGAGGAATATTACGGCTATTTTGAAATCTACTAATAGAATCAAACATGAAAATAGTTTGAATTAAAAAAACAATAAACGAGAACTCAAAAACGCCCAATTATCTACATCTCTAATTAAATTTGAAATGAAGAAAATCTTACTCACACTATTAATATACATAGCATATTGTATTTTTGTACAATGCGAAAATGATAAGCTACAAGAAAGTTTAGTTATTGCCACTATACTTTCAAAAACTGTAAATACAGTAGACCCTATTACGCTTAATGAAAACAAAAAAATGCAATTATTAGAGGAAAACAGTAATGAAATAGTATTACTTTCTCTAAATGCAATTAAAGAATTTACATACCAAGAAGGATACGAATATAAGTTAAGCCTATTAAAAACAAAAATTGAAAAGCCAGAATACATTGTAGACGCTCCTTCATTTGAATACAAATTATTAAATACAATTTCAAAAATGAAAGTAGAGTAGTAAACTAACATACCATACTTCATTAAAAAACGAAAATCATGAAAAAGAAAATCATTTTTTCAAACTGTATTTTTTTACTTTCTTTATTAGCTTGTACAAATGAGCTAAAAGAAGAAACCTCTTCTTTAAATACAATTCCTATTGATGTAATTAATTTAGAAGAAGCATTTCCTAATAAGACTAAAGAAACTGTGACTTTGCAAAATGGAATATCATTCGAAAGGTATAATGATTTAATTATTTGGGGAGGAGATATGATAATATCCGAAAAGATGTTTAATTCTTTTAATAATCCTACTCAGACCAGAGGCGGAATCGTTAATAATCCAGACTTTAAATGGCCCAATGGGATTGTTTATTACAAATTTGACTCTGCAATATCAAAAACGACTAAAGAACATATTCAACAAGCCATGGATGAATGGAAACAATCAACTTCTAAAATCATCACATTCACAGAAAGAACATCTCAAAAAAATTACATCAAGTTCATCAATGGAGATGGTAATTATTCATCAGTCGGAATGAGAGGTGGAGAACAAATTCTTAGCATTAGCAAATATGACAGTAATAAAGGTACTGCTTTACACGAAATAGGACATGCACTTGGATTAATTCATGAGCAGCAACGACGCGACAGAGACGAATATATTAATATAAATTGGGACAATATTCAGTCTGATAAAAAAAGTAATTTCAAGATATGGGAAGAAAGTCACGCCGTGATTAAGTACATTCCTGATGTACTATTTGATTATAAATCTATAATGCTATATCCTTCTTATAATTCTTTTGCTATTGATTACTCGAAGCCTACAATGACCAAGAAAGATGGTTCGACATTTAATGCACAAAGAAACAACCTTAGTTATATTGATATAGTAGCAATTTACGATATTTATGGTTTCCCCACTGGAGGAGGAGGTCCTTCCGTCACTTCCATCAAATAAACACTTATCTATCTTGACTACTATAATGAAGAAAATTACAATGTACGCCACAAAACAAATTTCTATCACAAGTATATAAAGAATAAGCCCGAAGAAGTATCTTCGGGCTTATTCTTTATTATAGTGCGGTGCTTACATTCTGTCAGGTACCTCAATTCCCAATAAGCCCATACCTAAGCGTACCACCTTGGCTACATTCTCGGACAATGCAAGGCGGAATACCTTCACTGCTTCGTTCTCCTCACGCAAAATGCTGAAGTCATGGTAGAACTGATTATATTCCTTCACAAGGTCATACGTATAGTTTGCAATGATGGACGGACTGTAGTCCTCACCTGCCTGCTTCACAATAGCGGCAAAGTCGGCAACCATCTGTATCAGCCCCTCTTCCTTCTCACTCAGTTCAATGCCGGCAGGCAACTGGGCAGGAATTTCGATACCTGCCTCTTTTGCCTTGCGGAGAACAGACTGGATACGTGCATAAGTATATTGGATGAACGGCCCCGTATTACCATTAAAGTCGATGGACTCTTTTGGATTGAATGTCATGTTCTTGCGGGCATCCACTTTCAGGATGAAGTACTTTAAGGCACCCAGACCAACGATACGGGCGATATTGTCTGCCTCTTCCTTTGTCAGACCATCCAGCTTACCCAGTTCATTGCTGGTTTCTTTGGCTGTATCAATCATCTCCGCCATCAGGTCGTCAGCATCAACCACGGTACCTTCGCGGCTCTTCATCTTGCCCTCGGGAAGTTCCACCATACCGTAAGAGAAGTGCACCAACCCTTTACCCCATTCGAAGCCCAGTTTGTCGAGCAGGATGGACAATACCTGGAAATGGTAATTCTGTTCGTTGCCTACCACATAAATCATCTTGTCGATGGGATAATCTGCAAAACGGAGTTTGGCAGTACCTATATCCTGCGTCATGTAGACGGATGTACCGTCCGCACGCAGCAGCAGCTTGTGGTCCAGCCCCTCCCCCGTGAGGTCCGCCCATACAGAGCCATCTTCTTTCCGGTAGAAGAAGCCTTTCTCCAGGCCCTCCATTACCTTCTCCTTACCTTCGAGGTACGTGTTTGATTCGTAATATATCTTATCAAAAGTTACACCCATCATACGGTAAGTCTCGTCAAAACCTGCATACACCCAGTCGTTCATCTTCTTCCAGAGCGCACGTACTTCCGGGTCATTGGCCTCCCACTTTACCAGCATTTCACGAGCCTCCTTCATCAAAGGAGATTCAGCTTCCGCCTTGGCTTTGGCTTCTTCCTCATTCATGCCTTCGCTTTGGAACTTGGCCATCAGTTCTTTCACTTCCGCTTTATAATGCTTGTCGAAGGAAACATAGTAATCGCCAATCAAGTGGTCTCCCTTCTTGCCGGATGATTCGGGAGTTTCACCATTCCCGTACTTCTGCCATGCCAACATGGACTTGCAGATATGAATTCCACGGTCATTGACAATATTTGTCTTTACTACCTTATTACCGTTGGCAGCCACTATATTAGCCAGCGCATTTCCCAAAAGATTATTGCGTACATGGCCCAAATGAAGCGGTTTGTTGGTGTTGGGAGAAGAATACTCAATCATCACCAATGGAGAGTTGTCAGTAGCAGCCACGATACCGTACTGCTTGTCCGCATGAATGCCATTCAACAATTCTATCCACGCAGAGGAGGCAATGGTCAGGTTCAGGAAGCCCTTGATGACATTAAATGCTGCAACCGAAGGCTCGTTTGCCTGCAAGTATTCACCAATTTCCTGGGCCGTCTGCTCCGGTCCTTTCTTGGACATACGGAGGAAAGGGAATACAACCAGCGTGAGGTGTCCCTCAAATTCTTTCTTGGTTTTCTGCAACTGCACTTGTGCGGCAGGAACATCCTGTCCGTAAAGCGCTTTCAGTCCGCCGATGACGGACGATACCAGTTTCTGTTCTATATTCATGATTCAAATGTATTTTCCTGCGTGCAAAGATAGCGTAAACCGAAATCAGTACAAAACAAGCAGGCTTGTTTTTATGGCCTCACAAGATATTCAACATACAAAGAGGGGACGCTCTTTGTAAAACGTCCCCTCTTTGTATGTTGAGTATACTGTTCTTATTCAGCTGTCAATTCCGTACCTGGTTTGAATTTAACAACTTTCTTTGCAGCAATCTCGATAGGCTTTTTAGTAGAGGGGTTGATACCCATACGCGCTCCTCTTTCCACCACACTGAAAGTTCCAAAACCAACCAATGATACTTTATCACCGGCCTTCATTGCCTTAGTGACTGATGCGATAAATGCATCCAATGCTTTCTTTGAATCAGTCTTTGACAAACCAGACTCCGCTGCCATAGCGCTAATAAGTTCCGCCTTATTCATAATGCTTAAAATTAATTAATATGTTACACAAAAGATATTTTTACTTTTCATCACAAACCTCCACAAAAATAGAGCAATATTTCTGAATATCAAATAAAAACATTAAAAAAATATTGGAAAACAACGAAAAAGAAGGAATAGAATCTGCTTTTTCTGTTATAGAACAGAATTTATTCGTATTTTTGCCGGAGAAAGCAAAAACAGGCAACTGTTTTTGAACTGTAAAATGAATTGAAACAACAGATTATGAATACTATACCTACTGTAACCAAGAACCTTTTAATCATTAATGTGCTGATGTTTCTGGGTACCATCGTCGCCCAAAGCTACGGCATCGACCTCGCCCAATATCTGGGATTGCATTTTTTTCTTGCCGAAGATTTCAATGCAGCACAATTGATAACATATATGTTCATGCACGCTGGATTCGCGCACATATTTTTCAACATGTTTGCCGTATGGATGTTCGGACGTATTTTAGAGCAGGTATGGGGGCCAAAACGATTTCTGTTCTACTATCTGGTGTGCGGTATAGGAGCCGGAATTATCCAGGAGGTGGTACAGTATATTCATTATGAGACAGTACTTTCCGCCTATGACAGCGTAAATACCGGCATGGCCATCATCCCGATGGAGGAATATCTCAATATGATGACTACCGTGGGAGCTTCGGGAGCAGTATACGCCATTCTGCTGGCATTCGGCATGTTGTTCCCCAACCAGCAAATGTTCATCTTCCCGCTACCGGTTCCCATCAAGGCCAAATATTTTGTTATCGGATATGCCTTGATTGAACTTTATGCCGGATTTGCAAACAGTGCAGGAGACAATGTGGCTCACTTCGCACATCTGGGTGGTATGGTATTCGGCTTTATCCTAATTATGTACTGGAGAAAAAAGAACAGAGGAAATGGCTACTATTATAACTGATTTGAAAGAAACCTTCCGTAGGGGGAACATTTATATCCAACTGATTTACATCAATGTAGCGGTATTCATACTTACTACGCTAACCGAAGTCATGTTCCAGTTGTTCAACCGGAGCATAGCAGGCGTATTCGAATGGTTGGAACTGCCGGCATCAGTCCTACGCTTCATCCTGCAACCATGGTCACTACTGACATATATGTTCATGCATGCAGGATTCATGCACATTCTTTTCAATATGCTGTGGCTTTACTGGTTCGGTGCACTGTTCCTGAGTTTCTTCTCTGCAAAGCATCTCCGGGGTGTATACATTCTGGGAGGAATTTGCGGCGGTCTGCTCTATATGGCCGCCTATAACATTTTCCCGTATTTCCGTCCCATGACAGACTATTCTTTCATGCTGGGCGCTTCTGCCTCTGTACTTGCCATTGTAGCCGCCACCGCCTATCGCGAGCCCAACTATCCGATACGGCTACTGCTGTTCGGAACCATCCGGCTGAAATACCTGGCACTCATCGTTATAGGCACCGATTTACTGTTCATCACCTCCAGCAATGCCGGTGGACACATCGCACATTTAGGAGGTGCGCTGGCAGGGGTATGGTTTGCCGCCAGCCTCAGCAAAGGTAGTGACCTGACCTCATGGATAAACAAATGTCTGGATACCTTAGTTTCCATCGTCAGCTTCAAACCCAGAAAGCCGAAAATGAAAGTACACTACGGTACTGGCAAACAAAAAGATTATGATTACAACGCACGGAAAAAAGCCCAATCCGACGAGATAGACCGCATTCTCGACAAATTAAAGAAATCGGGATACGAAAGCCTTACTACAGAGGAAAAGAAAAGCTTGTTCGACGCGAGTAAACGTTAAACCAATGGAAAACGGAAAATGAAAAATGAGAATATAACCGCCACTCTTATTTTCAGTTTTCACCTTTCAATTTTCAACTATTATAATGAAGCATCTCGGTAATTTTGTCGCTCTTCTGATTTTAGCGGTCAATGCCTTATTTACGGGCCTATTACTGTTCACCGCCTATAGTCCGCACATCCAGCCGGTCACACATCCGGTGCAATCGTGCCTGGGGCTGACATTTCCCGTGTTCCTGATGATAAATGCCGGCTTCCTCATTTTTTGGCTGGTCATCCAGCGCTATAGGTCGGCTTTGCTGCCCCTAATAGGGATGTTGCTCTGCTATTCGCAGATACGCACCTATCTGCCCATCAACTTCCATACAGACCACTTACCGGAAACAAGTATCAAACTGCTCTCCTACAACATTATGGGATTTGACGGTGCCGCCAAACAAGATGGCAAAAACCCGATATTGACCTATTTGAAGGAAAGTGGCGCCGATATCCTCTGTCTGCAGGAATATTCCACAGTACAATCCTCAAAGCATCTTTCGCAAAAAGACGTAGAGCGGGAACTCAAGGCATATCCATACCACCGCATCAACACAGTGGGTAGCGGAAAGGGACATACCAACAAGATAGCATGTTACTCTAAATTTCCGATTCTCTCGTCACGCATATTGGATTATCCCAGCGAATACAACGGTTCGGTACTCTATGAAATCAAGATTGGGGAAGACACGGTTACCCTCATCAACAATCATCTGGAGTCCAACAAGCTGACCAAAGCCGATAAAGTCGTGTACGAAGACATGCTGAAATCTCCCGAAAAGGAAAAAGTGAAAAGCGGCGCACGCCTGCTCATACGCAAGCTGGCAGAAGCATCGGCCATCCGTGCCCCGCAAGCTGACACTATTGCACATGAAATAACCGCTTCACCGCATCCTTACATTATTGTATGCGGCGATTTCAACGATACCCCCATCTCCTATACCCACCGCACCATCGCCCAGGATTTGGACGACGCATTCACCCAATCAGGACGGGGGCTGGGCATCTCCTACAACCAGAACAGATTCTATTTCCGGATAGACAACATACTGACAAGCAAGAACCTGAGAGCCTACAATTGTACAGTAGACCGCTCCATCAAAGAGTCAGACCACTATCCGATATGGTGCTATATCACTAAGAGATATTGAAAATTAATACTTAAACATTTAATACTTAGAAAACAATGTTCAAAAAATGTATTCTAATTTTAGCAGCAAGTTGTATGATGTACTCCTGTGCCACCCAGACGGAAAGCAATCCGTTCCTTACTGAGTTTCAAACACCCAATGGCGTGCCTCCATTCGATAAAATCAAGTTGGAGCACTATGAACCCGCATTCCAGAAAGGTATAGAAGAGCAGAACGCCAATATCCAAGCCATCATTGACAATACGGAAGCCCCTACTTTCGAAAATGTCATTGTTGCCCTCGACAACAGCTCTCCCACCCTGGACCGTGTAGGCGGTGTATTTTTCAACCTGACGGAGGCCGAAACTACCGATGAACTGACAGCCCTTTCCATGAAACTGGCTCCGACATTGGCCGAACACGAAGACAACATCTCCCTCAACCAGGAGCTTTTCAAGAAAGTGGATGCTGTCTACAGCCAGAAAGATGCTCTCGGCCTGACCCGCGAACAACAAAGGCTGCTGGAAAAAACCCATAAGAAATTTATCCGTTCCGGCGCCAATCTTCCGGCCGACAAACAAGCCCGTCTGCGTGAGATCAACAAGCAGCTTTCCACACTCGGAATCACGTTCAGCAACAACATCCTGAACGAAAACAACGACTTCAAGCTTTATGTAGGAAAAGAGGAAGACCTCGCCGGACTTCCCCAATGGTTCCGCGAAAGCGCCATGGCTGAAGCCCGTGCCACCGGACAGGAAGGCAAATGGCTGTTTACCCTCCATAATGCAAGCCGCCTGCCTTTCCTTCAATACTCTGCTAACCGGCCGCTACGCGAACAGATGTACAAGGCCTACATCAACCGCGGCAATAACAATGACAAGAACGACAACAAGAAAATCATTACCGACATCGTACGCCTGAGACTTGAAAAGGCGCAACTGCTGGGTTTCGACTGTTACTCCAACTTTGTATTGGACAATACAATGGCAAAGAATTCCACCGCCGTGATGGACTTCCTCAACAACTTGTGGAGTTATGCACTCCCCAAAGCAAAAGCCGAAGCAGCCGAACTGCAAAAGCTGATGGACAAGGAAGGCAAAGGAGAGAAACTGGAAGCATGGGATTGGTGGTACTACACCGAAAAACTCCGTAAAGAGAAATATAACCTCGAAGAAGAAGAGATTAAGCCCTACTTCAAACTGGAAAACGTACGTGAAGGCGCCTTTGCCGTTGCCAATAAGCTCTATGGCATCACGCTGACAAAGCTCGAAGGTATCCCCGTCTATCATCCCGATGTAGAAGTGTTTGAAGTGAAAGCCGCAGACGGCTCACAAGTAGGAATCTTCTATGTAGATTACTTTCCCCGTCCCGGCAAAAGCGGTGGTGCCTGGATGAGCAATTACCGCGAACAACAAGGCAGCATACGTCCATTGGTATGCAACGTATGCAGCTTCACCAAGCCCGTAGGCGACACTCCTTCCCTGCTGACCATCGACGAAGTGGAAACTTTGTTCCATGAATTCGGCCATGCCCTGCACGGATTATTGACCCAATGCCAGTATAAAGGTACTTCAGGCACCAATGTCGTACGCGACTTCGTGGAACTCCCCTCTCAAATCAACGAGCATTGGGCTACCGAACCCGAAGTGTTGAAAATGTATGCCAAGCATTACAAGACCGGCGAAGTCATTCCCGACAGCCTGATTGAAAAGATACTGAACCAGAAAACATTCAACCAGGGTTTCATGACTACCGAATTGCTGGCCGCCGCCATCCTCGACATGAACCTGCATAACCTGACTGATACCGAAGGTCTTGATGTCGTTGCATACGAAAAAGAAGCGATGGACCAACTGGGGCTGATTCCGGAAATAGCTCCCCGCTACCGTACCACATACTTCAACCACATCATCGGCGGTTATGCTGCAGGCTACTACAGCTATCTCTGGGCCAATGTTCTGGACAACGATGCCTTCGAAGCTTTCAAGGAACACGGTATCTTCGACAAGCAGACAGCCGACCTCTTCCGCCAGAATGTTCTGGAGAAAGGAGACAGCGAAGACCCGATGACTCTCTATAAAAACTTCAGAGGAACTGAGCCTCAATTAGACCCGATGTTAAAAAATCGCGGTATGAAGTAAGATTTGTGAAAAAAAAGCTATATTTGCAGCCTTGTATGCAACAGAATTTAATTAAAAAGTAATCATAATAAACTAAAAGTAACATGCAAAACAAAGGATTTGTAAGGGTTTTTGCGATATTGCTCACACTGGTGTGTGTGTTCTATCTCTCCTTCTCTTTTGTAACTCGCCATTACACAAGTAAGGCCAAAGAGTTTGCAAAAGGCGATGTGAAAGTAGAGCAGGACTACCTCGATTCTCTGGCTAATGAGAAAGTGTATTTCGGCAATTGGACGCTGAAACAATGTCGTGAGATGGAAATCAGTTTAGGTTTGGACTTGAAGGGTGGTATGAACGTCATCCTTGAAGTTTCCGTACCCGATGTCATCAAAGTATTGGCTGACAACAAGACTGACGAAGCATTCAACCAAGCATTGGCCACTGCCGCCAAGCAAGCTACCACAAGCCAGGATGACGTGATCACCCTATTCGTCAGAGAGTATCACAAGCTTGCTCCGGGTGCTCCGCTGTCACAGCTGTTCGCAACCCAACAATTAAAAGACAAGGTAACTCAGAAATCTACCGACGCGGAAGTTGAGAAAGTATTGCGCGAAGAAGTAAAGGCAGCTGTTGACAACTCCTACAATGTACTTCGTACCCGTATCGACCGTTTCGGTGTAGTTCAGCCCAATATCCAGAGTTTGGAAGACAAAATGGGCCGTATCATGGTAGAACTTCCGGGTATCAAAGAGCCTGAACGTGTAAGAAAATTATTACAAGGTTCTGCCAATCTGGAATTCTGGGAAACATACACAGCAAAAGACGTTACTCCCTATCTGCAAGCTGCCGACACCAAGTTGCGTGCCATCGTTGCAAGCGAAACTCCGGCAGAAGAGGCAGACAGCGCAGCTACCGAAGCTCCTGCCGTAGCCCAAGCTACCAGCACAGCCGACAGTCTTGCCGCTGCTTTAAAGGGTGAAAACAAGACACAAACCGCTGACCTTGCACAAATAAAGAAAGAACACCCGCTGTTCGCAATCTTGCAAGTCAACCCCAGCGGACAAGGTCCTGTTGTAGCCTATGCCAACTACAAGGATACAGCTGAAATCAACAGATACCTTTCCATGCCGGAAGTTCAGGCCGAAATGCCGAAAGACTTGCGTCTGAAATGGGGAGTATCTCCTTATGAATATGATCCGAAAGCTCAGACTTTCGAACTTTATGCCATCCGTTCTACAGAACGTAACGGCAAGGCGCCTCTGGAAGGTGATGTAGTGGTTAGCGCCAAAGACGAATACGACCATTACGGTAAACCTGCCGTAAGTATGTCCATGAACACTGACGGTGCACGCCGTTGGGCTCAGCTCACCAAGCAGAATATCGGCAAGAGCATCGCTATCGTGCTGGACGGTTACGTTTACTCCGCACCGAACGTAAACAATGAAATCACTGGTGGTAACTCACAGATTACCGGTCACTTTACTCCGGAACAAGCAAAAGACTTGGCAAACGTGTTAAGATCAGGTAAGATGCCAGCTCCTGCGCACATCGTACAAGAAGATATCGTAGGTCCTTCACTGGGACAAGCTTCCATCAATGCCGGTATCATGTCATTCATCGTAGCATTGATTCTGCTGATGGTTTACATGTGCTCTATGTACGGATTCATTCCGGGTATGGTTGCCAATGGTGCTTTGGTGCTGAACTTGTTCTTCACGTTGGGTATCCTTTCTTCTTTCCAGGCAGCATTGACGATGTCCGGTATTGCCGGTATGGTGTTGGCGCTGGGTATGGCTGTGGATGCCAACGTATTGATTTACGAGCGTACCAAAGAAGAACTCCGTGCAGGCAAGGGTGTGAAGAAAGCATTGGCTGACGGTTACTCCAACGCCTTCTCTGCTATCTTCGACTCCAACTTGACGTCTATCATCACCGGTATCATCCTGTTCAACTTCGGTACAGGTCCTATCCGCGGTTTTGCCACTACACTGATTATCGGTATCTTGATTTCGTTCTTTACTGCCGTGTTCATGACACGTCTGTTCTATGATTATTTCATGGGCAAAGACAAATTGCTGAACCTGACATTCTCTTCCAAGATTTCCAAGAACCTAATGGCGAACGTACACTTCGACTTCATGGGCAGAAACAAGCTGTGGTTGACCATCACCGGAGCTGCCGTAGTTGTATGCATCGCTTTCCTCGCTACCCGTGGACTGAGCCAGAGCATCGACTTCACCGGTGGACGTAACTTCAAGGTACAGTTTGAGAACAAAGTGGAACCGGAACAGATTCGTGAACTTATCTCCAGCAAGTTCGGCGATGCCAATGTCAGCGTTATCGCTATCGGTACAGACGGCAAGACTGTACGTATCAGCACGAACTACCGCATTGAAGAAGAAGGTAACAATATCGACTCTGAGATCGAAGCATACCTGTATGAAACCCTGAAACCTGTATTGACTCAAAACATTACGTTGGAAACCTTCATTGACCGCGAAAACCATACGGGCGGCAGTATCATCAGTTCTCAGAAGGTAGGTCCGAGTATCGCAGACGACATCAAGGTCTCCGCTATCTGGTCTGTTGTGCTTGCATTGATTGCCATCGGTGTCTATATATTGATTCGTTTCCGCAATATTGCATACAGTATCGGTTCAGTAGCCGCATTGGCTTGTGATACCATCATCATCCTGGGTGCCTACTCTATCTGTTGGGGCTGGATGCCGTTCTCTCTGGAAATCGACCAGACCTTTATCGGTGCCATCCTGACAGCTATCGGTTACTCTATCAATGACAAGGTGGTAATCTTCGACCGTGTACGTGAATTCTTCGGTCTCTATCCGAAGCGCGACAAGTTCCAATTGTTCAATGACTCACTGAATACAACTTTGGCACGTACTATCAATACTTCACTAAGTACCTTGATTGTGTTGCTGTGTATCTTCATCCTCGGCGGTGATTCCATCCGCAGCTTCGCATTCGCTATGATTCTGGGTGTTGTATTCGGAACAATGTCTTCTCTGTTCGTTGCATCTCCTATCGCTTACATACTGATAAAAGGCAAAAAGAGCAGTGAACTTAATGAAGTTTCAGAATAAAAGGATTTTACTATAATAATATCCCTAATTAAGGGGCTATTCGAAAATAGATAGCCCCTTAATTAGGGATATTCAGTAAATGTCATAAAAAAGTAAGATGGCATATGCAGATGATTTGCTCCTACCATCTCATATGCCATTTTATTGTATTTTCTCTCTCTGAGCTAAAATCTTATCCGTTTGGAAGAAGCCTAACAACTTCCTCTATAGGATTTCTGTTTTCCTGTTCCGTACTTTAATTTTCGATAGTGAGTAATACTGTTTTTGTGTACCGAAACGGCCTTCGAGCCTGGTGGCTTTGAAAATTCTATAAACAGAAGTTACTTAACACCTATTCAATACAAGCGATGATATTCAATTCTAAAACTTGAAGCATAATTGTAAACTTCAGCATGGCCAAGCGAAGGGTTACATTTGCCAAGTTGAGATTGATAGGGCCCGGTACCTTTCACTGAAAAGATCTCTTAATCAAGCTTCATATCAGAATGAGAAACACGAGACCTAAACAATGCCAGCTAGGCATAAAACTGATTGGTCATTTCGACTCCTCCTTGTGATTAAGCCATCAGACAAACGTTACTTATGAACATTTTTAAGTGTTTTCCCAGGGACATCATGCAGTTTCGGGCGACTTGGACGTACGTTATAGATGCTCATCCATTTCTCAAGAATATCGCGTAATTCTTGCAGTTTCTGGCCATATGAGTTTTCCATTATCAGGTTTCTCATTTCCCCTCTGTCATTTTGCATATCAAACAGCTGTTCGCGATATCTTCCTTTATCGTAAAGCACATATTTATAACGTTCGCTACGTACTACCCAGCCCCTCGTCTTGCTACCGTCAAACCGTGTTTCGGTGATGATATATTCTTGATGTAAAGCTTGCGGATTTCCTTCCTCTGCAATTTTCCGGAAAGACTTTCCTGCTGCTCCCTTCGGCATTTTGGCACCTGCCCAGTCACACACGGAGGCAAAGAAATCTACACCGTTACTAATAAGCTGGGGTAACACTTTGCCTGCATTCTTCTTGCCTGGCAGCGTTACAATAAGAGGGATATTGATAATCTCCTCATATAAAGCAGACTTCTGGTTCCAACGATGGGCACCTATACCATCGCCGTGATCGCTGGAAAAGATTACCACTGTATTTTCCCAAAGATTATTCCGATCGATGGCATCAATAATCTTTCCTATTTCTCTATCTACTTTTTCTACCAAGCGATAATAAGTATATCGGTACATACGCCAGTCTTCGGGGGTAAAACCAGCGGTTGGATATACATTGTAGTTATTGATTCTTTCACTTTCAATGACGTCAGCATCATACGGGTTTTTGGCAAAATTGGCAGGCAATCCCGGACAATCCCGTATATCAGGTATATCAATATTTCCATAAGGGAAGTTCTGACGACGTGCATATTCGCAGATATTATGTGGGTTGTCATAGGAAGCCACCAAAAAAAACGGCTTTTTATGTTTGCGCGAGAGATATTCGGCACAAGCTTCTGCCAGCCCATCATCACTATGTTTATATATATTGTCGAAGCCATATTCTTTGTCTGGAACTTCGAGTAAAGGAAGATGCCATTTACCGCCATAGGCACAATCATAACCGGCATTCTTTATTAAAGTGCCCAGTGTTTGTGCCTTAAGAGAGTCGGGCATCGGTGATCCGTTGACAGACAGCCCTACTGCATCCGGATAGTACCCTGTAAACATAGCTCCACGTGAGGGGCCACTGAGTGGAGCTGTACAATAAGCGTTATTAAATAGTATACCGGCCGCTGCCAAACGGTCAAGGTTGGGAGTGTGCAGATCCGGATTTCCGGCACAGCTCATGGCGCTGGCCGTTTGCTGATCGGTGAAGATGTAGATGATGTTAGGACGTTCGATGGCAGAAGCCATAGAAGAGCATAACAACGAAAAACAAGCCAAATACTTCATTGAATTTTCTTTTACCATATTATTTCAATAATTCAATTTTGTTTTAAAGTGATATCATATTTCAAGTTCCGGTAAGGCATCAACCAGCCTTTTTTCTACTTTCTTTCCGTCTACCCGATCTATGATGGTCGTAGCACCTTTGTTTGAGTCATAATTGAAGTCCAGCGAAACACCGTTCTGTTTATTCTCTATATACAAGAACGCATTACCTTCACCTTCCAGATTACATTCGATAACCCATTCTTCTACTGTTATGCGGTTCCTTTCACGATTAATTACAGCATCGGCACGGTTGTTTCCATGTACATCAATCACATTGAGAAAACAGATTTTGCTGCAAGAAGCTGTCGTTGCTGTAAAATGATAATGATTGGAGAGAGTTTTGCCAAGTCGTTTTTTCCAATCAACAGCAGCCACAAAAAAGGTGTCTGTTTGCGCATAAGTCATTTTCTGTGAGGAGAACAGATGAGCTATAGATACTCCGTCTGCCTTGTTCTTTCCTAAGATGCGCAATCCGTCTTTCTCTTCAGCGACTTCCATGGGCAGTTCTACCGTATGCAGCAGATAATTCCATTCTACCGGTTCTTTACCAACCAGTTCGTCATAAACAACGAACAAACCCGAACGTCCCAGCTGAACAATATGTCTTCGAAAAAAATCCAGTTTATTCTCATCCCAACCTTTCTCCGGTGTATACTGAGTACCAGACAAGCGCCCACGTTCCAGCCACAACGGAGAAACCACTTTTCCATAAGCGTTAGAAGCATCACCTACAACGTAGGAGATTTCTTCTCCTTCATAATAGCGAGGAATCCATCCATAACCTTCCGTTCCAATCTTTTGTCCCATACCATTCACCAATATGGAATTATGGGCGCGAGTATTCCGATAAGCATACATGCAATGGTCATCTGTAAAGCCGGTACGATGTCCACTGCTATAGAAAATTGCCTTTCCACCAAAGAAAGTATTGAAGGCGTTTTGATTAGCTAAAGCATGGGAAGTGGCACCATAGGGGCTGCTACGGAAAGAGAGCATGGCATTGTTGGTGTGATGTCCTATGTCTGTGTTCATCAGTGCAGTGCCTGTCTGGCTGAAAACTTTGGACTGAGGCAGCTCCAACAGCTTGCTACTATAAGCAGGCCTCTCCTTTTTTGTCGTACAACGATACCAGGTCAAGTCCGCCGGTTTGGCTTCAAAAGCTTTCGACAGAATATCAGGGTCTTCCTGCATAATTTCGTGTACATAAGCTGCCGCCCACGGATTGTTACATTCGCGTGCCAGCGCATCTGCATATCCTACGCGACCTCCATTCGGAGTGCGCTGTCCCTCATGCGAATTGCCATGTCCTCCGGATTTGGAAAAGGGAGGTTGCTGGTAAATGACATATAAAGCATTGTTGTTATACCACGGATCGGCAAAGAAATTGAAACCGGATATACGGGAGAAAAAGGCCGGTACCTCTATCAGTGTGCGTATATTTACATGAAAATATGAATCTCCATTATGCCAAGCACCATCCTTATTCAGTCCCGGAAGACGGGAGATCCATTCATTATAGCAATAATCTGCCCACACGGATGCTTCCGGAATCTCACCAACTGTGGCAAAGGCCGCCATTGTAAGAATGCGGAAAGTCATTTGCCATACATGATTGTCTGCAATACGGTTCTCCAGATGATTAACGTATTCATTATAGAATTTATTCCCGATATTCCGGATATTATCTAATAATAACTGTTTTTCTGACGGAGACAACAGGTTGTAGAACCCGTCGTACGCCGATGTGCTCATAGAGAGCAAAGTGGATAGATTGAAGTCACCTGCAAAGTATTTGCTTGTTTGCCAGGAAAGGATTTCACTCAACCGGTTGATGCCTTCACGATAATACTTCTTGTCTTTCGTCAGCAGATAGGCGCGTACCAATGCTTCCACATTGGCTTCTTCTCTATCCACAATCTTACGGCTCTCGCGGATAAGGGCTGACTCACGCTGTACTACATTGGTTAATGTAACTACATTTGTTGTATCTATCTCTTCCTGAAGATGCTTCAACGGATGAGAAATGCACCGGGAAGCTTTGTCCATATAGGCCTGAGCTTCCGGATTATTTTTATTCTTCGTTATAATTTCCTCCCAATCATCCGCATCCAATAATACGCGTGGGTGGTGAGACGTATATTTTGCCAAGACTTTCTCCAATGTGGGCGGATTAAATTCCGGTGTATCTTTACCTATATGGAATTGATAAACCGGTGACCATTCTTCTTTACCTCCAGGAGTGACGTAAGCATATTGCCAGTACCATTTTCCCTGAGCCAGGCACTGGAAAGGATTGAAAAAAGCCCAGGCGCGTTCCCCAATCAACACTTCCTTTTGAAAGTTCTTGTCCTGAGAAATACGAATCCGATAGACTACTTTCGGTTTTTCATCCACTTGTCCCGGAACTCCATCCAATACCGGACCTAAATGCGGGAATTTATCCGGCCACATAAAGCGCGGCGGATTCATCTTAACGCAAGCACCATTCGCAGGAGAGGGAGTTGCACGAACTTCGTGCATCAATGTCTCGTCGGAAACTGTTATGACAGCAGATTGCTCGGAACTGCCACATGCCATCAATAGGCAAAAGGCGGGTAAGCCTAATAATATCTTTCTCATTTCAGTATTTTATTTTTGTTTTTGAAACCAACCAGTTCTTTCAGGCTGACTGTCTTATTGTTGACCAGTGGATGTGCCCAAAAACCGATAAACGTAATATATCCCATGAAAACCAAGATAAGGAGCATTCCTATGCGTAATGAAGTGGTATCGGATAGCAGACTGACAAACAGCGGACCTCCTGCGCCTCCCACAATTCCGGAGCAAAGAATACCGGCAAAAGAACCGTGATTCTGGGCTACTGTGTTCAGAGCCAGTGAGAATACGATGGAGTACATCATTGAAATGCAGAAACCGATTGCCGGAAATGCACATACCGCAACTTTTGCAGAACCGAACAATGCGATCAAGAGTAAACTCATGGAAAGCAGTCCTGATATTTGTAGGAGACGTTTACTGTCTATCAGCTTCAGCAAGAACATACCAAATAGGCAACCGACGGTCATCGAACCCCAGAAATAACTGATACTTTGTGCACCGACAGTTCTTGGATCAATGCCATGATACTGTTCCAAGAAGGTACTCATAAAAATAGAGACACCCTGTTCTGTACTGACATAACAGAAGATTCCCAAAAAGAAAAGCCATACGTATTTTTGACGGAACAATTTTTTATAGGAAGAGGAGGAACCACTGCGTTCATCATCTTTCAATTCAATGCGCGGAAAATGAACGAATGACACAACGAGCAGCATAGCCAACAACAGTGCTGTAAATACCCAATACAGAGAAACCCAGGGAAGAGTAACCGGAGTAACTTTTGCCAGAATATCCAGCAAAAAGTTCTGTCCCTGCTGATAAACTTCCGGTTCCAGTGCATGTATCAGCCAAGTGTAAACCAAGGGACTGATAAAAGAGGCTACTCCGAATACAAACTGTGCCAACTCTGCTATAAACGCATAATTCTCCTCTCCGCCGACAACACGTTGCAAAGGGTTGATTACAGTTTGCAACATGGCCATTCCCAAACCAATGATGAAAGAAGACAGAAGCAGTATCAGGTAAAAAGGGAAACATGCAAACAAGGTAGTACCTATAAATGGCATTAGGAAGCCGGTAAATAGCACCGGCTTTTCTCCATATTTATCTATTAATATACCTGCCGGTATCGACATGATGGCATAGGCCAAGAAAAAAGAGGTCGGAATAAACCCTGCCATTGCCAGATCCTTCAGTTCAAAGTTATGGATAATGTCGGGGATTAACGGCCCGAGAATATTCGTAATGAATGAAATAGTAAACCAAAACATCATGATTAATGTCAGCATACTCCATTTCTTGTTACTTTTCATGATATATCGTTCATTTTAAGATTAATGATGCCGCTCCGATAAATCCGGCTTTATTACCCAATGATGCGGCTACAATTTCTGTATTTAAGGCACAATCGGCTATAACATGCTCTCGAACCACTTCCCTTATTTTCTCTAAATAGAAAATACCGGATTCTGTAACCCCTCCTCCCAATACAATCCGTTGAGGGCTGAATATATTGACAAATCCGGCAATTCCTCTTCCCAAATAGTAAAAGTGTTCACTCATGCATTCAACAGCCATCGGAAAATTTTCATGATACAGGCGGACTATTAGTTCTCCGTTTATTTCCATATCAAAACTCAGATTCCGCTCTTTAGCCAACGTGCTGAAATGCCTTACCAAAGCAGAAGTCGAGGCATAATGCTCCAGGCAGCCGATCGCTCCGCAGGCACAACGTTCACCGTTAGCAATCAATGGCACGTGTCCCAGCTCCGTACCCCGATTGGCATAGCCGTTGAATAATTTGCCATCAATGATGACGGCTCCACCGATGCCGGTTCCCACTGTCAGAAACACCACGTGGGTACACCCCCTCCCTGCACCATATTTCGCTTCCCCCAACCCCATCAGGTTGGCGTCATTTCCAACGACTACCGGTAGTTTCATCTGTTCTTCCAAAAGAGAAGCCACATCTATGTTTTCCCAACCGATAATATTTTCTGCACCTCCCAATACGATACGGTTCGTCTCATCTACAATTCCGGGTGTACCAAGCCCAATGCCCAATACTGTCCAGTTTTGTTTGGCAGCTTCATCTTTTAACAACATGACAGCTTTTATCAACTGCTCTATTACTTTTGCAGCTGAAACAGAAGCAAAAGAGGGTAATTTTCCCTCAAAGAAAGAATTACCCGCTTTATCCACCAAAGCATATTTTATAGATGTACCACCTAAATCAATGCCAATTGCATATTCCATAGTTTATTATATCAAATAAGGAAACATTATGTTCTTTCTACCCATATAGGAGAACTCCATGCCCATTGCTGGTCACGCTGGCGAACCCTGACATAGTAATAGTCCGTATCTCTTTCGGGTTGGGTATCCTCCATATAATGCTCAACCGTAAAGCAACTTTCCGGCATTGCACGGTTGAAGAGAATAGCCTCACTGAGCCACCCTATCATGAAATGTGAACGGGAACCTTCCAAAAGTTCACCCAACGAATGCTCAAATTTCTTGCCATTGAATTCGGCTGTAATCACGCCATCTTTAGGCATAGTCACATCCAGAATGACAGCTTGCGTGGCAGGAGTCGTGGTATTGGGGTTTTTGGAACTGTACATATCCAACTCTGCATCCTTACTTGTAACAGACACAATACGGTTAACTTTTGTCTCAAACTCAGATTCTCCCGGTTGCGGAGAAGTGAAAGCGGCGCCACGGAAGCAAGGTTCCACAGCATTGATAGTTCCTTTATTTATGGACAGCTTTCCTTGCCAATGCACATACTGCTCTTCGCGGTTCCAACCGAAATCAACTTTTACCTTGCAGCGTACCATATCTCCTTCCGGCATCTCGGGCAACAACGGACCGCTTAAACGAGCAATACACTTTCTGTTCTTAACGATGTCAATATAATCAATACAGCTACCTCCCTCCACATTCAGATAAATGCGGCGACTGTTTCCCCGTACGACATCGCCCGGGAACGCATCATTCAAACGAAAATCTATATTGATTTTATCACCGGTGGCACAGCATACATGACGGTTCTTCATGGCATCCCAGATTTTATCACGGCTCAATGATTCCGCAAGGATACCTATGCGACCGTCACCGTAACTTCCCGGATAACCTGCATGTTGGTCGGTCGAACCCATAATACCGAATTTTTTACCTTGCTCCAATCCGCATTGAATAGTACCTTCCCATTGGCGAGGACCCATGTCATGCAGATAACTGTAATCTCCCTGATCGCTTTCTGCCAGTCCATGGCGCGAATACATCTCTACAAACGGGGTCTGGTCTCCTTCCGTAAAGAAGTTCCAGTTGTATCCGCGATAGCCAGTCTGATATCCCATGTGATGCGGAGTTATGAATACCTTATGTCCGCGAGCTTTCCGTTTCCAGTCTTCAATGGAAGTACATTCCACCAGCGGTGCGTCCAAATCATAATTCAGAGCCACATGGTCACCATGTTCCATACTGTGCGCCTCATAACCAACAAAAGTCAGGAATTCTCCTTCCTTATTGTATTCATTGGTCATGGTGACATATTTCTCATAACCTCCCTCCCGCAAACGCTTGAAGGCACCCGTATGATAATCAATCACCCACTTCAGACGGGGATCATCGGCACCGGGAATATCCGGCCACATGGCATGAGGAGTGACAGATACAAAATCCAGTTGTTCTTTGGCGGCCTCGAACGCAGAACGCATGTCGCCATGACCGTAGGTTATGTTACAATGATTATGCAAGTCTCCCCAGAAATATTTCAGATTACTGGCAGAGGGCATGACTTTCTTTCCTGCGGCAGTTCCTTGCTGACATGCAGACAATAGGCTACCGGAAGCGGCCAGCCCGATAAAAGACCAACCGGTATGCTTTAAAAAATTTCTTCTGTCCATAATTTAAATTTAGATTATCTGTTTTTCATCAATCGTCTGTCACCTTTGAATAACTCTTTGACCTTTTCATCGGGGTCATCATCCTTATACTGTTTTTGAATCTTTTTCAGCAATGAAATGAGTTCCGCTTGTTTGTCGGCATACTCCGGTTTACCAAACACACTGTTCAGTTCACTCGGGTCATTCTTCAAGTCATACATTTCCCATTCGTCCACATCGTTATAGAAGTGAATCAGCTTGAAGTCAGCGGTACGAATGCCGTAATGCCTTTTAACCGAGTGCTCTGCCGGATACTCATAATAGTGATAATAGGCGGCTTTTCTCCAGTCAGCCGGTGTTTTCCCCCCATTCTCCAGAATGGTCCTGAGAGACTGTCCCTGAATATCTGCTGGTATATCTACTCCGGCAAAATCCAGCAGGGTAGGAGCAAAATCCACATTCATGGCAATAGCGCTCGATACACTCCCCGCCTTGATGGCCTTCGGATAACGGATAACCAATGGCATGCGCTGGCATTCTTCATACATAAAGCGCTTGTCGAACCAGCCATGTTCGCCCAGAAAGAAACCCTGGTCCGAAGTATAGATTATGATTGTATTGTCCAATTCACCGTTTTTCTCCAGATAGCCGAGCAACCTTCCTATATTTTCGTCCACAGCTACAATAGTTGCCAAGTAATCGCGCATATATTGCTGGTACTTCCAACTGATCAGTTCTTTCCCTCTTAAGTTGCCGCTACGGTATTCTGAAATACGCTGGGCGTATACCGAATCCCACTTATCTTGTACATCAGCCGGCATACGCTTGTAGACTTGATAGAGGCGATTGGTCGTATCTTTCAGCATTTCTTCACGGGTCAGTAGTTTCAGATCCCAGTCATTGGTCAATGTATGCTCGATGGACATATCCTGTTCTATAGCAGCAGAGCCTCTGCCTTCGTATGTATCGAAAAGCGTGGCAGGTTCGGGAAACACGGTATTGTTGAACATTCCCAAATGACGAGGAGCGGGCATCCAGTTACGGTGAGGGGCTTTCTGGTGATACATCATGCAGAAAGGCTTGCTTTTGTCTCTGTGTTCCAGATATTCGATAGCCTTGTCTGTAATAACGTCAGTTGTATAGCCCTGCTCTACAATCTGCTTTCCGTTCTCGTTGAAATCGGGATTGTAATAATCCCCCTGTTCATGTTGTCCGGTCAGGATACACCAATAGTCAAATCCCTGAGGCTCGGTAATCAGATGCCATTTGCCGACAATTGAAGTCTGGTAACCGGCGGCCTGCAACAATTTAGGGAAGGTCTGTTGGTTACCATCGAAAGTGCTGGCATTGTCTGTGAATCCATTGATGTGGCTGAATTTGCCCGTCAGGATACAAGCTCTTGACGGGCCGGATAAAGCATTGACCGCATAACAATTGTCCATACGAACACCTTCATTGGCAATCCTATCCATGTTGGGAGTCTGAAGGAAACGTCCACCGTAACATGACATAGCTTGCGTAGTATGGTCGTCCGTCATCATAAAGATGATATTCGGACGTTTCACTTCCTCTTTGCCGGAACTGCAAGCGGACATTCCGATGGCAGTCAAAGGCAGAAATATGTATGATAAACGATTCATTATAAAAATCTTTTATAACCCGTTGGCGGAATTTAAGAAAATCCGGACGATTGTGAACTGCAATAAGGTACGGAACAGCAATCTGCATTCCTTACAAATAATACAGATGCAAGAAATAGCAGTATACTGAACCTAATTCAGTCGTATATTGAATGCCATTCAGTCGTATACTGAATAGGGTTCAATCGTATACTGAATGCAATGCATCCAATAGGTACTGATAATCAAAATATTACAAAGCAGATTCATACCTTCAATATATTACAACAAACCATTAAAGTATCATTGCAGTCATTCCGCAGCGGTAATGAATTAATTCCGCCAACGGGTTATTATAGTTTATATTCCAATTGACGTTTCTTTCCGCCAACAGATATTTCTATTTTCACCCCATTTTCGTCAAATGCCTTGTTCAGGAACTTAGCTTTGAATATAGGGAAGGAAGCTGTATTTTTCGACGGATAAAGAATAGTTATGTAACGTACAGCGTCCGAATCCTTTTTATCTATATCAAAAGATACAGTTGTACGGGGTACTCGTAAACGATAGGCAGTTGAACGCCAGCCTTCTTTTTCTTTCATTGAAATTTTCTTCTCGGCAAAGCATTGCAGTTTCACGTTGCTTGGGCCGTCATAAACTGTAGTCAGCATATTATTCTTTCTGTCTATATTTACAGTACCTTCACACAAATGGTAGTTCAGATTCACTACTCCTTGGGCGTTTCCCACGGCTTCATCTACAATTACAAAATAAGATTGGTCTACAAAGAAAACAGAACGTCTGTGTTTCAAACCATCATAATGCGGATTCTCAGTCACCAGAATCTGCTCATTGCCTTCGGGCTTCCATAGTTTGGTGACAGACTGGGTTGTTTGCAGGTTTTTCCCATCCAATGTCAACGTGTTGTGAGAACTTGTCCGGCGGAACCAATTACGAAGTTTCATTACTTTATCATCACCGGCATAGACGTAGGAGCCACTATCCGGGAAGAGATTCCGGCCATTGAACCAAAACTCAAAAGTTCCATTGTCCGGCTGGCAGTGCCATTCCCCTTTGGGACCGGCCTTTACAACCATTACGGTAGCATCCTGTTTCCAGCCGTTTCTGAAAGTAAAGAAACCGGAAGTCAGCGCACCGTGAGAAAGGTTGGGCAAGGGAGTGCCTTCACGACCTTCTGTGGCATAATAACGAATCCACTCACAATCAGGAAATAGCTTGAGCCAATCCTGATAATTACGGATTTCTGCCGGACGGTCTCCCAACTTGGCATCACTGAAACAGGGATTGCTGTAATCCGGAAAACAAATGTTGGCATAAAATTCAATCATACTCTTGACCGTATTCACGTATCCGGTGGGAAATTCTTGACGGAAGCCATTAACATCCGCCATGCGCAAAGCCTTGCAGAAAATGTTGATTGCCGCCAGATGATAATGTGGGTCCAATTCATATTGACCGCCATCCGGATAGACTTGTTTTTTAATTTCGCGGTTCAAAATGCTTATCCCACTTTTTCGCCATTCGCCTGCTTCCTTAAATTCGGGGAAAAACGCACCTGCATACACCATTCGCTGAGCTTCAAACAACAAGTGGTTACCCTGATCCGAGTAATTGCCAAGAATATGCAGTGCATGCCGGTGATAATTAATCAGAAATTCAGTCAAGAACTCCGGCGTGAAGGCCTTCGAAGAAACGAACAACAGAAATTGCAGCGTTTGATCCTGTAAACGGTTGCTCACCTCCAGAGGACGCCATGCAAAACGTACATTTTCCGCATTTCCCTTTACCTCGCCTGCGCTGACCAGTTCGTATTCTTCTTTCTCTACCTCTGTCAGAGGATTCTTTTTAATCCAATCCATATATTGGTATGCCCATTCTTTGGCATATTTCTCGTCTCCAGAGATTCGATATGCCTTACCCATTGGGGTGAACCATTTGTGGCGATGCAATTGCCAACGCAACTCATTGTCCTGTACCGGCCAATATTGCCAGTTGATATCTTTGCCGTAATTATAAGAAGGCTGATAGCCTTTATGCACAAAAAACGTATGTTCCAAGGCATCATCCGCCCATTTCTGTTCTTCCTTGGAAATCTTGATATTCTGCATATCGATATCAGGGTGTCCTATGCCAGTACGTTGGCGATAATAGTCCAATAAGGCTTTGGCTGCCTCGTCCCATTGTTGTCGGTCATATGCGGCTTTCACTTTCTCCAATCCCGGATAATCCAGATTCAGCAAGCCGAAAGCTTCCTTCCGCAACTGCTGTGCTTCCGCACATAATACAACCAACAGAAAAATAAAGCTAAGAATATACTTTGTTATCTTCATGGTATATTAATTTCGTTTATAGCGATTTATAATCAATTCCTTTTACTTGCATATATCGGACTAAAGCCTCCAGATAATAATAATCGGCATAATTGATAGGTGTATCAATTTCAGAACCATTAGGCAATGAACCTGTAGAGTGCATCAGAATAAATCCCTGGTTGGTGCCGACTTTTGCCAAGTAAGCATCGGAAGAGAGAGACTTGAGCAGTTTCTCGGCGTAATCAAAATAGACTTGTCCGTCCTCTACAAGAGTACTGAGCTCTATCAGGGCAGAAGCTGTGATAGAGGCGGCAGATGCATCACGAGGCGTCTCCGGTGTGTTCGGGGCATCGTAGTCCCACAAAGGAATCGCATCGTCAGTCTTTACACGTTCCATGATTAATGCCGCGATATTTTGGGCTTGCTGTAAGAAGGCTGCATCTTTCGACTCACGATAACAGGATGTATATCCATATACTCCCCAAGCTTGTCCGCGCGCCCATGAGGAATCATCATTTTTCCCCTGATGCGTACATTTCATTTCTACGCTGCCATCGCTATTGTAGCTTACTACATGGTAGGACGAATGATCGTTTCTAAAGTGGTTTTTCATTGTTGTCTCAGCATGTCTCAATGCGACTTCTTTATACTTGGAATCATTCGTAAGATGATTGACGTAAAACAATAAGTCCAGATTCATCATATTATCAATAATCACAGGGAAATTCCACTTCCCAAAATCCCAGGAACGGATACAGCCTATGTTCGAGTCGAAACGACCGCACAAATTATCAGCAGTCTGTACCAATATCTGACGGATAGTGTCGGCAGGAGACAGACGGTGCGCATTACCATAACTGCAATTCACCATGAATCCGATATCGTGTGTACCTTTATAATCTTTCAACGGATATAGGTAATTCGTAAATTTCACCGCATCTTTTTTCAAGTCTTCTATACCAGTCAACTGATATGCGTACCACAAGTTTCCGGGGAAAAAACCGCTTGTCCAATCATAGATGGAACTGCAATATCTACGGCTTCCCAAGGCATCTTTCACAGGTTTCATCCGCAAGGAGTCTTTAAAAGTTACAGGCTCTCTTTGTAACTGGCTACAGAGAAAATCCATATCGTATCCCGTCCAGATGGAACGGGGCAACAAGACTGAATCCCCTACATCCGCCACTGTTTCTTCCAGTTGTTGCACAGAAGTGTCTATCGCGTTTTTCAACCAGCCGTAATCTTCCTTTGGTTGACTGGGTGAACAGCCAGAGAATCCCTGCAATGTAGCAACTGCGTAACAAAATAATAAAAATTTCTTCATAAATATATGCATATTCTATAGGTTATATCTGCTCAAATTATCATCCTTACATACAAGGATGGAGAAACAGTAAGATGTTTATACTTTCTCCATCCATTGTCAGTTCATACCCAGAAAATGAAATTACTCAAATCCCGGATTGTTTTCTCCATTCAAAGCCGCGTTCGATTGGATTTCGGCCAATGGAATGGGGTAAAGTTCATGCTTGCCTGTGGTAAAATTGTGGCCTGCTACGTAATTGGACTTAGCCCATTTCACCGGATTCCAATCTTTACGTGCAGCATCCGTTATATATTCATCTGGTCCCGGAATCCATGATTCCATATAGTTCTGAGCAGCTTTTAAAGATGCTTCCAGAATACCCCAGCGCAATAGATCATATTTACGTTGACCCTCGTAGCAAAGTTCAAAAGCACGTTCCCAATACAATGCTGTACGGAATCTGCCGGCATCATCACCATCCGGAATAAATGGCAAATCATACAATTTCGGAGCCTTCAACAAGCTTGAATAATTGGCTGTACTTATAGGAGTAGCACCGGCACGTACACGGACGTCATTCAATAATTTCCATGCTTCGGTTGTGTTGCCGATTTCGTTATAAGCTTCAGCTGCCATCAGAACAGCATCGGCATAACGCAACGGAGCATAATTGACGCCTGTATTGTTGGGATCCACAAAACCCGGAGCCATCCATTCTCTGCGCCATTTGCCCGGATATCTGTTCAGATTTTTGTTGATATCGGCAGAAGTATGCGATTTTTCCTGAGTTTCTTTATTTTTATTCCACTTGATAGCATAGTCCACGAAATTCACGTCACGACGTATATCCTTTATGCTTCCATCCTCATTTGACTCATAGAAAGACTTCCAATATGGTAATACCACAAAGAAAGCATTGGCACGTCCCATATAACTGCTTGTGCCGGGATAACTTCCCGGAGCATCTACAAGTGGCCCGTTGTAAGTTGCCCACACACCGGCATTGTCCTTCAAACCTTGGTTGGGTTCGAAAGCAATTTCCCAAAGAGATTCCTGATTGTCCAATATCAGCTGAGAATAGTTCTTAAACAGTTGCTCATAACCACCTGCATAAAAATCATGATAGCCTTCAGCCTTTAGAGCTTCCCATTCTTTAATCACCGCTTCAAAATATCCCTTTCGGGCAGTATCATCCGGACGGGTCAATTGACGCGATGAACGGTTCAGGCTATAACCAGCGCGTTGCAAATAGACACGCATCAGTAAAGTACGGGCAGCACCGCTACAAGGTATTTCAGAAGAAGCCACTTCACGACCTGATTTCAAATATGTTTTTGCATAGTTCAAATCTTCGATGATTTGGTCATAAATCAGCTCACGGTCGGTACGAGGTTTGGATGTATTAGCAAAACCATTCGTATATTCCGTGCTGAACGGTACATCACCAAAGAATTTCACCAGGTCGAAAGCTATGTAGGCACGGAGGAATCGAGCTTGCCCGTCAATTTCCTGCAGGTTTCTGTTTTCTGCGAAACCCGACATGGCCTCAATGCTGGCAATAGCCACATTGGCACGGTCGAGAGCTTGGTAAGCACATCTCCATACACTGGCAATCCAAGTATTAGAAGCATTGTACAGATAGTGGGATATGTCACGGCGAGTTCCGTCCGAACCGGTTCCACGCACCATGAACATATCGTCCGACCCAAAGAACGGCATGATATTTTGTCCATAATAGTCTGTAGTTTCAAGACAGTCATAGATTCCGACTACAGCCATCTGGGCTTTTCCTTCTGTCACGAAATAAGTATCTTTCTCGTAGAATGAGCTGGGCTTTTCAGTCAGGTCACAAGAAGTAACCCCTACAAGCATCATTGCGCCAAGCGCATATATCATTTTGTTTTTCATCTTATTATTCCCTTTTTTAATTCTAATTAAAATGCTACGTTCACACCAAATACGAAAGAGCGGCTTCTGGGGTAAGCACCGAAATCGACACCGGGAGTCAATGCGCTACTCATGGTAGATACTTCCGGATCGAAACCGGTATAAGGAGTCCATGTAAACAAATTATTGCCCGTTGCATACAAACGCAATTTGGTCAGGCCGATTTTATTTATCACTTTCTTGGGGAAAGTATACCCTAAAGTGATATTACTCAATTTCAAATAAGAAGCATCTTCAATGGCCCAAGAATGAATGTAGGTGTTGTTGGAACCGTTATCACCGAAATGAGCGATTGTTTTTCCCCGGTTCACTGCTGCCAGTTCTTCAGGATTCGTAATCAGTTCACCATTGGCATTAATAGTCACCCAACGATGAGCCTCATCGGCTACCGACAGAACGTTTTTATTAGTAAGGGCAGTCTTGGTATTGGTCAATTTGGTAGCATTCAATACTTCCGCACCATAGCTGTAAGTAAAGAAGATGCTCAAGTCGAAATCCTTCCAATTGAAAGTATTGTTGATACCGCCATAGAAATCAGGCAAGGCATTACCAATAATGGTCTTATCGCTTTCAGTAATTTGGTTGTCTTCACTACCGTCCACGTTCTTAAATTTCCAGTAACCTGGTTGGATATTCTTCTTGTCGCCATGATAAGGTACACCGTCCTTCAATGTATAAGTTTTGGTTGCAGCATCGTAATTAAAGTCTTCCACCTGATACAATCCGTCAGTCACATAACCGTAGAATTGTCCCAACGGTTGATTTACTCCAATCTGATGGGATGCCCCCGCACCGCTATAACCAAAGTTGGCCAGATACAACTGTACATCTTCACCTGTCAGTTTCTTAACCTTGTTCTTGTTGTGGGAGAAAGTAACCGAAGTGTTCCAAGTAAAATCTTTGGATACGATATTTGCCGTATTGATAGTCAAATCCACACCCGAATTTTGAGTTTCGCCTGCATTGATAACCATACTAGTATAACCGGAAGAGTTAGGCAGTTTGGCGTTCAGCAGCAGGTTGCTACTGCGATTGATGTAGAATTCCGGCGAGAATGTGATACGCTGGTTCAAGAAACCAAAATCAATTCCTATGTTGAATGTCTTATTTGCCTCCCATTTCAAATCGGGATTCGGCACCTGACGGGAAGCATAGCCAGCTTGTGCACCGTTGCCATTGGCAGCAGTAACAGAATTCATAAGAGCAAGACTTTGATAACTGCCAATACGATTGTTACCCGCAAGCCCATAACCGATGCGGAATTTTAAGTCGGAGAAGATTCCCAAATCCTTGATAAATTCTTCTTCGCCTAAACGCCATGCAGCCGAGAAAGCCGGAAAATACCCCCACTTGTTGTTCTTACCGAACTTGGAAGAACCGTCAGCACGGACCGAAGCAGTAAAAAGATATTTATCCATCAGGTTGTAGTTTATACGTCCAAAGAAGGAAAGCAGTTTGTCATCGTAGTTTTCACTGGAAGTGGGAACACCCGGAACACCCAGTGAGAGGTCTCCCAAACCTATTTCATCATTCGGGAACTGACTGGCACTTGCAGAAAAGCTGCGTGACCATCTTTCCACATATTCATGTCCGGCAATGACTGTAAAGTCATGAATTTTGTTTTTCCAAGAATAGGTCAAAACATTGGAAGTCTGAAAACTGCTATTTTCCAAATTAGTAATTGAACCTTGAATACTGGAACGCTTACCTGTAATAGATTCATCACCATAGAATACATCATTACGACGAGTCTGATAGCGCATACCTACCGTACTACGGAAAGATAGTCCTTTCAGCAGCTTAATGGTAGCGCCACCATTGGCCTGGAAAGTACGCCATTCCCTATCGTTGAGCTCTTCTGCTGCCGAAATCAGCGGATTCTGCATAACGTTGCCATTATCATCTGCCAACAGAGGATCTTCGCCGTATAATAAATCTTCATCTACCCCCATAATACCTACTGTAGGACGATACTGCAAGATGTGCTGCATCTTGTTGAAGCGGTCACCACCTTCTGATGTACCCATGCCTTCCACACGCATCTGGTCGTAACTGATACGTGAATTTACCGTTAACCATTTGTTTATCTCATGATTCATGTTGAATGAGATGTTATGCTTTTTACTACCGCTGTATACCATAGCACCTTCTTCGTTGTAGTATGAGTAAGCCAGACTGTAATTCATCTTCTCCGTCTTTCCGGATACACCTACACGATAGTTTTGAGTAATAGCATTACGACCCAAGGTTTCATCTTGCCAGTCGATACCCTTGCGACCATTATATATGGAAGCGAGATCGCTGAACTTACCGTATCTCTCTTCCCATTTGGTCATACCATCCGCACCGGAATCTCCTGTACCCATTCTCCACAATGTACGTTCGTAATCCAATCTGGCAAATTCACCGGCATTAAGTACATCCAATTTGTTTGCAATCTTTTTGACACCGACATAACTGTCAAAAGTCACTGTAGCCTTGCCACCTGATTTACTACCATTCTTCGTAGTGATTACAACTACACCATTGGCACCACGAGCACCATAGATGGCAGTGGCCGAAGCATCCTTCAACACGTCAATGGTTTCAATTTCAGCGGGGTCGAGGGTAGACATACCGTCTTCACTGGGAAAGCCGTCGATAATGTAAAGAGGTTCGTTACTTTGTGTGATAGAGATACCTCCACGCACACGCACGGAAATGGAAGCACCCGGAGTACCTTCACTCTGCTGCACCATCACACCTGCCATGCGTCCGGTCAAGGCTTGTGTAACATCACTTACTGGCACTTTAGAAAGTTCTTTGCTGCTAACAGAGGTTACCGAACCGGTCAAATCTCTACGAGGAACGGCTGCATAACCAATTACCACAACGTCTTCCAGTAATACGGCATCAGCCTGTAGAGTCACATTGATTACACTTCGGTTATTGACTTTCACTTCTTGCGGAGTCATACCTACATACGAGAAAACCAATACATCTTTGGATGCATCATTCACTTTCAGAGTATAGTTACCATTTACGTCGGTAACTGTTCCAACACCGGCAACACCTTTAATAGTTACACTACCTCCAATCACTTCATATCCTTCACTATCAATCACCTTACCGGTTACTGTCAAACTTTGTGCGTATGCAACCAAACTGACAAAAGCGAGGATAAACATTAAAAACAATTCTTTTAATTTGTACATAATAAATAATCTAAGGTTTAACTTTAGAATTTTTCTGATGACAAACATACGACAAGCACTAAAAAAAGTGCAAAAGTATTGTTTTTGTTGCTTTTACTTTTACACTTTTTCCATACTAATATTGTTCACTACACACTATTTTTGTGCAAAAACAACTTCACAGATTACCACAAAAGGGAAATCAACCGATTAAACAGTAGCTTTATCAACTTGTATTACACGAAAAACAAATTGTACAAAGCATCTTTTCAAGGCTTATTTCAAAAAATCAGCTCGCATCGGAGCAAAACAGTCAATCAAAACCCCGGGTTCCAGACAAACGCAGCCGTGCAAAATATCCGGTTCAATATAAATACCGTCTCCCACTTCTACAATCTTCTTTTCATCACCCACTGTAAACTCAAATTTACCACTTGCCACATAAGTCGTTTGCGTGTGGTAATGCGTGTGAGGAGTTCCTATAGCCCCTTTCTCAAATTTGACTTTAACCAACATTACTTGCCCATCATAGCCCATAATCTGTCTGGCCACACCTTCACCTGCCGGCTCCCACGCTTTTTCTTTCTCTATAATAAAAGTATTGCTTCTTGTTTTCTTAATAGGACTATCAGGCACTCTATTATTGGCATTCAAACCCGTTACCGCAAAAAGAACTACTCCAATCATACATACACATCTTTTCCATGTTTTCTTTTTCATAATTAGTAAACTTTAGTTGATTAAATATATTATTCTGATATTGTTTCAAATTTATAAATAGTGACCTGCCGATATATTTCTCCCGGCAACAAACTTGTAGCAGGAAATTGAGGATTATTGGGAGCATCGGGGAAATGCTGCATTTCAAGACAAAATCCATAATATCTGCCATATTTCTTTTCACCATGACCAATAAGATAATCCATATTTGAATTTGGAATATAAAATTGCATTCCCGGTTCAGTAGTGTATGCTTTCAACACTCTACCGGATATAGGTTCCACTACGATAGCTGCCAACTCTAACGAACCTGGGTATTTATCCAGTCTATAATTCACATCATATCCTTTTCCCATTTTCTGTACTCTTTTTTCCACCGATTGTGGAGAAGTATAATCATATACAGTACCCACCACAGGCATTAACTCTCCGGTAGGGATACCCATGGAATCTGTAGGAGTTATGGAATCCGCATAAATCCTATAAATATGATTCAACACGTTTCTGGTGCAACCTGTTAGATTAAAATAACTATGATTTGTAAAATTAACTACCGTAGGCTTATCCGTAGTAGCTGTATATTCCAGAACAATCTCATTATGATTAGTCAGTTTGTAAGCCATTGAAAGTTCCAGATTACCGGGAAATCCTTCTTCCAGATGAATACTGCTATATTTAAAAACCACAATAGCTGTATCTTTTACAACATAAAATGTATCCGTTTTAAAGATCCGATGACTAAAGCCGTTTGTTCCACCATGGATAGAATGCCCATTATTATTCTTTTCCAGGTGATAAGTCTGCCCATTCAAACAGAATTCCGCATTTTTAATTCTATTGGCAAATCTTCCTACCGTAGCTCCCAATTTTGGATGTCTTCCCAGATAACATTCCAGACTGTCAAATCCTAAAACCACGTGTTCAAAACGCCCTTGTCTGTCAGGAACAAAGACGTCCGTCAGCGAAGCGGCATAATTCGTCACTTGAACAGACATTCCGTTCGCATTTACCAATGTAAACATTTCTACAGTATCCCTTCCGCTAAGGATGCTACTGTTCTTAAATACAGATAGCTGGCATAAAGAGGTTTGCCCACACGAAACTGATAAACATGAGATAATTATTAACGCCCCAATTACACATGCCTTCATAACCAAGTAACTAATATCATTTCTTTCCATATTCTGTAGGCAAACAACCGATATACTTCTTGAAACGTGCCGCAAAATAAGAAGGAGTGTTATAGCCCACCATAAAACTGATTTCTGAAACGGTATACTTTCCTTCTTTCAATAACTGACATGCTCGGTTAAACCGTATCTTATGTATAAAATCAATAGCAGATTTTCCCGTTATCGCCTTTAATTTCAAATGAAGATTCGAACGGCTCATATTCATCTCACGCGCGAACTGTTCTGTAGAAAATTCCACATTATCCATATTTTTCTCAACAACAGCAATAGCCTTCCGCAACAGTTCCTCATCCATCGTATTGTTCGTAAGCTTTTCCGGTTTTATTTCCGTCATATTGGAATATCGCTCGAATATACGATAACGTGTACGCAGCATATTCAGAATCTTGGTTCTCAACACTTCCATAGAGAACGGTTTGGCAATGTAATCATCGGCTCCTACCTGTAAACCTTCCAACTGATACTTGATATCTACTTTGGCAGACAACATATAAACCGGAATATGGCAAGTACGTAGATTCTGTTTCACTAACTTGCATAACCTAACGCCATCCATTATAGGCATCATGACATCTGTTATAATCAAATCTACATCCTTGTCTTTCAGAATATCCAGCGCTTTTTGCCCATTCTCCGTTTCCAACATATCAAACAGCGCAGACAGACCGTTCACCAAGTACCGTCTCAGTTCCCTATTGTCCTCTACGACCAAGATAGTACCACGTTTACCGTTTACTTCATCCGTACTATCCTCTTCCCCCAACTTTTCGTCATCACCGATATAAATGTCATTTGCATTGGTGGAATATACACGTTGTTCTCCTTCATTCCCACTTCCTCCAAGCAACTCTTCTTGCGTATATACGGATTCATCCTGCGGCAGATAAATCGTAAAAGTAGAACCTTTACCAACTTCACTCTGTAGAATAATCCGCCCATGATGTAATTCCACCAGACGTTGAACCAATGAGAGCCCGATACCACTCCCTGCACGTCCATTTTCCACCTGATAAAAACGTTCAAAAATCTTTTCCTGCTTCTCCAATGGGATGCCAATGCCTGTATCTATCACTTGCAAGACAAGATTGTCACCTTCTATGTAAAGTTTCACAGTGATACTTTCGCCGACTTCGGTATATTTAAAGGCATTCGAAAGCAGATTATTTGCAATTAAATCCAGATAGTTCTCATCGAAAAGAACATTTTTATCTTGCAACTCTGTATAGAAGTTATAGTCTATATCCTTCCTTTTAGACAAACTTTCATAATTCATAAAACAGTTCAATATCCGCTTATAAGCATTGGAATACACAGCCCTGAGTTCAAATATCCCTAACTCAGCACGCCGGAAATCCATTAACTGATTAACCAAATGCAAGAGACGGTTGGTATTCCGCTGCACATAAAGCAACCGTTCATGCTCCCAATGCCCACTGATACGATCAAGTAATTCCTGCAAGGGCGCAACAATCAAAGTCAACGGAGTCCGTAACTCGTGCGAGATATTAACATAAAAACGGATTTTCATCTGGCTTATCTCTTCCCGCTTTTCTTTATCAAGCCGTTCCATTCGTATTTCAGCCTGCATACTCTTGCGTAGCCAGAAGAAGCGTACGATACCGAACACCAACAAAGCAAACGACAAAGCAAACAAGGAAAGCGCCCACCAAGTAGAATACCAAACCGGCAATATATGTATATGAAGTATGGCGGGTTCCTCATTCCATTTACCATCATTGTTTGCTGCTTTTATACAAAAAGTGTAATCCCCTGCCGGTAAATTGGAGTAAGAAACAAGGCTGATATCATTCTGCTTATACCATACATTATCATATCCCTCCAGTTTGTAGGTAAATGTATTATGTTTACCCGCTATATAATTGGAAACGACAAAAGAAATGGCGAATGAATTCTGAGATGAAGATAAAGTTATACGATTCACGTATGTAATACTTTCCTTTAAGATTCCGGTTTCATCATCCGGTAATACCTCCTTATTATGAACAAATAATTTATTGATTACAGGTTTGGGAGCATAAGGATTATCAATCAACGTTTCAGGACGGAATGAAGTAATGCCGTTGACTCCACCAAACAACATGTAGCCATTGTCTTTTCGACAATAAGCCCCAGCATTAAACTGGTTGCCTTGTAATCCGTCCATAATCGTGAAATTACGAAACTTCCCACTCTCCGGATTCAGGCAACTCAACCCTTGATTCGTACTTATCCATAAACGCCCGTAAGCATCTTCCAGAATTCCATAAATAACATTACTCGGCAGACCGTTTTCTGTGGTATATTGCAGGAACTGCTTATCACTCTCTTTCAAAGCAAACAATCCGTTACGTGTTCCAATCCACAGATATCCGGAAGATGTTTCATAAAAACAATTCACAAACGCTTGCTTCAACACAGAAGCTATCTGAAAATCCGTATTAGGGAGCAAAGAGGTACCTACCTGGTTAAAAACAGAAATTCCCATTTCTCCCCCAGCCCATATACGTTTCTTTGAGTCACAAAACAACAAGCGATTGTATTGCTGCAATTTGTGCCCGTCCTCATCTACATCAACAATCGTAAAGTTGCGTTTATCTATATCAAAATGCAATAAATATTCCAGCGATGCCACCCAAAGCCCCCCATACCCGTCTGAAATGATAGAATAGATATTATTGCTCGGCAAATTGCTATTGTGACGATTATAATATTCTATGTAACCGGATTTACGATGCAAAACCATCATTCCTCCGGCATGTGCCCCCACATATATTCTATCTTGTACCTCATCTACATACACCGTCTTGATATCCTTGAAAGGTACATCCAGATTGCCCGAATTGAATAGATAATTCTTATATAGCTGAGAGGCATTATCATAGTAATTCAAACCGCCATCGCTCGTGCCAATCCACAAATTATGCTTGTTATCCTCAACAATGCAACTGACCACATTATTACTGAGTGAGTTCAAGAACGGGACATGTTTGATACGCTGGAAACGGTTACACAAAGGATGATAATAATTCAGCCCTCCCCAGTAAGTACCCAGCCACATGCCACCCTGCGAATCTCTGAAAATACTCCGGACCGAATTCTGCGATAAACTTCCTTCCTGAATCTCAGAGCTTTTAATGGACGAGAAACAGTCTGATCCCTCCTTGTAGATATTCAATCCACCATAGGTTCCCACCCATAGGCGATTCTCTGTATCCAGTGCTAAAGAACGCACATAGTTTGAGTTCAATCCTGATTTCCCATCTTCATAACGATAATTCTTCAGCTCCTTTGTCTTCATGTCGTACAGATAAAGTCCATCTCCCTCCGTAGCCAGCCATATTCTATTAAACATCTGGCACAGAATGGCATGAACCCGGATGCCGGCAGGCATATCCACCAGTTTCTCCAAAATACCGTTTGACAAAGTATAAATATATACACCTTCCTCAGTACCTATATAGATACAATCATCCTGACGTACCAAAGCTGCCGGCTGCAATCCATGCAAAGAAGAGGATAATGTATCCGAAAGGAAACACTCTTTCTTTACATCAAAAAGCAGAATGCCTTCGGCAGTACCCAACATCAACCAATCTTTTTTTATCGGGATAATACTGGTCACAGCTACGTTCAAGCCATTTCTCTTATAATAATAATTGGAAAATTCATCTTTATAATGATTGTAAAGAGACAACCCCTCACGAGTTCCTATCCAAATCCGGTCTGAATCATCCATTGTGATGCAACGGGATATATCGCTGGCAATACTATTGGGATGGGTATATTGATGGCGATATACAGTAAAGTTGTAACCATCATATTTATTCACACCATCATACGTCGCAAACCATAAATTCCCTCCCTTATCCTGATTAATCGCAAAAATCGTACTATGCGACAATCCTTCCTCCAAACCAATATGGGAAAAGTGAATATCTTCAGTGATATCGGCATTCAACATGTAGGGGAATAATACTTCTAAAAGCACTAACAAATATTGCTGTATTTTCATGTTTGTAATCTATTATGAGGCAAATAAATAAAATACATTAGCAAAAGTAAATATTAATCTGTATTTTCTTGCCAATACTTTCCGGTATTATTCGCAAAGGTACAAAAGAGAATCCTGGAACCGGATTAAAGATTCGTCCATCACTATCTGTCGGTGCTACATCTATATATCCTGCTTCGCAAGTGATGTACAATATCCCCTTATTTTTTTTTATGGAAGCTTCTCGCGTACTTATCCTCACCTCTTCTTTGGGCGACGCGATAACTGGCAACACAAGGTAAGCCGAGTCATTGCAACGTTCCACGCTTATGCTCACTCCTTGTTCTGAAAATGCATAGTTCACCTCTACCAGTACTTCTCCCTGCTTTGGAGACTGTTGATTGATATCAACCAAATGAGAATTTACATTGAATCGGCAGAACCCGTTTTCTATAAAACAAGTAATGTCCGTATTCAAATCGTCCAGATTACTATATGCAACTCCATCCTGAGTCAATTCAACCCGGGGGGTACCTCCCATCAGATATTTACGGACATTGTCCTGCATATTGGGAGCTTCAATCAGTTTATACTGGTTCATAGTCGCAGCAAATATAGGTCCTGCCTGAGCATGCCACAACAACGAAAGGGCACCTCCCATTGGATGAGTCCCTTTCACTTTATATTCGGCATCATATCCGGTAAATGTGGCACGCCAATCTCCTTGGGATAAAAGCCACGTACGAATATCCTTAAAATGCTTCACTCCGTAAACGGAGTCACGGGGAAGCTTTTCCAAAGAAGTCATTTTCACAGGAGGCAGTTCCAAAAAAGAAGCCAACGCCTTGGCATGCCCAAATGTATGATGAATACAAGGAGAAACACCGGATGCAAAATAATGCATTCCTCCATAAAGAAGTCCACCATGAGTAGCCTTACTCAATAAACGGATATTGCGGCGAATGGCTTCCAGACATTCCGGATGACGGGCAGCAGCCATCAGATAATAACCTCCCATAAAGCCATCACTGGTACGCCCGCCCCAATAAGTCCATTTAAAGCTTCGTGTTCCCCAACTGTTGTCCCAAGCGCCATCGGGTAACATAAACTCAAGATGAGTTTCCATAGAACGTTCCACAAGCGAAAATAGTTCCATGTCGTTTGCCATCACTGCATAATATGCCATATTAGGCAGTGATTCTTCTACATTATAAAGCAAATCTACCGGACGGCAACCGTTTAGAGTTTCTGAGGCGATATTAGGTCCCTCGCCATACAAGAAACAGTCATTCGCGGTAAAATATTCTTTTAATCCGCGAGCTATCTCTCCGGCTTCCTTCTTAAATTCAGGCCGATTGCACATCTCACCGATAGCGTATAGTGCATAGGTTGCCGAAGCAGAATAGTTTACATTCATATTTCTCATGCCTTCTCGCCTTCGGCTATAAATGAAAGGATTGTTCATCATAAACTCACCAGCCTCTACCAATCGCTGTTTCCAATGATGATGGGTTGAATCATCCAATAGATGTCCGTGATAATGCAAAGCTTCATAAAGAGCAATCGCTGCAAATACCGTCGTACCGTTCCAATCCGATACATGTACATCGTTCATCCATGACCCGTCCGGACGGTGTACATTCTCCATCCACGCCATCAAGCGCTTGGCTCCGAGCAAATATTTTTGGTTCCCGGTCTTTTCTGCCAAATACATCAAAGGAAGTACGGCATCACCTATACGTCCATGCATACGGGCACATGCAGGGCACAAGACTCCTCCATCAAGTGCGGAATCGGAACAAGTGTACTGATAAGCCAGAAAAGCATCCATCCATTCCGTCAACAGCTTATCCGCTTCACTACGCAATGAATCATCAAAAGAGTTCGCATTTACATTCCGTGCTTGTCCTGCCAAAGATGATACACAAAACAGCACCATCATAAACAACATGTTTTTCATATCTCTTTCATGGTTAGATTTTAATGCTCAAAGTTAGTCCTTTGTTATCAGTATTTCACTCTCTTTTTATTCAATATCATGCCAATGGGCGTTTAAACCTCTTGTAATATTGTTGAATCAATGCTAATATTGTTGAAAACTCACTTGCCAAAACAATATTGGTACACTTTTAAACATAAGGAAGTCTCGGTTAAACACAAACGGACTACTTTAGCTGCGGGAAACAAATGTTCTTAATTCTTAATGCCTTATGAGACACCTACCTTTATTAATGTGTACTGCCTTCTGCGGATTGTATTCCACACAGACAAAGGCGGCAGACACAAAAAACGAAAAGCCCAATATTCTTTGGCTCACCTTTGAAGATACTAGTGCATACGAATTCGGTTGCTACGGCAACAGAGGAGTACATACTCCCAATGCGGACAGCCTTGCCGCCCGCGGCATACAGTTTATGAACGCATGGTCCGTAGCTCCCCAGAGCTCGGCTGCCCGTTCTTCACTGATTACCGGATGCTATTCAAGCACTTACGGCATGGACATCCATCCTGTGCCCTACGATACACCTGCTGACATCTTCTTTCCACAGAAATTACGCGAAGCCGGATATTACTGTACAAACAACAGCAAGACACACTACAACTCTACCACTGACAATAAAATATGTTGGGACGAATGTAGCAACAAAGCCTCATACAATAGTCCCAAACGAAAAAAGAACCAACCCTTTTTCGCTGTATTCAACACGGTAACCTCACACATGGGACGCATCCGAACTTTCCATACAGACGGACGCAGAGATTACACACGGGAAGGCATATACCCGGCACTGCTTTCATTGCCTGCTTATGTTCCCGACTTGCCGGAAGTACGTTCCGACTATGCCGGTCATTTAGAAGCAGTACAAGACGTGGATACCTGGCTGGGATTCTTCCTGAAAGACCTAAAAGAGAAAGGCTTGGATGAAAATACAATTATATTTTTCTTCAGTGACCACGGCGGTTGTATACCCCGTGGTAAAGGATATTTGTACGAAAGCGGTCTAAAAGTACCTCTGATTGTCTATTTCCCGCCCAAATGGCAACACCTGGCCAAGCAGGCTTCAGGCAAAGAGTACAGCTTGGTCAACTTCACGGATTTAGGGCCTACCGTACTTAGTCTTGCAGGGGTAAAACCACCCAAACAGATGCAGGGCAAAGCACTTTACGGCAAGTTTGCAAACAAAGAAAAACGCCAGATGCAATTTGCATTAGCAGCCAATCAATTGCATCATTTCATGCCGGTACGCGCCGTTACCGATGGGCGTTTCAAATATATCCGTAGTTATATCCCCTATCGTCAGTTTGCCCTGCGCAATTATTATCAATGGGGAATGCCTTCCAACAAAGCATGGGATAAACTAGTATTGGAAGGGCATAATACCAACCCTAACTGGAAACTGACTTTCGAAGCCCATCCGGCAGAAATGCTGTTTGACCTTGAAAAAGATCCGGATGAACTGCACGACTTATCCGGTACTCCCGAATATGCAGAAATCTTGTCCAAAATGCGCCAAGCACTATCTGACCATATTCGTGTCACCGGTGATTTGGGGTTCTTCCTTCCCACTTCACGCACCGGTCATATTCTTTACGACAAAGTGCGCAAGGAGAAATATCCTCTGAACGAACTTTATACTCTTGTTGAAACAGCTGGAACAGCAACCACCGCCTCTCTGCCCATGTTAGAAGAAGCAATTACCAATCCGCTATCCGAAATGAGATTCTGGGGAGTAGTAGGATATGCCAAACTTGCCAGAGAAAAGCAAATATCTTCTTGTCCGCAAGCCTTGTTGGCACTCCTCCAAGACAGTAATCCCTACATCGCTTCCGAAGCCGCCTATGCCGCAGCCTATCTGGGTAAAAGTCAAGAAAGCGTTGCCCGCCTAATTATTCCCACAGAAGAAAAATACAGAAAAATAGGGTACTCTTCACTAGAATGCTTATCTTTAGATCCTGATATGCGTGACTGTATCCGTCCTTTCCTGCCGGAACTGAGAGAAGCCGCAGAAACCCTGCCACGCCTTGAAAACGAAGATGCCGGACTCATGGCACGGGGGATTCTCGTGAACTTGGGCGAAATGGATATCCAAGACTTGCATGGTCCTGAAGCTTATAAAAAAGGTTTGAAACTTAACTACGGCCGTAGGGCAATGATACCCCTACCCAACTAAAAGAAGAAATTTATGCGTACTACAATCAAAATCGTAATTTTATTGTTTTTCATATGTACTTCCATGTCCGGAACTTCGTCTCCGGACATGGAAAAGTATATGCGCCAACATGCCTTGATATGGGAACAATTACCCATGCAATGGAATGAAGGTGCTTTTTTAGGTAATGGATTGGTCGGCATGATGGTATATGCCGATTCCACACTCAATGCATTAGTTTTCCATCTGGGACGTCCCGATGTCACAGATCATAGGAAAGCTCCCTACCGAAAAACCTCCATCGGCACGGAAGAGGCAGATAAAATGGTGGATTTTTGCAGGCTTGATATCGGTAAAATGTTATTATTCCCTGAAGGGAAGATACTTTCAGGCACTTTTTATCTCGACATTTACAATGCCGAACTGACCGGACACCTAAAAACTGACAAAGGTGACTTGACTTTCCACGCCTATACTCCCCAACCCGAAGAAGTGAATATCGTGGAAGTTTCCTCCGGAATCCCTTACCGTTGGAAGGGGATTCCCGGGAATCCATGCTCTCCCCGCATAAGAGTATTTCCCCATTTGAAGGAAAAATTGAAATACAAGGACAACCCCGTACCTGTCGTCAACCAAAAAGACAAAGAAGGTAGTTGGGTACAATCCTTGTTGGCAGGAGGAGACTATGCAACCTACTGGAAAGAAGTGCCGGACGGAAAATCACGCTCCGTATTGTACATATCTACAGCCAATGAAGTACCGGCTTCATCCCTTTCTCTTGCCAAAGCCATCAAAACCGTAGAAGCAGCACAGATTACAGGTACTAAATTATTGAAACAAAAGACACGCCAATGGTGGAACGCCTACCACGAACGTTCTTTCCTTTCCATTCCGGACAAAAAACTGGAGAACTTTTATTTCATACAGATGTACAAACTTGCCACTTGTTCTCATCCGGATGGCCCGGCAATGGACGTAATGGGCACTTTCTTCAAACTGAGCCCATGGCCCAGTTTCTGGTGGAACCTAAATATACAACTGACTTATATGCCCATAGGACCAGCCAATAGGATGGAACAAGGCAAAAACTTCCAGCGACTGATGGATGAAGTGTTTCCTTCACTTGTCCGTTCTATTGAACCATGCAAGATAGGTGACTACACCTGGGCATTGCAAAACTATTATATGTACCTGCGATATGCCGGTGCTGACTGGCAAGATATCAAACAACAAGTAGTTCCAAAAGCACTGGACGCATTTGCCGTATTCGATAAAATACTGTGTTATAAAGAAAACACATGGCATCTCACCCATATTGAGTCTCCCGAATATGAAGGGTTCCAAAAATACAATGACAGCAATTACGGATTAGCTTCACTGAGCTGGTTGCTCCAAACATTGATAGCATGTCATGACAGAACTTCAAGCACTCATCCCGACTATGCACGCTGGAAAGAAATCCTGACACGACTGGCTCCATATCCCACCAATGAAAACGGTCTGATGATTGCCGCCAACAAACCGCTGGAGAAGTCCCACCGCCATTATTCGCACCTATTGGCCTTCTACCCTTTCCGACTTTTACATCCCGATGTACCAGAGAACCGTAAACTCCTGGAGAAATCCATCGAACACTGGTTGTCTTTAGAAGATGGGAAAGGATTAGCAGGATATTCCTATACCGGAGCAGCTTCTCTATATGCCTATTTGGGTAACGGTAACAAGGCTTACGAACGCTTGGCACATTTCATCAACAAACCAATCGGAATCAGCATTCTGCTACCCAATACATTCTATGTGGAAAGTCAAGGCAAGAATCCGGTAATAGAAACCCCATTAAGTGCTGCGGCCTCCCTTACTGAGCTGCTTATACAAAGCTGGGATGAGACTATACGTATCTTCCCGGCTGTGCCAGACCATTGGAAAGATTGTGCTTTCCATGCCCTCAGGGCGGAAGGAGGATTTACCGTCTCGGCTCAACGCCAAGACGGAAGAACCGAATGGGTCAGCCTGACCAGTGAAAAAGGACAACCTTGCCGTATACAGTTATCCGGATGGGATGCCGTCCATCAGCTATCTGCAGGACGTACCGTCTCCATCAAACCGCTGGGTAATGAGACCTATGAACTGGACCTGAAAACCGGAGAAAGCGTAACGCTGGCCCCTGACAAATCAACAAAATGCAAACTACGCCTTATCCGGGCAAAAAACAAATCCCAATCCAACTTCTATGGAGTGAAATCAAGAAAAGGTTTGCCCGAAATAATGGAATGGCCGGAATTAACTCCCATCAAGGAACGTGTGAATGTACAGGCCGACTCTGCTCGTATCCGACAGATTGTCGACGGCTGTTGGGTGGCCGTAGGTACCAATAAGTCCCATGCCATACAACTGGACTACTCCCGTCCCTTTCAAGGACAGCCTTCTTACCGTTTTGAGCTGAAACAAGATGACAACACTCTGGAAGGCTACTCTAAAGGAGAAACCAAAGGTCGCGCCGAACTATGCTATTGCTATGCCGTATCCGACGATTTCAAAAACTATCCGGCAGATGAATATCCCAATGCTCAAAAGATGAAGACCGTCTATCATTATGGCAAGGGAAGTTGCCCGCAAGGTTCATCCATGAGCTACACATTCTCTGTTTACATTCCACATACCCTTGACAAAAACGTATCTACCATCTTTGCCCAATGGCACGGCATGCCAAGCCGTACACTTGTGTCCGACCCTGATGGCAAAGTAATGAGACTCAGTACCAAGGAGTTTCTGGAACTGGAGAGGCGAATGATTTTCAAGAAAAATACGGCATATGATAAAATTATCAAAATCAACGCCCAAGGAGATACCCTCTACAGAGCAGGGAAACCGAACGGTTGGCTGATAGAACAAGGCGGTTATCCCCCGCTTGCCTTCGGCTTTTCACAAGGTTATTTCTACATCAAAGCCAATTCGGACCGCAAATGGCTGACGGACAAGACCGACCGCTGTAATGCCAATCCTGACAAGGCAGAAATCATGCATCCAGTCACCTCTACCTTCAAAACCTCGACAATAGCATATAAAATGCCATTCGAGAATTTCCCCAAAGATTGCTGGATAACTTTTCAGGTAAATATAGACTGGACCGAATATGGAAAAGAAAAAGAAACCATTCTTAAACCCGGACTTCTTGACGTAACCATGTCCTACCGTCAATCAGAAAAGGAAGTGAAAGAACATATCGTAAACAATGAGGAGATACTGATTGGCCGCAATGACGAAGAAGGATATTACTTCAAATTCGGCATATACCGTGTCGGCAACAGTACCATTCCGGTTTGCTATAACCTAGCCGGTTATAAAGAGCAGTTCCGAAAAGTAACGACAAGAATCACGCAATTTTAAATCCCATATTTTTCAACTCAACACAGAACGATTGATTTCTTGTTTTTTCGTAGAAAAACAAAAAAGGAAGAAATAATAGCCGAATTCAACAAGCAACAAAAAGCCCGCCACCTTAATGGAGACGGGCTTGAAAAGTAGCTCCGAGGGGAATCGAACCCCTATCTAAAATTTAGGAAATTCTTGTTCTATCCGTTGAACTACAGAGCCTCAACTGATAATCAGCGGAATATGTAGAATATTTATAGAACTTCTACACTATTTTTACACGACGCAAGCTGATTACGGATGCAAAGATAATGTATTCTGCCGATTTTCCGAAAAAAGTTTTGTTAATCCGATTAACTTTCCGAAATTTGCTGCCTATGTAAACGGAATAGTAATCCTCAAATAATCTATAGTAATTCGTAAGTTATGGCAAACGACATGATGGTCAAAGAACTGGAGCAAGTGGTAGTCCGCTTCTCCGGAGATTCCGGCGATGGTATGCAGCTCGCCGGCAACATCTTTTCAACAGTTTCGGCTACCGTGGGCAATGATATCAGTACATTCCCCGACTATCCGGCAGATATCCGCGCCCCGCAAGGCTCACTCACCGGTGTTTCCGGTTTTCAGGTACATATCGGTGCAGAGAAAGTCTATACCCCAGGTGACAAATGCGACGTATTGGTAGCGATGAACGCCGCCGCACTGAAAACCCAATATAAGTTTGCTAAATCCACTGCTTGTATCATCATCGATACAGATGCTTTCCAGAAGTCAGACTTGGAAAAGGCCGCTTTCAAGACCGATAATCCGATAGAGGAAATGGGTATTAAGCAGGATGTCATCGCCGCCCCCATCTCGAAGATGGTGAAAGACTGCCTTGCCGACACCGGAATGGACAACAAGTCCATGCTGAAATGCCGCAATATGTTTGCAGTAGGCCTGGTATGCTGGCTGTTCAACCGCGATCTGAAAATAGCCGAAGATTTCATCCGCGAGAAATTCGCCAAAAAGCCCGAAATTGCCGGGGCAAATATCAAGGTCATCCATGCAGGATATGACTACGGACACAACACCCATGCTTCCGTAGCCCATACATATAAGATTGAAAGTAAGACTACCGTTCCCGGCAGATACATGGATATCACGGGGAACAAAGCAACTGCTTACGGTTTCATCGCCGCAGCTGAAAAGGCTGGCTTGAAGCTGTTCCTCGGCTCCTATCCCATTACTCCGGCAACCGATGTACTGCACGAACTCTCCAAGCACAAGTCTCTGGGCGTGATGACCGTGCAATGCGAAGACGAGATTTCCGGTTGCGCCACTTCTATCGGCGCCGCTTTTGCAGGTGCGCTGGCTGTGACCTCCACTTCCGGTCCCGGTGTCTGCCTGAAATCGGAAGCTATGAACCTGGCAGTCATTACAGAACTTCCGCTGGTTGTGCTCGACGTGCAACGTGGCGGTCCTTCTACCGGTCTGCCCACCAAGTCAGAGCAGACAGACTTGTTGCAGGCATTGTTCGGCCGCAACGGTGAAAGCCCAATGCCCGTCATCGCCGCCTCTTCACCCACAAGCTGTTTCGACGCAGCCTACATGGCAAGCAAAATTGCACTGGAGCACATGACCCCGGTCGTATTGCTGACCGACGGCTTTGTTGCCAATGGCTCCGGCGCCTGGAAGCTGCCCAAACTGGCAGACTATCCCGCCATCACCCCTCCCTACGTGACTTCCGAAATGAAGGACAACTATACTCCGTACAAACGCAATCCCGAAACAGGTGTCCGCTATTGGGCCATCCCCGGACAAGAAGGCTATATGCACATCCTCGGCGGTCTGGAGAAAGACAGCAATACCGGTGCCATCTCCACCGATCCCGAAAACCATGACTTGATGTGCCACCTGCGTGCCGAGAAGGTTGCCAAAATCCCCGTACCTGATGTAGAAGTGCAAGGCTGTGCAGATGATGCCGATTTGCTGATTGTCGGTTTCGGCGGTACATACGGCCACTTGTATTCGGCCATGGAAGAGATGAACAAGGCAGGCAAGAAGGTTGCCCTCGCCCACTTCACTTATCTGAATCCGCTCCCTAAGAACACGGAAACCGTTCTGAAGAAGTACAAGAAGGTGGTAGTTGCCGAACAGAATCTCGGACAATTTGCAGGTTATCTACGTATGAAGATAGACAACTTCACCCCGTACCAGTTCAACGAAGTCAAAGGACAACCGTTCGTCGTTGCCGAGCTGGTCGCAGCGTTCAATAAATTAATTGATAATTGACAGTTGACAATTGATAATAACCATGCGTAATATGCGGATTATCAATGACCAGCCACCAATTATCAACTATCAATTATCAACTCAATTAAAAAAGATTATGTGCGAATATACAGCAAAAGACTATAAAAAAGGACAACCCCGTTGGTGTCCGGGTTGTGGTGACCACTTCTTTCTGGCTTCACTGCACAAAGCAATGGCAGAAATCGGCAAAGCTCCTTGGGAGAATGCCGTCATCTCAGGTATCGGCTGCTCCAGCCGTCTGCCCTATTACATGAATACGTATGCGATGCAGACCATCCACGGACGTGCTGCCGCCATCTCTACAGGTGCCAAGGTTGCCAATCCCAACCTGACGGTATGGCAAATCTCCGGCGACGGTGACGGTCTGGCCATCGGCGGTAACCACTTCATCCACGCCGTACGCCGTAACATCGACCTGAACATGATTCTGCTGAACAACCGCATCTACGGTCTGACCAAAGGTCAATATTCTCCGACCTCTCCACGTGGTTTCGTCAGCAAGTCGTCTCCCTATGGTACGGTAGAAGATCCATTCCACCCGGCAGAGCTTTGCTTCGGTGCCCGCGGCCGTTTCTTTGCCCGCGCGGTAGCTACCGATGCTCCGGGGACAGTGGAAATATTGAAGGCAGCCATGGCTCACAAAGGGGCTTCCGTTTGCGAGATTCTGCAAAACTGCGTTATCTTCAATAACGGTACGCATGACTCCGTAGCCAAAAAGGAAGACCGCGCCAAGAATGCCATCTACTTGAAACACGGCGAACCGATGCTCTTCGGCGAGAACAACGAATACGGACTGATGCAGGAAGGCTTTGGTCTAAAAGTCGTGAAACTCGGTGAGAACGGCATTACAGAGAAGGATATCCTCATCCACGATGCCCACTGCATGGACAACACCCTGCAACTGAAGCTTGCCCTGATGGAAGGTCCCGACTTCCCGATTGCACTCGGTGTTATCCGCGATGTGGAAGCTCCTACTTACGACGATGCTGTTCATGAACAAATCGAAGAGGTGTCTGCCAAGAAGAAGTATCACAACTTCGAGGAGTTATTGATGACGAATGATACGTGGGAAGTAAAATAAACCACTAAGATTTATTAATATCATGTTTGCACGAAACAAATAAGGTGCAAACATGATATTAATTTCCTAAAAGTAAGAGTACCTCCCTATCCTTTCTCTCCCAAACATAGATACTTATTACGCCAAACATGCAGTTCTTCCATCAAGAATAACTATATTTGCCACAGTAACCATAGTAGTCACATTTTGAAAGTGATTCTCTGATTTATACTGGCTTAATATCAATCTCACAAACCGCAGGCTGATAGCTCTTTCGTTCGAGTAATCCTTCCCGGATAAAGGTCAAAAACACTCCCACCCTGAAAAGAAAATGCAACCACTGCAACTGCACCAGATTTTATTGTAGTGATAGAGCATACCTCCGATGAACAAGGCTACCAATAAGGGTCGACAACAAGACTTCAAAGGAAGAGAGGGAAATTGTAGAATACCTACTGTGGATTTTTTCCACATCTCCACACCACAAACACCCGAACTTTCCTTTTTCCCGATAGAAAATAAGCAATTGATTATCAATATCATTCATTCTTAAAAGGATAGTCTGCCTTTCGTTTGGCATACCTCTTGCTAAAATATCCGCCGAAAGGACGTAACATTTATAATAAGATAAATCAATTATTTTTCAGTAGTATGAAAATCAGGATGAGAAAACGGTGTGACATTCCACATTCAGCGTCGCACTTCCAAAAAAGTTTGATTATTGCAAGTTGGTTATTAACATTTCTTTTCACCGGAACAGCCTTTGCACAAGAGTACCGAACCATTACAGGCATTGTAAGAGATGTAACGGGAGAACCGCTTATCGGTGCCAGCGTCATACAGAAAGGCACCAACAACGGCGTCATTACCGATGTGGACGGCAACTTCACACTGACCGTTCCTGCAGATGCAACACTCTCTATCGCTTACATGGGCTATGCTACCCGGGAGATAAACCTGGCAAAACGAAAAAAGCAAGGCGACCTGAAGATTACACTCAGCGAAGATACCCAGCAACTGAAAGAAGTCGTAGTAACGGCAATGGGTATCAAAAAAGACACGAAACGTGTCGGCTATGCCATCAGTACCATCAGTGCAGACGAATTGGTAAAGGCAGGAGCACCCAACTTTGCCTCTGCCATGTACGGTAAAGCACCGGGAGTCCGCATCACACAGACACAAGGCGGTTCTGCCGGAGCTGTCTCCATCAACGTACGCGGACTGACTTCCATCACTGGAAATAACCAGCCACTCATCATTCTGGACGGTGTACCCATCCGCAACGGCGGCACGGGTAAAAGCACGGACTTCGCCGAATTTGGCAACGACGGACAAATCCGTTCCAATGGTCTGGTAGACATCAACCCAGAGGACATCGAGAGCCTCAGTATTCTGAAAGGAGCTTCCGCCACAGCTCTCTACGGCTCGGAGGCTGCAAACGGTGCGGTAGTCATCACTAGCAAGCGCGCCAAAAGCGGCAAGCTGACGGTGGACTTCAATGCCCAAGTCATGGCAAACTTACCGGCTTATCTGCCAAAAGTACAGACCGTATACGGGCCGGGAACCTACAACACCGCATACAGCGATTATGAGAAACAGACGGGAGGCTTCTATCAGAGAACCCTAAACGGACAAAGCTACAAAAGCCTCCGTTCCACCACCTTGTCCTTCGGCCCGAAATACGACGGCAGCGAGGTACTTTACTGGGACGGGAAGATGCGCCCCTACCAGGCACTGACCGACAACCCGTGGAAAGAGTTGTTTCGCACCGGCTGGACCCAGACTTACAATCTCGCCATCTCACAAGGGACGGAAACCACCAGCAACCGCTTCTCCTACACATTCATGGACGAGATTCCCAATGCCCTGACCGGAAGCTTCACCAAACACAACTTCAAGCTGACCGGTTCGTATCAACTGGCAAAACCGCTGAAACTGGAATACTCCCTTAACTACATCGTACAGAATGTAGAAGACCGCCCGCAAACCTCGCTCAACCTATACAGCGGTTTCGGCAACATGTTCTCCACCTTCCTGGACATTCCCTATCTGAAACAAAGCTACGTCACCAGTCTGGGATACCGTAATACCTTTGTCGGAGGAAACGCCACGCTGACTCCTGAGGAATCATGGGCCTACGACCCCAGTTACGCCACCGGAGTGAACAACATGCTGTGGAATATGTACCATCACCATAGCGACGAGACAGAGAACCGGCTCATCGGTATGATTCGCCCCACCTGGCAGATAACCAACTGGCTGAGTCTGCGTGCCCAGGTTTCAACTGATATCACAGATGTGAAGCAAACACTGAAATATGAAAGCGAACAACCCAATTCCCTATACGACCCCAACGGCAGCTTCCAGTCCATCAACCGCCGTTACGACATTGTTTATGGAGATGTTATGTTGAACTTCAACTATAATATCAACCGCTTCGACATTGCCGCCACCGTAGGCTGGACCGGACGCTACGAAAATATGAACAATATGAGGGTCTCCACCAATGGCGGGCTTGTCACGGAAAACTGGTTCGACCTCAATGCCAGCCGCTACACGCCAAGCAGTACCCTGCAACGTATGGAACTACTGAAAACCGGATATATGGGTACACTGAGCCTGGGATGGGACAACTATCTATTCCTTGAACTGACCGGACGCCAGGAACGATCGTCTACCCTAAAAGACCAGAGTTTTTTCTATCCTTCCGCTAATCTGAGTTTTCTCTTCACCCAAGCCTTCCACATGCCGTCATGGTGGAACTATGGAAAACTGCGCCTCTCATACGGTATCGTAGGAAATGCTCCTGAAACCTATACCGCCAATATCGTCTACGAGCAAGGTTCGGACAACGGATTCACCTGGAACACCATTCCCTCTTCATGGGGGAATGCAGATATCCGTCCGGAAAAGAAATACGAATACGAGATAGGTCTGGAAAGCAAGTTTTTAAATAACCGGTTGGGTATAGATATATCCTACTACAACAACCGTGTAAAGGACCAGATACTCTCCACGCCGCAACCTTCCACATCAGGCGTAAAGAATGTGTTGATGAATGTGGGCGAGGTAGCCAACCACGGCTGGGATATATCAATCAGTGCCACTCCCATACTGACCAGAGATTTCCGCTGGGACCTGACAGCCAACTATGGTGTATATAAGAACAAAGTAGTGAAACTGGCCGATGGAGTGCCCTATCTGGAAATACTCAACTCCGGAGGCAGCGGAATAAAAATACAAGCTGTGGAAGGCCAGCCAATGGGTGACATCTATGCACAGGTTCCCCAAGTGAACGAAAACGGTGAGTACCTCGTTTCCGATAAAGGTCTTTACCTCAACCAAACCGAATTGCAGAAAGTCGGCAACATCAATCCGGCAGGCGTAGGAGGTCTATTCAACTCTTTCTCCTACAAGAATGTATTCCTCGATTTCAGTATCGACTTCCGCATCGGAGGGGATGTCATCAACGAAATGAACCAATATGCCACCGCAGTGGGTCTGACACCCGAATCCCTGAAGTACCGTGATACGGAACACGGCGGACTATCCTATTACTATCCGGGCGACAACAATTCCAGCGGAATTCCGGTACAAGTAGACCCTTCCACGGGTGCCGGCCCCAACGGAGAGATAATCTACCACGACGGCATCATCCTTCCGGGTGTAGTGGCCTCCACTGGCGAAAGAAACACACGTATCATTCCGGCAGGCTATTACTACAACACCACCTATAATTGGGGAACGGAGGCCGAACAGCTGACATACCGCCATTCGGTATTCGACAATTCTTATGTCAAACTGCGTGAATTGACCATCGGCTACCAGTTTCCCGAAAAGATGATTTCCAAACTGGGACTGGGCCGGCTGAGTGTGTCGGTCTTCGGACGTAACCTCTTCTACTTCTACAAAGCACTGAAAAACTACGATGCGGAGTCGTCCGTCGGAACATCCTGGGCCAACCAGGCTACCGTGGGAAGTTCTACCACAGCTACCCGCAGTTTCGGTGTTTCACTTCGTGCAAGTTTCTGACAAAACAACCATCCAAAAAACAACAAAGAGTATGAAAAAGACAAAGATATTATCTCTTGTTTCATTGGGAGCATTCCTCTTGACAACATCAAGCTGTACGGATTATGACTTCGACAGCAAATACGAAGACCCCTCCAAAGTAACCCAAGTCACCATCAGTAATCTGATGGTAGGAGTCTTCCAAAAAGTAAAGGACTATGATGTTTACGAATACAACCGGTTCTTCGGATTCGATTCACAGTTTACGGGCAAGTATGCACAAACCTTCGGCTACTCCAACACTACGGATATGTATACCCCCGGCTATATACCCGCTATTGACGGACAGTGGGACAATGTGTATTCGGCACTGGCCCAGTTCCGTAAGCTGGAATCTCTCTACGAGGAAGAAAGCTCGGCAGAACAAGCCCAGGACGAGGCATTCTATCTTGCCGCCAAAGTACAGTTGTACGATTTCTTTGCCGCCACAGTGGACGTTTTCGGGGATATGCCTTTCTCGGAAGCTTGTACGCTGCCGCTTACCAACGATGTAGGTAAATCGTATGCTCATTATGACAAGGCCGAGGATATTTATAAAACCATTCTTGATGAGCTCAAAGAAATTGCTCCACGGTTCCGTTCCATCCCCACACCGAGGAACTTCAATACACAAGACTTTATCAACAACGGGGACATGGACAAATGGGAACGTTATGCAAACTCCTTGCGACTGCGCCTTGCCATGCGCGTAGCCGCGCAAGGAGACTTGCAGGCGGAAGGCCGTACCGCCATCAAGGAAATCCTGGAAAATCCGTCAGCCTATCCGTTGATAGAGGAACAAGAAAACAACATTCTCATTGTCAACCAGAAGTCTGGGCAACTGAACTTCACCGCAGGCCACGGACTGGGTGACTGGGTAACCAACCGACTTGCTTCGGGCGCCATCATCGACCGCATGCTGGGCCATGGCAACTATGATATGACCAGCAATGACCCACTGAGCGGCGTTTATGTGAAAGGAGAAGACGACCCGCGCATCCTGCTCAACTTCAATCCCGTGAAGATTACCAACCAAAACACCGGTCAATTGGACGAGCACCGTTATCTGGGTACAGACCTTACCGTGGCAGATGAGCTGACGGAATATTACAACTCGCAGGCACAAGACGAAGTCAATACCAGCAACACCGGTTTCTCACAAATCACGCAGAAAGGTTTCTTTTGGGAAAACGACAAATTCGACATGCTGATAATGGCCTCACCCGAAATCCATTTCCTGAAAGCGGAAGCCTATGAAATGGGGTATGGAGTGGCAAAGAATGAAGCGAAAGCGGAAGAAGAGTTCAAAAAGGCTGTCAGCCAGTCCATCACGCTTTACTACTATTACGATTCGGTAAGTACGGGTGAAAACGCACGCCGGTATGATGCCCCTACCGCCGAAGAAACCGCCTCTTTCGCCGCTGCCAAATGGAACAGCACGAAATATACAGACAAGATGGATGCCATCATTACCCAAAAGTGGCTGCATTTCGGTTTCCTAGCCAGTCGTGAGGCATGGAGTGATATCCGACGTACCGGCTATCCGTCCGGCCTGGCCTTCCCCGAAGTGGCCGGTACCATCACAAATGTGCCGAACCGCTGGAGATACCCGAATACGGAAGTCAACTACAATCCCTACTATAAAGAGGTGTCAGCCGAAGACACTTACTACCACAAACTGTTCTGGGCAAAATAAGGACTTTGTTCGCAAACCCATTTTGCCCGAAGAGTATATCATACTCACCACAGAATAACACGGATTAACACAGATTGCCTTAGGAGTTCTGATAATAAAGAGCTTTTAGCAGTGTTAATCCGTGCTATCCTGTGGTGAGTATGTATTTGCCCCCTCTGTTTCTTTTATTCCGAACAGTATCCCTCCTTTTTTAGAAATCTTAAGGATTTCCCGGTAGGGAGATTGCGGGAAACCACTGTCTTTAATGAACGACGGACAAACATCGCTTCCGCAAAAACTGAACTATAACATAACGGACTAAATGAAAAAGTATCCAAATGACTTGATTGGCGACATCATGAAAGCCTTCGGCAAATATGCCGACCGACCGGCATTCGTCATCGAAGACACGGCCTGCACTTATGGAGAGCTGGCAACTTGCGTACAGAAAATATCCTCCCTATTCAAGGACAGAGAAGACAAAATTATCGGCATCGTCGCAGAAAACAGACTGGAAACATACGCATCCATACTATCTGCACTGATTTGCGGAAAGACATACGTCATCCTCCATCCTTTCTACCCCAAACATAGGAACGACAGAATTGCCGACTCGGCAGGCATTCGCCTCGTGCTGCATACCGAGAATATCCATGTCTTGAACCTCGACACCCGGAATCTGGAACTGATATGTACCTCCGAAATAGAGCAGGCAGAGAACTCCGCCACGTTCCATGCCGCAGAAGACATCCTCCATACGGCAGAAGAGGAAAATGCCTACATCATCTTTACCTCCGGAAGCACGGGCGAACCCAAAGGAGTACCCATCTCCCGCCGTAACCTGAATGCTTTCTATACCTCCTACCACCGCCTCGGCTGGCAACTGGACGAGAACGACCGGATGCTGCAGATGTTCGAACTCACTTTTGACGTTTCCATCGTATCCTTTCTATATCCGCTGACGCTGGGTGCTTGCATATACACCGTTTCTCCGGAAGGCGTGAAATACATCAACGTAATTGAAACTCTGGAAAAATACGACCTGACCTTCGCTGCCGTGGCCCCTTCACTGCTCCAGCTGCTACGTCCCTATTTTCCGGAGATACACCTCCCCGCACTTAGATATCTAGTGGTTACTGCCGAGGCTTCTGACGCGGAGCTGTTGGATGCTTTCAGAAAATGTGTCCCCAATGCCTCTTTCATAAACCTATACGGACCGACAGAGGGAACCATCTACTGCACTGCCTACCGGATACCCGTCACCTCCTGCAAGCATCACAACGGCATGGTCGCCATCGGAAAGCCTTTCGAAGGCATCGATGCCCTGATTATGGATGCAGACGGCCGTCCGCTGCCTACCGGAGAAACCGGTGAACTATGGATTAGCGGCAATCAAGTGATGGGCGGCTACTGGAATGCTCCCGAAAAAAACGGGGAATGCCTCGTAGAGACCGCCAATGGAAAAGTATACTATAAGACAGGAGACCTCTGCCAAATGGACGCCGACGGCGACATCATTTATTGCGGACGAAAAGACTCACAGATAAAGATACAAGGGTTTCGCATTGAGCTGAGCGAGATTGAACATGTGGCAAAAAACTTTTTCAACGGTGAATGCCGTGTAGTCGTCATTCCCAAATACGACAACGACAACCAGTGCGAACTGCATCTCGTCGTAGAGAAGAAACAGCTCGACAAACAGCAGATAGAGGAATATCTGTGTAGCAGGCTTCCCTACTACATGATTCCCAAGCATATGCATTGTCTGGAACAGTTTCCGCTGAACACCAGTAGCAAAACAGACAGAAAGAAAATACAAGAACTAATTTAAACTTGACAATGGATACACAGACTATTTTGAATGAAATGAGCCTCATCTTTCGAGAGGTACTGAAAAGAGAGAACATCGTACTTGACAATGAAACCACCGCCCAGGATGTAGAAGGATGGGATTCACTGACCAACATGCAACTGATAAACAAGATAGAGAAGAAATTCAATGTACGCTTCACCTTCAGAGATATTGTAAAACTCAAAAACGTGGGAGACATCTGCCATGCCATTTTAACCAAAACCAACTAAGAAATGTCATTCATATCCCTGAACTTCGTCGTACTGTTTGCGTGTACTTTCATTCTATACCATACGCTTCCTTCACGATTCAGAAAAGCGACCTTACTGACAGCCAGCTGCCTCTTCATAGGCTTCTACCACCTCGCTTTTCTGATAACGGCCCTCATCCTCACGCTTGCCACCTTCTACTTTGGCAAATGGATAGGACAGGCCAAGCGGGAAAGCGGCATGAAGGGAATTTATTTTTCAGGTGTGTGTTTTTTGGTTGTAAGCTGGTTGGCATTCCGGTATGCCGACCGGCTTACAGACTGCCACATTCTCTTTCCACTGGGAATCTCTTTCTATACTTTCCAGGCCATTTCGTACCTGACAGAAATCTACTGGCAAGAAGAAGAACCGGAAAAGAGCCTGCCCGACTTCATGATATACATGCTCTTCTTCATGAAGTTCCTTTCCGGTCCCATAGAAAGAGCAAGTGACATGCTCCCCCAACTGAAGTCCTGCAAAGCTACGGACTATACATCCATGGTCTACGGAATGAGATTGATTGTCGTGGGACTAATAAAGAAACTGATACTGGCCGACTCCATCGCCCCATACATAGACGGTGTCTTCGGGTCGGTATACACAGCCTCGGGCGTGCAATTGCTGATGGCATGCCTCCTATATCCGATAGAGCTGTATGCCGACTTCTCCGGATATACCGACATCGCATTGGGAGGAGCGCGCATGCTGGGATTCAAGCTCAGCCCAAACTTCAACCGGCCGTTCATTGCACAGACCACTGCCGACTTCTGGCGCCGATGGCACATGTCGCTTTCATTCTGGGTACGCGACTATCTGTACCTCCCGTTGTCCTCGAGCCTGCGTGGATGGGGACAATGGGGCGTATTTCTAAGTCTGGCGCTGACCTTCACGGGACTGGGTATCTGGCATGGTGCCGGATGGAACTTCGCTGTCTACGGACTAATTCAAGGTGTCATCATCTTCTACGAGATGAAGACCACAGCATTTCACCGCAGACTGAAAGCCCAATTGGGAAGCCGCTTATATGCCACATTATCCGTCGTAAGGACCTACCTACTTTTTGCCGTATCTCTGATATTCTTCCGGGCAAGTTCTATGGCCGAAGCGTTCCACTACATCAGCCACCTCTCCTTCGGCGTACATTACAGTTGGAAGGAAATGAACATCGGAATGCCGGACCACAACAGCATTGTGGCAGGAAGCGCACTCGTACTGATATTGGTTTACGAATATTTCATGTCCAAGCATGATTTACTGGAAGCCCTCGGACGACAGCCGGCAGCCGTAAGATGGAGTATCTATTATCTGCTCGCCATAATACTTTTCACACTGGGACAGTTCAACTCGGACAGCTTCATATATTTACAATTTTGACAATAAAGACACATGATGAAGAAAAACAGCGAACGGAACGCAGCCATACGTTTCATGAAAAAGCTCTTTATCCTTTTTATCCCTTTTATAGCCCTACTGGCAGTCTATTTCCTGGACGACCCTTTCATGGTCCTGAAGAACTATGAACGATACGACCAAACCCCGGTTGTACTAAACGAAGGGCACGTGGGGTGGCAGATGTATCTGAACAACCGGGATACCATCCCCATCGACTCCTATATCATGGGAAACTCCTGCACTATGGCTTATCAATGCCATGAATGGGAGAAATACCTCCACGGCGGAAGAGCCGTACGGCTATTCGGAAATGCCGAAAGCCTTGCCGCCGTCTGCCTGAAGCTGAAGGCACTGGACAAGGCAGGTGCAACAATCAAGAACCTACTGCTGATTATCGACAAGGAATCATTGCACAACGACCGTTGCCTCACCGGACATTCCAACATTCTGCCGCCCGCCATATCGGGAATAAGCAGCTTCAAGTTTCAGAAGGAATTCTGCCAAGCCTTCTTCTACCCGAACTTTCTCTTCCCCTATCTGGACTACAAGCTGTTCCATACCTATCGCCCTTACATGAAAGGGGTTATAAACCCCTATGGCTCCACCCGAAACCCGGTAACCAATGACGTGTTAAATCCCAGAGAGAAAATGATAAAGGAAGAGGGAGATAAGTACTGGGAAAACCGGAAAGGAGAATTCACCAAAGAGAAAATGAAGAATTATAGAGACGGGAAATACCGGGAAGCCCCCCAAGTGCTCAGGGAAAAGCAAATCAATCTGTTGCAGGAAATAAAGTGGATTTGCCGGAAACATGATACCGATGTAAAAATCATTATCAGTCCCGACTACCTGCAAGTCAACATAAACCCTGCCGACGTAAAGACACTGAAGCGCTTCTTCGGAAAACGGAATGTATTTGATTTCACCGGTATCAACGAATACACGGAAGACATCCACAATTATTATGAACCGGGTCATTATAGGCCCGCACTTGGGAAAAGGCTGATGGAAAAGATATATGAACCTTATATCTTGTCACCGAACGCCAAATCTCCGGCATCTCCCAGCCCGGGAACGATATAGGAATGCTCGTTCATCTCCGGGTCGATTGCTGCACACCACAAGGTCACTTCATCTCCAGGGAACAGCTTTTCCAGATGCTCTACGCCCTGCCGGCTGGCTATGACACAAGCTATCTGCAACTTGGCCGGCATCCCCTTGGTGACGAAGGCCTTCCAGGCCAATTCCATACTTTCTCCCGTGGCAAGCATCGGGTCTACAATCAATAATGTCTTCTTGGACAAATCCGGAGTAGCGATGTATTCGATGTGTACATCCACCGTACGGCATTCCTTATCCTTATAATAACGGTAAGCGGAAACAAAAGCGTTCCCGGCATGGTCGAACATATTCAAGAATCCAGTATGCAAAGGCAATCCGGCACGGAAAACAGTGGCAATCACCACCTCGTCATCGGGTGTGCTGACCGACGCCACCCCCAAGGGAGTCTGTACCTGCTTGACAGAATACGTCAGTTCCTTACTCATTTCATACGCCATTATCTCTCCAATGCGTTCAATATTACGGCGGAAACGCATACGGTCGCCCTGGACTGCTACATCACGAATTTCCGCCACGTATTGGTTCAAGACAGAATTTGTCTCGGCAAAGTTGATAACCTTCATAATTATAGAATGTTTTGATGTGCAAAGTAAACGAATTTCACCCAATTTGCAACATTCAGTTAGCAGATATTGTTATGGTTTTATAAAAGATTTCCTATTAGAGAAAAATTTCTCTAATAGAGCTTTTCTTTAAAAAGAAAGTATTACTTTTGTAGGCGAAAAACAAGGGACCTGCTGAAAAGCAGGAAAAAAAGAGCTTTTCTACACCCGTTTTTCCTTGTAAATCAAAGGTAAAAGAGATTAAGGAAAGAGATTATAAACCAAATACCAACATTTTAAATCATTAAAAGAAATGGCAAATTTAGATTTAAGCAAGTACGGTATCCAAGACGTGAAGGAAATTATCCACAACCCGTCTTACGATGTACTGTTCGCAGAAGAAACCAAACCAGGTTTGGAAGGTTTTGAAAAAGGTCAGGTAACTGAACTGGGTGCTGTAAATGTAATGACAGGTATCTATACCGGTCGTTCTCCTAAAGATAAATTCTTCGTAATGAATGAAGCCAGCAAGGATTCTGTATGGTGGACTTCTGAAGAATACAAAAACGACAACAAACCTTGCTCTGAAGAAGCTTGGGCTGACTTGAAAGCTAAAGCTGTTAAGCAGCTGAGCGGCAAGCGTCTGTTTGTTGTTGATACCTTCTGTGGTGCCAACCCCGCTACTCGTATGAAAGTACGTTTCATCATGGAAGTGGCATGGCAGGCTCACTTCGTAACTAACATGTTCATCCGCCCGACTGCTGAAGAACTGGCTAACTACGGAGAACCCGATTTCGTATCATTCAACGCTTCTAAGGCAAAAGTTGACAACTACAAGGAACTGGGTCTGAACTCTGAAACAGCTACTGTATTCAACTTGAAGACCAACGAACAGGTTATCTTGAACACTTGGTACGGCGGTGAAATGAAGAAGGGTATGTTCTCTATCATGAACTACAAGAACCCGTTGCGTGGTATCGCTTCTATGCACTGCTCTGCCAACACTAACATGGAAGGTACTGACTCTGCTATCTTCTTCGGTCTGTCCGGTACTGGTAAGACTACCTTGTCAACTGACCCGAAACGTCTGTTGATCGGTGACGACGAACACGGATGGGATGACGAAGGTGTATTCAACTACGAAGGTGGTTGCTATGCTAAGGTTATCAACCTGGATAAAGAAAGCGAACCCGATATCTACGCTGCCATCAAGCGTGACGCTCTGTTGGAGAATGTTACAGTAGCTGCTGACGGTAAGATTGACTTCGCTGACAAGAGCGTAACTGAAAACACTCGTGTTTCTTATCCTATCTACCACATCAATAACATCGTTAAGCCGGTTTCCAAGGGTCCTCACGCTCACCAGGTAATTTTCTTGTCTGCCGACGCATTCGGTGTATTACCTCCGGTATCTATCCTGAACCCTGAACAAGCTCAGTACTACTTCTTGTCTGGCTTTACTGCTAAGTTGGCTGGTACAGAACGTGGCATCACTGAACCGACTCCGACATTCTCTGCTTGCTTCGGTGCTGCTTTCTTGAGCTTGCATCCTACTAAATATGCAGAAGAATTGGTTAAGAAGATGAACAAGGTTGGTGCTAAGGCATACTTGGTTAACACTGGTTGGAACGGTAGCGGCAAACGTATCTCTATCAAAGATACTCGTGGTATCATCGACGCTATCCTCGACGGTTCTATCGACAAGGCTCCGACGAAGGTTATTCCTTTCTTCGACTTCGTGGTTCCTACTGAATTGCCTAATGTAGATCCGAAGATTCTTGATCCTCGCGATACTTACGAATGCGCTTGCCAATGGGAAGAAAAAGCAAAAGACCTGGCTGGTCGCTTCATCAAGAACTTCGCTAAGTTCACTGGCAACGAAGCTGGTAAGGCTTTGGTTGCTGCTGGTCCGAAGCTCTAATCTGACAATAAAGTTAGAAACATATGGAAAAGGTATCTCCTCCGGGAGATGCCTTTTTTCTTTTTTAATATCTCTATCTCATTGATAATCCGAAAGTTTTAGTAGTTTTGCAGAAACCATTATTCAAATAAAGCAATATGAAAAGTATCAGATTGATGTTGGCAGGCGCAAGTTTGTTACTGCTCTGCAGTTGCGGTGCCCAGGTCCAGAAAGAGACCCAAGTTGCCAATGCAAATGAAAGCAAAGAGAATGCGGTGATTGAAACCATCATGTCACGCCGCAGCATCCGCCAGTACAAACCGCAAGCCGTGAATCGCGACACCATGCAGATTATCCTGGATTGCGGTATCAATGCACCCAACGGACAGAACAAGCAATCGTGGGAAGTGCGTGTAGTGGATAACCCGGATTTCATCAACGGCATCACGGAAATCTACAAGAAGGAAAATCCCAAAGCCGCCGAAGACCCGAAATTCAAGAACATGTTTCGCAACGCTTCTACAGTAGTATTTATTGCCAATGACCCGTCTTATGACCTTTCGCAGATTGACTGCGGACTGCTGGGTGAGAATATGATTCTATCAGCCTGGTCCATGGGAATCGGTTCTTGCTGCTTGGGCGGTCCCACGCGCTTCATGACCTCTACTCCGGCTGCTGCCGAATACCTGAAGAAACTGGATATTCCGGAAGGCTATCAGCTACTTTACTGTATCGCTTTCGGCTATCCGGACGAAACGCCCGCTGCCAAACCCCGTAATGCGGCAAAGGTAAAATTCATCGATTGACTTTCGTTTGAATGACGACAATAAAAAGGAGTGCCTCACCTTTCGGCGGGGCACTCCTTTCATATATAACAACTAAAACTCTTCTGTTTATCAGTTCTTGTTTGCGCGTTTACGCTCAAGCTCATCGAGGATAACCTTACGCATACGCATTGATTTAGGAGTAACTTCCACGTATTCGTCTTCCTTGATGTACTCCAGTGCCTCCTCAAGAGAGAACTGTACGGGAGGAATCAGACGTGCCTTGTCATCCGAACCACTGGCACGCATATTGGTAAGCTTCTTGGACTTCGTTACATTAATCACCAAGTCGTTGTCATGGGAATGCTCGCCCACTACCTGGCCTGCATAAACCTCTTCCTGCGGGAAAATGAAGAATTTGCCGCGGTCCTGCAACTTGTCAATGGAATAGGCAAAAGCCGTACCGGACTCCATGGCAATCATAGAACCGTTGGTACGCCGTTCAATCTCACCCTTATACGGTTGATATTCCTTAAAACGGTGTGCCATGATAGCCTCGCCGGCAGAAGCGGTCAACACATTGGTACGCAGACCGATGATACCGCGCGACGGCATGTCGAACTCAAGATTTACACGTTCGCCGGCACTTTCCATCTTCACCATTTCACCTTTACGACGGGTCACCATATCAATCATCTTGCTGGCATATTCTTCGGGAACATTGATGGTAAGCTCTTCAATAGGTTCGCATTTCACGCCGTCAATCTCCTTGAAGATTACCTGCGGTTGCCCTACCTGCAACTCATACCCTTCACGACGCATGGTCTCAATCAGTACGGAAAGATGAAGCACGCCACGGCCGGAAACAATCCACTTGCCGTCTTCCTCGCTCTTGCGCACGCGAAGTGCAAGATTCTTATCCAACTCCTTCATCAAACGGTCGTGGATGTGGCGGGAAGTAACAAACTTACCTTCCTTACCGAAGAACGGAGAGTCATTAATGGTGAAGAGCATACTCATCGTAGGTTCATCAATGGCAATAGGCGGCAACGCTTCCGGATTTTCGTAATCGCAGACCGTATCTCCGATTTCGAATCCTTCGATACCTACCAACGCACAGATGTCACCGGAAGACACTTCCTGCACCTTTACACGGCCCATACCTTCGAATGTATGCAATTCCTTGATTTTTGATTTCACGATACTCCCGTCACGCTTTGCCAAAGACACATTCATGCCTTCTTTCAATATGCCACGGTGTACGCGGCCCACAGCAATACGCCCGGTATACGAAGAATAATCCAGCGAAGTAACCAGCATTTGCGGTGTACCCTCCAACTGTTCGGGGGCAGGAATATTCTCCAAGATACAGTCCAGAAGCGGATAAATGTTATCAGTCGGCTGCTGCCAGTCGGTACTCATCCAATTATTCTTGGCAGAACCGTAGATAACGGGGAAATCCAGCTGGTCCTCGGTTGCATTCAAGCTGAACATCAAGTCGAACACCATCTCGTACACTTCTTCGGGACGGCAGTTTGGCTTATCCACCTTATTTACAACAACGATAGGTTTCAGACCAATCTGCAGAGCTTTCTGCAATACAAACCGTGTCTGCGGCATAGGACCTTCGAAAGCATCCACAAGCAGAATGCATCCATCCGCCATATTCAATACACGTTCCACTTCACCTCCGAAGTCACTGTGTCCCGGAGTATCAATAATGTTAATCTTGGTGTCCTTGTAGTTGATAGAAACGTTCTTTGAGAGAATCGTTATACCTCGTTCACGCTCCAGGTCATTGTTATCCAACATTAATTCACCTGTGCTCTGGTTGCTGCGGAAAAGATTTCCGGCCAAAAGCATCTTGTCAACGAGCGTCGTTTTCCCATGGTCCACATGGGCAATAATTGCAATGTTTCTAATCTTTTGCATATAATACCTATTATTTTCAGGCGACAAAGTTAGTGATTTTGGATTAGATATGCAGTATAGATATGATTTTTTTGCTGAATATCATTGTGATATAAAAGTTTATCCCTATCTTTGCAGCCCCGAAAGGGAATATTTATAATAACTTTTAATTAAACATTATGTATTTAGACGCTGCTAAAAAGCAAGAAATCTTCGGCAAATACGGAAAGTCTAACACTGATACTGGCTCAGCTGAGGCTCAGATAGCTTTGTTTTCCTACCGTATTGCTCGTCTGACTGAGCACCTTAAGCTCAACAGAAAGGATTATAGTACAGAAAGAGCTTTGACTATGTTGGTAGGTAAACGCCGTGCGTTGCTGACTTATCTGAAGGACCGCGACATCACCAGATATCGTGCTATTGTCAAAGAACTCGGCTTGCGTAAGTAATCTACTTGCGGCAAAACCATTAAAAAAGGAAGTTTTCCAAAAGGAAACTTCCTTTTTTGTTTATAATCCGATTTATACGTAATTTTGTATCCATGAAAAGGAAAGTATCAGCAGCAAATCTTTCGATAGCAATCACTTTTCTATTGGTACTGCTATCATTCGGCTTCGGTTATCGCAGCTATTCGCAGGCAGAACAACGTGTGGTCTCTGACCTGAATCAAGCGCTGCAACGCACAGTATTGCAGCACAAGGGATTATGGTTGAATGCAGATACCATCCAAACCTATGCCAAGTTGCAAGAAGTGATGGGTACTCCCGTTTCCGTAAGCGGTTCCCACAGAGCCTTTACCGAAGCATTGTCCGTCACCGGATTGAAAGATGTCTCCACACTTTCGCTGCATATACTGAAAAAGAATGCTCCCGCCACCGTATTCAATGAAATTCCTGCCGGATGTCTTGCCAGCGACACATTAGTATGGCTCTCCACCACAGCCGATGCATCTGGACTGACGCTTTCTTTCCGAGGATATGCCCGCTGCTCAGCTGCCATGCTGTTCAGTTTATCCAAGCAGACAATTCCGGCAACATTGCTATTGGCCGCCCTCCTCTGGGGAGGATTCACCTTTTTCTATTTCCGTCGGCGCACAAGGACTGATGCTGATACTTGTAACGGGCAACAGCAGGAAAACACCATCACTTTCGGCAACCTTTCGCTTTCCCTCCAGGAAGCCTGCTTCTATAATGAGCGGCAAGAGAAACTGAAGCTCACACCCATGCAATATACACTGATGGAGATGTTCTATCTTTCTTCCTCACACCTACTTTTCAAGTCTGACATCTGCCAATCGCTATGGCCGGGAAAAGACAATGCAGACGAAACGCTTTACACATTGATACGGCGTCTGAAGCCCATTGTCGAGGACAACAGCAACCTCAGAATAACAACAGACCGTGGCCGCGCCTACGGACTGGAAATAAGAACCTAAACATTATAAGAATCATGAAGACTAACAGACTTATTCTATTAGGGCTAATCTGCCTAACTGCCGCAATGCCGGCAACTGCTCAAAGCCGAAGCGAAAAGAAAACACGTATCGAACGTATAGTAAAGGAGGCCATAGCTGCCAGACAATACAAAATCAACGTAGACCGGATGCAACCGATGAGAGGCAGCAGCCGTAGCCTGACCACCAACTATACATTGGAAGTCAGAAATGACTCTGTCTTTTCCTATCTACCTTACTTTGGAGTGGCCTATAACGCTCCCTATGGAGGAGGCAAAAGTCTAAACTTCAACGCCCCCATCACCGGATACACAACCAAGCCTCTCAAAAAAGGCAAAACCCAAATAGACTTCAAGACTCGCAGTGAAGACGACAATTATAAATACAGCCTCACCGTCTTTCCCGACGGTTCTACCAGTATCCATATACAGTCCATGAACAAGCAGTCCATCTCATTTACCGGAGATATGGATACAGAAAAATAGCCATTCCCCGCCCAGAAGAGTAAGAAAAGGCATTGTCAGTCTATTGTCAGGCAAATGTCAGACAACTATCCGCTTTTTATTTCTTCCATCCCGGCAGAAAGCGGATACCTTCGTGTCCCGAAATCAAACAACAACCGGAACATGAAACAGATAATATGTATTCTTGCCCTGCTCCTAATGAGCGTCACGACAACAAAAGCACAAACCAGCCCGGCAACACCCTCCATCCGAGGTAAAATTCTCACAGAGGAAAAGCAACCGATAGAGTTTGCCAACATCGCCCTCCTTTCCGAAGATTCCACCTTCATACAAGGAACGTGTAGCCGAAGCGACGGTAGTTTTGAACTTCTCCCTCCCGCTCCCGGAAACTATCTACTACAAGTTTCTTCCATCGGTTACAAACCCCTTTGCCAGCCTTGCCCCACCGGGAGTACCCACAACTGGATATTGCAAACCGATGCCGTGCTACTTGCGGAAACCGTCATCACCGCCGCCCGCCCCGTTTTCCGACTAAAGGGCGGAAAGTTGGAGACAAGCGTACGGCAAACCCTGCTCGCATCCTTGAATGATGCCAACGACGTATTGAAACATATCCCCGGACTGCGCTCCTCTGATGAGGGGTATACCGTTTTTGGCAAAGGGACACCGGTCATCTATATAGATAACCGCCTTCTGCAAGACAACTCCGAGCTGCAACGCCTCTCTGCCGCCGATATTGAAAAAGTGGAGCTCATCACCAACCCGGGTGCAGAGTACGATGCTACCGTTAAAGCCGTTGTACGCATACGCACCGTACGTAACAAAAGAGACAGTTTTGGCGGTAATTTCCGTGCAGGAATCACCCAACGGAGACGCAGCAGCCATTACGGACAAGTCAATCTGAATTATCAGAAGAAAGGACTGTCCCTGCTGGGCATGCTGTACACCAATTATGAAAACAGAAAACGCCACCAGGAGGTTCGCTACCAGATACCGTCCGAAATACAATGGGATGTAAATAACCGGGTTCACTTATATAATAAGGGACTACTTGCCGGAGGAAAAGCAAGCGCCAGTTACGACTTCACCCCCCAACACAGCCTCGGTGCCTCCTATGAGTTTCATCGTACCCCCGATTATCACAGCAGTGACCATTCGGCATATACCGTCCGGGCAAATGAAGAATTGGCCGATCACACCATACATTCCTCCCAAAACTTGCAGCAAACCAACCGGCACCAGCTGAATGCCTACTATCAGGGCAGCATAAAGCAACTCCACATAAACTTCAACACCGACCTGGTATACGGAAAAAGTTATAATCACCAGGAGGCTAAAGAAGAAAGCCAGACCGAAGGCAATCGCGACATCAGCTCTTTCAACCACGCCGACAACCGCCTTTATGCCGCCAAGTTGATTCTGACCCATCCCCTTTGGAAAGGTGAACTGAAGACCGGTGCCGATTACACCTTCATCCGGCGAAATGACAATTTCCTGAACCGGCAGCACATACTTCCCGATACAGACAGTCGAATCGACGAAAGCAAGTCCGCCGTCTTTGCCGAATACTCACTGACATTAGGAAAAATCAGCCTTCTTGCAGGACTGCGCTTCGAGCATGCCGTCTCCGACTATTGGGAGCAGGAAAAGTACGTGTCCGGTCAAAGTCGTACTTACAATGACTGGTGCCCCAACCTATCGGTAGACTTTCCTCTCGGCAAAGCCCAAGCCAATCTCAGCTATACAGCCAAAAGCAACCGCCCCAGCTTCTTCCAGCTACGTAGCACACTGAGTTATAACAACCGTTTCATCTACGAAGGCGGAAACCCACTGCTCACCCCCGAAACCAACCACGACCTGCAGTTCACGGCCCTTTACAAGTGGGTACAATTCGGACTTAACTACCAATACCGCCGCAATGCCATTGCCTTCATGACCAAAGAATACGAGGACAATCCGGATGTTGTCATCTTCACTACCGGAAATTTCAAACGGATGCAGTATCTCACCGCCTCTGCCCATCTGTCACCCACCGTCGGCATCTGGAAACCGGAGCTCGGCATCTACTTCGCCCAACCGTTCTTCAAAGTCACCAATCAAGGCAGTAGCAAGAATATGAACCGCGGCAGCATTTACCTCTTTCTGCAAAACAGTCTCCAGCTTCCGGACGAGTGGATTCTCTCCCTTGATGCCGACTACCAGAGCGAAGGCAACTTCGGCGCCATGCTGCAACGTTCCTATTGGGGCATAAACGCCGGCATCCGCAAAACATTCTTCAACAAAAGGCTGACGCTCGGACTGCAAGCCAATGACCTGTGGAATTCCCGGTATGGCTCCTTCATGCTGTTCGGTCCCCGGCTGACCTATACGAAAAAGGCAAACCCGGACTCGCGCAGCTTCTCCCTGAACCTAAGCTATCGTTTCAATGCAGCAGGCAAAGCGTACAAAGGAAAGCACGTATCGGAACAAGACTTGAAGCGGCTATAAACAGAACTTTGGGGAAGAAAGAGAAACAGAACAGAAGAATATTATACAAATAAGCCGACCACCGGAGATATTTCAGCAATATTTTCCCTCAGAATGTTGCATCAAGTAAAAGTTTCTCTTATTTTTGCGGTTTAACAGCTATAAATTATAACCTTTAGACAGAAAATACTATCATTATGGATACCAGCAAAATTGTAGGAGAAAAAATAAAATCACTCCGTGAAAGCCAATCCATCAGTATGGAAGAACTGGCACAGCGTTCGGGACTTGCTATCGAACAGATTGAACGTATAGAAAACAATATTGACCTTCCGTCACTGGCTCCCCTCATCAAAATAGCGCGTGTACTGGGTGTACGTTTGGGGACTTTTCTTGACGACCAAGATGAGAACGGTCCCGTAGTCTGCCGTAAGGACGAATCGCAGAACAGCATCAGTTTCTCCAACAATGCCATCCACAGCCGCAAGCATATGGAGTATCATTCACTCTCCAAATCCAAAGCCGACCGCCATATGGAGCCGTTTATCATTGATGTGGCCGCTACGGACGACAGTGACTTTGTACTCTCCTCACACGAAGGCGAAGAATTCATCATGGTGATGGAAGGGACCATGGAAATCAGTTACGGCAAAAATACCTACCTGCTCGAAGAAGGTGACAGCATCTATTACGATTCCATCGTTCCGCACCACGTACACGCCTATGAAGGGCAGGCAGCCAAGATACTTGCAGTAGTTTATACACCAATTTAAATTAATGGAAAATTAAAAGGTGAAAATGGAAAATGATAAATACTTTCTATTTTCACCTTTCAACTTTCCACTTTCAACTTCCACATCATGTTATACGAACGTACCCTCGGCCAATGGTTGGAACATTGGGCCGAAACAACACCAGACAAAGAATATATCGTTTACTCTGACCGCAACCTGCGCTTCACCTGGAGCCAGTTCAACCGCCGGGTGGACGACATGGCCAAAGGACTTATCGCCATCGGCGTGGAACGGGGAACACACGTAGGTATCTGGGCAGCCAATGTACCCGACTGGCTGACTCTATTATACGCTTGCGCCAAGATAGGTGCCGTCTACGTAACGGTAAACACCAACTACAAACAGTCCGAGCTGGAATATCTCTGCCAGAACTCCGACATGCATACCCTCTGCATCGTCAATGGCGAAAAGGACAGTGACTTTGTGCAGATGACCTATACCATGCTTCCGGAACTGAAGACTTGCCAACGCGGACACTTGAAAAGCGAACGTTTCCCTTATATGAAAAACGTCATCTACGTGGGGCAGGAGAAGCACCGGGGCATGTACAACACGGCCGAAATACTTCTCTTGGGCGACAATATAGAAGACAGCCGCCTGAATGAACTCAAAAGTCAGGTCACTTGCCACGATGTAGTGAACATGCAATACACCTCCGGCACTACGGGATTCCCGAAAGGCGTCATGCTTACCCACTACAACATTGCCAACAACGGTTTCCTTACCGGTGAGCACATGAAGTTTACCGCCGATGACAAGCTCTGCGTCTGCGTACCATTGTTCCACTGCTTTGGCGTGGTACTTGCCACCATGAACTGCCTGACACACGGCTGTACAGAAGTAATGGTGGAACGCTTCAACCCACTGGTAGTGCTCGCCTCTATCCACAAGGAGCGCTGCACGGCACTTTACGGCGTACCCACCATGTTCATTGCCGAACTGAACCATCCGATGTTCGACATGTTCGACATGTCCAGCCTCCGTACGGGTATCATGGCAGGTTCCCTCTGCCCGGTAGAGCTGATGAAGCAGGTGGAAGAGAAAATGTACATGAAGGTAACCAGCGTTTACGGGCTGACCGAAGCTGCTCCCGGAATGACCGCCACCCGGATAGACGACCCGTTCGATGTACGTTGCAATACCGTAGGACACGACTTTGAACATACGGAAGTAAAGGTTATCGACCCCGAAACCGGAGAAGAGTGTCCCGTAGGCGTACAAGGTGAAATGTGCAACCGCGGATACAACACCATGAAGGGTTACTACAAAAACCCGGAAGCCACGGCCGAAGTCATTGACGAGAACGGTTTCCTGCACTCGGGAGACCTTGGAGTGAAGGACGAGGACGGCAATTACCGCATCACAGGACGCATCAAGGACATGATTATCCGCGGTGGTGAGAATATCTATCCCCGCGAGATAGAAGAGTTCCTCTATCAACTGGAAGGCGTAAAAGACGTGCAGGTAGCCGGTATTCCCTCTAAGAAGTACGGTGAAGCCGTAGGCGCTTTCATCATCCTGCACGAAGGAGTGGATATGCACGAATCGGATGTACGAGACTTCTGCATCGGCAAAATATCCCGCTACAAGATACCCAAGTATATCTTCTTCATCAAAGAATTCCCCATGACGGGAAGTGGCAAGATACAGAAATTCAAGCTGAAAGATCTGGGATTGCAACTTTGCAAGGAGCAGGGGATTGAGATTGTGTAATAATAAAGGATAAGAGATAAGGGGTTAGCGATTAGGGATTATTTGGGGCCGCATAGACTTTAATATAGGCATAAACCCATCCTTAATCCCTAATCGCTAACCCCCTTATTTTTCTTCTTTTTCCGGATACTTCATATTCTCCTCTTTCATCTGTTCCAATACCTCATGCAGGTATTTGGCAGACTCCCACTTAGCCATTGGCAGGTCGTGGAGCAGGTAGTTGCCGCAATCTTGCGGAGCGGCACCGGGAACTTCACCTTCATACTCGGCAACAAAACGGAAGGTATCCTGCATCAGTGCCAGTATGTCCTGTGGTTTCAAGTCGCCTTTCATCAGCAGATAATTGCCGGTGAGGCAGCCCATGGGACCCCAATAGATAATTTTGTCCTGCCACTGCGGGTCATTGCGCAGGTAGGTGGCGGCAAGATGTTCGATAGTATGCAGAGCACCTTGTCCCAAAGCAGGCTCGCGATTGGGCTCTTTCATACGGATGTCGAAAGTAGTGACTGTTTCTCCGTTCACTTCATCCTGGCGGGATATGTAAATGCCGCGCAACAAGCGGATGTGGTCGATTGTAAAACTAGGAATCTTCTTCATGAGTTATGAGTTATAAGTTATGAGTTATAAATTGCTGGGAAGGGTGGAGAGGAAGGTCCATATCGTGAGGAACGAACGCTCTGCCATGGTTCCCCAGAAATCGGCATACTGCGAAGCATGGTCCTCTACTCCGGGTGTGTCGCTGATGATGCGGAAGCTGAGAAAAGGAACATTGTACAGATAGCAAGTCTGCGCAATGGCGGCAGACTCCATATCAACGGCAAGACCGTCGGGGAAACGTTGCTTGATGGTATCCAGCTCCGTACGGTTGGTGATGAACTGGTCGCCGGTACAGACAAGTCCGCTGTGGATGCGGCTTTCCATTCCGGCTTCGTTCAGCGACAAGGCATGTTTCAACAGAGAGGAACATCCCTCGTAAGAGGCGGGAAAACCTTGCACTTGTCCGTACTCGTTACCGTCGCCGCACCAGACGTCGTGATACACCAGACGTTGGCTTGCCACTACATCCGTCACCTTCAGGCAAGCATCAATGCCGCCCGCCACACCGGTGCTGACGATGCAGTCCGGAGAAAAGCGCCGTATCAGTTCCGAAGCTCCTACCGCTGCACTCACCTTACCGATGCCGCATTGCGTCAAGATTACATGGTTACCGCCCAATGTACCTTCCACATAGCGGAAACTACCATCGCCCGACGTATTCTTATCCTGCAAGCGCTCCACCAACCGGCGGTGTTCGCTGTCCATTGCACTGATTATCCCTATTGTCATATCTATAATAATTTAAGCTTGCATATTACCATTAAAGCACTTTAATCTTTTTTTGGAAAGGCAAAGGTACAACATTCTGCCGATAACGTGACAATAACAATCTGCATTTATGTATCTTTGCCACAAAAGCGAAGATAGGCTGCACCTCAACAAAACTTTTTCACGCAAGCATGAAAGTTCTGTATTCGGTTTGCACTATCTTTGCCCCACAATTGATTAATTGATAACTCATAACTTATAACTCATGAAGAAGCTTCTTCCCGACCTTATTGCCATCTTGGCATTCGTCCTCCTTTCCTTCGCCTACTTCTTCCCGGCGGATATAGAAAACCGTATTCTCTTTCAGCACGACACGGCTGCAGGAGCAGGGGCAGGACAAGAAGTCAAGGAGTATTACGAACAGACGGGCGAACGCAGCCGTTGGACAAACTCGCTGTTCGGCGGTATGCCCATGTATCAGATAGCCCCTTCGTATGACTCCACCAAGTCACTGCAGTGGGTACAGAAAGCCTACCAACTCTTCCTGCCCGACTATGTGTGCCTCACATTCATGCTGATGCTCGGCTTCTACATCCTGCTGCGCGTCTTCGGCATACCGGTCTGGCTGGCCGGACTGGGCGGTATCATGTGGGCATTCTCGTCCTATTTCTTCATCCTGATATCTGCCGGACACATCTGGAAGTTCATCACCCTTGCCTACGTGCCGCCCACCATAGCAGGCATTGTGCTCGCCTATCGTGGGAAACTGCTGTGGGGAGGCATCCTCACCGCCTTGTTCGTGGCCCTGCAAATCACCTCGAACCACGTGCAGATGTCCTATTACTTCTTCTTCGTCATCCTTTTCTTTGTGGGAGCCTACTTCGAGAAAGCATGGCGTACCAAGACATTGCCCCAGTTCTTCAAGGCAAGTGCCGTACTGATTGTGGCAGCCCTCGTCGGCATAGCCGCCAACGTATCCAACCTCTATCACACCTATGCTTACAGCAAAGAAACCATGCGCGGCAAAAGCGAACTGGTGCAGACCGGCGACGCTGCCAAGCAGACCAGTAGCGGGCTGGACCGCGACTACATCACCCAGTGGAGCTACGGCATCGACGAAACACTGACTCTGCTGGTGCCCAACTTCAAAGGCGGAGCATCTGCCGCCCTCAGCCAGAGTGAAACCGCCATGAGCAAGGCAAACCCGATGTACAGCAGTCTGTACGGCTCACTGACACAATATTTCGGTACCCAGCCCATGACGTCGGGTCCCGTCTACGTCGGAGCATTCGTCTTGTTTCTGTTCGTACTGGGATGCTTCATCGTGAAAGGACCGTTGAAGTGGGCATTGATAGGAGCCACCTTCTTCTCCATCGTCTTGTCCTGGGGCAAGAACTTCATGCCGCTGACGGATTTCTTCATCGATTACGTCCCGTTGTACAACAAGTTCCGCGCCGTGTCCTCCATCCTTGTCATAGCAGAGTTCACGATACCTTTGCTGGCTATCTTTGCCCTGAAACGCCTGCTCGAAGAGCCGGAAATCTTAAAACAGGAAAAGAAGCCCCTCGGCATCAGCCTGCTGCTCACTGCAGGCATCGCCCTGCTGCTTGCCGTTGCCCCGGGCAGCATCGGCTCCGGCTACGTGCCCGCCCAAGAGGCACAGATGCTGCAGAATGCCGTCAACCAGCAGATGATACCCGCCAACGAGCTCTCCGGCATCCTTGCCAACTTGGGAGAGATGCGTGCCGAACTCGTCAGCAGCGACGCCCTGCGTAGCTTCATCATCATAGGCATCGGCTGCAGCCTGCTCTGGCTCTATGCAAGCGGCAAGCTGCGCAGCTCGCTGACCATTGCAGGTATCACCATACTCTGCCTGGCAGATATGTGGGGGGTCAACAAGCGCTATCTGAATGATGCCCAGTTCGTGCCCCACTCCATCCGTACGGAAACCTTCACCAAGACAAATACAGACGAGCTGATACTACAAGATACCAGCTTGGACTATCGTGTATTGAACTTTGCCACCAGCACCTTCGATGACAACAACACCTCCTACTGGCACAAAAGCGTCGGCGGTTATCACCCGGCCAAGCTGCGCCGCTACCAGGAAATGATAGAGCATCACATCTCTCCCGAAATGCAGGCGGCCTACAAGGCCATTGCCACCGCCGGAGGTGAGATGGACAGCGTGGATGCCAATAAGTTCCGCATACTGAACATGCTGAACACCAAATACTTCATCTTCCCTGCAGGGCAGCAAAGACAAACCGTTCCCATCCTCAACCCGCACGCCTACGGCAATGCATGGTTTGTAAACAAGGTGCAGTATGTGAACAACGCCAACGAAGAGATTGACGCCCTGGACAGCATCATACCTACGGAGACAGCTGTAGTGGATGCCCGCTTCAAGGATGTACTGAAAGGTGCCACGGAAAGTTATAAAGACAGCCTCTCCAGCATCCGCCTGACAAGTTACGCACCTAACCGCCTGACGTACGAAACGAACAATGCCCAAGACGGTATTGCCGTATTCTCCGAAATCTATTATCCGGACGGCTGGCACGTAACCATCGACGGACAGCCTGCCGAACTGGCACGCGCCGACTATATCCTGCGCACAATGCATGTTCCTGCCGGACAGCACACCATCGAAATGCGCTTTGACCCCACCAGCCTACACGTGACGGAAGGCATCGCCTACGGAGCACTGGCGCTGCTGGTGATAGGTATCATCGTGGCAGTGCTGATAGCCAAAAGGAAGTATGTAAAGGCATAAAAAAAATATCATATCATTCCCCCACAAGCACCCGACGCATTCCGCTATTCATACCCTGATACGGAATGCGTCGAGTGCTTATGTCCGTTCCGTTATCCCCTCATGTTTGTTCTGTCATTCCCTTATGTCTGTTCTGTCAACCCCTATACATTGATGAAAAACCACGGCTGTGAAGCATATTCTTCATAGCTGTGGCACGTCTTCTTCACGACTGTGGAAAAGGCGTACCACAGCCGTGCGCACATGATAAACCCAAAGGCTTCTCAAGACAAACCACCGTGCAAAACACAACAGAAGCCTATGTAACACACAACGGAAGCCTATGCAAGAGACAAGAAAGCCCGGTCAGATGCGCAAAAAAACCGTTTCTACCCTCCCGGGTAAAAACGGCTCAAGTCAATAATACATGAAAAAACGCTATTTAGAGAGAGTCTCTTCTATAACGGAATGGTTCTCTTCCTTCTTCACTCATCATCAGCAGTTCTCCGAACTGACATCAAAGTTAGGGAAGCATAACAAGAACAACAAATAGAATCTACGAAAAGGCATATCTCATCGACAGAACGGAAAAGAATGAACCCTACAATAGGGAAAAGAATGAAAAAAAAGCTATAAACAGTCGGCAGAACGATATATTTCAGTAACTTTGCTAACGTGAAAACAGGCTGCACCCCAGCATAAAAAAATGAACAGTATGGAAACTACCAGACAAAATAAAATAGCCCGTCTCCTGCAGAAGGAACTGAGTGATATCTTCTTGTTGCAAACCAAGTCCATGCCCGGCATACTGATTTCCGTCAGTGCCGTACGCATCAGCCCCGACATGAGCGTGGCACGCGCTTATCTCAGTATATTCCCCTCGGAGAAAAGCGAAGAAATAGTCAAGAACATCAACGGAAACATGAAATCCATACGCTTTGAACTGGGTACCCGCGTACGCCACCAACTACGCATTATCCCCGAACTGAAGTTCTTCGTAGACGACTCACTGGACTATCTGGAACGAATTGACGAACTGCTGAAATAATGTCCCTTCCCTTCTTTATAGCCCGCCGCTACCTCTTCTCCAAGAAGAAACACAATGCCATTAATATCATCTCCGGTATTTCGGTGTGTGGAGTGGCATTGGCTACGTTGGCGTTGGTATGCACCTTGTCCGTGTTCAACGGTTTTCAGGACATGGTGGCAGGCTTTTTCACAGCCTTCGACCCGGAACTGAAAATCACCGTCCGCGAAGGTAAGGTTTTCGACCCGCACGAAGCGTGCATCCGGCAAGTACACGCCCTGTCCGAGATTGACGTGTGGACGGAAACACTGGAAGAGAATGCCATGGTGCAGTACAAGGACCGCCAGGCAATAGCCGTCATCAAGGGAGTGGAGGACAATTTCGAACAGCTTACATCCATCGACAGCTTGCTCTATGGGACGGGAAAGTTCCTACTGAGCGACTCGGTGGTGGACTATGGTTTTCTGGGTGTGGAACTTATATCCGAGTTGGGCACCGGCATTCAGTTCGTGGACCCGTTGCAGGTCTATGCCCCCAAACGGAACGTACGGGTAAACATAGCCAACCCCACTGCGGCTTTCAACCGGGAGTATCTCTTCTCGCCCGGCGCCATCTTTGCCGTCAACCAGCAAAAATACGATTCACGCTACATACTGACGTCACTCGACTTTGCCCGCCGTCTGTTCAATTATGACACGGAAGTCTCTGCCATCGAGATGAAACTGAAACCCGGTTCCAACATCGGCTCCGTACAAAAGAAAATAGCAGGCATTCTCGGCGACCGGTTCATTGTACAGAACCGCTACGAGCAGCAGGCCGATGTTTTCCGCATCATGGAAATAGAGAAACTTATCTCTTATCTCTTCCTCACCTTCATTCTGGGTATCGCATGCTTCAATGTCATCGGTTCGCTGTCCATGCTGATACTGGACAAACGGGAGGACGTGGAGACACTGCGCAACCTGGGTGCCGATGACCGGCTCATAGCGCGCATCTTCTTGTTCGAAGGCAGGATGATTTCTGTATTCGGCGCCCTCTCCGGCATCGTTTTAGGATTGTTGCTGTGCTTTCTGCAGCAACGTTTCGGGTTGATTTCATTGGGGGGAGGCAATGGAAGTTTTGTAGTGGACGCTTATCCGGTAAGTGTACATGCCACGGATATTATTCTGGTATTCTTAACGGTCATCACTGTAGGCTTCTTGTCCGTATGGTATCCGGTGAGATACCTCAGCAAGCGGCTGCTGAGAAAAAGATAAAAAAACAGTTACTTCTTACGGATAATCGTCAATCCGTCACGCAGGGGAAGAATGACTTTCTCCACACGCGCATCCCGCGCCACCAAATCATTGAAGGCTTTGATACTGATTGTTTGCAGGTCTGTGCGATGGGGTTGTTCTTCCAGCACATGGCCATCCCACAAGGTATTGTCGGCAATGATATATCCACCGCCGGAAAGGCGGGCGAGCACCATTTCATAATACTCTATGTATTTACGCTTATCTCCGTCAATAAAGGCAAGGTCGAAAGTGAGGTCCAGTTGCGGTACCCGCTCCAAGGCATCGCCAATGTAGAACCTGATTTTATCCGCGTAATCGGAATTCTCCAGCCACGGACGGGTGAAGTCCTCCTGCTCGTCGTTGATTTCAAACGTATGCAGCATCCCGCCCTCCGGCAGTCCTTCTGCTATGCAAAGTGCGGAATATCCGCTATAAGTCCCTATCTCCAGCACCTGCCGGGGACGAATCATCCGTACAAACATCTTGAGCATACGCCCCTGCAAATGTCCGGAAGCCATGCGGGGATATAGCAACTTGACATGCGTGTCGCGATAGAGCGCTTTCAGATAATCGCCCTCATCATCAATGTGCTGCAAAATGTATTCGTCAATTGACATGGCAAATGAAAGAGTGGAAAAATGAAAGAATGAAAAGTGCAACAAAGTTGCGGCAACCTTTCATTCCTTCATTCGTTCATTATTAATTATTACAAGTATCTGTTACTATTGGGTAGCACACTGTCTTCTGCATGCTTCAAGGCATCTTCCACTACATTGATTTCGAGGAAGGAAGTCTTTGTACCTGCCTTACCACTACTCAAATAACCCACCATGTCCGTAGGACACAAGCGGCCTTCCTTCAACAGACGGCGCAAGGCGGCGAAGTAATACTCCTGTCCGTTGGCAAGTTCGGGCATATAGATAGCCTCTACACCGTATGAAAGTGCCAGGTGACGCATGGTCTTTTCTTTGTAGCAGATGGCCAGCACCGGATATTTACCACGGAAAGCGGCAAGATTACGGGCTGTACGGCCGCTGTAACTGTCGGTGATGATTGCACGGATCTTCAGTTTGGTAGTGGCTTTTACTGCTTGTTTGGCAAGGAAAGCCGTTACATCGTTGCTGTTCTCATCCAATGGAATACGAATATCATTGTCGGGCAACTTGTCTTTTTCCGCTTGCGCGGCAACTTTGGTCATGGTCTTCACGGCTTCCACCGGATATTTTCCATAAGCAGTTTCACCGCTCAGCATCAAGGCATCCGTACGATAATAGATGGCATTGGCAATGTCCGTCACTTCCGCACGGGTGGGGCGTGGGTTGGAAATCATGGTATGGAGCATCTGCGTGGCAACAATCACCGGCTTCTTGGCAAGAATACACTTGCGGATAAGTACACGTTGGATGCCGGGAATGCGTTCCTGAGGGACTTCGATACCGAGGTCGCCACGAGCCACCATCACACCATCCGCCACTTCCAGAATTTCATCGATATTGTCGACACCTTCCTGATTCTCAATCTTGGCAACAATACGGATGTCGCTATTGTGGGCGTCGAGGATTGACTTGATGTCGAGTATATCCTGCTTGTTGCGCACAAAAGAGTGGGCAATGAAATCTATATTCTTCTCAATGGCATAAAGGATATTGGTGCGGTCCTTCTCCGTCAAAGAGGGCAGATTGATGCGGACACCCGGAACGTTGACGCTCTTGCGGCTGCCCAGGGTAGCTTCATTCTGTACTTCGCAGAGCAGATAGTCGGGAGTCTTCTCCACAACAATCAACTCCAAATCACCGTCGTCAATTAGGATATGGCCGTCCACATCCAAGTCTTTAACAAAGTGGGAGTACGAAACAGAAATACATTCACGGGTAGTTTCCTGTTCCGGATTGCCTACCACCTTCACACGGTCGCCTACCTTGAAAGGAATGGGCTCGGCAAGGACAGTAGTACGGACTTCCGGTCCTTTCGTATCCATCAGGATGGCAATACGGTTGGAAACCGTACGCACATTGTTTATCAACTTCTCGGCACCTTCACGACCAAGATGTGCAGTATTCATACGTACAACATTCATACCTGCATCGAACAACTGCTTTATAAAATCAACATCACAGCGCTGGTCAGAAATCGTTGCGACAATCTTCGTTTGCTTCAATAACATAATCTATATACCTATTTTATTTAATAATCTTTTAATGCCTCCATGGCCAGACGGTAGGAGTTCAGCCCGAAACCGAGAATGACACCTTTACAAGCGCAGGAAATCATGGACACATGACGAAAAGCCTCGCGGGCATGTACATTAGAGATATGCACCTCAACCACCGGAGAAGTGACCGAACGGATAGCATCCTGCAGAGCGATGGACGTGTGGGTGTAAGCACCCGCATTCAAAATGATGCCGTCCACATCAAAACCTACCTGCTGAATCTTGTCTATCAGCTCTCCCTCAATGTTGGACTGGAAATAGTCAATCTGTACATCCGCATATTTCTTGCGGAGTTCGGCAAGGTAGTCTTCAAAAGTAACGCTACCGTAAATGGAAGGTTCACGTTTGCCCAAGAGATTTATATTGGGGCCGTTAATAATCTGTATCCTCATAACACAATTTTTTATACCTTTGCGGTGCAAAGATAGTGCAAACCGAAAGCAGATGCAAATTTATTTGCAATTTGCTGAAATGCAGCCTATTTTCGCGAAGCAAAGGTAGAAAAAAGAAATGAAATCAGAAGAAAAATCCACGAATAAGGAGAAACAAACGCTGATAATCAGAAAGTACCACCAGTATCTGAAACTGGAAAAAGCACTCTCACCCAATACAGTGGATGCTTACCAAACAGACTTACAGAAGCTGCTGCACTTTCTGGAAGGAGAGGGTATCGCTATCCTTGACACTACCCTGGATGACTTGCAGCATTTTGCCTCCGGACTGCACGACATCGGCATCCATCCCCGCTCGCAGGCACGCATCTTGTCGGGCATCAAGTCATTCTTCCATTTCCTCGTCATGGCCGACTACCTGGAGGGAGACCCCAGCGAACTGTTGGAGGGACCCAAAATCGGATTCAAGCTTCCAGAAGTACTGACAGTGGAAGAGATAGACCGCATCATCTCCGCCATTGACCTGGGCACAAACGAGGGGCAACGCAACCGGGCCATCCTCGAGACTCTATACAGTTGCGGCCTACGGGTATCGGAACTGTGCAACCTGAAAATCTCCGACTTGTATTTCGACGAAGGCTTCATCAAGGTAGAAGGTAAGGGCAGCAAACAGCGCCTTGTACCCATATCGTCCCGTGCCATCAAGGAGATAAGGAACTGGTTCGTGGACCGCAATGGAGGCTGGAAAATCAAGAAGGACTTCGAGGACTATGTATTCCTGGCACGCTGGGGCAAAAATATCTCGCGCATCATGGTATTCCATCTCATCAAGGAACTGGCGAAGAAGGCCGGCATCACCAAAAACATCAGTCCGCACACCTTCCGCCATTCCTTTGCCACCCACCTGCTTGAAGGAGGCGCCAACCTGCGCGCCATACAAAGTATGCTGGGTCACGAATCTATCGCTACAACAGAAATTTACACACATATTGACCGGCACAGATTGCGCAGTGAAATCATAGAACATCATCCCCGCAATATAAAGTACCGCAAAGAGCGGGAAATTCATTAAATTATGATAAAATTGCTGCGCGAGTTAACAAACTGTAATAGGATTTAATATCTTTGCGTTGTTGTGTCCATGCCCAAACAGCACACTAAAATGGAATAGACAAATTTCAATTACAAACAATTAATTTATACCTAAAATGACTAAGAAATTGTATCTGCCGTTTTTAATGGCAATGGTTGTTGCATTAATGACATCGTGCAGCAAAAAGATGGGTGAATTGTCATCAGATTATTTCACCGTAACTCCTCAAGTTCTGGAAGCTGTGGGTGGTAAAGTTCCCGCTACAATCAACGGAAAATTCCCCGAAAAGTACTTCAACAAGAAGGCTGTGGTAGAAGTAACCCCTGTGCTGAAATGGAATGGCGGCGAAGCTAAAGGCCAGTCGGCTGTGTTCCAGGGCGAAAAAGTAGAAGGTAACGACCAGACTATCTCTTACAAGATGGGCGGCAGCTACACTATGAAGACATCTTTCGACTATGTACCGGAAATGGCCAAATCCGAACTGTATCTGGAATTCAAGGCTACAGTAGGCAAAAAGACTGTCACTATCCCTGCTGTAAAAGTAGCTGATGGTGTAATCTCCACTTCTGAGATGCTGGAACAAACATTGGGCAGCGCTAACCCCGCCAATGGTGACGACGCTTTCCAACGTATCATCAAAGAAAAGCATGACGCCAACATCATGTTCTTGATTCAACAAGCCAACGTACGCGCCAGCGAATTGAAGACTGCCAAAGAATTCGGCAAAGAAGTGAAAAACATAGACGAAGCTGAAAACAAGAAAATCAGCAACATCGAAATCTCCGCATACGCTTCTCCCGATGGTGGTGTAGGCTTGAATACTACACTGGCTGAGAACCGCCAGGACAACACGGCTAAAATCATCAACAGAGATTTGAAGAAAGCCAAAATCGATGCAGCAGTAGACACCAAGTATACAGCTCAGGACTGGGAAGGCTTCCAGGAACTGGTATCCAAATCAAACATCCAAGACAAAGAATTGATTCTTCGCGTTCTTTCCATGTATCAGGATCCTGAACAAAGAGAACAAGAAATCAAGAACATCTCTTCTGTTTATAAAACTTTGGCTGACGAAATCCTGCCGCAACTGCGTCGTTCACGCCTGACTTTGAACTACGAAATCATCGGTAAGTCTGACGAAGAAATCGCAAACCTCGCCGACAGCGATGCCAAGCAGCTGAACATCGAAGAATTACTGTATGCCACCACCTTGACTAAAGATGCTGCCAAGCAAGAAGCCATCTTCACAAAAGCTACTCAAATCTACCCGAACGATTTCCGTGCTTACAACAACTTAGGTAAACTGGCTTATCAGGCTGGTGATCTTGACAAGGCTGAAAGCTACTTCAAGAAAGCTCTCTCCATCAAGGATGCTCCTGAAGCAAACATGAATCTCGGTCTGATTGCCTTGACCAAGGGCGACAGAACAGCAGCAGAAAGCTATCTGAGCAAGGCTTCCGGTTCTAAGGAACTGAACGAGGCATTGGGTAATCTGTATGTTGCTCAAGGACAGTACGACAAGGCTGTCAGCTCATTTGGCGACACTAAGACTAACAGCGCTGCTTTGGCACAAATCCTGGCTAAGGACTACAACAAGGCTAAGAACACACTGGCTGCTATCGAAAGACCAGACGCTTATACTGACTACCTGATGGCTGTACTTGGCGCAAGAACCAACAATACATCTATGGTAACCAGCAGTCTGAAGAATGCCATTGCAAAAGAACCGGCTTTGGCAAAGAAGGCTGCTTCTGACCTGGAATTCGCCAAATACTTCACTAACACTGACTTTATGAATATCATCAAATAATAAAGGTTAGATTGAAAAGAACGTGCCCGGCATAGAAATATGTCGGGCATTTCTTTTTATTCACACCAAAAAGAAGTATTTTCGCGACGAAGTATCAGAAAAAGAACCGGAATGAAGAAAATCTATCTTGCATACCTTCTGCTTATTATATTGTCTGCCTGCGGCAGCAAAAATACAAATTCAGTCTACCTAAATGGTGAAATCAAAGGGCTGGGGAATGATACCCTTTATATATATGGTACGGACAAGTTCTATAACCGTATGGACACTCTGCTTGTCAAGGATGACAAGTTCTCTGCAACCCTCACCACCGACACACTTGCCTCTACATGGTTGCAATTCAGTGACGGTACGGAATATCCGCTTTACCTGGACAAAGGAGACAACATAAAGATAAAAGGTTCTGCCGCCGAACTTACTTCACTGGAAATCACGGGGAATGTTCCCAATGAAGAACTGACCGCCTTTCAGAAAGAGTTGAAAGGTTTGAGTACTCCCTCGGAGAAAGCATTGGAAGAAAAAGCAGAAGCCTTCATCAACAGCCATCCTTCTTCACTGGTAAGTATCTATCTGCTGGAGAAATATTTCGTGCAAAAACCGCAACCGGACTTCTCCTTAATCAAAGAAATGACAGAACACATGACCGGAGGCCTGAAAGACCGCCCATATGTGGACGAACTGCTTGACCTTATCCAAGAAGAAGAGAAGGTATCCGTCGGGAAAACCATCCCTTACGTCAACCTGCCCAATGCCAAAGGCACACAAATCAGCCGTACTAGCTTTAAGGACAAATATCTGTTGATACATTTTTGGGCATCTTGGGACCCGCAAAGCATGGAAGCCAACGCTGCCCTGCGCCGGATTTACAAGAAAGAAGAAAAGAACAAGCTATTCGCACTCTGGGGCATTTCCTTGGATATCGACAGAAAGGAATGGGAAGAAGCAATCAAAAGAGATACCCTGAAGTGGGAACAGAGTTGTGATTTCTCCGGATGGAACACAGCGCCCATCAAACAGCTCGCCATACAAGCATTGCCTGCCAATCTGTTCCTTAGCCCTTCCGGAAAAATTGAAGGGAAGAATATGAGTGAGGAAGACATCAAAAAGAAACTGGAGGAGATAGAGCAAAAGGAAAAAGAGAAGAAAGAGAGTGAAAAGAAACTCAAAAAACAAAACCGACGGTAGCCTATCCTGCCATCACTAACCCCTAATCACTAAAAACGTGCTCATAAAAGTTTTTGGAGCGGCTGTTCAAGGTATTGACGCAACCCTCATCACCATTGAAGTCAACAGTTCCAGAGGCTGTATGTTCTATTTAGTCGGTTTGCCGGACTCTGCGGTCAAAGAAAGCCATCAACGTATCATATCTGCTTTGCAGGTCAACGGCTACCGGATGCCGACCAGCAATATTGTCATCAACATGGCTCCAGCTGACATCCGCAAGGAAGGTGCAGCTTACGATTTACCTTTAGCCATCGGCATACTTGCCGCCAGCGAAGTTATCCAGTCCGATAAGCTGGAACGCTATCTGCTGATGGGTGAACTAAGCCTTGACGGCAGCCTGCAACCTATCAAAGGAGCACTCCCCATTGCCATCAAGGCCAGAGAACTGGGGTTTGAGGGTATGATTGTACCGCAACAGAATGCCCACGAAGCGGCAGTAGTAAACAATCTGAAAGTGTACGGAGCGGGAAACATCAAGGAAGTTATAGAATTCTTTAATGGCACGCAGGAATTAACCCCTACGTTAGTCAACACCCGCGAGGAATTCTATTCCCAGCAGAGCAACTTCGATTTCGACTTTGCAGAAGTAAAAGGACAGGAAAATGTGAAACGAGCCTTGGAGGTAGCTGCTTCGGGCAGCCACAATATACTTCTCATCGGTTCGCCGGGCAGCGGTAAGTCCATGCTTGCCAAGCGTCTGCCATCTATACTTCCTCCCCTCTCTTTGGGAGAGAGTCTGGAAACGACCAAGATTCATTCTGTTGCCGGAAAGTTGGGCAAAGACGGTGGACTCATCTCGAAACGCCCGTTCCGCGCCCCTCACCACACCATTTCTACGGTAGCGATGACCGGTGGAGGAAGTTTCCCCCAACCCGGTGAAATCAGTCTGGCACATAACGGCATTTTATATCTTGATGAACTGCCAGAGTACAGCCGCAACGTATTGGAGGTTCTTCGCCAACCGCTGGAAGATAGGAAGATTACCGTGTCACGCATCCGATGCAATGTAGAGTATCCGGCAAGTTTTATGCTGGTAGCCTCTATGAATCCGTGCCCATGCGGGTATTACACGCATCCCACCAAGGCTTGTGTGTGCAGTCCCGGACAAGTACAAAAGTACCTGAACCGCATATCCGGACCTTTGCTCGACCGTATCGACCTGCAAATTGAAGTCACCCCACTCCCCTTTGAAGAGATGGCAGATTCTCGCCCCGGCGAATCGAGCGCCACCATACGCGAGCGTGTGATACGTGCCCGACAAATTCAAGAAGCAAGGTATGCAGACATTCCCGGCATATATTGTAATGCCCAGATGAACAGTAAACTGCTTGCTCGCCACGCCCGTCCGAATGACAAAGGACTTGCCATGCTCAAAACTGCCATGAACCGCCTAAACCTTTCGGCCCGCGCCTACGACCGTATATTGAAAGTATCACGCACCATCGCCGACCTGGAAGGCTGCGAATTGATACAGCCGGCACACTTGGCGGAAGCTATCGGATATAGAAATCTGGATAGGGAGGACTGGGCAGGATGAAAAAGGGATTAGCGGTGAGCGATTAACAGTCAGCCCCTTTAATCCCTAATCCCTAATCTCTAACCCTTATTTTTCTATCCGAATGCGCGCATCCACCGCTATCACCTGCTTTTCAGTCGCCAACAATGGATTGATATCCATCTCCTTGATTTCCGTTGCAAAGCGCAGCAAGGTGGAAAGCCGTACAATAATTTCGGCAAATTTATCTTCATTCACTCCCTTCTGCCCACGCGTACCTTTGATAATCTTATAGGCACGCAACGAGTGAATCATGGAGTAAGCCTCCTCGTAGGACAACGGTGCAAGACCGGAAGATATATCCTTCAGCACCTCCACAAAAATACCGCCCAGGCCGCAGAGTACCACATGTCCGAACTTCTCTTCATATTTGGCACCGATAAACAATTCCGTCCCTTTCAACATCGGCTGCACCATGATAGCACTAGCTTCGGGAATCTGCATCATACGGTCGAATTCCAATGCCAAATGCTGTTCACTCTTGATATTGAGCACAACACCGCCCACATCCGACTTATGCACCGGCCCCACCACCTTTGCCACCACCGGGAACCCCGTGCGACGCGCAAAGGCAAGCACTTCTTCCTTGTTGTCCGAAACAAACTCCTCCACAATAGGAATACCTGCAGAGCGGAGCAATGCCTGCACATAGTGCGGTGCGATATAACCGTCCGCAGGAATGGAATCTATAATCCGGCGGATACGGGGAACATCCACTCCAAAGAGCTCGATTTCATTATTGGCAGGCCGCGGGGCGTTCATTATCCGCGAAAGTGCCGTGCCCAAAGTCACTTCATCGGCAAAGTTCACATGGCCCTTTGCCAGGAAAGCGGCAACCTCGGCTCCCGCCGTATTGATGGAAGGAAGAATCGGAAAAATCGGCTTCTTGCAATGCAGCATCTTCTCGTGCAGCACATCATACATTTCAAACATGGTCACCAGCCCCGGAGTGCCGAAAATAGCCATTACAGCATCAATATTGTCAAACTTCTCCTCACAATACTCCAGACAGAGGCGCAGATGTTCCGGCGTACCCGTAGCCAGAATATCAATGGGATTCCCCACAGCCGCACCGGGGAAAAGCTTACCCTTAAGTTCCTCCGCCACCGGTCCTTCCAGTTTCGGAACATTCAGTCCACCCTTACTCAATGCATCGGTCAGCATCACTCCCGGACCGCCGGCATGGGTAATGATGGCGAAGTTTTTCCCTTTCAGTTCCGGCAGTGTGAAGATACAACCTACGGTCGTCAGCTCCTCGCGCGAATAGCAACGCACAATACCCGCCTTACGGAACAAGGCCTCTACCGCCGAATCGCTACTGGCAATGGCCCCCGTATGCGAACTCGCCGCCCGGCTACCGCTTTCGCTACTGCCCGCCTTGATGGCCGCAATCTTGCAGCCCTTCTTGATGAGCGAGGATGCATGAAACAGCAGACGGTCGGGGTCACCGATACTCTCTATATAAAGAAGTTTTATTCTGGAATCCGCTTCCGGATTGAAGTGTTCGTCCATGTATTGCAACACATCCTCCACGCCGATTTGCTTGGCATTGCCCACAGACCATACAGAGTTGAATTGCAATCCCTTGGTCACGGCGCTCTCCAATATGAACACCGCTGTGGCACCGGAGCTGGAAATCAGGTCTACCCCTTGCGGATGCAGTTGCGGGATGGGCTGGCTGAATACACTGTGATGCCACGAGTTCATAAAACCGATACAGTTGGGGCCTATCAGAGAGGCTCCATACCGGTTCACCGTTTCCAGTATGCGATCTTCCAGCACAGCACCCTCATGGGTCTCCTCACCAAAACCGGCAGAAAGGATAATGAACGCCTTCACCTGCTTCTCCGCAGCAAGCATCTCCACCGCATCGGGACAAAGCGCGGCAGGTATGGCAAGGATGGCAAGGTCCGTATCGGGAATGTCCTTCACATCCGCAAAGGCAGCAACACCCTGCACTTCAGTCTCTTTCGGATTCACGGCACGAAGCTCACCGGTATATCCGCCGCTAAGCAGATTTTTCAGGATAGCCCCTCCGGGTTTGTGTACATTGTTGGATGCCCCCACTACCACAATACTGGCCGGGTGAAGTAATTGGCTTGTTATCATAGTCTGTTTTACATTAAGTTAATGATTCATGCACAAATATACATTTTCCATACATAAAAGCAATCGGTAAAAGAGAAAATAAGCTTAATCCCTTTGCAAAATATAAATAAGTTTACGGAAGTATATATATTTGTGCCATCAATAACAATACGCAGAAAACTACCCTATATGGAAAGCCGTGTCAAAGAGATAGATTATCTGAAATGCATCTTCATCACCCTGATGATTATCTTCCACCTTGTATATATAGGCGACAAGTATCCGTATGCGAAACAAATCGTCTATACGTTCCACATGTCCGCTTTCCTGATTATTTCGGGCTATCTGGCCAATAACCGGAAGGATGCCCGAAGCTTTCTCCGCAAGCTTCTATGGATTTTCATTCCGTATGCCTGCATGGAGGCGGCCTATACGGTGATGTCGCATTTCCTGCCCGTACGCGAAAGTGTAGATGCCATTACTCCTACCGTATTGCTCGACAAGATATTCCTCCATCCGATGGGGCCTTACTGGTATCTGCATACACTGATTCTGTGCAGCCTCATCTATTATATCACATTCCGCTATGTACGGCTGTCGGTTGTCTCCCGGCTGGTTGTGACCGGTGTCTGCCTGTTTGCCCTTTCCCATTGGGGAGGATTGATGAACTTCTCCAATGCCCTCTATTTCCTTATCGGCATGACAGTGAGCCAAAGCGGGCTTCGTTTTACACAAGTCTTTCGTGCCACAACCTTCGCCATTGTTCCATTCGTAATACTATGCTGTTTTCCCGCCAATCTGGATAGAGGTACTCTGGCAGGAGTCGCCATCACCTGGCTTTCCATCAGCCTGCTGTTGGCAGCCTACGGCTATCTGCCGGTACAAGCCAAACGGCTTTCCTTCTTTATAGGGCGCAATACGCTGGTCATACTCCTTTTCTCACCCATTTTCACCATTCTGTCCAAGGCGTTTCTGCCCGTGTTCGCCTTCGACCCTACGGGGATGCTGTTCCTTGTCACTGCCACCGCCTTCACTCTTAGCGGCTGCATGGGTATGGCGTGGGCTATGGACAAGATGCACGTTTCCAGATTCTTCTTCGGGAAGAGGACTATATTGTGCTGAGACGGTTCACGTCTTCGCCCACAAAGGGAAGTTTCACCACAAACTCCTTTTCGTCCTTAAGAATCTCCACCAGCGTGCCGTATAGGGCATACTGCCGTTGCAGGTTCTTCAATCCCGCTCTATTACTGGCCACATAGTTGCGCAACTGAAGATTGTTGCGTACCGTAATCCCTTCGTTTCCTATGGATATATGGACTATCAGCGGCGACTTCTTTGTACTGATATTATGCTTCAAGGCATTCTCCACAAGCATCTGTATGCTGGCAGGAATGACGAGACAATGATGATTCCGCAAATCATCTTCTATCTCCACATGCAGCGCATCGCCAAAGCGGATATGCTCCAGGTATAAATACGACTCTACGAACGACAGTTCTTCCTGCACGGTCACCGTAGCTCTGCCATGCGTAGTGAGCAGATAACGGTACACCGTAGACAGCTTCTTGGCAAACCGGTTCGTCTTTTCGGTATCCTGATAAGCAAGGGAGGCAAGGACATTCAGACTATTGAATAAGAAATGGGGATTAATCTGGTTTTTCAGCACCTCGAACTGATACAGCGCCTTCTCCTTCTCGATGACAGCCATCTGCTTCTCCATCTCCGAACGTTGCAGGCTATAGAAGAATATCTCTATCTGCAGAACGATAATCCAGTTCCACGGCACTACCGGCAGGGAGTTTCTCAGGATATGCCAGAAATTTCCATGCCCGCCCATCAGCAGGAAGTTCAAGATGTACGTCAACAGAACAGCCAGTGCAGTGGTCAACACGATATCCACCAGAATCCTCACCGCATTGTTGCGCTGTTTCAGTCTTTTATATATCAAGTTGATAACCCCAAAGTCGATGAACCCCAGCCCTATGCACAAAGGAAGATTCAGAAAGAACTGCACCATGATATTCGCATACCACGGCTTACCGCTGATGACGTTATAAACGCACCCTATGACAAGCAACGAGACGGAAACCGTCAGTATAAAAAGGAATATGTATCTCTTATGCCTCATAACTTATAACTCATACCACTCCGTCCACCCATTTCAAGAAATCGGCCACGCGACTGCGGCTCACCAATACCTCGTGCGGGCACTCTGGCTCGAAGTAAAGCTTCAAGCGACTGCCGAAGTACCTGGAACTCTTCCGGATGGACCTAATGTTGGATATGCAGCTCCTTGAAATCCTAAAGAAAACATCCCTATCCAGCATTCCCTCCAACTGGTCCAGCGAGTAGCTGATGATATACCGTTTCCCGGAGAAGAGGTGCAGATAAGTCAGCTTGTCCTCACTATAAAAGAAAGCGACATCCGGAGTTTCTACGTAGCGGAAGGTATCGCCCACCTGCACCAGAAAACGGTTCTTCTTGTTGGCTGCCAAGTAGCCGAGTTCCAGTTGCCGATATTCGGGAGCCGCAGAACGGAGGGCACTGTTGCGCTCGAACTTGCACAAGGCTGCTTCGAGGTCGCTTTCTTCAATGGGTTTCAGCAGATAGTCGATGCTGTTTACCTTGAAAGCCTTGATGGCATATTCATCGTAGGCGGTGGTGAAGATAACGGGCAAATCGACGGGACACTGCTCGAATATCTCAAAGCTCAACCCGTCGGACAAGCGGATATCTACAATCATCAAGTCCAGGCTGCCCTGACGCAAGAGCAGTACAGCCTGCTCCACGCTCTCTGCCCAGCCCGCCAACTGCCAGGAAGGGCGCAGCCGTTGCATCATACGCTTCAGCTCTTCGTAGGCGAAGCGCTCATCTTCTACTAATAAATACTTTACCATAAAACGTGTCTGTTATTGCGACAAAGATACTATTTTACCTCTTATCTCTGGAAAAATCTAACGAATGAGGGAAAATAATGATGGTGGCACTGGTGCTCAATGACTTATGAAGACTTTTGATGAAAGCCTCGCCGAAGCAAAAGTGCAAGGAAATGAAAGGTAATGAGGGCGGACGGTTTTCAAATCATTACCCGATAAAGAGGCAAGTTTATAGGTCATTGGAGTTTATTTCTACTCTCTGCCACATTCTGCATAACAATGTACAACTCGCTGATAACTAATTTTGTAACCAAAAAGAATTGGATTATGCGAAGTACATTTAAGGTGCTGTTCTACGTGAACGGAAGCAAGGAGAAAAACGGTATTGTTCCGATTATGGGACGAGTTACAATCAACGGTTCTGTGGCTCAATTCAGTTGCAAACTGACCATTGCAAAAACAATGTGGGATGCCAAAGGCAATCGGGCAAAGGGCAAGAGCAAGGAATCAAGAGACATCAATTTGGCTTTGGATAACATCAAGGCTCAAATCATCAAGCACTACCAACGTATTTCAGATAGAGAAGCGTTTGTAACTGCCGAAATGGTACGCAATGCCTATCAAGGTATCGGTACGGAGTATGAAACATTGCTCGGTGCATTCGATAAGGACAACGAGAGTTTCAAGAAGCGTATCGGCATAGACCGTGCTGCAAGTTCCTATAAGGTGCGTGTAAGGTCACGAAATCATTTGGCTACGTTCATTAAGAAGTGCTACAAGCGGAGTGATATTTCTATGCTCGAACTTACTCCCGACTTCATCAAGGAGTATGAAATCTATCTCTCTACCGATGCAGGGTTGCACAATGGTAGTGTATGGTCGCATTGTATGTGGCTGAAAACAATCGTGTCAAAGGCTCATTACAACGGACTGACACCGAGAAATCCGTTTGCTCAGTATCGATTGAATCAGAACATCAAGGAGCGTCAGTATCTTACCGAAGATGAAATCAAAGCGGTAATGACACACGAGTTTGCGGATAAGAAGTTGGCCTATATCCGAGACTTGTTCGTGTTTGCAAGTTTTACAGCTTTGTCATTCGTGGATATTAAAGAGCTGACCACCGATGATATTGTAGAGATAAATGGTGAGAAATGGATTCTATCCAAGCGCCACAAGACAAAGGTCAATTTCCAAGTGAAGTTGTTGGATATTCCATTACAGATAATCAAGCGATATGAGAGATTACAAGAGGACAAACTCGTATTCCCTAATCTCAACTATTGGAACATCTGTAAACCGTTGAAAAAGATGATAAAAGAGTGTGGGATTTCTAAGGATATTTCATTCCATTGCGCAAGGCACGGATTCGCTACATTGGCTCTGAGCAAGGGTGTTCCCATTGAGAGTGTCAGCCGAGTATTGGGGCATACGAACATTACCACAACTCAGCGATATGCCAAAATAACCACCGAGAAAATTGATAAGGATTTGACGATGTTCGGCAACAGACTTAATCAATCGTTTAGTGAAATCTCAATAGCAATGTAACTATGGAAAGGTCAATTATAACAATCAACAAAAGCGGAAACGTAAATATCCCAAGCGGTAATGTATGGATGTCAGAAATGGAATTGGTGGATTTGTTCGGGGTGATAGCCCCGACACTACGAGCCGCTATCAGAGCGATATACAAGAGTGGAACATTTAACCCTGCAACTACCCAGCGATGCGATTTAGCCACTCCTGCAAGTTGGGCTACATTTTATAATCTTGAAGTGGTCGTTGCACTTGCATTTAGGCTGAATACATACGAAGCAAGTAAGGTTAGGCAAACAGTGTTGAAGTGTTTATGCCAGCGAAAAGAGAATGGGATTAGTCTGCTTATATCATTGCAAGGTATGGGACAGCAAATCTCTCCCAAAATGAGTTGCTGAATCACTCTCGATAAAGACGAAGCCTTGCTATTCTCACGAACGGCAAGGCTTCTTAGCTAATATATATCTATCAAAGGATGATAGAATTTCTTTGATTACATTTACATAACGTTAATTGTTGCATTAGACTCGTTGGTATACTGGAGTGTTCCTGTTACCGTAGTGTTTGTCAAATTCAAAGTAGAACCAGCCATATTACCACGTAAGATGATAACTGCATCATCATCTTCGCAATCAGATTTCAACGTACTATTAGAGATATTGAAAACACCGTTGTTGGTATTACCGTTTACACCAACACGAATTGCATAACCCTTTGTGTCAAAAGTACAGCCTTCCATTTCTAAAGAAGGTGTATTATTAAGGTTTATACCGTTCTTAGAATAAACCTTGCAACCAGCAATGTTCAAGCCTTTTTCCACGTTGGCAACTTGTAACATAGAGTGCATACCCTCGTTTACAGTACAGCCGCTGATGTTCAGATTCCAATCACCGCCTGTGTAGGATTTAACCGCAGCAACATCTTTTGTAGAAGTAGTGGAGAAAGTACAATCCTTTACAGTAACATTGTTGGTGTAACGAGTGTTACCATTGCCAGATTTACCCAAATTGATGTAAGCAGGTTCAGAAATATTTTCAGCACTGAAGCTTATATTTTGAATGGTCAAACCTGCTGTAGCATATCTTTTACTCTTACCGTCAACAATGATTGCACCATTATAGGTCTTCTGATTACCGATAATTGTAACTTTAACATTTTCCTTCTGTACTGCAGTAGCATTACCAGTAATGTTATCACCAAGGAAAATAGTTACATCAGCAGTAGCATTAGCGATAGCCTGAGTGAGTTCGTCAGCGGTAGTAACTGTCAAATAAGTAGGAGCATCAGAATTATTTTCAGCAAAGTCATTGTTGATTACAACATTGTTGAATATACCGCCCATTACGTTGATTACACCTGCTCCGTCTGGAGTGGTTGAACTTGGCTTCTGATTCCAAATAGCACCTGCATCACCTTCACGACCATTGAATGTACCACCATAAATATTGATAGTAGCAACAGTAGCATAGTTATTATGACCAGCAGCATTGGCAAAGTTACGGAACAAATTACGATGGAAAGTGTAAGTGCCATTGTAAATATTCAATGTAGCAGAGTTTAGATTACTATTGTTATCAACGAATAAAGGACACAATGACTCTTGAGAATATTCCAATGCAGTCATAGTCCAGTTACCACCCTTTAGGTTTACTTCTCCACCGTCATTTTCAATAAATGCAGCGTATGCATTTGGCCATGACTTAGCAGTTGTCACCTTCACATTTCCATCACCAACAATTGTCAATCCACTATTAGGTTTTACATGGAAAATAGCTGTACTTACAGAAACATCAGGAATATTAGCAACGATACCATATCCGTTGAGGTCAATAGTCACATTTTTATTATCAATTGTAAATAAGTGTTCGCCTGCTGTAGCACCAAGTGTGGTTTCACCTTCCAATTTGATAGTTTCACCATCTTGAACAGCTGCCATAGCTTCTGCGAATGAAGTATAAACAACGCCATTGATAGTTGCATAAGGTACGTTCACATTATGGTCATCCTCATAAACAGGGTCAATGACAATGTTGAATGTAATGTCACCAGTAAGCAACTTACCAAGGATATTTGTACGCCAGTTACGCTGTACAGGAACACTGTTCAAACCCTGATTGAACTCGATGTTGCTGTAAGAATTATTCTTTGGAGCAAATACAAAAGCGATGTTTTCCAATGTAGCCTTTTCATAACCTGTCTGTTCTGCAGCAGGAAGAATATAACTCATAGAAAGCCAGTTGTATTCTTCATCTTCACCATCGCCATTAGCATCCACTTTCAAGATTGCGGGGTCATTAGGAATAGCGTTCAAAGCATAACTAACTTCAGTAGAACCGTTAACCGTACCATCGAGCAAGTTCAAAGAAGTAGCAGCGTTCTTAATAACAACAGATGAACTTCCAATCTCAATACCTGATGCAACAGCAGCTTCCCAATCTTCCTTAGTCACACCCACATTGATTTGAGCGAAAGGACGCTTCATTTCTACATCAATAGAAGTAGAACCTGTTACAGTAAATTCTACAGTCTTGAAGAATGCATCACGAGTTTCATCATTGTTCACTTTGTTCTCATCGTTGGCATAGTTTACAACAACACTCATCTTGTCTGTATCTACTGTATAAGCCTCACAATCATCATCCTGTGCCCAGAATGCCACTTTGTAAGTCTGACCCTTAGCCAAAGTAATGCTTTCTGTGGTTGGGAATGTTACACCTGTTTTTGTTACAGCCTGAATATTTGAGAGACGGTTACCATCTTTGTCAAATACAGCATAAACCAAAACATCAGCACTCTTACCATCACTGATAGCACGGGTAGCGATACCACCTTCAAGACCCAGTGAGAAAGACACCTGAGCCTCATTTCCTGACTGAACTACATCCAGTTCGTCATTCGAACACGATGTTGCCAACAACATACCAGCTGCTGCGAACATACCTAAGAATAATTTCTTGTTCATTTCTGAAAATTTTAATTGTTATACAAATAGTTTTACTTTAATTTCTTGTTTTAAATGTTTTCCGCATTCATTCGGATTGCCGAAACCATTGTCGAGGGTTGTTCCGCTTATGCAGAACGGGGATTAATCATCAATCTGTCGTATCCTGCGAGTTGCAGGATGAAAGGTCTTGGAACTGCTCCATCCCTTTGTGGCTGTTAGTTGGTCTTCTGTCTCTTGTTCGGCTTCTTAACTCGTTATTCGGGTTATACATATTTTGAAATTCTCTTATTCTGCTGTAAATCCTCCTGCTATGTTGCTTCGTTGGTTAGCTTCAATCTCAACCTTTGGAAACGCCACCGTCTTGCTGTTTTCTCCATCGGTCAATGTCAATTCCGCTGCAATCTGTATAGCCGTTGTCGGAGCAAACAGATAGCCCATAGCGAGATAGTTATATGCTGTACCATCAGCCGAGAATGTTTCAGTGGTGGTGTCGCTGAAATCCCAAGTAAATTCAGCACTTCCGCTTACGGTATTGGTAAATGGGTGGAATGTGTCGGGAACATCTTTTGCGGTAAATGATGCCTGCATCGGTGTTCCTATAGTTCCTACATTGATTTGAACCAACGGACGGACAAGTTCAACGGGATAACTGCAATCTCCCGTAATGGTAATGTCTCCCATTGTGGCGAAGAAAGCATCAGCGGCTTCCGCTTGGGTGAATGTTATCGGATTAGGTAGAGCGTTCATTTCGATAGCGGTCAGATCATCTATATTGTAGATGTTCTGATTGCCATCATACGTCCAAAAGATAAAACTGTATGTCTGCTCCTGTGCCAATGTAAGTTGTACATTTGCCGAAGTACCGTTTATCGGGAACTCTTTGCGGTCTATTTCGTGATAACTCCAACTGCCACCACTGTTGGTATGTACATCTGCAACGCCCTTTTTGAATATTCCCACCACAAGGGTATTCACTTGTTCCGCTTTCCCGAATGAACGGGTACGGGTGTCAGTCGGGAGTATAGCAGTGAAACTTACCTGTACATCACCCACCTTTTGCCAATCATCGGAGCAGGACTGTATGCCTACCATCATCAGGGTAAGCACTGTCATTATTGATATGTTATGTAGTAGATTCTTCATCGCTTCTATCTGTTAGGGGAAAATCAGGTTATGGTCTCCGTCAAAGTCGGGATTGATGGTTACACCTCCCGATGCTTCCGACATCAGGAACATACCCGTCATTATGGTATGGTGGCTTCGCTTCAACGGCACTTCTATCGGCTCGGTCAATGAAAGTTGTGTACCCTCATTGTCGTAAATACCTATCTGCACTGTTACAGCAGACTTCTTGCCGTTCACAAATACATAGTCAAATCCCATTGAAGCCTCAGATTCGGAGAGTTTCCTCAAGGTGGACTCGAACATCACTCCCGTAGATGAATCCACGGGCTTGTCGGTGTACATACTGTATGCGTGTGGCATAAATCCCACATAGTAGAATACTACCTTGTAATCCTCGATATTTACGGCTCTTGTCGGGGTGTCATCTGCCGATGCCGACTTGTTGCCGTTGGCTTTGGAGGCGACACGGACAGATTCCTTGTCGATGAACTCTTCAACATCATTCGTCACGAACTCGAACTTGGCAAGAGGTCGTTGCATCGCCACATTAAGCGTATCAGGCAGACGCTCCATAATATCTGCTACGAGTGAAATATTGTTCGTGCCTCTGAAAGCGTCACGATAGTCATTGTTACCCTTGTGGTCGCCTTGCAGTCTGATTTCCGCAAAGTTGTCGGCATTGTGGAAATGGCTGTCACCGCTTGTCTGGATTAAGTCTGACCATACCATCACATTGTAGTTGCCGGGCAAGAGGTCAAGCGTCACTTCGTGGGCGTAGCCCTCTGATATATCTTTCGTGAATACGAACTCCTGTGTATAATCCGATGTGGTACGCATTTTCTCCGACACGGGATAGGTGCGGACAATGTAACGTATCTTGCCATAATCACGATGATTGTCGTATATCTCGCCATATCCCTGCTCAATGACCTCTGCACCATCATAGAGGTGTTCCCATTCGGTCATATCCGTTTCATAGTTCAGGCGAAGATGCATTTTCACAAACTCCTGTGTTTCAGGCCATTCGTGAACATCACAAGCCGAAAGAAGCAATATCGGCAAGCATATAATAAGGTATAGAATCTTTCTCATCGCTTGCCTCCTTTCTTCTTTAAGTCAAACGAATAGGAGAACGATACCGCTGCTTGGTCGATACCCCAGTAGGTCTTCTTGATGCTCTCTATCATCAGACCGTCTTTTGTGCGTGGGGTATTGTGGAATTTGTCGTAGTGATTTGAATATACACCTGCTCCGAGAGAAAACTCCACCCTCCAACGGTTGTTCTTGCTGATGGGCAGACGATAACCGATGCTCACACCGCCACCGATGGCAGGTGTCTCACGGTTATGGTCTTGGTAGCGGTAATCTCCATCAAAAGCAAAATTGTAGTATGCCAAGCCGAAGTGTGCTCCTGCGAAGAATCCGTCATTCTCTTCCGACAGCCAATAACGGAACTCAGGCTGTACGGCGAAGGTGCGGAACTTGATGGTTGATTTGAAGTAGTCCCAAGCAGAATAATAGACAGGAAGCGTAAACGACCAATGTTTTGCCAAATCTACTTCTGCGGCAACATTGGCGATAGCCATCCCCAAGCCTATGGCATTGGTTTTCAAATGGAGTTTGCGGCTCCATTCCTCCACTTCGGGAATACCCGTTTCTATAATAGCCGTTGTGTCGGGCACAATTTCAACGGCTTCAACTATAGGCTCTACTTTAATGGTATCAGGTCCGATTATAGGCACTTGTACGGGTGGCAACTCTTTCTTGTAGGTTACGAATACCGCACAGGCATTTCGCATCTGCTCGAAGAAGAGTTTGTTCATCTGCTGCCATACCTTGCCACCGTCCAATGCTCTCAATTTCACGATACGGTTGTCGATATGTGTATTCGGGTGATGATAGTCCACCAATCGGGCTTCTTCCTCCAAGATGGCAATTACTTCATCCTTGCGGATAAGTCCCGAATCCTCAATCTGTGATTTGAGGTAATCCCACGGTATGTAACTGTCATTATGGGTAATAAGGCTGTCGGGAATATCCACCTCACTGCGGATGAATTTTTCAAGTGCCGAGAGACGACCTTGTGCCAACTTGCGGTTGAGTTGATAACTGCCTTCGGGAGAAGCTGCTCCGCAGAAGGATACTTCAATGATATTGATTGTACTGTCTTGGCGTATAGTTCGTAGGAACTCCAACATCTCCTGCATACGGGCGGCATTGTCCGAATAGGCGGAATCTATGACAGTACTGTTCACACGGAAGTCAATACAGATTTCCGTGTGTTTCTCTTGCGAATGCGCAACACCTACACCAAACAGCAAGAGAATCAGCGTTATACAATATTTCTTAATGCGCATAAATCGAAATAATAGGTCACTTCTCTTTGTAAGAGTGATTTATGCGGTATATCCCTTTGATTACAAGCAGGTTATTTGAGTCGCTTTAAAGTATTTTGCTCAACAATCCATATTGGCCCTAAACAAAATCAAATTCACGCATAACTTTTTTTAGTGTAATTTGGTGCCATTTGCCGAAAAATGTGTAATTTTGCAGTGGTAATCATTTCTCTTACAAAGAGATAAGTTTTCTCTTACAAAGAGACCTTTCATTTGCTCAACAATCCTTCACTTACAGAGATTTCAATATCATACTGTTCGCCTTGTCTATTGCCATTGTATCCAATGATGCCAGATAGATGCGAGTGGTAGCCTCCGAGTCGTGTCCCATACCCTCACTTATAACCGACAGCGGTACATTCTTGCTTTTGGCAATGCTTGCCCAAGCGTGTCGGGCAACATACAGGGTCAGTGAAACGGACAATCCGAGTTCCTTACCGATGATTTTCAGACAACGGTTAATGTTGTGTGCTGCATAGATATATTGCTTACGTTCATCTATATCACTGAATGGCTTGATGATGGGTAACAGGTAATTGGATTGTGAAGTGTCGTATTTATCTACAATCTCCTGCATACATTTCTCCCATTTGATAAATAGTTGTTGTCCCGTCTTGCGTCTGCGATAGGACAGCACGCCATTCTGCAAATCCTTTTTTCGTAGGTATGCCATATCCACGAATGACATACCACGGGTATAAAAACTCATCAGGAACATATCACGGGCAAAATCAAAGGTCGGATTCATCGAAAAATCCATCTCTTTGATTCGCTTGATGGCTTTCAAGGGTACGGCTCGCTTGACGGTCTTATCCACTCCCGTATAGACGTGCTTAAATGGAAATCGCTGCGAGGTCAAATCCTTTTCTACGGCACGATTATATACCGCTCGAAGATTACGCATATAGAATGATGATGAGTTGGGGCTTACTCCATTATTCTTCAAATAGGCTTCGTATGCCATCATCATATCGGAGTCCATATCGTCCAATGGCACATCCCTGTCCTCGCGGAAGCGTCTGAAACTACAAAGGGTCGCAGCATATGTTTCCGATGTGCGGATTTTACCCAGTGTTTTCAGATTGGCAATAACGCCCTCCATAAATGGGAAGAGAAAATTTTCGGGGTTGTCCGATGCAAATTCCGCTATCACATCATCAGCAGTATAATCACAACCGCTATGCTCAAAATCAGCGATGACCTTATGGAAAAGCTTTACATCTATTCGGATTTTGTCGCCAATCTCCGATAGGTGGCGTTTTCTGCTCTCGTTGAACTTGGGTAATACCACCTCGGAAGAGTGACTGTTCCACTCATAGCCATAGAGACGGTAGCCCGTCTTTTGCTGACGGGCTACACGATTATGGATTACTTGATAGAAAATTGAGCCTTGTCCGCCATCAACCGTTGATGGTCGGAACTTAATCTTTACTGTTGCCATATTACAATCAGGGTTTTGATTTATTTTGTTTAACCTTACTATTATCCTGCTTGTTCTTAATGGACTTGGCTTTGCTCTCCTGTTCCTTGGCGGCTTGCTCTTTCAATCGTGCTTGCTCGGCAAGGGCGGCTTGTTTGCGTACAGCCTCTTCATAGGTCTCCACATCTTCACGCATCTGCTCGATTGCTTCGTTGTTGCGGTTGAGTTCAAAGATCTCCTCCAATGTAGCTATCTGCTCTGCCGAAGCATCGCCTTTCATCTTGATGTAGCGGTATTTAAGGTCATTATCAATGCGGTCATAATTCGGGCGTTTGGCAAGATGCAATGCTACTGATAAAACAGCAATAGCTACCGACATTATTACAAAGGTTATCAAGATATGAGGTTCATCGATGCTGATACGAAGATGTTTAGCGTTAGCAATACCACTTTCAATATTTTCATTGGTATCTCGGAACATTACCTTAACCTTATCGTATTGTTCCTGCTGTTTAGCCTTAATCTCTGCCAGCGAGTTTAGAACTTCGCCTGATGATTGCGATTTATTGACAATCGCTTTTACATCCCTTACACTCTCGCTAATGGCACTGAAATTTGAATTAAGAACCTTAGTCTGCTCTTCAAGTTTGCGGTCGGTGTGCCTGCAATTAAGCCCTGTGGCATTGCTGACAAGTTCCTTAACTTCGTGTACTAACGCTATTCTATCTTCGTCATTAGCAACTGAATTACCCTCATTCGGTTGAAACTTTTGCAATTCAATTACTGCGGTTTCGATTCTTTCCAAGCATCCGTAGATGCCTTCCATAAACGACTCATTATCGTTGTTGTTGAAATTTTTATTCATAGTTTTCTGAATTTATTGATTATACATTTGGGTTATTTAGAGTTTGAAACCTCTGGTTTTCTTCCTCTCCTTCTTCTTTTGTTTCTGCCAAGAAGGTGGTTGCTCATCCTCTGGTGGAGCATCCGATGGAGTCAATAAGCCCAATCCATTGCTCTCAATAAGGCTATCCGTAACGCTATATTTTTGCTCTGTTTCTTGCCTTGTCGGTTGCTGTTTAGACTCAATTTCGGTCTGCATATTCCGCTTATCCCAACTTAATTGTTCGTTAAGTTTTGAATAACTGAACTGTCTGCTGACATCGGAAGCCTTGAAAGTGTAACCGTCTTTGGTGAAACTCAATCCCTCATTCTTACCCGTTCTTCGGTTAATCTTGAAGGTCATACCAATACCTTGCTTTTGCAGTTGGCTACCCAAGTCCCACCATGTCCGACTTCGTTTCAATGCAGCCTTTACAGCATTGTGAATCTCGTACTTCACCCGTTCAGGATCGTGGAGCTTCTTTACATTGGTCTTGCTCTTATCCTCTGCGTATGTCAATCTGTATTTGTCTTTTAGTTTCTTTGTTGCAATCTCATTACGCTTAAAATCGTTCTGCGAGGAGATTACTTTACCATCGTAGTTGATACGATTATATACCAAATGACAATGCGGATTGTCGGTGTTATGATGCCTTCCCAAGATGAATTGAGTGTTCTTAATGCCCATCAAGTCCATGTATTCTAGAGCAATTTTAGCCATAAACTCATCGCTTAATCGTGGTGTATCTTCAGGCTTAAAGCTGAGTGCAATGTGTCCTAACGGTTGCTTAATTTTCGGATTTAAGAGACACTGACAGTTGAAACTATCAATCATTTCTTTGTTGCTTCCGAGCAGTACACCGTCCGATGCGATGATTTCGGCATTGTCTTTACCCATCACATAGCGTATGCATCCGCCAAATGATTTTCCCTTCTTGATTTTCCCTATCATCTGTACCTCCTTTCTTCGGTTTTGTAATCGCTTAATACCTCCTTCAACTTGGCAAGCAGTTCCATCACTACGTTCTTTGTTCGATAGAATCCAGTCTGATGCGACAGCTTTGTTAGCTGATTGAGATTGTTTGCCATACCCGTAAGGTTTCGGATTATGGCTGCATCCTCAGTGGAATGTTTGGCTACGATTCGGGCATCAAAGGCTGCATATCGAATGTACTCGGCAAGTGTACGATTGGCATTCTTGCTTCGATGGCGTAGTTTCTCATAGTCGGGCTTTGAGAACTTCACCGTTACCGATTTTGTAAGGCGTTTCAAGGTGCTTACCTGTGGTCTGCCTCTGGGCTTTGATTTGTTTGTTTTCTTATAATTCATCATTTCGTTTTTTTTACTTGGTTATTGATTTTCAATTTGGCTTTTCACAATCTGCGACCATCGGGAGCGGATTGCCTCCACTCGGGAGTAGAGCGAGGTTTTTCGGGTGCAATGGCGGCTCGTCCTACATTTTTCGGCATCCCGAAAGATAACCTCGCTACACCCCAAGACTAAGGTCTTGCTGCGTCAACCGTCATTGACGGTTTTTGATGGTTCCGATTGCTTTTTCTGATTTAGTTACCGTAATGCAGTCCGTCCAAACTGCCGTTGGGCGATAGGGTTGGCATTGCTGCATGCACTCCTACATTACATCCCTTTCCAATGCTCGAAATCTTCTGAATAGAGTTCGATGTGGTGGCGGACGATGTTCTCCAACAGTCCCGACATACTCATTCTATCCTCACCGATTTTGCAAGCGAACTTGTCAAGCATTTTTCGCAACTTACCGCTGATGAATACCGGCTTGCGGTCTTCAATCTTGTAAGGGCGCATAAAGGTCTTGCGGTACTCCTCCAATGAGAGTTTGCGTTGTTTGCTGCTTACTCTGCGTTGGATGGTTGGGGCTGATGGCTCTTCCTCGGTAACATTGGTAGGTGGAACTTCATCAACATCCTCTGTAACGGGAGGTGCTGCTTCCGTTTGGGCTTGTTTTAATTCTGATGGAAGAGGATGTGGCTTGATGTTTTCAATTGAGAAATTCTCCAATGCGGCATCAATACTTTTCTTTCGGCTCTCTTCTGTTTGCGAGTTCTGCTCGGAAAAATCCAAGCCTGTCATTTTTTGCAACTCGGCTTTACTCAAAGTTTCTTTTTTACTCATTTTTGAAATGGTTTTATAAGTTCAACATATGGTCATTGTGCACAATCTTGACCGATTATCTGCTGCAAAGAAAATGTGCATACAATTCTACCACAACTAATTAGGTCTATGTAGGCAATTATGAATTGTATTGCTTTTCAGCGTGATTTGTAAGCAGTGCCGACTGCATAATTCTTCCCAAGTTGAACGGATAGTGATGAATTAAGGCGAAATGCTTAATTGAGGAAATTAAGGACTTAAATACGATAGCGGATAGACGGACAGCCTATGTATCGGGAGTTGGTCTATCCGCTATACTGCTGTCATAGAATTAGCAATTGTCCGTTTCGACTGTTTGATGCAGAAGTTTGTCAGACTGATAGGCATCGGTCTGACAAACGACAATTTAGCGGACAAGATCCGAAACGGATAGCCGTTTAGGGATGCTCTTATATAATATGGATTACAATGTGATGTATGCTAACAAAGGTAGAATTGAAACACCTATAAAGATCTAAGAGTGCCACGAACTGTGCCACATACTGCAACAGGCTCACCGTATGATTGAGGTGTGATAACTTATCTATTACTTCGCACCAAGAAAACGAAATAACGATGAAAAGAAAAACAACAATGATGAAGAATATAAAAGGATTAAGTGATGCTATTTATAACACCGAATATGCAATGATATGTCAGCCTATGACACGTATAGACACATCCATTGCAGTGTGCTTTTTCCTGCTTTTATTTGCAGTGAAGATACGGCAATGGCTAATGGAAATAAAACAAATTATTGCTGTGGGCAGAGTGGAGAATGACGCCAGAGAGTGCCAAATGAACGCCACATACTGCCACATCTTCAAAACGCTTGGATAGGGACTTATACCGACTATATCTTAGCGGAACAAAAGGTTGAAAATATTAAAAACGAATAAAAATAGGAGCTTATGGATTTAATCATTTTTGAGAGAAAGGCATTCGAGGAATTTGCCACAAAGATTGAGCAGTTCATTCTGCGAGTATCAAACTCACCCGTTGTAAAGGGTGGTAAGAAAAAGACAAACAATTGGCTCGACCATCAGGATGTTTGTCAGAGGTTGAAAATAAGCAAGCGTACATTACAGACCTTGCGTGATAATGGTACGCTTGCCTATACCAAAATCGGTAATCGTACCTACTACCTACCCGAAGATGTGGATAGCATCATCACAAAAGTAGAGGACAGACGAAAAGAAGCCAAGTGGAAAGGGAGAGAAATCTAACCAATGTATAACAATAAAACCATTTAAACTATGTATCAAGAGATGAGAACAAAAGACGATGCGTGGATGCAGTCCATTCACGAGAGTATCGACCAACTATCAGAGATTCTCGATAGTATTCCAAAAAATGGGACTACCTCACAGAACGATGATGAGTATCTATGCGACAAGGAGGTGGCATATATGCTTAAAGTCAGCCGAAGGACATTGAGCGAGTATCGCAGTAACGGAACATTGCCTTACTATGTTCTCGGTGGCAAAGTCCTGTACAAACGAAGTGAGATTGAGCAAGCGTTGAAACGGGAGTACAACGGCAAGTATCTGATGAATGGCAGCGGATAAACCCATCTATATTTTTGGAGGGAGTGAAATTTACCGCTTGCCCTATATTCATCTGTTTCAAAATAATAGTGCCCCTATGGATAGAAACAAGAACAGCATACAAATGGGTTGTCAATGTAAGAACCCTTTTGTATGCTGTCTATTTATCTTTATCTACATTTTCGTCAGTCGTTCATTTCCGTTGCCGTCTGCATTTCTAAGTACAGACATTGAAAGGGGAAAGGTTTTCGGGCTGAATACTCTCCGCAGGAGGAAGATTCCGACCGAAACGGCTTGCCGCCCCGACCTTTCAACTTTCAAGGGCTATTGTACTACCTTCGCAGACGAGCAAAGGAAAGGGGCGAATGACGGAATCGGGAAACTCCTAATATCGCAGATTGGTGATAGACCAATTTCAAATATTACCCTGCAATAATGAAAAATACACCGCCTTTTTGCTCGTTCATAAAAAAGTTGTACCTTTGTTCCAAGATGAGTTGTACATCAATGCAAATCACGCAAGTATGTAGAAATCAGAACAGTTGCCAACTCATTACCTCGTTCTCAGACATTCCGCATAAATATTTTATTCTTAGCGGATTATAAGATTATTCCAAAAATACCTCTTGTCTTTACTAAAATGGCATTTGTCATTTCAGCGTATACCTGAATCCCACCGTCAGGCGCAGAGTCGGTCTGAAGCAAGGCTCGTCCTCATCGTTCTTGAAGTTATTGAGAAAACCTTTCAAACTACGGTCCGACATACTTATTCCGCGTATCCAGTTACCGCCCACTCCCAGATAAACAGCCGTCTTCCTACTCAACTGGTACGAAGGACTGATGTATGACCTCAGCATGACGGTAGAATAGATTTTCGATTTCCCGTCGACTTCCATCACGGCAGACATGCCGTCCATATCGAGGGCGGTCAGTTCCAGCTTCAGCTTCTTGTTCAGCCAGGTGGCGACGGACACTTTCATGCCGCTGGACATATCCACTTTCAGCTCATACCTGCCGGCATTCCTCCAACTGAAGTACATCATGGGCAGTATCATCGGAATACCGTAAGAGTTCGTCAACCCCGCACCGATGCCCAAGTCGAGGTTCTTCCGCAGTTTATAGACAAAGATGATTGCTCCATTAGCCAGTAGGGTCTTCATGGAAACCCCGTCCAACGGGGCATAGACACCGCCGCCCACAGAGGCTATGATACTCCACTTGTCGGACAGGGGACGGATGTGGGAGATATTCAGACTGGCATTCAGCAGATTGTCCGGATTCAACTCCCGCGCCTGCCCCTTATTATGGAATACGCCATAGGCAGCATTGACGGTTGCCGACCACGCCACCAGCCTGCCCTTGTCGTCATGCCTGACGGAAAGCGGCAGGTTATACCTTCCCGATACCATCATCAGGCTGCCCGAACCATACTCGTTGCCGAGGTCATCCTTCAACGAACTTTCGGGCAGATAGTCGTAACTGATATAGCCTTGCCCCCGGCAGCAGAACGGCCACGCCGCAAGCCACAACACCAATAGAATCACAGAGTTTGTCCTCATGGGAATATGCAAATGTTTTCTGCAAATATAGTCCTGCGGCAAGTAAGCGGGAAGCATTTACGGACGGGGTGCGGAATGGGGAGGACGAAATGCGGAAACCGGAAGGCGGAATGATTCCATGTTTTACGTTACGCATTTCACGTTACGTAAAATACATAATATTTTCGGGATAAAACAAATATCAGGTGAAGCACCCATCAATCTCCAAACTAATTGTACCTTTGCGGAACTTTAAACAAAAAAATGATGAAAGAAGAAACTTTCGATTATTCCAAAGTTCCCCATAACTTCGGCTTATGCGCTACTGACACATGCCCTTATACTGACACCTGCCTGCGCCGGATTGCATATACGTATGCACCCTCAAACAACATCTTCCTATATGTACTGAATCCGAAAGCAATAGAGTCCACAGCGGGAAAATGCAAATATTATTGCTCGAATAAGAAAGTGCGCTATGCCAAAGGCTTTATCCATACGGCAGAAGCCATCTCTGTCGGCCAGTCCGGCACGTTCCGCTACCGGCTCATCGGCTTATGGGGTATCCGAAGATATTATCAGAAGCGGAAAGGGGAAACTTTGCTCTCACCAACCGAGCAGCAACAAGTCATTGCAATTGCCCGTAACTTAGGACTCCAACGGGCGGAGTACTTCGACGCTTATGTAGAAGAGTACGACTTCACATGACGGCTCCGGTCATCTCACATGATAACTCCGGTTACCCCAAACGGTAACTTCATTTACACTACGAGGTAAAAGGCTTTACACTATGGTGTAACGACCGTTACAATATGGAGTAACGGCCGTTACACCCTATGGTAAACGGCTTTACATTAGAAGGTAAACAAGCGGTAAATACAATACGCTGATTTAAAGGGAAGTATTCAGTATAAGACTATGGCAGTATTTCACCTTCCGCTGTCACCTTTACGTAGATTTCCCTTTCCCCTTGCTCCATCTCTACCAAAAAGTAACTGCCATCGGGAGTCTCAATAAAGTCGGCATCATCAATGACATAACCGGGATGGGCAGCCGTAACGGCGTTCTTCACTACATCCTCCAGATGTCTCTTACTGATATCCCAGATAGTATAGGCCCATGCACCCTCAGCGGTGAACATCACATCCTTGCTGATACTTCCGTGCACGATTTCGACTTCCGTCATACCGTTCTTTTCTTTTTCAATATCCACAATGCGGGCATTGGGATATTTCTCTGCTATAAAATCTTTGATGGCAGCGGAAATATCAGAAGGGAGATAATCTTCGGGAGAACCGCCGTTGTGCGCATCGGCCACTTCCTTCACCAGAATGCCGTCCTCCGAATAATAGAGGTCCATTTCCTGATTACCTTTCTCCACTTCGATGATGTAGACAACAGCCATTTCCTTACGTTCCAGCTTGTCTACATCTTCCACCTTCCATACATTATAATAGGTACTACTCTCGTAAGAGCTTCTCACCGGAGCGGGAAGGTCTGCATAACGGAGGTCGGTTTCGGTCATCTGCCATACACCGTCTTTGGTGAACCAGGCCTCCTTTTCGAAATTGTCCTCATGGAAATCAGCCACATAATATGCACCTTTTGTTTCCCATTCTATACGCTGGGCATTGGGATGCTCCTTGGCCAACGCATTACTCAGTTCCGCGGGCACGGAGATTCCGTCGTTGTCGTCATCATCACAGCTTTGCAAGGCAAAGGCAAACACGCCTAACGCCAATAATAAGAAGTACTTTTCCAGTTTCATAGTCATTTCGTTTTTTTACATTATCAATACCAAGTTTGTTCATTTTGTATGGCAAAGATGAAGCCTAAATCTGGAAAGAATCTGGAAGAATACTCATATTTTGCAGAAAACAGCTATCTTTGTGCCACTAAAAGCGTTCATAACAAAAGAGATACATAATAACACAATGGAAAAGAAATTCAAACGTACCACCGTGACCTCGGCATTGCCGTATGCCAACGGCCCGGTTCATATCGGACACCTGGCAGGCGTTTATGTTCCTGCCGACATTTATGTCCGCTACCTGCGACTGAAAAAGGAAGATGTAATCTTCATCGGCGGCTCCGACGAACACGGAGTGCCCATCACCATCCGCGCCAAGAAGGAAGGCATCACCCCGCAAGACGTGGTGGACCGCTATCATACGCTTATAAAGAAGTCTTTCGAAGAGTTCGGCGTTTCCTTCGACGTGTACAGCCGTACTACTTCAAAGACGCATCACGACACGGCTTCCGACTTCTTCCGCAAGCTGTACGATAAGGGAGAATTCATCGAAAAGACCAGCATGCAGTATTACGACGAAGAAGCCAAGACCTTCCTTGCCGACCGCTACATCACCGGCGAGTGCCCCCACTGCCATGCCGAAGGCGCTTACGGCGACCAATGCGAGAAGTGCGGCACCAGCCTCAGCCCCACGGACCTGATTAATCCGAAGAGTGCCATCAGCGGCAGCCAGCCCGTGATGCGTGAGACGAAGCACTGGTATCTGCCGCTGGACAAACACGAGGAATGGCTTCGCCAATGGATTCTGGAAGACCATAAGGAGTGGCGTCCCAATGTTTATGGCCAATGCAAGAGCTGGCTCGACATGGGCTTGCAGCCGCGTGCCGTGAGCCGCGACCTGGATTGGGGTATTCCCGTTCCCGTAGAGGGCGCCGAGGGCAAAGTGCTCTATGTATGGTTCGACGCCCCTATCGGCTACATCAGCAACACCAAAGAGTTGCTGCCCGACACATGGGAGAAATGGTGGAAAGACCCCGAAACGCGTCTGGTACACTTCATCGGAAAAGACAATATCGTGTTCCACTGCATCGTGTTCCCCGCCATGCTGAAGGCAGAGGGTAGCTACATCCTGCCGGACAACGTGCCGAGCAACGAGTTCCTGAACCTGGAGGGCGACAAGATTTCCACTTCACGCAACTGGGCGGTATGGCTGCACGAGTATCTCGTTGACTTCCCCGGCAAGCAGGATGTGCTGCGCTACGTGCTGACCGCCAACGCACCGGAGACAAAAGACAACGACTTCACCTGGAAGGACTTCCAGGCACGTAATAACAACGAGCTGGTTGCCGTTTATGGCAACTTCGTGAACCGCGCCCTGCAACTCACCAAGAAGTACTTCGACAGCGTAGTGCCCGCCGCAGGCGAACTGAACGACTACGACCGCGAGACGCTGAAAGAATTTGCCGACGTCAAGGCAGAAGTGGAGAAGTTGCTGGACGTATTCAAATTCCGCGACGCACAGAAGGAAGCGATGAACCTTGCCCGCATCGGAAACAAATACCTGGCAGACACCGAGCCGTGGAAGCTTGCCAAGACAGACATGGAGCGCGTAGCCACCATTCTCCACATCTCGTTGCAGTTGGTCGCCAACCTTGCCATTGCTTTCGAACCGTTCCTGCCCTTCAGCAGCGAGAAGCTTCGCAAGATGCTGAACATGGACAGCTTTGACTGGGCAGAGCTGGGACACACCGACCTGTTGCCTGCCGGACATCAGCTGGGCACCCCCGAACTGCTGTTCGAAAAGATAGAAGACGACGTCATCCAGGCACAAGTAGACAAGCTGCTTGCCACCAAGAAGGCAAACGAAGCCGCCACCTACAAGGCAAACCCCATCAAGCCGACCATCGCCTTCGAAGACTTTGAAAAGCTGGATATCCGCGTAGGTACAGTGCTTGAATGCGAGGCAGTGCCCAAGATGAAGAAGCTGCTGAAGTTCAAGATTGCCGACGGGCTGGAAAACCGCACCATCGTCAGCGGCATTGCCCAGCACTACAAATCGGAAGAACTGGTAGGCAAGCAAGTGCTGTTCATCGCCAACCTCGCTCCACGCCAATTCAAGAACGGGCTGGTAAGTGAGGGAATGATTCTCTCTGCCGAGAATTATGACGGCTCGCTGGCGGTGACTTCACTGCTGAAAGAGGTGAAGCCGGGCAGCGAGGTGAAATAAAACAGTAACAAGGTAACGAGTTAACAAGGCTACAAGGAGGAAGGAAAAGCCTCGTGGCCTTGTTAACTCGTTGCCTTATCAACCAATAAACTATGTCCGATACATCACTCAAAGAAAAAACAGCCAAAGGCCTCTTCTGGGGAGGATTCAGCAACGGCATACAGCAGTTGTTAAATCTGGGATTCGGAATAGTCCTTGCCCGTCTGCTGGATGCTTCGGATTATGGTATGGTAGGGATGCTTACCATCTTCTCCGCCATTGCCGCCGCCTTGCAGGAGGGTGGGTTCATTTCGGCACTGACCAACCGGAAGGAGACTTTGCACAAGGATTACAACGCCGTGTTCTGGTTCAGCCTGATGTGCAGCACTACTATATATATATTACTCTTCTTTGCCGCACCGCTGATTGCCGACTTCTACGATACGCCCGAGCTGATACCGCTGTCCCGTCTCTCCTTCTTGGGATTCGTCATTTCCAGCATGAGCATTGCACCGAGGGCATATCTATTCAAGAACCTCAGAATCAAGGACACTACCGTCATTTCTATTTCAAGTCTGATAGTCTCCGGTATTGTGGGCATCACATTGGCGGCAAACGGATTCGCCTATTGGGGGATTGCATTGCAAAGCATCTCTTTCATCACCGTAATGACGATTCTTAACTTCTACTTCTCGCATTGGAGACCCCGCTTCCGGTTCGACTTCACACCCATTAAGGAGATGATAGGGTTCAGCAGTAAGATAATCATTACGAATATCTTCACCATAATCAATAACAATTTGTTTTCCGTCTTGTTGGGTAAGTTCTATTCGGAACGGGAAGTGGGTAACTTTACGCAGGCAAACAAGTGGAACGGCATGGGACATACCACGATTACGGGCATGATAAACGGCATTGCACAACCCGTCTTTACCCGGGTTGCCGACGACAAGGCACGGCAACTTGCCGTATTCAGAAAGCTGCTGCGCTTCACCGCCTTTATCTCTTTCCCCGCCATGCTGGGATTGAGCTTGGTATCGAAAGAACTGATTATAATCACTATCACGGAGAAGTGGCTGCCCAGTGCCGATATCTTGCAACTGTTATGTATTTGGGGAGCATTTATTCCCGTCATCAATCTGTTCTCCAACCTGCTCATCAGCCGGGGACATTCTTCTATCTATATGTGGAGCACCATCAGCTTGAGCCTGCTGCAAATAGCAGCTGTATGCGCCATATACCCATACGGGTTGGAATGGATGCTGCGTATTTTCGTCATTATCAATATCGGCTGGCTGTTTGTATGGTTCCGTTTTGTCAAGAGGGAGATAGGATTAAGACTGCGCGATATGCTGAAAGACATCTCTCCTTATCTCTCCCTATCCATTGTACTCGTAGTGTCAACTCACTATGCTACTCAGCCCATAGAAAACCTATACTTAAATATGGCAGCCAAAATCATTATGGTAGCTGGGCTTTATGCACTGGTTTTGTGGAAACTACAATCTACCATCTTCCGGGAAAGCATTGAATTCCTCTTAAAGAAAAAAAGAGCATGAGCCGCATAGCCTACATCATATCCGCCTACAAGGATGCCCCACACTTGGCACGCCTGGTTGCCGCACTGGATGACCGGGCAGACTTCTACGTGCACATCGACCTCAATGCCGATATACACCCTTTTGAAGAAGCCTTGGGAGACAAGGTCACTTTCGTGCCCCGCCACCGGATAAGCTGGGGAGGATGGGAACAAGTGGAATATCAGAAAGAATTGCTTGCCGCCGTATTGCATAGTGGTATCCCCTATACCCGCGTAGTATGCCTGAGCGGGCAAGACTATCCGTTATGGAACAACAACGCCATCCACCGCTATTTCGAGGAGCATCAAGACACTGAATTCATCGGCGGTTTCAACCTGACACGCTGCACCGTGAAACAGCAGTTGCACAAGATAACCCATTACCACCCTTTCCGTGACCTGCCTTGGAAGAGTATATGGTGGAAGAACAAACTCATCGTAGCATCGCGCAAGCTGGCACAGATACTCCCCATCCGGAAAGCCCCTTTTGCACCCTTGGAGGGCAAGCAGGCAGATGTCTATTTCGGTTCCGACTATTGGGCCATCACGTTGCCCTGCGCACGATATGTATATGAAAAGTTGTGTACGGAGGAGAAGCTGGTGAAGTATTTCAGAACCAGCTTTGTACCCAGCGAACTGTGCATACAGACCATCGTATTCAACTCCCCTTTTGCCTCAAAAGGGCTTCTTTTAGAGGGAGAATACCCCGGACTTACCCGTCTCACCCCCTTGCACTACATAGACTACGGCGCATCCATCCGCGTGATGACACTCGAGGACCTGCCGGTATTGCGGCAGTCTGGAAAGATGTTCTGCCGGAAAGTGGTAAGCGGGGAGTCCGACACACTGATAGAAAAACTCAAGTCCGATTTCGCAAAAGAAGATTGAAATGGAAAGTGCTCCTTTCAACTATTATCATTATTTTTGCAGACATCAATCAAAATGGTATCCATGGTAAAGCAATATACCCCAGAAGAACTGACCCAACTACATCAGGTGCTATACGAAATACTGGAAGAGATTGTGCGCATCTGCGACAAACACAATATTCCCTATTTTGTAATCGGCGGAACAGCAATAGGGGCACTCTATGACAAAGCGATTCTTCCTTGGGATGACGACATAGATATAGGTATGAAACGGGAAGACTACAATAAGTTTCTCCAGATAGCCTCCCAAGAACTGAGAGAACCATACTTTCTTTCATGGATACATACCGACCCTCATAGTCCTTATTACTTTGCCAAAGTCAAGAAAAACAACACCTTGTTTGTCGAAGAGATGTTTAAAGATGTACCTATGCATCAGGGAATCTTTGTCGATATATTCCCTTTTGACCGTATTCCAAACAATAAGCTATTAAGGAAGATACAATATGAAGCCGTCAACTTTCTGAAATGCTGCCTGATGGGAAAAGAGGTATGGCTATGGAAACACTTCGGAAAATGTCAAATATCCAACCCTACCAATCGTGGAGCTGTTGCCTGCCTTCTGAACCGGATAGTTGATATGACACTCTCTAAAAAGACAATCTACCGTTTGATGGTGATAATGCAAAGTTGTTTCAACTCATGGAAAACTTTGTATTACAACAATGTGATTACCACTACCGACCATGTTTTGGAGACGAGTCTCAACCATTTACAACCAATCAAATTCGGTCCACTTTATCTGAAAGCACCTGATGGATTGGAAAACTTTCTACGGTACAACTATCCCACTTTACACCGGTATACAGAAGAAGAGCAGGACAAGATAAACAATCATTATCCGGCAGTTCTTTCTTTCAACATACCAAATGACCATATAGCCACCTCCTAATCCAACAAAATTGCCATGAAACCAGCCCTTGTAGATGTATCTGTACTGATTCTTTTCTTCAACCGCCCCAAACTGCTGGCGCAAGTATTCGAACAAGTGAAGAAAGCACGCCCCGCACGACTGTTTCTCTATCAGGACGGCCCGCGCGGCGAGCGTGACATGCCGGGCATAGAAGCTTGTCGCAAAGTGGTGGCAGACATCGATTGGGAATGCGAAGTACACCACAATTACCAGGAGAAGAACTACGGCTGCGACCCATCGGAATACATGGCACAGAAGTGGGCATTCTCCTTGTCGGACAAATGTATCGTGCTTGAGGATGACGACGTGCCCGCCGTCTCTTTCTTCGGCTTCTGCAAGGAACTGCTCGACAAGTATGAGCACGACACACGCATCAGCATGATTGCCGGATTCAACAACGAGGAGATTACACCCGACATCACTTCCGACTACTTCTTCGCCACCACCTTCTCCATCTGGGGATGGGCGAGCTGGCGGCGGGTGACGGACCAATGGGATGAATTCTACACCTTCCTGGACGACAAGGAGAACATGCGGCAACTGAAGAACCTCATCCACACACGGCGCTACCGCAAAGACTTCATCTACATGTGCCAACGACACCGCGAACACGGGAAAGCCTATTACGAAACCATCTTCCACGCTTCCATGTTGTTCAATTCGGGTCTGAGCATCGTGCCCACCCGCAACATGATAAACAATCTGGGAGCCACTGCCGACTCCACCCACTTTGCCGGCTCCGTGCACACCATGCCGCGCGGTTACCGCCGCATCTTCACCATGAAACGCCACGAAGTGGAGTTTCCACTGAAGCACCCTCGCCACGTCATCGAGAACACAGCCTACAAGGATAGCGTTTACCGCATCATGGCATGGCGGCATCCCTGGATAAAGATTGCACGGTCGTTCGAGGAACTGGCGTTGAACCTACGGTACGGCAACTTCACCATCATATGGCAAACGCTGCAAAAGCGTATCCGGAAATGGACGAAACAAGACCGGCATCTGTAACAAGAAAAAACATTCAAAAAAGAAGAAACGAACAACAGTCATGAGAGTACTACTTATCAATACATCCGAACGCATCGGCGGCGCAGCCATCGCCGCCAGCCGTCTGATGGAATCACTCAAGAACCACGGCATCAAAGCCAAGCTGCTGGTACGCGACAAGCAGACCGACCAAATCTCCGTTGTGTCACTAGACCATAACTGGCGCATGGTGTGGAAGTTCGTCTGGGAGCGCATCGTCATCTGGAGCGCCAACCGCTTCAACAAGAAGAACATCTTTGCCGTAGACATTGCCAACACGGGGACAGACATCACCTCACTGCCCGAATTCCAGCAAGCAGACGTCATCCATCTGCACTGGATAAACCAAGGGATGCTCTCGCTGAAGAACATCGAGAAGATTCTCGCCTCGGGCAAGCCCGTCGTCTGGACCATGCACGACATGTGGCCCTGCACTGGCATCTGTCACCATGCCCGCGAGTGCACCCACTACCAGCAGGAATGCCACAACTGCCCCTTCATCCACGGAGGCGGAGGCAAACGTGACCTTTCCTACCGCATCTTCCACAAAAAGCAGGCATTGTATCGCAACCGTCACATCAACTTCGTCACCTGCAGCCGCTGGCTGGAAGAACGTGCCCGGACAAGCGCCCTCTTCTGCGGACATGCCGTGACGTGCATCCCCAACCCCATCAACACCAACCTCTTCAAGCCCCGCAACCGACAGGAAGCCCGCAGCCGTTGCCTACTGCCGCAAGACAAAAAGCTCATGTTGTTCGGCTCGGTGAAGATTACGGACAAACGGAAAGGCATTGACTACTTGATAGAATCGTGCCGACTGCTGGCCGACAAGCATCCCGAACTCCGGGAACAGTTGGGTGTCGTCGTCTTCGGCAACCAATCGCAACAACTGGAAAACCTGCTTCCATTCAAAGTCTACCCGCTGAACTTCGTCAGCAACGAACACCAACTGGTGAACATCTACAATGCCGTGGACATCTTCGTGACCCCCTCGCTGGAAGAGAACCTGCCGAACACCATCATGGAAGCCATGGCATGCGGCATTCCCTGCGTCGGATTCAACGTGGGCGGCATCCCTGAGATGATAGACCACCTGCACAACGGCTACGTGGCACAATACAAATCCCCGGAGGACTTTGCCAACGGCATCTACTGGACGCTGACCGAACCCGACTACCCCAGCCTCTCGGAACAAGCCTGCCGGAAAGCCATCTCCCACTATTCGGAGAACGTCGTCGCCAAGAAATACATTGACCTTTACAACAAAGTGACCGGAAGAAATGCATAACCACCCCACCCCGAAATTCAGTATCATCACCGTGACCTACAATGCCGAAGCGGTACTGGAGGACACGATTCAAAGCGTTATCTCGCAAACCTACCACCACGTAGAATACATCCTTGTGGACGGCGCGTCCAAAGACGGCACGCTCTCCATTATCGACCGTTACCGCGACCGCATCACCCGCATCGTGAGCGAACCGGACAAGGGACTGTACGACGCCATGAACAAAGGTATCTGCCTTGCCACCGGCGATTACCTCTGCTTCCTCAATGCCGGCGACAGCTTCCACGAGGACGACACCTTGCAGCAGATGGTGCGTTCCATCTCCGGCAACGAACTACCCGACGTGCTGTACGGCGAAACGGAACTGGTGGATAAAGAAGGCCACTTCATCCGCATGCGCCGCCTCGCCGCCCCGGAAGTGCTTACCTGGCGAAGCTTCAAGCAGGGCATGCTGGTCTGCCATCAGGCCTTCTTTGCCAAAGCTTCCCTTGTAGAACCCTACGACCTGCAATACCGCTTCTCCGCCGACTTCGACTGGTGCATCCGGGTGATGAAGAAGGCAAGGGCGTTACACAACACCCATCTCACCCTCATCGACTATCTGGAAGAGGGAATGACCACCCAGAACCGGCAAGCATCCCTGCGCGAACGCTTCCGCATCATGGCGCGACATTACGGACTGGCGAGTACCATAGCCCATCATGCCTGGTTCGTATTACGGGCCGTGATAAAGAAATAGCACAAGTTTCGAGAGCAAATATACTTTATTCCCGCAAGACCTATACCTTGTGGGAATCCCCCCTATACCCAGCTCCCTACAGTATAGGAGTGAGTACCCAAAACATCCCCATGTTTTCACCTAAAACATCCGGATGTAATGGGGCAAAACATCCCCATGTTTTTGGGTAAAACATCCGGGTGTTTTGGAGAAAGGCATCCGGATGTTCTGCATATTAAGTCCTATACCGTGAGGGGCTAAGTCCTAAGACGTAGGAGATTAAGTCCTAAGGCAAAGGAGGCTGGGTAACTGTAAGCAGCGCCTTCAACTCTTTTACCCCTTCCGAAGCTCCCTTTTGAATGACATGTATCGGACGCATGACGTGCGTGTCCACCGGCTTGGGGTCTATCAGATACACTTCGGCGGCACGGGGCACGTAGTTCAGCAGTCCCGCAGCGGGATAAACGTTCAGGCTGGTGCCGATGATGACGAAGATGTCCGCCTGCTCCACATACCGGATGGCAGTCTCAATCTCCGGCACCGACTCGCCAAACCACACGATGAACGGGCGGAGCTGCGTACCGTCGCCCGCCTTGTCGCCCAACTTTACTTCATATTCCTCCGGCGCCAGTTCCTTGACGAAATGCGGATTATAAGGGTCGCGGCTGGAACAAACCTTCGTCAGTTCCCCATGCAAGTGTATCACGTGCGTACTGCCGGCACGCTCGTGCAGATTATCTACGTTCTGGGTGACGACCGTTACATTGAAATCCCTCTCCAGGTCGGCAACGCCCAGATGCCCGGCATTCGGCACCACATCGAGCAACTGCTTGCGACGTTCGTTATAGAAATTAATGACCAGTTCCGGATTACGTGCATACCCCTCGGGAGTCGCCACCTGCTCCACCGGATATTTGTCCCACAGTCCGCCCGCATCACGGAATGTGCTGATGCCGCTCTCGGCGCTCATACCGGCACCCGACAATATGACCAAGTTCTTCATTTTCTGCTCCTTTCCTTTATTAAAGTAAGACAAATATAAGAAGAATGTTCAAGTTGTGATATAAATAAGAAAAATTAAATACTTAAAAGCCTTATCATTCAAATAAAAGACGTACTTTTGCCACTCATAAATTTGCAATAGACTGGAAAAGAAACCAATCCGGTCGTCAACAAAAGAATCTTATGGACAAATTCAGTTATGCTATCGGCCTTGGAATAGGTCAGAATCTTTTAAGCATGGGTGCCAAAGGCATTGCAGTAGATGACTTTGCACAAGCAATCAAAGACGTTTTGGAGGGCAACCAGACGGCAATCAGCCACACAGAAGCCCGTGACATCGTCAACAAGTACTTCGCCGAACTGGAGGAGAAGATGAACGCAGCAAACATAGAAGCCGGCAAAAAGTTCCTGGAAGAGAACAAAAAACGCGAGGGAGTTGTTACGCTGCCCAGCGGACTTCAATACGAAGTTATCACGGAAGGAAACGTGGGCCGCTATGCCAAAGCCACCGACCAGGTGCAATGCCACTACGAAGGCACACTGATTGACGGAACGCTGTTCGACAGCTCCATCAAACGCGGCCAGCCTGCCACGTTCGGTGTAAACCAAGTGATACCCGGTTGGGTGGAAGCCCTGCAGCTTATGCCCGAAGGTGCCAAGTGGAAACTCTACATCCCCAGCGACCTGGCATACGGAGCGCAGGGTGCCGGCGAGATGATTCCTCCCCACAGCACGCTCGTATTCGAAGTCGAATTACAGAAAATTTTATCTAAATAAACAACAAGTAAAAGCAAAATGAAAAAAGTAACATTTCTCATGGCTCTTGCAGTAGCTGCCGGTATGGCATCTTGTACTGCTCAAAGTCCGAAAGCTGATTTGAAGACGGACATCGATTCATTGTCTTACGCCATCGGTATGGCACGTACAGAAGGTTTGGACCAGTATCTTGCACAGCAAGGAATTGACTCAACCCAGATGTCAGAATTCCTGAAAGGTTTCAACGAAGGCGCAGCCAAAATCGATAAGAAAGACGTGGCTTACATGGCCGGTCTGCAAGTAGGCCAGATGGTCAGCAAGCAATGGGTGGAAGGCTTCAACCAACAAATCTTCGGCAACGACTCTACACAGAGCATCAGCCGCGAAAATCTGCTGGCAGGTTTCGTAGCAGGTGTCATCGGCAAGGGTGGTGCTATGGATATGATGAAAGCTCAAGAGTACATGCGTACTCAGATGGATGCCATCAAAGAAAAAGCAACCGCAGAAAAGTATGCTGACAACAAAGCTGCCGGTGAAAAGTTCCTGGCTGAGAACAAGGCTAAAGAAGGTGTAGTAACTACCCCGAGCGGTCTGCAATACAAAATCATCACCAAGGGTAACGGTGCCGTTCCTGCCGACAGCAGCAAGGTGAAAGTAAACTACAAAGGTACGCTGATTGACGGAACAGAATTCGATAGCTCTTACAAGCGCAACGAACCTGCTACTTTCCGTGCCAACCAGGTAATCAAAGGCTGGACAGAGGCCCTCACCATGATGCCCGTCGGCTCTAAGTGGGAACTCTATATCCCCTACGACCTGGCATACGGTTCAAGAGAAACCGGTAGCCAAATCAAGCCGTTCTCTACTTTGATATTCGAAGTGGAACTGCTGGGTATCGAGAAGTAATGTAACAATCCGAAGGGAGGGGCAAAACCCTCTTGATACTTCTTTTAGGCGCGGATTACGCGGAATACGCGGATTTGGTAAACTAAATCCGTGAAATCCGCGTAATCCGCGCCTTATCGTTACCCCTCACTTTTATTCATTTTTCCGTCCCTTTTTATAGATAAATTAAAATAAAGTCCTATATTTGCTTACTATTTGATAACAACAAGAACTTTACTTATTTACTATTATGGAAAAAATAGACAATCTTGACCGGCAGATTCTGGAAATCATTTCCCAAAATGCCCGTATCCCTTTCAAGGACGTAGCTGCTGAATGTGGCGTGTCACGTGCTGCCATCCATCAACGTGTACAGCGCCTGATTGACCTTGGCGTTATTGTTGGCTCAGGCTATCATGTAAATCCCAAGTCCCTTGGATACAGAACCTGCACTTACGTAGGAATCAAGCTGGAAAAGGGCTCCATGTATAAGACGGTAGTTGCTGAGCTGGGCAAGATTCCCGAAATCGTAGAATGCCACTTCACCACTGGTCCGTACACCATGCTGACCAAGGTATATGCCCGCGACAACGAGCATCTGATGGATTTGCTGAACAACAAGATGCAGGAGATTCCTGGCGTAACCGCTACCGAGACCTTGATTTCCCTGGAACAGAGCATCAAGAAGGAGATTCCTATTTGCCCCGAGAAATAACGAACAACAATGGATTTCTTGAACGAATATCATCTGTCGGGCCTTGTCATAGGTATCTGCACATTCCTCATCATCGGCTTGTTTCACCCCATAGTTGTGAAAGCCGAATATTATTGGGGCACCAAGTGTTGGTGGATTTTCCTTTTACTCGGCATCGGCGGCATCATTGCCTCCCTTTATACGGAGAACATCATGATAGCCTCCCTTTTGGGCGTCTTTGCATTTTCCTCGTTCTGGACCATCAAGGAGATATTCGAGCAGGAAGAACGAGTGAAAAAAGGCTGGTTTCCCAAGAATCCAAAACGAATTTATAAGTTCTAAGGACAAAGGTTATAAGGAATTTTATCCAAAAGTCTTGCATATTTCAATAGAAAATGCTACTTTTGTCCCCGCTATCCAAGCAAGGATGCATCGGACTTGTAGCTCAGTTGGTTAGAGCAACAGACTCATAATCTGGAGGTCCCTGGTTCAAGCCCAGGCTGGTCCACAAAGAATTGCCTCATAAACAAGTGTTTATGGGGCTTTTTTATTAGGACTTCTTCTCTTTGGATTTTCGAAATACTGACAAGAAACAGGCTGTTTTGCTTCGTTGTTGACCTATTGTTGACCCCAAAATAAGTACCACAAACAGATAATCTCACCACACAGATAAGCAGACTACAAACTATTCAGAATATCTAAAATGAAAGAATTTACTTATGAACAGATAAGAACAAAGGCTCTTAAACAGGGAGTGAAAGATAATAAGGTTCACATTGGATTGTGGGCTAATCTTAATAACTATCTAAAGACAAGGAGAAAAAAGAATGGAAAGGTTACTACCTATTATATTTCATTGCAGAAACTATCTTATTAATTTACTAATATTTAAACTGACATGATAATTCATCTACCAACAGGAAAGAAGTTCCACAACAGAAAGGAAGCCAAGATATATTTTGACACTGCCTACTATTACAAAATGGCACAGCGTAGAGAATCATTAAACATGGGTGAGTTTGCAGAAGAAGCAGTCACTGTAGAAGAAGTTGCAGCAGCATTGAATTTGTTCCATGCCTACAACCCATCCAAAGACCTGCACCTGTTAAGAACACTTGGACAGATGTCAATCTCCACAAGCGAGGACTCCACTCCCTTACGTGTTTGTCGTAACCAAAGAATCCTTATTCATAAGACATTTGAGGGACTTGCCGAGCGTGGAAAATGTTCAATGGGATGGTCCTTCGGATTCAAGTTGCATCTGATAATCAATGACAAGGGTGAAATTCTCAATTTCATGTTCACGCCTGGAAACGTGGATGACCGGGAACCGTTGAAGCAAGGTAAGTTTCTGGAGAACATCAAAGGAAAACTATGTGCAGACAAAGGATATATTGGTCAGGCTCTGTTTGAGAACCCTTTTCTTAATGGCATACAGCTTGTCACTAAAGTTAAAAACAATATGAAGAATTCACTGATGAGTATTGCCGACAAGATTTTGCTCAGAAAAAGAGCCTTGATCGAAACGGTCAATGACGAATTGAAGAACATTGAGCAGAGGGAGAAATCCTTACCTTTAATAAGGATAACACCTATACAGAGAAAGGCGAAAATGACACTCAAAATGATACATTTGAATACTTCCCTAACAGATATATGTTCGTTACTTATTATACAACTGATTGGGGAGAAGAGAATACCATTTACACTGTTGTTAAGATAACTAAAGATGAGCTATATCTTAACAACAATGAAAACTTTAAGATTAATTGGAACGACCTTATTAATGGTCATGTTGGCTGTAAACTTTACAGCATGTAGTGATGATGAAGATGAACAGACAATCATTGAACAAGCTAACCTTATAGGTAAATGGCAGACCACTTGGGAGAAGATTCACAAAGTGGAGAATGATAAGGAAGTAGTAACTTCTGATGAAGCATATACCAATGGTTTATGGGAGTTCAAAGCTGACGGTACTTGCACAGAAGGCTATGCGGACGGTGGATATACAGAAACAAGTCGTTGGTCTTTGAAAGACAATAAGCTGACTATCTCTTACGATGATGGTTATTCAGATGTCCTAACTGTTAATGAACTTACAGCTACTAAGTTGGTTCTCGCCTTTGAGGATTGGGACACAATGGATGATGGTAGCGAGGAATTGGATGACATTACAACAACCACTTACAAGAAGATTGACTAATTACCAATCTACTTAAGACAGAGCAGCATTTGAGGAAACTCTTATGCTGTTTTTCTTTTTATAAAGCTACTACAATTTCAAGGAATACTTCTATATATAATCCCATTCGCAAGAATGTTGCAGCAGTTTATAATAAACAAAACTTTATATAATCTTCTATTTCTTGAGCAGTTACAGCATAAATCGGTGCAAGTTGCTCAAAATGGGAATCTCTTGTAAAACGAGAGCCGTTGGTGAGCATAGCTAACAGATTCTTGGATTTCAATTTATGTCCAGAGTAGGTAAGGGCTAAAGATACCAAATCGTTGATAGGTACACCAGACTTTAAGATGGAATAAATATCATAATAATCGCGAAAATTACTCCTGCGTAGCATCACCTCCATCTTCATAGCTCCAATAGACTTTACATCTGCCAATCTGAGATTATTCAGATATTCCACAGGCATACTTACAGGAGAATATTTAGGACAGGCATAAAAGGAGAACTTTACTCCAGACACTAAATACTCCACATGGTCTATATCTAAAATGTCCTTATGCTGAATATCACCTATTACAGCGAGCTCTTTCTCTATCTGATACCATGCCACTTCCATTTTCTCTGTTTTAGAGGTACGCCATTTCATAAAGTCCAAGTCCTCACTTTGTCGAGTTCCCATTTGCAATGACAAAGCTGTGCCACCTACCAAGAGATAGGGTTTGATGCAGTCCAACTTAGAAACGGCTTCAAAAACTTGCAGCGTGTGTGGAGCTAAACCTTTCATGCAAACATTTTATTAAGATGGCGGGTAGCCATAGACTTTATATAAGCATCTGGCTTCTTTGCCTTGAAATAATACCATGCAAAAAAACGATTCAACGTGTAGAGATATTCCGCTTGGGGAACAAGATAATCCAGCCACACCTGCTTAATTTTCTTGAAAGGATAAATTAGAAACAGTTGGTTTATTTCTTCCAAGTCAAGATGTAACAAGGTTTTCTCAATCAGCATATCATCTGGAATATCCTTGATTAAGTTTTCATTGTACGACCAAAAGCAGTGTTCTTGCTTCAGTTTCGCCAATAGTTCTTGTTTTACCACATCTCTTGACATAACTCCCTGTTTTAGAATAACACAAAATTAGTGATTATTCTTGTCCAAAGCAAATCACAATGGAGAATGTTTCATTGTGAATAAGATTTTTAGTAAATTTGCATAATAAGTTCAGTGTTGACCTATTGTTGACCTCAGAACTTACACAGAGATAATTAACGTGTTGATAACGAGGCAGCTCAGTTGGTTAGAGCAACAGACTCATAATCTGGAGGTCCCTGGTTCAAGCCCAGGCTGGTCCACAAACTAAAAGGCTCATCTCTAACGAGATAGAGCCTTTTTTAGTTCATGGAGACCTCCGATTAAGGGTCTGTTGCTTGGTTATATTAGCCTTAATAAAGAGCAGTTGTTTCACTATTGTTTCACCAATTAAACAATGTGTAATATGCTGACAATCAACCCAGAAGTAGTTAAAGTACAAAGAAAGACAAATGACTGTTTCACCGTAAGGCTTAGATTTACTCTTAACAGAAGAATGAAACGTATATCAACAAGCCTATTCGCAACCCCTAATGATTTAACAAAGAACTACAAGATTAAAGCCTCAGCACCCATAAAACAAGATATAGACGCTTTAATCCACAGCTACTATGACAAGTGTGCCAAACTCCAAATTGAGTTAAACAACTACACGTTAGACGATGTAATGAACTACCTAAATGGAGAACAAGAGAAGCAACAAACCATTGACTTTATAAAGTTCAGTCGTGAGTGGATAGCCTCAACCACTATCAAAGGTGCACCTAACTACACCACTGCCATTAATGCCTTAGTCCGTTTCATAGGTAAAGAGGAATTGGATATTAATTTGATTACCCTTGACTTCTTAGAAAGCTTTAAAGCATTCTTGAATAAAGAACGTGAGATACGGACTAAAAGATTAATGCAGCAGGGTAAACGGGTACCTTCCAATCGTTCACTCTCTCTATATTTGATAAGCATTAAGAAGTTATTCAATGAAGCCAAGAAGAAATACAATAAGAAGGAGAAGAATTTAATCCTAATCCCCAACTCACCCTTCATGGAACTTGAAATACCCAAGCAGGAAGCAACAAGAAAGAGAGCCATATCCGCAGATATTATAAAGAAGCTATGGAAGCTACCCTATAAAGATATGAAGAAAGGCTACAAATCTACCTGCCATTATAATTTGGCAAAGGATTGTTTCATTCTATCATTCTGTCTTATGGGAATCAATTCAGCAGACCTTTACAATGCCACTGAAATGGAAGGTTATACAATCGTCTATAATCGTACCAAGACGAAAGACCGTAGATTGGATAAGGCTCAAATGAAGGTTGACATACCCAGATTAATCCTGCCTCTTGTTGAGAAGTATAAGGATAAGACTGGTAAACGTCTCTTCAATTTCTATCAATACTATGCTGACGAGAAGGATTTCAATAAGGCTATCAACTACGGCTTAAAAGAAATTTGTACAATATTAGAAATTGACGATTTGGAATACTACGCAGCAAGGCATAGTTGGGCTACCATTGCACTTAATAAAGCTGGCATTGATAAATATATAGTCCATGCAGCACTTAACCATATTGACGATGCAATGAAAGTAACGGACATCTATATTGAACGTGATTTCGTAAATGAGAACAAGGCTAATACTAAGGTTGCGAAGTACGTGTTTGGCAAGTAAGCTAATAATTCCCCACTAAAAATCTACTGAGCTATAATTAGTCGCTATCCTTTTTCGGCTTCCACATGCTTCAAAGGTAGAATGCCTAAAAAGGATATCAAATCAACACTTCAGTAATTTAATGGATATCAGTTATATACAAATTAAAACATATAATTATACGCTATCCTATTTCTAGTGTATAAGGGAAATACTAGACTATATATCTAAAAAACGACATCAAACGAAACAAATGCAGGTTCTGGCAGATTCCCCAGCCCGATAATCTTATGCAATTTTGTACACAAAGCCATCTGATAGATTCGTTTATCCAATATCAACTTGGCTATGGGTACTCCCGAGTAATTGAAAACCAGCACCTTGTTCGCCATGGATTTTTGCGGGTCATTATAGTCATACTCGCTTAAAAGTTGATCTAAGTACAAAATATAGATATATTGGTCATCCATTGCCAAATCCAACACCTGCCCAAAGCTTCTTGCCTTACTAAACAAGAGGTTATAGTCTTTACATTCATAAAAAGACCGATCAAAATAAAAGTTCCAGTCTTTTACCATGGTTCCATTTTCCAGGTGGTATTTAGCAAGATACGGCAGTTTGCTAGGCGCAAACACCATATGCCCGTCATGCGCCGACAGATAACCTTTCAAATTCATCCGTGAAGACTGGACAGAAATTTTGTTCCCCACCGGAGATTCGCCGAACCTCTGTAAAGGCTGCAGATTGGCATCCAGTAAGGAAAAGAAACTACCGTCCTTTCCGCACAATAGGGAGACAAAATGCTGTTCATCCAGTCGTACGAAATTATAATCTGCAGGATTGAGCTCACCTTGCACACGCTTATAAGGAGTTTTTTTTCTGGACAGCTCTTCAATTTCAATAGCATTTCCGTTGCCTTTTAGAGACATCACTGCCAACATTTGTATATTGACATCATTCAAACCGAAGGTGTTTTCGTGAGCGTATGTAATTATTGGCTGTAGGAACTCGCCAGGACCATTTCCCAATGAACCCCAAGTATGGATTTTTTTCATACCCGAAGGAATGGAATATACATGGCAAAAATCATTTTGGGCGACATGCGTCATTACCAAGAATGTATCAACACAGTCAATCCATCCCATATTAATCAGCAATTCTGTATCAGATTGCTCACCATCTACTCTAATCTCCTTATCAAAGGCTGGAAATTCTGTTTTAGATTCGAAGCTACAACTTGACAAGAAGCATAGAAGAATGAATATAATAGAAGTTGTTTTCTGCATAAGTACTTCAAAGCAACATGTAGAATAATCAATGAGCCCTACTTTAAGTTTCACTTTACATCTTATTACATATCTGTTGTAACAAGCTAATGGCTAAAAGTGAAATTTAAAGCAGGCTTAATAATTGCACTTTAGCACTAATCATTATATCCAACCAGGCCTTTTGGTATGACCCAGCAAAATATTTTCACCATAATCTCCGTCAGGATATATTACAACCATTGAATATAAATCAGGGAATTATCACTATCCTTTTTCAACTTCCACATGCTTCAAAGATGAAAAAGCATTAGTGTCCACCAATGAATTCTTACAACAAATTAAAGGCAAAGAATAACCTAAAATGGATCCTTGTAACATGAACTCGAATTACTTTTGCAGTACTTTCAAATTTAACAATTGCCCACTAAAATTTCCAGTAAAAGCTAATGGAAAAACAAGAGTGGACTGGTAGTACACCACCTCCTCGCCAATTTTATAAAGTATCTTTTTATCCAAAGTCTGATGTAGTTTTCCATCAATGTATAAACTTGTAGAGGTATGGTCACCTTTAATCACAATTTGTACCCGTTGACCGATAGGAAACATATAATCAAACTCATTTAAATAACCATCTGACCAGAATGCCAATTTTCCAGACTTTGGGCTACTCTGATACAAAATGGCATTGGAAGATTTAAAAAGCACACTGCCCTTATCTGCGGATTTTGCAGTGAAATCAAAAGCCACTTCATAATCATACCCTACTTCTTCTATCAAAAGCTTTTGATTCCTTTTCAACTTCGAGACTTGAAGCACTTTCCCATCCATCGTTTTTACCTTTGCTCCAATATTCACTCCCGGAGCTTCCGACAAAGCACGACGGCAAGAATCAAACCGTGCGAAAGACAAATCATCCACAGCACCGGTCCACATTTTCAAGCTTAATGTCTGCATAGCAGGATACGCACGATGATGAATGTCCTTGAAAGTAATCCCATTTCCAATGTAATCATTCCATACGGCAAACATTCCCCCTTTCACACGCCTATCATTCCGACTAAATATTCTATCATCAAACATATAGGGTTCCCAGTTATTAAAAATCCACTCTATATTCAGGTAATCGTGGTAATAGAGTGCCGTCAATGGTATTATGTACAATTGGCTACATGCCACATTCACCAATCCAAATCCCAATTCGGCCATTTCAAAGGGATCGGCATAACCATTGTACCAAATGTCCAATAGTACCTCGTCAGACTTCACAGGAAGATCTCCTCTGGCATGCGTCAATGCACCCCATGCCACCGCTTTCTTCCCAAAACCCTCCACATATTTAATGTAATAATCAGTAAAAAAGCGAAACTTTTCAACAACATTAGGATCCGAATTATCGTATTCATCTGTACCAATATGCACTTCTTTACCCCTAAACACCGGATTTTCTCCACCTAAATACTCTGCAAACAAGCTGTCCAAGAACAAATAAGTCTCCGGATTAAACAAATCCAGGTGATCCTCTCCGTACTCCTTACTAGCAATTTCCGGCTTATAGCGCGTAAAGGCCAATGAATGCGCAGGCACATCTATTTCCGGCAAGACAGTCACTCCATACTGCTCGGCTAACATCTGAAGTTCAACAAATTCTTTTTTTGAATAATGAGCCCCCTCCGTGGCCAATCCCGGAAACACGGTACTTTCTAATCGGAAAGCCGCGGGTGTTTGCGACCAGTCATTGCCATAGAACTTTTTAAAGCCGTTGTCATTCAAATGAATCTGGAAACAATTCATTTTATAATAGGACATTATCTTCACATAATCCCTCAAAAAGCCAATGGGGACAAATTTACGTCCTACATCCAACATAAATCCACGCTTAGGATAATTGGGCCAATCTACAGCCACTCCCTGCGGCACCGCCCCATCATACTGTTCCATCATTTGAAGAATGGTCCGAGTTCCCCAAAACACTGCCTGCGTCGTTGCACCCGTCAACACCATCCGATCAGACACATCCAAATAATACTTCTCCCGATTCTCTTCTGTTTCTTTTCCAGCCAAAGTCAAAAAAATATCTCCCGAGCAGGCAGAAACGCCTTCCGCCACCTTATATTTCCTGCCAAACATCACTGCTAAATCTTCGGCAAATGTGTTTGCCACCGGATTGAGTTCTGCTGCATAGCGGGGGTCCAACACCAACCGACACGATGAGCGCCAATAGCCATCCCCGCCTTTCCACTCCTGTAATGCCGGTATCACAAATGGCCTAGAATTTTCTGCCTTTAGCCCTGGCACAAATAGTATGCAAGACACTGCTCCCAATAACACACCTGCCTTAAACACCTGCAACACTTTACCAAAGAGAAACTGCCCCAAAAACAAAATAGTCATTTTCACATCACGAAATATCCACCTCATGTAGTTTGGTCCAAAAACATCAATCCAAGCATTATGCTTGGTAATCCATCTATCCAAAGCAAATTCCATACTATTTATTTTAAAGTTTCAGTTCACTCTACAAGAGTGATTTTTTTTACAAAAGTAACTCCATGATAAGGGACTTGTGTCCAAAATCCCCCTTTATACTCCCCTAAATCCTTTTGATGCCACAAATCACGAACAGAGACTTTTTCTGTATTTCCAAGGCTGCACCATAGACTATTAATCTGTGGAACCTCAGGTGCTTTGGGGGTTAGGATATATTTCTCCTTTGCCATCGATTTTGACCAAGAAGGAATTGGTACAATTTCCCCGCGGCCTACACAAGCAAGAAACAGCCACACCGTTAATAAACACAAACTCACTCTCATCTCAACTGGTCTTTATTTTATCACCGGATTAACAAACAACTCATCCATATACACTTGTTGCGAAGCTTCGAAAGCCACCTTCATATAACGGATGCTTTCATCCAATTGATCAAATAACAAGTTTTCAATCCATGCATCATGCCGATTGTTCGGGAAATGGGGAGTATCCTTGATAGAAGCTAATCTATATTCTTTTCCATCCAACGAAGTGAACAGATAAACTTTCAGCGGCATACCTATTCCATCTAAATTATAGTCCAGCATACGAAGCATGACTTTCCGTAGTCTGGTCTTTTTCTGCAAATCTACCACAAGCTCATGATAACCTTTCTCGAATTTCACCCAACGGGCATCTTTACTGTCTTCCTCGGCAACCCTGCCATCAAGCAATGCCTTCAAATCCGCTTTTCCCAACACCATGTCAATGGTAGCCCCGTTAGCCAATCTCTCCATAAAGGCAGCTTCGGCCAATTGCCAGCAGCCAATCCGCCTTTTCCAGGCCATATAGTCATTGTATACTTTATGTGACCACACCGGTTGCCCCAACTGATAAGTTGACGTGGGGCTTTCTATGATTCCACAAACCATAAATGAGATAATCCTGTCAACCCCTGCCACAGAAGCAGCCACTTGTTGAGATAAAAGACGCGGATAAGCGGCAGGAATCAAGGCCGAAGAACGGTCGTTGGTTCCCTGTTCCCAAGTGAAAGTCTCACAATTGGCCCACATCTCAATATTCAGACGGTTGTGGATGTCTCTCAACCGTTTCCAAGTCTTCTTTAAGCGAGGCAACATGAATTTATCGCGTACACAGCCCACTTCGTCCTGATAGGCTATGATGTCGACTTTCAGCTTTGCCAATTGTTTCTCATACTCCGGATTATCAAAATCAGACAGTCCGATACCATAAGGAGAAATCAGTGTCTTCTTATCCGGAGTCAATGCTTTTGCCTTTTTGGTCAATGCATTAACCGATTGTACAGCATGTTCTGCAAAAATGGGGCAAAGACAATCCTCTACCGGCAAATACCAGCCATAAAAGGCTTTATGATTTTTATAAAAGACGGCCAGTTCCTCCATAATTTGCAATTGGCGTTGTTTGATAGCAGGATCCTGCAAATTATCATCCTGGTCTTTTGCCCATCCAGTACTCATAAAAACCTTCATGTCATATCGGGCAGCCTCATCAAGAATGGCTTCCACAGGACTCTGTTTATCTTTATCATACCACCAGGGCATTAATTGAGAGGGATAATAAGCCTTACCCTCATTGGCAACTTCCATGAATACCAGATATTCAATGCCCATAGCTGACAGTTCCCGCACTTTAGCTTTCCATAATTCCGGATCCGTATTATCAAAACTCTGCGGATTGGTATATCTATTACGTACATCCTTATATGCCAGATTTATCCAAGTACCAGTAATGGGCTTCACCCTCAAAACAGATTCCTTCACCTTCTGTTTTCTCTGTCGGCCAGGAACATCATTGCCAGCAAAAACTACTGCCGACGGCAGTACGGCTGATATCATCAGTACCCCCAATAGGATTGGCAGAAAAATCCTCTTCATAATATACACATTTTTTTAATTAATAAAAGATCAATTGCCACCGGACGTAATAATTAACGCCAAACCTAAAATAAAGAGAATAAACATCAAGGCAATCAATAGATTAGTAGATTTAGAAGCCCCTTTGAATTCCTTCCAAATAAACACCCCCCATAATGCGGCAACCATCGTAGCCCCTTGTCCCAACCCATAGGAAATGGCAGCACCGGCTGTTCCGGCAGCAATATAACTGCACGCTGTTCCCAACGCCCAAATGGCACCCCCCAAAATACCAACCAAATGAGTATTCATATTTCCTTTGAAGTATTGACTGTAAGCCACAGGCACCCCCGTAAAAGGTTTCCTCATTAACAAAGAGTTGAATAGAAAGTTACTGATAAAGATACCTATTGCAAACACAAACAAGGCAGAATACGGAGTCATCATACCAACAGCAGGCGATTCCAGATTTTCCAAATCCATAGCAGCGGCGACAAAACGATAGAAAAACGCCATCAGAATACCAGCGCAGACAGCGATCAGAACTCCTCTTTTTCGGACAGTCTGACCTGATACTTCAGAAACTTTACTGGAAGCAATCCCATTAAAAACAATGGCCAACACAATCAAGAAGACCCCCCCAAAAAGAGTGACAGGATCCCCCTTCGGTACACTAAAGTAATTGACAAATACGCCTAATACCAACGCCAACCCCACCCCTATCGGGAAAGCAACCGACATACCAGCCAACGACATGGAAGCCGACAACAATATATTCGAGGCATTGAATATGACGCCACCCAGAAAAGCGCTCCAAAAATTCTCCATACCAACTTGCTGCAAGTCCTGCATAAATCCGCGTCCCCCTTCTCCAATGCTGCCCAGTGTCAAGCCCCAAACCAAAGAAAAAAGAAGTATACCAATCACATAATCCCAATAGAACAATTCATAGCGCCATGTTTGGGCTGACAATTTTTGAGTATTTCCCCATGATCCCCAGCATAACATCGTGACCCAGCACAACGCTACCGCCAATCCGTAACTTTCAACTATAAACATAATCGTGATATTTAATATTGTTTTTAATGATTACAACTCTTCACGGTAAGGAATAGAAGACTGGGCTCCCATTCTGGTTACAGCTATGGATGAAGCTTTTGAAGCCATCACAGCAGCTTGTTTCAAGTCCATGCCCTCTGACAATCCTACGCACAAAGCCCCATTAAACGTATCTCCGGCAGCTGTAGTGTCAACAGGCTCCACTTTGAAAGCATCTATACGATAAGAAACGCCCTCTTCCCTTATAAGACATCCTTTCGAACCCAAAGTGATAATTACATTCTTTACCCCCATCGCGCAAATCTCTTCCGCCACTTTCTCAACATCGGCATCATTGGCAATCTTTATGCCCGTAAGCATCTCCGCCTCGATGCGGTTCGGAGTGACCATGTACAGATGCCGGAACAATTCTTTGGGAAGACTGCGGGCAGGAGCCGGATTCAGCACCACCTTCACTCCTTTCCCGAAAGCCTTTCTGGCAGCATACTCCACTGTTTGAAGCGGAATTTCCAATTGCATCAAGAGGATATCTCCCTCACACATTTCCTCCAACATTTTATCTACATCTTGTTCGTTCAACAACATGTTGGCACCGGATGCCACTACAATACTATTCTCCGCATGATCGTCCACGCTGATCAGAGCTACTCCGGAAGCAGAATCTTCATCGAGAGCAATATATCTTGTATCAATTCCTTCCTTTTTAAAATAACCGACAGATTGCCGACCTAATACATCATTCCCCAATTTTGCCATAAATATCAGATTGCCGCCCAATCTCTTTATTGCAACAGCCTGATTTGCTCCTTTTCCACCCTGGTTCATAAAGAATTCCCCTCCCAGAATCGTCTCACCGGGAGCAGGCAGATGAGAAGTTCTCACCACCATGTCCACATTGGAGCTGCCAATCACTATAATTTTTTTCATAACACTATATTATAAATAAATTCAATCTATTCATCATCGTGCCCGGAAGAACACAGGAGGTGTATCTCCGGCATCGGATACTGCCACACGAGCCGTTATTACCTTTTCATCTCCCGGAAAGAGCGTAATAAAATTGTCACTCCAGAATACTGGATTAATCTCCTTACCCCGGACGTCCAGCAAAGTCAGATGATTGAAATGGGACAAACGATCCGATTCGTTCTTCAAACAAATAGAAAAGACATATTCCCCTTCCTCTTTGGTAACTTCAACCTCCTCCTTCAATTCCGGTTTCTCCATAGAAGTGAACCAAAAGAAATCCATATGCTGGGAATAGAACCAATATAGGTTCTCGGACAGAAGTTTACCGTATTTATCATGCAGCTCCAGCTTCACAAAGTAATTATAAGAGTATTTTCCACACCGGGGCACCGTAACAATCTCCTGATAGCAATCGGGAGAAACAGTTATCCGCTGGGAGTCCTCCCAAGCCACTTCCATGTCATTGTTGATAACTTTAGCCGTCACTTTCACGTCTTGCAGTGTCTGATGGGAGGCATTAATCACAGAAACCCTGAAATCATTCGCATTCAACTGTACGTGCACCGGTTCCATAGCTTTTTTTGCAAAATAATAAGAAGCATTGGGAGCCAGATACCAGTCGTATATCTGCCAGCACACATCGGGCCAGCAAGAATTAATCTTCCAAATCATCACACCGGAAGTAATATCCCACATCCGGTGATTAGCCGCTTCAAACATAGCGCGATAACCATCGGCACTCAGAAACTGGGCATTGTCGGCATATTCTTTTGCCGTCTTCGGATCACCGAACATTGTGCGAATGGCATTGTCATAAGAGCGATAGCAATAATTACTTACATCCCAAGCACCATGTTCAGCCCAAATGCTATCCAATGGGAAAATAGGGCTGTTTACATTAGCCGTACTCTCCGCGGTAGGAATAAATTTCCGGAGGCTGTTGTACGTCGGCATGGAAGGCATCCCCAGTTCATTGCGGAACATCTGCAAATGGACCTCACGCACTTTATCAAAGAAGTAGGAAGAAGGCGCCCAATTATAGTCGGGCGCACCGTCATCCGTCGTACCTGTTGGCAGATCTTCTTTCAGATAAGGAGTCAAGGCGTCTACATCCCAATGAAAACTGGTAGTCGGAAGATAAACACGCGTAGTATCGATACTCCTCACTTTCTCCTTGGTCAGCTTGTACAAGCTTTCATTCATCAAGACCTCATTGGCTCCTATCCATGAAATAATAGAAGGGTGATTGCGATAGCGGAGCATCATATCTTCCACTCCTGCCACCGCCAGACCATGATCCAGAGGATTGTCAGCAGTTTCAGTTCCGGGAGTCATACGGAAACATTGATAGAAAACATGCCACCACATCAGGCCATATTTGTCAAAACTTTCAAACCAGGTTTCAGAAGGAGACGGCATATCTTCACTGCCAATCAGGTTGATGTTCGCCTCTGCCATCAAGCGGGCTTCATCATAGATACGTTTTTCAGATTCCTCCAACAAGATGTCCGGCTGTATCCAACCGCCCTTACAGAATATCCGCTTGCCATTCACATAATATACACGACCACATTCATCTCCCACCCGGTTCAGTCCACTTGCCACCTCACGGATTCCGAAATCAAACTCTTTGGTATCGGACACTTTTCCACCGATGCTAAAAGACAGTTTCATGTGATGCAAGTATTGCTCGCCATACCCATTCGGATACCACAAATACGGGTTTTCTATCAGCAAGGAAGGAAAGTCCTCAGGGGTCAGTTCCACTACTTTTCTCTCACCGGCACGCAGGGCTACTTTCTTCGTCAGCTTGATTGGCTTGAGGTATCCCTCCATATGCTTGGTATAAGTGGGAAATTTGACTTCGTTGAGTAATGTAATCCAAGCATTCACCTTTCCCTCGACAAGCTTTGCAGAAGTATTCCTCACTTCAAGTTTAATATTGACCTTTGCAAGCCCAGTGTCAACCTTCATAGGCATGGTAGTGGACTTTGGTAAAGTAGTGATAACAAAAGGATTTTCAATCAACACCTCGTCCGTGGCTTCCACTATCACTTTCTGGTAGATACCCATATTCCGGTCGCGAACCACGGGAGCACAATCCCAGCCACCGGATATCTTCAATGTCTCATCCTTAAAGATATCGTAGGAATGTCCGCGTACAGGACCGAATACTTTCAACTGGGTGCCGGGAGTCGGGACGCCCGGATGATCCACCTGATAAATTTTTATCGCAATGCAATTGTTGGCTCCGGCACGGGCATATCCGGTTATATCAAGTTTAAAGCGACGAAACATACCCACAATATCTTTTTTATCAGCAACCTGACGACCATTTACCCAGACATCTGCCCGGTAGTTGATGCCGTTCAAGGTCAGCCATACCTTCTTGCCTTTATATGATTTGGGAAGAACGACTTCCGTACGATACCAGTATGGATCTTGCCAAGGATTACGGCCACTTTTCAGGTAGTTGTATTTAGATAGATCCATCCGGGCATTAAATTCATCCGACACATCCGGAATCAGGTAATTATTCAGGCCGATTCTCGGATCAGGATATACGTTTTCCTTCACCAAAGCGTTCAACACGGTAGTGGGCACAGTGGCCTGATACCATCCGGCAGTGGGATAAGACAATTGCGAAACCTCAGCAGCTCCGGCGTTTAGCTCGGAAGAATTGATAATCTTCCAGTTCTCCAGTTCAAGAGATTGGGCATTGACAAACAACATGTTACATATCAACAGTATAAAAAAGAGTTTTCTCATAGTTTCTTGTTATTTTAATATTAATGCAGCCGCACCAATAAATCCGGCATTGTCTCCCAAGGCTGCAGGCAGCAAAGTAGTATGCCGGGCTGCTGAACGACAAATGAATTTACGAAATAGCCACTCTGCCTTGTCCCAGTATAAATCGGAAGATTTCAGAACAGATCCGCCTATGATGACAATTTCGGGATCGGTAATATTCACTGTCCATGACAAAGCATGAGCTAATGCCTGGGCAAAAGCATCCCATACCTGCAAAGCCATTTTATCACCGGACCGTGCCAGTTCGGCTATACGATAAGCCGGCAACTCCTCCTTTGTATATTCTTTATAAAGACGGGTGACGGCATTGCCGGATACATAATCTTCCAATATCCCTTCTTTATAAGGTGAAGTCCATACTTCTCCAGCACAACCGGAATGCCCACGCCATACTTTTCCTCCATTAATCCAAGCACATCCTATCCCCGTTCCTAAAGTGAAACCCAGGACTGAACCGGCATTCCGACCCGCTCCCCATAATGCCTCTGCATAAATCAGCGCATTGGCATCATTATCAAGGATCACCCGCAACGGAAATGCTTGTTCAACGGTGTCTTTCAACGGAAAATAGTTCAAAGTGGGAAGATTCTCAACATCCAGCAGTATACCTTTACCTATATCGAGAGGTCCGGTACACCCGATACCAATGCCCTGAATATCGTAATCCGCAGCATCAGCCAGAATATTTTTCAACAGAGAAAACAAATTGGCAATAATTACTTCGCCGGGTTCTTTCGGATTAGTTGCAATAGTACGGGGAGAAGCATAAACCAATCCCTCTCCGCCAACAATACCCGCACTGATCTTTGTGCCTCCGATATCGACTCCTATGGCTACCTTTCTTCGTCCCATCATTATTCTATTGAAGTCACTTTAGCACCATGTGTAAAACTGCCGGGCACTAGTTCCATTTCTTCCGCCCAAGCATTCACTATCAGCTGAACAGGAACAATGGACGGAATTGCAAACAAATCAGGGTCTCCGCAATGAACATTGATTTCCAGCAAATTCACACTTTCAATGCCGGAGGAGATATCCGACACCAGGATCACTTTACCATTAAAAGACAGAACATCAGCCATAAGCCTGATGCTCTGCCGATAAACACCGGACCGTGAATGCGCATAAATGATACAGATAAAGCCAGGGCCTACCATCTCTAGTGGGCCGTGGCGAAACTCACCGCCCAACAAAGCTGAAGCCGGAGTCTTGGTAGCCTCCATAAACATCAGGGCGGTTTGGGCAGCGCTTGCAAAAACCGTACCCCTGCCTATCACTTGAACAAACGGATGCCCACTTAAAAAAGCGACCGAACGGGATAAATAAATCCCCCCTTTCTCAAGCTGAAGACCGACTTCCCGAACGACACTATCTAAAAGAGCATTATCCACCCTGCGACCATCCAATGCTCCTGCAAGCAGATACACTACCAGATAGGTGGTGATAAATGTCTTCGTAGATGTCATTTCCTCCCTCCCAGCCTTACATAGCAGACTGAGAGTAGCCATCGCCGCTAAAGAACTTCCAGACTCATTTGTGACCCCAACCACTGTCAACCGTGAATGATGCCGTTCACCAAGTTGTTTAAGCAGTTCAATCACCTCATAGCTCTCGCCTGACTGTGAGATGGCAACCAATAAAGTGCGCTCTGTCAGAACTGAAGACTGAAAATGCAATAGCTCCCCGGCATTGATAGCAAAAGCGGGTATATTATAAGCGGTCATCATGGTCGCGGCAGCTTGCGATACAAAATAAGAACTTCCCATACCGGTAAGTACTATTTTGTCATAGTCACCGGTTGTCCACAGAGTACAGACAGCATCCAAACGCTCCTTTCCTTCTCTTGAATGATAATAGCCAAGAGTACGTTCCAACATTTCCGGTTGTTCTTGTATTTCTTTGATGAACTGATTCATAAAAAATATTTGTTTTTTATTGATTAAACACTACCAATTCCGCTAATGAGCTATTTTATTGCATCAGCAATAGGTCATTTTCCTTCAATATACCTCTTATAACCTTCATAAGTGTCCGTTCCCGGCTTAAAGGTAGCCCAACTGAAATTCGTAATATGATCGGTAAACATTCCGGCAACCCTTAATTGTTCTTCCAACTCTGACCAAGGCTTGGTACGCATTGTAATCTTCGGACACCAGCATTCCTTAAACGACTCGATGTCTACCCCGAAAATCACTCCGTTGGCATCGCAGGCTTTCTTTATTTCGGCAAACCAATTGGGCAGATCCACATCAAAGTCCACCAGACAACGTCCGCCTATGTCCTGAAGATAAAGAACATCAATATCGGGTGTTTGGGCAAATATCTTACCGAACCACTCCCCACAAAGATCGGCCGGCATGCCACGCCACAAGGCAGGAGCGATGCAGACTTCCTTGGGAGATTTCGACTTTATATAAGCCGCCACCGTCTGCAAATAGTTGGCCAGCATGGAGAGTGAAGGTTCTTGCTGCCACCCCACGGGATAGGAGCCATCGTGAAACTCTTCCGTTATATACCAACCATCCAGGCAGGGATGATTTCCCCAAAGGGCAAACAGTTCATCAAAGACCTGCTTGTTCCGCTCTACGAGGAAATCGTATTGCTCGGGGCTTGCAGTGTCTTTTTTGCTATAATCACCGGGATAAAGCCCTACGATAAGCTTCATTCCATTCTGCTTGGCAGCCTCGAACATCCGGTTCATGATATCATATTGTTTCGTGACCCAAGGAAGTTTTGTTGGAACATAAAAAGAAGTTTTTTCTTCTGCACGGTCATTGAACCCCTCGGCATACTGTATAATCCAGGTATCAATGCCCACCTCTTGGCTTGCTTTAAACTCCTTATCCCAATCGGTGTTTTCATATACCCCGTCCAATTGAATAAACACACTGGAAAACTTTGGAGCCCCTTTGAACTCGGGAGCATAAGAAGTCAACTGCTCCAGATTGTCAATGCAGAACGAACCGGTACACATTACACCCTCATCATTGGTTACTTCTATCCGATACCCCTCAAAGCGGTTCAGCATCAGTTTATTATCCCCCATATCATGTCCCTTGACAAAAGTAAAGGCTTCGTATGGCATCACCACCCGAGTCCACTCTTCTTGAGTCAACACCTCTTTGTCCACATATTCAAAGAATTGCCAGCGCCCTTTGTCGTGCAGTGTCCCCTGGGTGAACATGCCTGCATCTTGAATTATCATAAAACGGAATGTACCCTTGTTGTTCTTATTACCCTTCACCCAAATGGAAAGTCCCAGAGGATGAAAAGATAAATCACTGCGGTAGTCTCCACCACTTTGCTGGATATACACCGATTCCGCTTCGGAAGAATTGCCGGAAAAAGAGTATCTGATTTCAAAACTTCCTGCACCTTCTACACAGTCATCACTGACAAAACGGTCTATCGAACTTTTAGGCGAGGCAGGAGTTACCTTCATATCATACACCACACAATTCATCTCATCATAAGCGTTCAATGTCTTCACAGCACGAGCTTCTGTCAAGATATCCTCGCTTGTGGGGAGCTGCTTATTGCTGCAAGCTGCCATACATAGCAACAAAGAAGACAAGGTTGCCAGAATCATTCTTTTTTTCATGGCTGTCATTTCGTTGTATAGGTTATAATTTCGGTAATCCATATCTTTCCGCCGGACACGGGATTTTTCCATTTAAAAGTCACTGCGTGCTTACCCACCGGACAGTCGTAGCAGAAGAACAACTCGCACTTCCGGTGATTGAGTTCCTGAGGCAAAGCAGTGGTCTCATGCAATTTCCCATCTATATACACCTCCATTTCGGCCGTATAGTCTGTCGGAAGAGCACCTGCGACGTACCCCTTCACCACCAGACCTGTGCCTACGAAAGTGAATGGATTCACCTCATCTATCGATTTTTCAACAGTAAGTTTGCCACTAACTTTCAGGTCCTCAAAGGCCACTTCCAACGCAACAGGACGAATATCCTCCCGCTTGATTTCAAAAGCATTCCCTATTTTCGCATTTCCATGCTTCCGGAGCATATCACAAGCATGTTTATAAGTCATTTCGTAAGCCTTGTTCAGACTTATGTCTGTATGAGAAAAAGGCCGGTCTTCCACCTCATACAAAGTCCCTTTCCAGTATTCGGGAATGTTGCTGTAACCTATCATGGTTCCCAATATACCTGCTGCCGATGCCGGGTTGCAGTCAGAATCCTGCCCAGCACGGGTAGAGATATCAATGGTTTTTGTAAAATCACCCTCTCCATAGAGCAATCCTAAAAGGATGTAGGCCCCGTTGATTTTCGTACCGATATTAAAAGAATTGTGGATGCCTTCGGGACAACTGATTTCTTCGCTCCACTTGTTCTGCAGTTCAAACCAAGTACGCTTCCAGTCATTGGGATATTTCTTGTGCCAACGAATGACATCGGACATGCACTTGTGAAAATCGCTTTCCTCCGGTATGATTTTAAGGGCTTCTTCCACAATATACTCCATATCATCACTGACATAGGCCAAAGAATACATGGCTGCAACATACACCCCCCCGTACCAACCTTCGCCATAAGACATGATGTGACCTACCTTATCGCAAATTTCAGCCGCTTGATTGGGCATCCCAGGCGACATAATTCCGGCAAAATCAGCCTCAATCTGAAAATCGATACAATGGGCATGAGGGTTGTTCTTCCAATGCCCGCTCTGAGGAGCTTTCATTCCTTGCAGCAGGTTATAGCGCGCTACCTGATTGGCATGCCACAAGGGATATTCCGTTCGCTTAAAGGCAACGGCAAACGAATCCACCGGAGCATCCAAACCGCATCTTTCAAAGACTTCGACAAATGTCAAATCTACATAGACATCATCATAAAGTCCCGGAAAGCTATCGTACCATTTTTTCACCATGTGTTCATTCCAAGGAATGGGAATATAATCCTGAATAATAGTTCCCAGGAATTTGAATTCGGTGGGACCACCATAACTGCACCCTAACGTTTGCCCGGCCCAAGCACCTTTCACCTTATCCTTCAGCACTTGCTCTGACAAAATTCTCTTTTCGTTCTTTTTAAAAGCAGCTTTTACTTCAAAGGTACCAAACAGAACCAATAAAGTCAAGAGAAACACTTTTTTCATTCACACTTCTTTTGATAATGATTATACCATTCTGTATATTGCTCATATAATTTTATAGAATCCGGATGCCCTGCCACAATATCTGTATCAGGTTTGTTCATAATGCCCAAATATTGATAGCAGAGCACCTTATCCACATAAGGGGACACAGCTTCCAGCTGCCTGATAATGCGTTTGCCAAAATCAGCAGGAAGCAAATTACCACCGGTTCCATCCTCAAAATAAAACAATTCGACATCTGCCCACAAACGAGCCCTGCAAGCTTTTTCATGCGCCTTATACAATATTTCATAGAACTTGGCCGAGTCTTCCAATGAAGTATGGTTCACTCCCACCCCGTCCTGATAGGCTATGATATCAATATTCATCTTCTCCAACTGACGAACAAAATGATCATCAAAACGGGCTTCCTTGATAAAATAAGGGGCTATCAGGTTCACACAATTGGGCGTCAGGCGTTGGGCAAATGCCGCAGTCTCATTGACATAGTTCACACAAGCATCCACAAAATAAGGTTGCAGCATGGCTTCATTCGGGAAATACCACCCATAAAAACACGCATGATGACTGTACCTCTCAGCTATCTCTTCCATCGCCTGGAAACGAACTGTCTGTACTCCTTTGTCCAACATCATGTTGTAAGCATCTAAATCGCCCCAAAAATCATTGCTGACAAAAAATTTGATACCACATTCATCTGCCGCAGAAAGGACAGCTTCCAGCGGGTCATCACACCCCATTGGAATCCGAGGAGCAATTTTAGAAGGATAGAAGGGTTTGCCGGCACGAGCCACTCCCATCAAAACCAAATACTCCATACCGACCTCACGGATTTCAAACACCTTCCTGCGCCATTGGTCGGCAGTAAAATGGGCCAATGCTTCATTCCAATACCCGCCTTCGGCTGCCGAATGTTGAAATTCAAACCAAGAGCCCGAAATAGGCTTGGTCTTCTTGTCCGAACACAATGTGGTGGCGGCAGCAGGAACTGCATGCATAGCTTCGGGTATGGTCACAGCCACACTTCCCAAGCCTAAATATCTTATAAAATCACGTCTTCTCATCTCTTGTTCTTTTTTTCTGTTTTACTCAATAATTTTATCAGCCAATTCCCACCCCATGAGGGTCGAGATATAAGGAATTATCCACATAGCCATTTTCCTATGTCCACTGTATCCGGGATGCCAGGCTGCACCCAAATCTGTTGTCCTGTTATAAAGTCCTTCATCCAGCCTCAGCAGAAAGAGTTTCGGATCATTCAATTCAGACACTATTGTTTCATAATAACTGAACACCGGAGCCTGCATAGCAACCGGATAAAGGCAGAGAATAGGAATATTCCCATAATGCTCGCGCAACTGTGCTATTATCTGCATATAAGCTTTTACAAACTCTCTCTTGTAAGGATGCGGTTCTGTAGAAAAATCGTTCGAGCCTAAATTTATAACCACCAAATCCGGTCGATAGCCCGTGAAATTCCATTTAACAGTAAGGTCTTCATCAAGAGTATTTAGCATTCGGTCTTTCATCGTTACTTTCGACACCCTCACCGAATCACCGTAGTTACGGGCTACTCCTCTGCCCGAATGGGCAACCAACGTATAATCGGCATCATAATAGCGGGCTACCATGGCTGCAAAGGCATGATTACAGTTTTCCGTTTCCACCCCAAAAGGCTCATCACGGTGCCTACCATCCACCCCATACCCACAAGTAAGCGAGTTGCCGATAAACTCAATATGACGGGTACGCACAGTAGGACTTGCCTGCAACTGTCCCGAAGCAGAGAGCACAAATCGGTGGATGGTTGTCTTTCCAAACTCTCCCTCAGAACGTTTTTGCATCCTCAAGCTATGAAGACGCTTATCTATCCCCGACACCACATTAATTAGAGTATCTGTCCCGCACACCTTTACAACCCGGTGCAGTTCATCATCCACAAACACATTGTAGTAGCTTGTTCCGGTTTCAGAGACTATCAAAGAGAGTCTTCCGCCCGTAAAACGAGTCTCCCAATAGGTGCCCACCCAATCGAAAGATACCGACCCGTCCGAGGAAACCAGCGTTCTGCCAACATATCTCACGGCCGGATCATTCCCTTTGAAAACCTTGCCACAACTCTTAGCAGAAAGCTCCGACAGGCAACACATCTCTATTAGGATAAACAGGTATAGATAACAGCGCTTCATCACTTTCTTTTTATTTACGTGTTTTATTCCTATATTTCAGTTCTTTCAAATATCTCATATACCCATTGAACAAGTTGATTGTACGCGCTTCGCCCACACGGATAGACATCTCCGGATCGTTGAAAACACCGGGGAACTGATAGCAAAGGATCTTCTCGAAATTGTCAAACAGATTCAAATCATGAATAATCTGCTCTATAGGACGGGGATACAAAGAATTGTCCGGATTGAATAGAAAAGCCTCAAGATCGAACCACAAGTGCGCATTCGCCTCATCGCAAACCTTCTGCAACAAATCGGCAGCCTCTTTGCCGCTTATATCGGTTGCCGGCATACGTGCAAAGCCGAATGGACAAAGAATATCCAGATATTTCAATAATTCCGGATAAGTATCCATCCCAACAGGGACATCAAAACTATTAGTGGCAAGCATTATGGGTTTCTCAGGAGCTAAAGCACTACAAAACTCCTTAAATTCCTTGAAGAAATGTACTATTTCAACTTTTCTTTCCTTACTGCGTTGTGGATCTGGTTCCCAGTTATTTAGGCCCCCACCACTTTCTTCGGATACATAGAAAGCATAAAAAGACTCATGATGCCCATACATATCCCACAGTTCTTTGGCAACCCGTTTGTGCCATTCCAAGGACTCGGGGGTAAAGTCGAACCAAGCGAACATACCAACCCCCATCAATACTTGCATTCCTTGCTTATCCGCTTCCGAGAGAATGGCTTCGATAGGATCTTCAGCTGCAATGTCCATACGGCCGGGATATAATTTAGAAGGATAGAAAGCCTTCCCCGGATAATCCTCAACGGTAGTAGAACTTCCGATATAAGCTTGATGGCGAAATACTTCCTGAATTACCACCATATCCATCTCAATCTTGTGCATGGAACGAATCATCTCTCTCCAATGGTCATCGGTCATCTTTTTGATATCTTGATTCCAGTGCTTACCTTCCTCTTCACTCCAATGATAGATTCCGGTCCAAGCACCTGAAATCTGCTGAATGGAACGAATGTCCGATTGAATTACTTCTATTTCTTTTGTCTTACGATATACTCTTTTGCCATCAGACACCTTCAAAATCACCTTATGCTTGCCCACTTTATCTTTCATGGGAATCATAATCTTCACAACATCCGATTTACTTGATGATATTTTCAAAGTTGTATCACACAATAAAGCAGATTTTTTCTCTTTATCCCAAAAAAGGGAAACTTGATAAGTTTGCAGAGAATTACCCCTATTCACAATTCCTCCACGTATATCCAAATTTATCTTATTTGAAATTTTGCCGGGAGGTATCAATGTTAAACCCACTTTCTCATTAGAGTACATATTCACAGTACAAAACAGAGAAAAAAGAAACAATAATAAATATTTCATAATTACCTTTTTTGAAAGTATAATTTCTATTAATAGAAGCTGTTGGGAAAAGTGACAAAAGATTCCATCTCATTATTAGCTACGCGAATATAAGTATCAAACCTACGTTCACCTTCATGCAAAACAATGACACGAGCTCCATTAGAAGACAAATCATTATAAACAGTTTTTCCACCTGTATAACGACCATAAGCCAACAACACTTCTTTATATGCTACTGCATAATCATTATCATGATCATGTCCAACGAAGATACCCATCACATCACCACACTCCTTAACTGAAGTGAAAAAGCCAGAATTGGTAGTTGGACAACATACCATTTCTCCCTTACAACCAAACAAACGGTTTTTATCTTCCAGTAATGCATCTTTATATTCTGGGAGAGCAATATGGAAAAAAGCCAATGCAGGCAGAGGTATACCTCCGTTGTTTTCTGCAAACTTCTTACTGTGCTCACGATACCAAGCTATCTGATTAAATTTAATCCAATCATAACCCGGAACTGACTTAATTTGAGTATAAGAATGAGAATCAATGCAATACAGTAATGCCGCATCTTTATTCTTATCTTTTGAAGATTTCACAGTCAGCACATAATCCGGAACCACCTCACTTATACGGGTAGGCATTAGACTGCCTTTCTTCTTCGCAATATAGTCATAGAGTTCCGGACGGGTATGATCGTATTCGTCGTCATGATTACCAAATACGACAGCAAAAGGAATATTACGTTTGATACAAACGTCCAACACTATATCCAACCCTTTAAAAGATTCGTTAGAAACCACAACATCTCCCGTGAATATTACAAATTCGGGCTTCTCTATATCCAAGACCTCATTCATACGATCCAGTGCTACCTGAGAATTGACCTGATCATCATATTTATAATGGACATCCGTAAACTGTACTATTTTAAATGTTCTATTCTGATTGAATTTCAATGTCTCTTTTTGTCCCCATACTGTAAAAATATTCAATAAAGCCATAAGGGAAAAAAGTACTTTCTTACATGTCATAATCTAAGTCCGATAAACTAATTAATAAAAACCCAAAAAACAAAAATAGGCGGGATTATCACTCTTAAGACGAATTCCCGCCTATCAATCACCAGCTACATGTTACTTCTTATTGGCGATACCAAGTCATCTTATACATGCGTATTGTTGTTTGGGATGTATCACCACCAATCACACAAGTTGCAATATAAATATCATATCCAGTATCTGTAGGCACAATGGCAGTAGTCAAATCACCCCAAGAGTTATAACTTGTAGCATAAGGAGACCATTCACCCCTGAATAAACAGAACTTATCATAACCTGCATCATCAGGTCCCAATTCCATCTTAGACGGGTCGGTAATATCATAAACACTCAATGTAGAAACGCCACCAGACCAAGTGTCCGCTTGCTGGTCGTTCAACGCTAAATAAGTCTCGTTTTCAATATTGAACACATTAAATCCTAAGATGCGATACTCGTGATTGTCTTGATTCAAAGACGTAATTTCATAAGCCGGAGTAAACATACTAAATTTAGCTTTATAAGCAGCGTCATCGCCGGTAGCGCCAGAATAGCGATTATAAGCAATATAATGCTTAGAATCATCTTCAAGAGTTGCACGTTGTATCATTGGAGCGCTGGTCCAATCGCCACCAGCAGGGCCATAACGAAGTACATTCGGTTTTGCATCAGGAGTTACCAATTGACCATCCTCCAATTTCCAATAATAAATTTCCATATTATGAGGACACATACCATAAATATAAGCTACTCCTTTAGTTACATCCCCCTTCACACTCATGTTATAACCCAAATCATCGGGACATCCTGCATCAGCTGTCCAATTCAATAGATTAATATGTTCTTGAGTCTCCTCTGAATAGTAATAGACCATAAATCCTGCACCATAAACATTTTCACGGTTTGTAATCAAATGACCGGCATCATCTGTACGAGCTCTCATCATAAAGGTACTTGCTGCAGGGATTTCCTTCACAAACTCACCGCTATTTCTATCATACAATTTAATAGGAGCATTGTACTCTTGAATAGCCAAGTAGTTCTGATAGAAAGCCAAACCGGTAGTATTAGATGACATATTCAGTAAAGCGGCATTTTTCTCCCATAATTTAGCATATTTAGTCTTCGGAGGAGTAGGCACTACACGAATCGTGTTATGATGCTTATTTCCCAATGCATCCACTACCGTTATAGGATAAGGATTTGTAAAATCCATCTCACCACCAACCGCAGGAGTAACATAACAATTGTGTTCTACATTCACCATGCAGATAAGACGTGTTAGATCCAACGGGGTTTCATCTGTCGTAGGTACCTTAACAATAATCTCTTCATTTTCTTCATAAGGTCCAGTCTTGGTGGCTGCAAATTTCGATGGATTTCCCGGAATCTGTATGGTAACACTCATCAGTCCGTTCACTTGAGCAGTACGGCCTGTTTCATAATCAGGAGACTCACACGATGCCAATGTAGCCCAACACAAACAAGCGATTACTGATAATTTACTTAATATTTTCATGGTTAATTTTTATTTTCAAGTTAATACATTCAGCAAATAAATTGATTTTTTACTTCCATTCATCAAACTGTTGAACTGCTTCATTCTGTTCTATTTCACCAAGGGGTATAGGGAATCTGGCATAACGTTCTTCCCAAACACGGGTCTTGCCGCCATCAATATCTACAACTTCGTATGTAAATTCATTATCACCGACCTTAATCGGCTTCACTCCATGCATACTTGTACCGTTCAGTACAGTAGATGCCAACCCCCAACGGCGAAGATCCCAAAAACGATGGCCTTCAAAAGCCAGTTCAATCTTTCTCTCATGGCGAAGTAATTTCATGAATTCTGTTTGGGTAGCAGCCGTTAAATCCTTAGTAAAACCAGCTCTTCTCCTGACCTGATTTAAAGCATCTAAAGCCTCCGGCAACTTATCCTGCATCGCCATGGCCTCTGCATAAATTAACAGCACTTCAGCATAACGCATATAATAATAAGTCAAATCTCCCTGACCAGTAAAACTCGTGCCTTTGGGTTGAATGGCTTCTTTCATCAACTTACGCATGTAGTAGCCTGTACTGGTAGTACCTCCTCCCAAGCCAAAACCATCCTTACTACCCTCATAAGTATATAAAGTTTCCCCTTTCCATTGACAACCGTTATACAAGATTGTTGCATAAAAACGCGGCTCACGCCCTTCATAAGGATTAGCAGCCATCTCAGGATTATCCCAATCAAATTCACTACCATCAGCCATTTGATAAGAAGAAACCAAATCTTCTGTAGGAGAAATCTCAGCATAACCACCATCACTTGGCGGACAATAGAAATAATCAAAAGAATAAGTGAACTTATCCTTCAGATATCCGAATTCTATGACACTTTCTTTATTTTCAACCGGCACCAAACGCGAATTGGTAAACAGTTTACCGTAATCTTCATATAGCTCATAATCTTGGTTCATTACCTGAGCTGCTGCATCAGAAGCTTCTTTCCAACGTTCAGCATATAACATAGCACGAGCCAACATACCATAAGCAGCACCACTGCTCAAGCATCCCAATTCCACTTTATCTTTTGTAGGCAAATGTTCGGCGGCAAACTTCAAATCCTCATAAATAAAATCCCAACCTTCTTGAGAAGAACAAAGCGGATGATTTTTCTCACCTAACACAGGAAGTTGTCTATAGATTATATATTGCCCACCATAGCATTTAGCTAAATTAAAACAAGTTACACCACGGAAAAAGCGGACTTGTGCTTCAGCAAGTGTAGCAATCGAGTCTGAAAAATTAGTTCGATTCTTTTCTAGATTTTCCAAAAAACGAGTCAAAGACAATTGTGAGGAGTGGCTCCCCCCCCAAGTATCAAACATATTACTAGTAGTTGTTATAGGCATCGAACCAAAAACGAATTGATTATAATCAGATACAGGATTATTCTGCTTCAACATATCAGTACAAGCTTCACCTCCAAGTCCATAATAACCACCCACCAATGAATAATAACCATTGATATAAGTAATCAAGTTAGATTCATTCGACCAAATAATATCAGAAGGATATGAAGATGTTAATGTTGGATCAATATCACAACTACCCAATATGAAACAAGTAGAAGTGAATACCGTTAATATTTTCTTTATAGATTTCATCTGATTAAATTTTTAGAAAGTAATGTTTAAACCAAATTCATAAGTACGCTGCTGAGGATAATATCCTTGATTTACTCCAGGCATTTCCGGATCCATATAATCCAGTCCACAAATAGTCAGCAAATTACCACCACTCACATAAGCACGAATAGTTCTAAATCCAGCCTTTTCCGTCAATTTCTTAGGAAGTGTATAACCTAACTGAACTGATTTCAAACGTAAATATGTACCATCTTTTACCCACCAAGAAGAGAATTTTCCACCATTATCGCGAGCCTCAATCCCTAAACGAGGAAATTTTGCATTGGGATTATCAGGACGCCAAGAGCCTTCCACCAAATAATAAGGGGTATTTCCATCAGCATAAAACGGACGGGTATAGAACGTATCGTCACGAATTCCACTATCATAAATACCGCATAAATTCACATCGAACATAGCAGCTCCCTGCCAGAACATACTGAAATCAAATCCCTTCCATTCAGCTCCTAAATTTAATCCAAATACCATTTCCGGAATACTACTACGACCAATGGGTACCATATCTTGATCCCAAGTAATCTTTCCATCACCGTTAATGTCTTTCAATTTAATATCACCTGGTTTTGTATTTGTAGACCCTTCAAACAAAGCGCTGTGAGCTATTTCTTCTTCCGATTGAAATAATCCTTCTGCAACGAATCCCAAATAGCGTCCCATACTTTGCCCTGTAGCACGTTTATAAATCGGCACATTAGCATCTTCTGTAACTTTCAAGATTTTGTTACGAGCCCATGACAAGTTGCCTCGTACATGATAATTAAAATCTCGAATTTTATTATGGTGCGTCAATACCAATTCAAAACCACGATTGTCATGTGAACCATAGTTAATATATCCCGGGAAGTAACTGCCTAAAGAAGGTGGAAATTTCCCAGACTGACCTTCCAGAGAACGAGTGGTCTTCATGTAGAATACATCCAATTCAAGCCCCAATAGGCCATTCCACATATTAGACTCAACACCAATATTATAGGTATCAGTCAATTGCCATTTCAAATCCGGACAAATAGGCCCACTCATACCTATATCTTTCAAAGCATTAGTACCAAATACGACTACGGGGTCAGCAGATAAGGTTGCTGTAGAAAAATAAGTCATAGTGCTCTCAATAGCACGATCACTACCTAAACGTCCTATAGAAGCACGAATCTTTAAATTATCCATAAAAGGAACGGCTTCTTTAAAGAAATCTTCTTGAGAAATTCGCCAACCGACAGAAACGGCAGGGAAAAAGCCCCAACGGTTATGAGCCGGAAGTGCAGTAGAAGCATCCACACGTCCTGTAAACTCAAGCAGATACTTTTCATCATAAGCATAATTAAAACGCATAACATAGCCTGCACGTTTGTCATTACTATGACTGCCCTTGACTAAATTTTCGCTGACTTTCAAACCGTAACTCATATCCATTATATCTGTAATCGGAAAATCCTCCCGTCCAGCAGATATTCCTTCATAATCTTCTCTGGCATATTCATACAAGAACAAACCTGAGACATCGTGCTTACCAAATTTATTAGCATATTCAATGGTAGGTCTTATCGTATAACGCTGCTGGGAACCGTACCAGTGTGAGACAGATGCCATTGAACAGATACGCCCTTTTTCAACATTACCCTGATGTGTCGTTTGATTCCAAGAATAAACATTATACGGTGTCATTGCAGCTTTCCTCATTGAATGACTCTTCAAAAAAGCAGCATCCAATTTTGCTGAAAGCCCCTTGATAGGCAACTTATAACATAAAGAAATATCACCTTGAAACTTAGTAGTCTTACTTGATTGATATCCAGACAAGTCTCTGGCACCTAAAGGGTTATTATTTCCATTACCTGCTGTATTTTGACTTGCTATAGGCATACCGTCTTTGGTATAAGGCCTCAAATAAGGATAAGACAACATCGCTTGTTGGAATACTCCCGCATAAGCATTCGGACCAACAGAAGCACCCGGTGAACGCTGGTCATCTACAAACCCAGATAAATTCAAAGAAAAATCAATATTATTAGTTACCTTAGCATCCAAGTTTGAACGGAAATTATACTTATCATAAGATGTGTTTTCGACAATACCTTCCTGATTATAAGCTCCCAAAGAAGCAAAGAACTTGATACGCTCATTACCACCAGAAACAGAAACCGTATTCGTATATGTAGGAGCTACATTTTTAAAAAGCAAATCAAACCAGTCTGTATTACCATAGATCTCTTCATCCTCTCCAGGATTATTTATACGTTCAATATCTTCGGGAGAAAAACGTAAATTCTCCTCAGCTACACCATCCATCAACTGAGCTTTATTATACCAATAGGCATAATCCGGACCATTCAAAAATTTCGGAAAATTAGTATTCTGGCTCAACGTAACGGAAGAATTCAACGTTACAGTCGGTTTTTGTACAGTACCACGTTTTGTCGTTACCAAAATTACACCGGCAGCAGCACGTACGCCATACACGGCAGCAGCTGTGGCATCCTTCAAAATAGTAACTGATTCTACTTCATCTGGAGAAAAAGAGGGAAAATAATCTTGTATCACACCATCCACTACTACCAAAGCGTTACCGTCACCAGCACCTGTACCACGAATATAAAGATTTGAACCATCCTGCCCAGGCTGTCCACTGCTTTGTTTAGCAATCAACCCCGGAATACGTCCAGCTAACATATTAGAAAGTGTCCCGCTTGGAGCCTTCTTCAACTCTTTGTTACCCACTTGAGCAATAGAACCTGTTACACTGATTTTTTTCTGTGTGCCATAGCCTACTACCACCACTTCATCCAACAATTCGGAATCCTCTTTCAAAACCACTTTCAAAAGCTTTCTATCTTTCAGAGCAATCTTTTGAGTAGTATATCCTACATAAGAAAAGGTTAATGACACTTTAGTATTGGGCACAGTAATCGTAAAATGACCATCCACATCTGTCACTGCACCAGTCTTGCGATTCTCTGTAAAAACAGATACACCTATCAACGGATTATCCATCTCGTCGAACACACTACCCTCTACCTTCACTTGGGCACTTGCACCTAAACTTACCAAAGTGAACAACAAGAACAGCCAACAAAAATACTTGTTTTTCATTTTAACTAGAATTTAAAATCGAACAATTGAATTAGTTTTTAATATTGTTTATCCAGAACAATCTCTTCCAAGGTCTTCCAGCATTGATAGAGCCCTCTGGGAACATGGAAACAACCTTTCCACTTGCCACCCTTCAAAGGCAACAGAACTTCACCTCTACGATTCAAATAGCCAAACCATTCCGGATATTCTTGATCCTTGAAATGCGTCCATACATAACCATGTACTTTTTCAAACCACTCCAAACATTTTTCGTCTCCGGTCAACCGATAGCCTTTAAGCAATGAAATCAGCGTCTCTATATGCACCCACCAGAGTTTCTGATCCCACTCCAATTGCTGGGGAGGGAATCCCTTGCGATCCATAAAATAATAGATACCGCCAAATTCATTATCCCAACCATATTCCAACATCTTCAAAGCCGTGTTCTTAGCCTTCATTATCAATTCCGGGCGTTTCAACCGCTTACCTAAATCCATGATAAACCACATGGCTTCAATAGCATGCCCCGGAGTAACCTGACGTCCTTCAAAACAGTCTACCAAACTATTGTCACCATTTAGGTTCTCAACAATAAGTCCTCCAAGTTCCGGACGCAAGAACACCTCCATCACCTCGTGGATGCACGTATCCATTGTTTCCACCAAAAAATCCTCGTCAAGCAAATGCTCAATTTCTAATGCCAAGTTACATAGAATCATAGGCAAAGCAAAGCCTTTAAGATCTCTTGTTCCCGGATGAAGCTTATTCCATTTTCCTTTCGGATTATCAACTTTCGACAAAACAATGTCAAAAGTCTTTTTAGCTATATCTGCATACTCTTGATTTCCGGTGGCCAAACTCAGTTGCCCGAATGCCATCGTTGCAAAAGTGTATGAAAAGATATTATAAGGCTCTACCAACGGATGTCCTGCACGGTCCAATGAAAAATACCAGTTGTAATTCCCATCGTGCCCGTATTTCTTCAAGAACTCACCACCCTGAATGGCACAATCAAGCCACTCCTGACGCTTCTCCACCCTATTGTAAAGCATGGAGAACATCCATACTTCCCGGCCTTGCAGCCAGATAAATTTATCCGTGTCGAAAACATTCCCCTCCCGATCCAGACAAGTAAAATAGCCACCGTATTCGGTGTCTTGGGAATGATTCAACCAAAAAGGAAGAACATTATTCATAAGTTCGTCCTTATACTGATTCGCCAATTTCTTAAAATCCATCATCTTCATTCTTTTTTAAATAGGGCTGGGAACGTTTTTTATCCGGCATGCATCTAAACCAGCCCTTTACATTCACATTATTTATCTGTTGTATAAGAAATTACATCTCTTACCCAAATATCTGCTCCTTCAACGGGGTTTACCCATTTACAAGTCACGGTATATTTGCCATAAGACTGTACATAATTAAAGAACAACTCATGCTTACGGTGATTATACTTCAGCGGAAGCTTGCATACCTCAATCAATCTATCATTGAAATACACTTCCAGTTCAGCAACGTAATCTTCGGGCACATTCTCACCTTTCAATTCACCTTTAATGACAGCCCCCACACCTTCAAATTCGAAGGTCGGGAAATTAGCAATCCAATTCTCCACTACCACTTTTTTATCAACTTTCAAGCCTTCGAAGCTAATCTCCAATTGTGCAGGTTCCAGTTCTTGAAAACAGATAGTCACCTCATCGCTTCCAACTTTTCCACCGTTTTTTTCTATCATTTGTAAAGCGTGCCCAAAACTCAATTCACATCCTTTATTAAAGCTCACTGTATTATTGAAAGGAATATCTTCGACTACAGTCAGCTCTTTTCTGAATTTCTCAGGAATGCGATTATACCCAATCATTGTTCCCAAAATTCCCCCGGAAGAAGCCGGATTACAATCTGAATCCTGACCGGCACGTGTAGAAATATCAATCGTCTTCTCAAAGTCACCCTGCCCGTAGAGAAGCCCTAAAATGATATATGCACCGTTCACATAAGTCTCAATATTGAAAGGCATCTCAACCCCATCTGGACAAGCAATATCATTGGATCCCCATTTTTTCTCTATTTCTTCCCAACATTTTTTCCAATCCTCTGGATACTGTTTATGCCAATTTATAACATCAGCCATGCATGCATGAAAACGACTTTCCCGAGGAATAGACCTCAACGCCTCCGTCACAACATACTCAACATCATCGCTCACATAAGCCAAAGAGTACATGGCTGCTACATATACACCACCATACCAGCCATCGCCATACGCCATGATGTGTCCTACACGATCGCAAATTTCAGTAGCACTATTTACCATACCTGGAGCCATGATACCTGCAAAATCCGCTTCAATCTGAAAATCCAGACAATTGGCATGGGGATTATTTTTCCAATGCCCGCTGGCGGGAGGAGTCAAGCCATGAAGAAGATTGTAACGGGCCATCTGATTGGCATGACACAAAGGGTATTCTTTAGCCAAAAAGGCTGTGGCAAAAGAATCGGCCGGAGCATCCAAACCGCATCTTTCAAAAGTCTCCACAAAAGTCAGGTCGACATATACATCGTCATAAAGGCCGCCACCACCATCGTACCATTTTTTAATTTCACCCGGTCCCCAAGGCATCACTATCGAATCCGGAATCATAGTAGACAGATAGCGGAACTCTGTAGGACCTCCATACGTACAGCCGATAACCTGACCGGCCCAAGCACCTTTTACTTTATCAAACAGAGCATCTTTTGATAGAGTAAGATTCAAATTCTCGTTTTGAGAACCACCACATGAGCATAAAGTTGCCACCAAACAACCACTCAATAAAATTTTTCTAATTTTCATCATATCTATTATTAAGGTCAATTTTTTGTTTTCATCCAATAACGTTCAATCTCTTCCAATGATTTTCCGGTGGTCTCCGGCACCAGTTTCCAAACTATCAGCATGTAGGGAATACACATGGCAGCAAACAGGAAGAATGTTCCGGCGGGGGTAAGATTTTGGAGCATCCAGGGGGTAAGCTGCCCAATCAAGTATGTACCTATCCACAATGCAAAACCGGCAATGGACATGGCCAGTCCACGCACCCGGATTGGATACATTTCGGAAAGCAATACAAACACGACTGCGCAAATGGAAACCGCACAGCAAAACACATAGAACAAAAAGAAAACTAGCAGGAATAGGCTTGAAATGCCCCATGATTCTCCGGCAATAAAATAAAAGCCTATCAATACCAATGAAAGAATCATGCCTGAAACACCGTAATACACCAATTTCTTACGACCCACTTTATCAATAATGGCAAGAGCCAGTACAGTAGTCAGGGTATTGACTAGCCCCACCAACACCTGATAGAACAAGGAATCACCACCGGAAAGGCCAGCCCCTTCAAAGATGGAAGGACCATAATACAAGACTGCATTCACTCCCATAAACTGTCCGAGGATGGCTATACATACACCAATAATAACGGCTTTCATAATACCCGGCGACAAAAGCAAGGACCACTCTGATTGGGTTTCGGAAGTAAGAACAGACTTCGTTTCGTTCAATTGCACCAACGCTTCTTTGGAAGAGCTGTAAATGTGCTCCAAAATATTGACCGCACGCTCTTCACGATTGCGGACAATCAGCCAACGCGGACTTTCCGGAATAAAAAAGACAATGGCAAAGAACAGCAAAGCAGGCAAAGTCTCCATTCCCAACATTCCTCTCCATACTTCATTCACAAAAATCCAGTTAAACCAGCTATCGGCAGCTCCTGCATGGGTCTCAGCATACATAAGCAACTGATAATTCATTAGATAAGCTCCTAAAAAGCCAATGGTAACCGCTAATTGATAAAGTGATACCAAGCGTCCACGATACTGAGCTACCGACACCTCGGATATATAAAGAGGGGATACAATGGAAACCACACCGATACCTACACCTCCGACAATACGGTAAACCACCAACTGATTGAAATCTGCACATACCGCACAACCGATAGCAGACATGGAAAAGAGTATGGCCGACAGAATCATGGTACGTTTACGACCAAGCTTGTCACTTAAAATACCAGCAAAGAGCACTCCTACAATGGAACCTATCAACGCACAGCCTACATACCACCCTTGCGACATGGTATCTAAATTAAACTGAGCGGTTACCTTGGCAATGGTACCGGAAATGACTGCTGTATCATATCCGAAAAGAAATCCTCCCAAAGCAGCCACAACAGACAAGAAAACTACATAACCAATATTGACCGAAGATTTCATAGTATAAAATTTATCGATTAAATTCAAATTATTCTTTTACAAGTTGCTTATAAACAGTACCGAAGCGATCGGTCACCAGTACTTCTATGCGAGCCTTTTTATCTTTAGGAACAGCCTTAAACAAATGATTGGTAGGAAAAGCATTCACCCAGAGTGCACCCATCTTTTCACGATCGGAAAAAGCTTCTACAGCAGCCGGATCCAAACCTTTACAACGGGTCATCTCACCCATACAAGTACCATTCTCGAACCACTCTACCTTCCACTGCTCATCCCAATTCCAGACATTGGCCAGCACTTCTTCGGGAAACTCTTTCGAACTACCCGGAGCATAAGCCTGAAACTGGTATTCCAGCGGATAATCTACCGCTTTGTAGTGCCACTTCACCTGATTACCATCTACCTCATAAAGTCCAAAGCCTTGGGGGGTACCGTCAGAACAAAGCATGGATTTCCAAAAACCTGCACATACAGCAGCTGTATTGTGTTCCATTAACCGGTCGTTGAACACCACGTTACCGTTCACATGGGTATGTCCGGTAATGAGGTGTGCCTCATGGTCTTTCAGCAAATCATACAGACTATTGGCATTGCTTGTCTCGTCGGGTAGCAAGGCATTGAACTTGATGTCCTTGGTAGTGCTGGAAGGAATATGCATCATTACAAATACCAGATGATCTTTCGGCACCAAAGCCAAATCTTTCTCTATCCATTGCAGTGTACGTTCATCAATGTAACCTATATAACGATAATCCCTATTGATATAAAAACAATTGTCTAGTATAATATAATGTGCCTTTCCACGATTGAAAGAATAATAAATGGGACCAAAATAGTCCTCATAGGTCTTGTATGAATGTTCAAAAGAACGTACACCCATTTCCATATCATGATTTCCTATGATACGGTAAACAGGCAATCCCAGACCGCCAGACACTTGAATGTAATCTGGGTATAAACCAGGAGTATTACCCACAATGTCACCACAATCCAACACGAAGGCATCACGCTCCTTGGCATACTTTTCCATAAAGGCTCGTGCCTTACCTACATAAGAACGATAACTGTCTAAATGCTCCTGACAGCTGACTTGCACATCAGTCTGTACCATAAACACATGCTTCATATCATCTTTCAGATTCCTCTTCAATTCAAAATCATACTTTAAACGGCCTTTCTTAAGCGGGAAAAAGAAAGCGATATGCCCACCACCCTCTTGCGGCAGATAACCTGCAGGCGTGGAAAGATATACAAACCGAGCATCCCGGTTGCGCGGCAACTCATAACGGCCCTGAGCATCAGTCAGCACCACGTCAAAACCATCTGTCACCACAACACCAGCAAGCCCTTTGCCTTTACAGGTCACCACGCCTTCAACGGGATCTGGATAAATTGCAGCCTGCATGATTGAGACAACCAAGAACAGACAACAACTGCAAAACAATCTGAGCATAAAATTCATAATCACTTAATATTGAAATATTCCTTATACCTATTACACAAGTGTCCTGCCTGCAAATATGCTGATTGGGGACTCATAAAATGAGAAAACTCAAAAGTGATGGCCTTGTCATAACCGGCTCGCTTGGCAGCCTCCAGCTTCATCCGTAACTTGTCAAACTTAATAGGCAAAAAGTCGATGGGCATGTCACGATCAAAGGTTTCAGCGTTTGTCCAACATTTCATGCCATACTTATCAGCCAGCTTTTTGTTCACCGTAAAGAAAGCATCCAGTTCATCGTAATCGATATGTCCGTCCTGAAAAGCACAGGCGTCAACCACATCATGAATGCCATCGAAAATTTCATTCCACTCCCTTTCATGCTCCTGAACAGAAACCGCATCCTCCTTTGTCAACTTATCTGTACCCATCACGGCCTTTTTCCCGTCAATCCACGGAGAAATAAAAGTCGGCAAACCGCCGGAGACATCCTTGCATTGTTTGCCCATCGCATGAAAGGCATCAATGGCACCCTTCGTCTTACGGCTTATCTCACCACTGATATACCATCCGCCGAAACTCTTGTACTTCTCACCGTACCTGCTCCACACCTCATCAATCACATACTTGTTATCCTCAACCTCCCACGAAAGGTCACCGGTATCCCAGTACTTGCCCGAATCATATAAACCAAAATAGAACTTCATGTGATATTTCCCCGCCAGCCGAAGGAACATGTCCAACAAATCGACGGAAGGCATATAACACCCTTTGCCCAGCAAATGCGCCGAAGGATAAGTAATGAATTTGCGATAACCCGACCGGATCATTATGACCGTGTCAATTCCAATACTCTGCATATACCGGAAATCCTGATCCCATTCCCTTTCCCCCCAATTCTGATGGGGAATATCATGGGATATCTCATCCAAGAACGTGCCGGTAATTTTAAGTGCATCGCCCATGGGAACTAGCATGGAAGAGGCAGACTCTTGAGAAAAGAAGCAATCCCCATCACCCTCTCGCCCCAACAATGAAGGGGCCATGAATGCAGACGCACCGAACAAAGCGGTCCTCTTTAAAAAATCCCTGCGTGTTTTCATTATTAATAAAATTAAGATCAACCATTATATATTAAACCTATCGAATACACTTTTTTAAGATAAAAAATCAATTATGTTTTTCATTGTTTTAGATATTAATTGTTATTATTCAATTATCACGCTGCAAATATAGATATATTTATTATATTTGCAAGACTTAATAAAGTATTTAATTAATATATAACCTACAATTAATATATATTAACGCGTAATTACAAAACAATTTACATAATAACAAATCAAATACATAATATTTCAGAATAATAAATCCGTATTTATTAATATAATAAGCAAAATAGAGTAAATAACATAAAAATACATACATATGAAACAGAATTTATTAAAAGAAATGGAAACCGGGAGCAAGAATGCACTCTTAAAAAAAAGGATCATCACACATTATATATATAATGGGAGCTCCACTATTACCGATTTGGCCAAGGAACTCGATCTGAGTGTGCCCACAACCACCAAATTCATCAATGAAATGTGTGAGGACAACTATATAAACGACTATGGGAAACTGGAGACCAGTAGCGGCCGCCATCCAAGCCTATACGGACTCAACCCGGAATCAGGATACTTCATTGGAGTGGACATTAAGAAATTTGCCATAAACATCGGACTGATCAATTTCAAGGGGGATATGGTGGAAATCAAGATGAACATACCATACAAGTTCGAAAATACACAGGAAGCTTTGGAAGAACTGTGTGCACTCATCCGAAACTTCATAAAGGGAACGGAAATCAACGACAAGAAGATAATGAACATCTGCATCAACATCTCCGGAAGAGTAAATCCGGAATCAGGATATAGTTTCAGCATGTTCAACTTTTCAGAGCGTCCTTTGGCGGATGTACTGAATGAAAAGATAGGATACCCGGTCTGCATAGACAACGACACAAGGGCCATGACCTATGGAGAGCATATGCAAGGATGCGTCAAAGGGGAAAAGGACATCATCTTTGTCAACATAAGCTGGGGACTCGGAATCGGCATCATCATAGACGGGAAGGTATACACGGGAAAATCTGGATTTTCCGGAGAATTCGGGCATGTCAATGTTTTCGATAATGAAATACTGTGCCACTGCGGCAAAAAAGGATGCCTGGAAACGGAAGCCTCAGGATCGGCACTACACCGCATCCTGTTGGAAAGAATCGGTAGCGGAGAAAGTTCCATACTATCAAAACGGACTGCAGAAAATCCGCCCACCTTGGATGAAATCATCACCGCAGTCAATAAAGAGGACTTGCTATGCATTGAGATAGTGGAAGAAATAGGCCAAAAACTGGGAAGGCAAATAGCTGGATTAATAAGCATATTCAATCCGGAACTAGTAATAATCGGGGGTACACTATCATCAACAGGAGACTATATAGTGCAGCCAATCAAAACGGCAATAAGGAAATACTCATTGAATCTGGTCAACAAAGACGCCACGGTGACTGTTTCCAAGCTAAAAGACAAGGCTGGAGTAGTTGGGGCCTGCATGCTGGCACGGAGCAGAATGTTCGAAATTTAAAACGACCATTGCCAGCATAATGGGATTGACAAAGAGTATACCAAGAACGCAACTATCATATGCAAAAATATTGAAAAAGCGAGTCAGTAGTTGGTTACTGATAAAAGCACAGAATAAACCAGCATCATGATAACCGATTTCCAATACTGCCTCATATTGTGGAATTCGAAAATGCAGATTATTAAACTGTCAATAAAGAGAAGATGGAATCTATAGGATATACTCGGAAATATTACGAACATAACAAAGATTTGGGAAAGTATACCCTAAGATAAGGACAGAAAAGCAAGAAGCCATCATTACGGGTATCTATATTACTATAATTCCCTATCTGTAGCCTGCGTAGTGGGTTTAGGTGACGGAAAGAGGTTGTGGCAATCACAATCTCTTTCTTTTTATGATACATGGGGCAAGCTGTTGCATTTCAGATAAAATCCTTTACCTTTGCCGGCAAACACATTTATCAAGATATCAGGATGAAGAAAGTACTTAAATTGGCCGGAGGATTCATGGTCGGGGCATGCATCGGTTTCGTAGGAGTAATAGGTGTAAGAGTCCTGGTTTTGGGAGACTCGTTCGACGGTTTACACAGCAAGTTTGCCGAAACCGGCATGCTGGAGACGGTAGGAATTTCCCTGTTAGCCATACTGATTCTGCTGTTCTCCATCTTCCTGCAAGTACTTCTGCACGAAGGCGGGCATCTTGTCTGCGGACTGGCAACCGACTACCGCTTCGTCTCCTTCCGCATCTTCAACCTTACCTTCATACGGAAAGACGGGAAATTATGCATCAAGCGTTTCAGCCTTGCCGGAACGGGAGGCCAATGCCTGCTTACCCCACCCGAAAGGCCTCTTGAAGATATCCCAACCACCTTGTACAACCTGGGTGGAGTGCTTGCCAACCTGCTGACCGCCATCCTTGCCTTCCTCCCCCTGCTGACCGTAGACGGGCTGCCTTACCTGCTGAAATTCTTCCTTCTGATGCTCTCTTTGATTGGCATTCTCCTTGCAGGGATGAACGGCATCCCCATGAAGATGGGCGGCATCGGCAATGATGCCGACAACATGTGCCTGCTTCTCAAGGACAGCAAGAGCAAGCAGGCACTGGTCACCCAGCTGCGCATCAACGCATTGGTGCAAGAGGGCATGCGTCCTAAGGACATGCCTGCCGAATGGTTCAGCCAAACGGAAGACATCAACTACAAAGATGCCCTGCAGGTCACCATAGCCTTGATGAGCGCCTCGCGCCTGCTCGACTGCGAAGAATGGGAAGCCGCCTACAATGCATTTGAGAAAATAATGAGCCACCGGCACGAAGTCATCGGGCTTTTGATAAAGGAAACCGCTTGCGAGCTGCTCTTCACCGCATTGGTGACAAAGAGGACCGCACGGGCAGAAGAATTATATACCGATGAGCTGGATACCTACATCCGGCAATATAAGGATGTGACGTCTTCCAAACAGCGGCTGCTCTGCGCCCTGGCACTCTACCGGGACAAGGACACAGCAAAAGCAAAGGAGATTTACGAAGCCACCTGCCAACGGAAAAACAAATACTTGATGCAGGGAGAAGTCAGTTCGGACATAGCCTTGATGAAATCAATCCTTACCGCCAAGAATGCCTTGTAAGATGGAACGATATTTCTTTTACTTGTTATATCTGCTGCTTGGCTGCTCACTATGCGGTTGTAGCAGAAAACAAGCGCCAAAGCAGGCACAAGACCCAGATACGGAGACCACCATCCCGTACGCCGACACCATAGCGGCACCCGTCCCTCCGGCTCCGGTTAAAAGCCGGACAGCCCGCTACCTGGACTCCCTCGGTTTCGTCAACATCGCCGAAGCGGACAGCAGCATCGCCATCGACTTGATGTACACCCGTGCCGACAACTTCACCGGAACCCTATTATACGAAGACCTGAAAGAAGCCTACCTGCACCCCGATGCCATGAAAAGCCTGAAGCGGGCACAACGCCTACTGAAAGAACAGTACCCCGGCTACAGCCTCATCGTCTACGACGCAGCGCGCCCCTTGTCCGTACAGCAGAAGATGTGGAACGTAGTGAAAGGAACCTCCAAATACATCTATGTCTCCAACCCCTCACGCGGCGGCGGCCTGCACAACTACGGATTGGCGGTGGACATCAGCATACTCGACGATAAAGGAACTCCTCTGCCCATGGGCACCCCGGTAGACCATCTGGGCAGGGAAGCCCACATCACAGAAGAAGCCGTGCTCGTGGCACAAGGCAAGCTTACGGAACAAGAACGTGAAAACCGGCTGCTGCTCCGGCAGGTAATGAAAGAAGCCGGATTCCACCCGCTACCCAGCGAATGGTGGCACTTCAACCGCGTCAGCAGGCAGACGGCAAAGGAGCGATACCGGGTCATCCCTTAACTCTCACCCCCAGCTTGTCCGGAAACTTAAATTTGCTATCGCTTTGACGCGGATGACGCAGATGACGCGGATTTTTATATTCTTAATCTGTATTATCAGCGTCATCTGTGTCTGAAAAATAATCAGACAGAAAGCTGCGAATTTATGCCCCACTTTGTCCTTTTTGAGATAACTTTGCATCAGAATAAATAAGCCAAGCCATGCCTTTATCCCAAGACACCCTCCGCTTCATCCGCGAGCATCGCCGCGACGACGTGCGCAGCCTTGCCTTGCAGGCACGCCGCTACCCTTCGGTAGACATGCCCGCCGCCATCACACAGATTTCCGGCTGGCAGATTGCCAAAGAGAAGATACCCGCATGGGCCGAGAACGAGCATATACTCTACCCCGCCCACCTTTCTCTGGAACAATGCTCCTCCCAAGCAACGGCACAGTATAAAGCGGAGATTATAACTAACCTGCTACATACAGAACAAGAACATCCCGCGCAGAACAGTACCCCCGCATCAGCCGGCACCTTTACCGACCTCACCGGAGGTTTCGGCATCGACTGCGCCTATCTCTCCTCCCGCTTCGGGCATGCCACTTACGTCGAGCGCCAGGAAACCCTCTGCCAGATAGCCGCACACAACTTCCCTGTCCTCGGCCTGAACCACATCTCCGTCTGCCACGCAGACAGCGTCCGCCATCTGCAAGAGATGGAACCCGTGGACTGTATATTTATAGACCCTGCCCGCCGCGACGGACACGGCGGAAAGACCGTAGCCATCGGCGACTGCGAACCCGATATAGCCGCCCTCGAAGAACTGCTGCTGCGCAAGGCAAGACACGTACTGGTAAAACTCTCCCCCATGCTCGACCTCACCCTTGCCCTGAACGATTTGAAGCATGTACGAGAGGCACACATCGTCTCCGTGGGCAACGAATGCAAGGAACTGCTGCTCTTGCTGGGACAAGGCGAAGGAGTGCCGGCAGACGACATCCCCATCCATTGCGTCAACTTCACCGGTGTACCGGCTCCCCAAGCCCTCGTCTTCACCCGCCGGCAGGAGAAGGAGCGTGCATGCCCCTACACCCCTCAACTGAAATCATACCTCTACGAACCGAATGCCTCCGTGCTGAAAGCCGGTGCATTCCGCAGCCTCTCCTCATTGTATAAGGTGGAAAAACTGCATCCCAACAGCCACCTCTACACCTCGGACCACTTCCTGCCGGACTTCCCCGGCCGCAAGTTCCGGATTACCTCCTCCTGCGGCTTCGGCAAGAAAGAAGTGAAAGAGATGCTGGCTGCCGAGAAAAAGGCGAACCTCACCGTGCGCAACTTCCCCGCCACCGTGGCCGAACTGCGCAAACGACTGAAATTGGCCGAAGGGGGAGGCACTTATCTCTTTGCCACTACTCTGGCAGACGAGAAGAAGGTACTTATCCGCTGCCAGGCTACGGGATAAGACACCAACCCCTATACCTTCCCCTGCACGAGATGTACATCTCATGTTGCTCGATATGTACATCTCATACAGTCCGAGATGCACATCTCGTGCATCTTTAGCATCAGTCTGCCAGATGACGGCAAAGGGAGATACCGCCGAAAGGGTACTACCTCCAAGAATTTATGTAACCTCATTGTAACTGAATCGTTATCTGTTCTTCAACGCTCCGCAATCTCCACGTAACGGCAACCCTCTACTTTTGCGGCAGATTATTAACAGATAATAACAAGTATGAAACAGATTTTGAGAGCATTCTTATTCTTACTCCTATTCACCGCCACCGTCAATACGGCCATTGCCGACGAAAAAGCAAATGTCACGAAACAAGGAACTGTACGTGGACGCATCATCGACGCCACTAAACAAACTCTCCCGGGCGCATCCATCTACATCGAGAAACTACACACTGGCGTGACGAGCGACGTCAACGGCTTCTACACTTTCTCTAACCTTGACCCGGGAACCTATACAGTAAAGGTGAGCTACGTGGGCTACTCTCCCGTAGAACTGAAAATCACCATCCCCGCAGGCCGTACACTGGAAAAAGACGTCGTACTGAACGAAGGCGTGGAGTTGCAGGAAGTGGTGGTAGGCGGCGCCTTCCAGGGACAGCGCCGTGCCATCAACTCACAGAAAAACAACATGGGGATTACGAATGTAGTCTCTGCCGACCAGGTAGGCAAGTTCCCCGACTCCAACATCGGTGACGCCCTTAAACGCATCTCCGGCATCAACGTGCAGTACGACCAAGGCGAGGCACGCTTCGGGCAAGTGCGGGGCACGAGTGCCGACCTCAGCTCCGTCACCATCAACGGCAACCGCGTTCCCTCTGCCGAAGGCGATACGCGCAACGTACAGCTCGACCTCATTCCGGCAGACATGATTCAGACCATCGAAGTGAACAAGGTAGTAACCGCCGATATGGACGGCGACGCCATCGGCGGCAGCATCAACCTCGTCACCAAGAACTCCCCCTACAAGCGTACCATTGCCGCCACCGCCGGAACCGGCTACAACTGGGTGAGCGAAAAGGCGCAACTGAACCTTGGCTTCACCTACGGCGACCGCTTCTTCAACGACAAACTCGGCTTGATTGTATCGGCCTCCTATCAGAGCTCACCTTCTGGTTCCTACGACACCGAATTTGTATGGGAGCAGGATGACAACGGCAAGACGTACGTCAACGACTACCAAATCCGCCAATACTACGTCACCCGCGAACGCCAAAGCTACTCCGCCGCACTGGACTGGGACATCAATGCCAACCACAAACTGACCTTCAAAGGCATCTTCAACAACCGCAACGACTGGGAGAACCGCTACCGTACCACGCTGAAAGACCTTGACCCCGACGGCAACGCCACCGTACGCATACAGACCAAAGCCGGTACGCCGGACAACCGTAACGCCCGCCTGGAACGCCAGCGCACCATGGACTTTGCCCTCGGCGGCGAACACCTCTTCGGCGCCCTCTCCATGGACTGGCACGCCAGCTATGCCAAAGCCAGCGAAGAACGTCCCAACGAACGCTACATCGACTTCCAACTGAAGAAACAGAAGTTCGACATGGACCTGAGCGACGAACGCCAACCCTTTGCCAGCCCCAAAACAGGCTCTACCATGACATTGAACGATGAATTCAGCCTGAAAGAGCTGACGGAACAGCAGGAAGACATCAAGGAGCAGGACCTGAAGTTCTCCGCCAACTTCAAACTTCCCCTCAAGAACGGCAACAAGCTGAAGTTCGGCGCAAAGGTAGTGCGCAAGACCAAGGATAAAGAAGTGGACTTCTACGAATACTCTCCTCTGGACGAGGATGCCTTCATGACGAACAGCCTGGCAAATACAGTGGACCAGACCAACAAGAACTTCATGCCCAACAACAAATACCAGGCAGGTATCTACGCCAGCAAGGAATACACCGGCTCTTTAGACTTGAACAACGCTTCCCTCTTTGAGAAAGAGCAGGTGCAGGAAGAACTTGCCGGAAACTTCAACGCCCGCGAAACCGTGACTTCCGGCTACCTCCGCTTCGACCAAAAACTGACAAAAGACGTGGAACTGATGACCGGACTTCGCATAGAGAACACCAACCTTGCCTATACGGGACGCACCTACGATGCCGACGAAGACCTCACCAGCAAGACCGACCGTCAGCGCAACAGCTACATCAACTTCCTGCCGTCGCTGCTCGTAAAGTGGAATGTAAACGATGACTTCAAAGTGCGCGGTTCGTTTACCCAAACCTTGTCACGCCCCAAATACTCGGCCCTCGTGCCCAGTGTGAACATCAAGCGTTCCGACAACGAAATCACCATCGGAAACCCGGAGCTGAAACCTACCGTCTCCTACAACTTCGACTTGAGTGCCGACTACTACTTCCGCAGCATCGGTCTGATAAGTGCCGGCATCTTCTACAAGAAGATAGACGACTTCATCGTAGACCAGGTGAGCACCAACTACGAATACCAGGGTAACACCTACACCCGCTTCACCCAACCCAAGAATGCGGGCAACGCCAACCTGGTAGGGGTAGAGTTATCCTACCAGCGCGACTTCAGCTTCATTGCTCCCGCTCTGAAATGTGTAGGTTTCTACGGAACGTACACCTACACCCACTCCCGTGTGGAAGACTTCAACTTCGAAGGTCGCGAGAATGAGAAAGACTTGAGCATGCCAGGCTCTCCGGAGCATACCGCAAATGCTTCCCTATACTTTGAAAAAGGCGGTCTGAATCTGCGCCTGAGCTATAACTTCGCTTCCGATTTCATCGACGAAATGGGAGAAAGCACCTTCTACGACCGCTACTACGACAAGGTGAACTATATGGACGTAAACGCCAGCTATACCTTCGGAAAGAAGTTCAAGACTACCTTCTACGCCGAAGCCAACAACCTGCTGAACCAGCCGCTACGCTACTACCAGGGCACAAAAGACCGTACCATGCAGGCAGAATACTACGGCGTGAAAGTGAATGCGGGAGTGAAGATTAATTTTTAAACAGCGAATTCTATCTCAACAAGTTATCAACATTAACTACTCAACAATTTAATAATGACAATGAAGAAAATATTCCTTTTACTGTTTATTGCCCTACTCGGCAACGCAGCCATTGCCCAAATCACCGATTACTCCATCTTCGACAAGAAGTTCAACTTCTACGTAGCCAACGACCTCGGCCGTAACGGCTACTACGACCAAAAGCCCATCGCCGAACTGATGGGACAAATGGCAGAAGAAGTAGGCCCCGAATTCGTTCTTGCCACCGGCGATGTACACCACTTTGAAGGCGTACGTAGCGTGAACGACCCGCTTTGGATGACCAACTACGAACTTATTTACAGCCACCCGGAGCTGATGATAGACTGGTTCCCCCTGCTGGGCAACCACGAATACCGTGGCAATACGCAGGCTGTGCTCGACTACAGTAATATCAGCCGCCGCTGGACCATGCCCGCCCGTTATTATACCAAGACGTTCGAGGACAACGGCGCTACCATCCGCATCCTTTGGGTAGACACCGCCCCGATGATTGACAAATACCGCAACGACAGCGAGACCTATCCCGATGCCTGCAAGCAGGATTACCAGCAACAACTTTCCTGGATAGATTCCGTACTGACTGCCGCCAAAGAGGACTGGGTTATCGTTGCCGGACACCATCCCATCTATGCCGAAACCCCGAAGGACGAGAGCGAACGCGCGGATATGCAGGCACGTCTCGATCCCATCCTGCGCAAGCACAAGGTGGATATGTACATCTGCGGGCACATCCACAACTTCCAGCACGTACGCGTGGCAGGCAGCGACATCGACTATATCACCAATTCTGCCGGTTCGCTCGCCCGCAAGGTGAAGCCCATCGAAGGGACCGTATTCTGCAGCCCCGAACCGGGTTTCTCCATTGTATCGGCCAGCAAAAAGACACTGGAACTGCGCATGATTGACAAGAAAGGGAATGTATTGCACACGGTGACGCGCAGCAAATAATCCAAGCCGGCACGCAAGCAGGCGCATTCCCCCGAAGCCCTGCCGAACAACCACTTTCCTCCCACGAAGCAAAAGACCATGTTTCGTAGGAGGATTTTTCCATCTCATACGACAAAAACAAAGCCTATCCGCAGGAATACAAGAAAAAGCCCTATATTTGCATTTGTCAATACATAACTATGATGAAGAAGATACACTTCCTGCTACTAATCAGCCTGCTACTTGCCGCTTGCAGTGATGACGACAAAGAGAAACAACCCGCTTTTGTGACCAATATCACCATATCCGATGCCGGAAAGACCTTCAATCCCGGTGATGCCGTGACCGTCAAAGCCGACGGCTTGCAGAGCGGCGACCAAATCATATTGGACATCTACTGGCCGATAGCCGACAATCCTCTCTTTCCCGAAGGGTATTCACGCTACACACGCGCCGTTACCACGGAGCAAACCACCAACAGCATTACTTTCCTTGCCCCCGGACACTGGCCCGCCTCACGGGTAGAAATGTTCCTGGAACGGGCAGGACAGCTTCAGCCTCTCGGCCAGATTTCGGTAGCCGACGGACAATCCCCCGAAGAACCATATCTCTACGGTATCACCAACTCCCACGCCATTTACACACCGACCGTTCCCCGCGGCATCACCCGTATCGACCTGGTAACACAAGAAATATCGGAAGTAATCCAGTTCCATGACGACGAAGATTTCCACCTTGCCGCCAACATCCCCGGCACCAACATCCTCTGCGGGATACGGGAGAAAGACGGCAGTAGTTTCATCGACGGATACGACCTCTGCATGCACTATTGGTGTAACCCGGTAGAACGTAACGCAATTACCATCTGCTCGGACTTCAACAACACTGTTTCCCTGGAAATGGCCGGAGATAAGCTCCTCACCTACTGTAGCATCTCTTATCCGGTATATACCCGGTTGAATATGCCACCGATACATACTCCCGAAATACCATTACCGGATGGACTGAAGCCCGAATCCCTCTCACGCTATCCGGGCGTGATAGCCGACGTCCACATGCTGCTCTCGGCCAACAACGGCGACGACACCTTCTCGCCCGTCGTGATAGACATCGCCAAAGAAAAGATGCACTGCTACGACCCCATCAAAGCCGAAGCCTTGATACCTTTCCGGATTATGGAACCATCCCCCGAAAACCCAAACAGCCTGCAATGCAAAGGAGGCTATATCGTTTCCCGTGCCAATGGTGGAGATACGCAATTCTGCTTATGGGATACTACTGCCGGAAACTTGAAAGAGCCTTTCGCCACCTACCCCAACGCCGTACGCTCCGCTGCCATGTACTACTCCAAGGACGGGCAGACAAGGAAACTCTACGTGCAGTTTGCAGGCTATCGTGAAGGCGACTTCATCGAAACTTATGATTTCCAGACAAAGGAATGGAGGATGTTTATGTTCTACGTACCGTTTGCAGAGATTTTACTGGCACGATAACCGGCTCCCTTACTGCTTTTTCTCCCGTAAGTCATCCTTGGGTATGGTCGTCTCACTGCCGTCACGCGTAGCTATGTAGTGAGGAGACATGATTTCGATGCCTGCTTCGTTGAAGGCATCCTGGATATTCTGATGCAAATCAGAGTAAATCTGGCTAAGGCTGTTGGCATCCCTGATATAGGCATTCACTTGATAAACCGGATAATAATCCTGAAGGGAAGTCTCCAATACAAACGGACGGGGATCATCTATCACTCCAGGAGTATTCAATGCAGCCTCTATCAACAGCTGATGTGTCTTCCGCCACGGAACATCGTAGCCAATACTGACCTCCGAATGGATAATCAATCCATACTCACGGGCAGACTGGCTGTAATTGACCGTATGGGAAGACATGATGAAAGAGTTCGGAATGGTCACCACCTCATTCTTCGGAGTACGGATGCGGGTGACGAGCGGTGTTTTCTCAATGATGTTGCCCGTAGTATCGTTCAGCTTGATGCGGTCACCCAGCTTGAAAGGCCGCATGTAGGTTATGACCAGTCCTGCAATGATATTGCCGATAACCGTACTGGAACCGAGCGAAACAATCAAGCCGACAAACACGGAGATTCCCTGGAAGACTCCCGACTTGGAACCCGGCAGATAAGGGTAAATCATGGCAATCATAAACGCATAAAGCAAGAAGCGCACAATATGATAGGTAGGAATGGCCCAATCCGGATAGAAGCCGTTTATCTTCAGCCGTTCAGCCTGCACCTCATTGGCAAGATAACGCACCAGTCTGACCAGATACTTCACCGCATAGCATATCACAAAGATAGTGAACAGATTGGGTATATAGTCGGCTATTCCATTCAAGATGACCTTTATAGGATTCCAGATGTAGGAGAATAATGTATAAGCCAAGCTCTTGGTCTGAGGGAAAATGGAGAATAATAACGGAACCGTCAGCAGCAACTGCAACAGCATGACTACATAACGCACCAGGTTGGCAACAAACACCAGCAGGTTGACCTGCTTCTGCGTATCCAGCAATTCATAATCCTGAATAGAGATCGGTTTCAGCTTGGTATCCTTCAGCTTCTGAATGCGTAGTTTGAGTTTTCTGAACAGCCAGTTGGTAAACTTGAACAAGAAGAACTGTCCCACAAGCACCAGGATAAAGTACAAGATACGCTTACCCAACTGCCACAAGCTATGCTCCTTCTGCATGGCTTTCAGTTTGTCCACCACGACATGCCTCTTGCTGGCGGCCAGCTGGTCGCGGGTACAGTTTTCCCACAAAGCATCCTGATCGGTAAAGGAAATGATGACCTTTTCGCCATACATCAAGTCTGTAACAATATCCGTACTCTCTAAATAAACAGAGTCCGGACGCAGATTGAAACGCGTGCCCAATGCTTCGATGACGTTGCTTACATCTTTGGCTCGCTGTTGGGGCGTATGCCCTCCACGCTTGGCATACAGATAGAACAAAGTGTCCTTCTCCACCACCACCGGAATACCCGGTGTCACCGTCCGCAACGAATCAATGCGTTGTTTCTGCAATGCCAGCTTCACCGAATCGGCCGCATAGCCCGCCAACTTCATCTGCTCCATTTCCATCCGCAGGTTCGCCTCATTCAGCCGGGCTGTTTCCAACTCCTGCCGGACAAGCGACAACTGAATCGAATCGGAGTCAGTCCTTGCCACTGTGACACTCCCCACACTATCCTCACCTAAAACACTGAGCACTTTATCTACCAACTGAGCTGACACTCCGTCCGCCAGCATCAACAGCCAACAAAGAAAGAAAGCACGGATAACCTTCATATATAAACTTCTTGATTTGATTCTTTAATTATGCAAATATACCCAATAAATGCTTCAAACATACGGAATGTTTTTAACTTCCTACCCTAATCGACATAACTTTTTCATGCAAACATGAAAGTTCTGTATCCGGTTTGCATTATCTTTGTACTCAAAATTGACATGCCTATGGATATATTGTTTCTTGTCGGAGGACTGCTCCTCATTCTTTTGGGCGCCAATGGTTTGACAGATGGTGCCGCATCCGTTGCCAAACGTTTCCACATACCGTCCATCGTCATCGGGCTCACCATTGTTGCCTTCGGCACTTCCGCACCGGAACTCACCGTCAGCATATCCTCTGCTCTCAAAGGCAGTGCAGACATTGCCATTGGCAATGTGGTGGGAAGCAATACGTTCAATACCCTGATGATTGTGGGTTGTACGGCCCTTTTTGCCCCGATAGCCATTACCCGTAACACACTGAAACGCGAAATACCCCTTTGCATCCTTTCATCCTTCGCCCTGCTGATTTGTGCCAACGACGTCTTACTGGACAGCAGTGGGGAGAACATACTCAGCATCACCGACGGCCTATTGCTGCTATGCTTCTTTACCATTTTCCTGAGTTATACTTTTGCCATTGCAAAAAGGGATGGAAGTATGAAGGAACCGGAAAAGGAGCACTTACAGGAAGAAGACGAAATCAGGCTGTTACCCGCGTGGAAGTCCGCCCTATACATTCTCGGCGGACTTGCCGGCCTCATCATCGGAGGTAATTTCTTTGTAGACGGTGCCAGCGGCATAGCCCGCGGATTGGGTGTCAGCGAATCCATCATCGGTCTCACGCTCGTAGCAGGCGGCACTTCATTACCCGAACTCGCCACCTCCATCGTAGCCGCCTTGAAGAAAAACCCCGAAATAGCCATCGGAAACGTCATCGGAAGTAATCTCTTCAATATATTCTTCGTACTGGGTTGTTCGGCCTCCATCACTCCACTGCGTCTGACGGGCATCACCAATTTCGATTTGTGGGTACTCGTAGGGTCCAGCATCCTGCTTTGGCTGTTCGGTATCTTTTTCGGGAAACGCATCATCACCCGGGTGGAAGGAAGCATTCTGATTCTCTGCTACATTGCCTACACAGCGGTACTGATATACAACCTCTAACAGCAAATTTACAAACACCCTACGCGGTATTTTAAAGATTATCACGTATTTTTAAATAAGGCAAGCTGTACCTCGGCATAAAAAATAAGCAAGCTTATTTTGTTCTGCTCTCAGTTTGCATTACCTTTGTGGTCTCAATATTGAACAACTATGGCAATTACAATCAAGAAAGTAACCACAAGACGGGAACTGGAGCGCTTTATCCGTTTCAACTACCTGCTATACAAAAACAACCCTTATTCCGTCCCCGACCTTTTCGATGACATGCTCAACACCTTCAACAAGAAGAAAAACGCTGCATTCGAATTTTGTGAAGCCGACTATTTCCTGGCTTATCGGGAAGGTAAAATCGTAGGACGTGTAGCTGCCATCATCAACCACAAGGCAAACCAAACCTGGAACAAAAAGGAAGTCCGCTTCGGCTGGATAGACTTCATCGATGATGCGGAAGTCTCCGATGCCCTGATTCGCACCGTGGAAGAATGGGGAAAAGAACGGGGAATGACACATATACAAGGCCCGCTGGGATTCACAGATTTCGATGCCGAAGGTATGCTCATCGAAGGATTCGACCAGCTCAGCACCATGGCCACCATTTATAACTATCCCTACTATCCGCAACATCTGGAACGCATGGGCTTTGAGAAGGATGCCGATTGGGTGGAATACAAAATCTACATTCCCGACGCCATACCCGACAAGCACAAGCGCATCTCCGACCTCATCCAGCGCAAGTATAACCTCAAGGTAAAGAAATACACATCTGCCAAGAAGATTGCCCAAGACTACGGTCAGGCCATCTTCGAACTGATGAACGAAGCCTATCAGCCACTCTATGGCTATTCTGCACTGAGCCAACGGCAGATTGACCAATACGTCAAGATGTACCTGCCCATCCTCGACCTACGCATGGTGACATTGATTACCGATGCCGATGACCAGCTGCTTGCCGTAGGCATTTCCATGCCGTCACTCGCCGAAGCGTTGCAAAAAGCCCACGGGCGCCTGCTTCCTATGGGTTGGTATCACCTGGCCAAGACCATCTTCTTGAAGAAATATCCCAAGATGCTCGATTTGCTGCTGGTTGCCGTGAAACCGGAGTATCAGAACAAGGGGGTAAATGCATTGTTGTTCTCCGACCTTATCCCCGTCTATCAGCAACTTGGTTTCGAGTATGCCGAGAGTAATCCGGAGCTGGAGCTGAACGGCAAGGTGCAAGCGCAGTGGGAGTACTTCAAGACGGAACAGCATAAACGGAGAAGATGCTTTGTGAAAGGAATAAAATAAGTTCTAAATCCAGAATATAAGCTTGTCAGAAGTCCATAAAAGACATTATTTTTTTGCGAACCCCCGAATTTCTCATTACCTTTGTCGCAATGCGCAATATGAAGGAATAACGTACTTATGGAAGATAACAACAATATGACCCTGCCGCTGGAAGAAGCAGACAACAATATCACAGAGAGCCCCGTTTCCAGCGTGGAATATACCGACGACAACATCCGCCACCTCGACGACATGGAACATATCCGTGTCCGTTCCGGTATGTACATAGGCCGTCTGGGCGACGGCTCACAGAACGATGACGGCATCTATGTGTTGCTGAAAGAAGTGATGGACAACAGCATCGACGAGTTCAAGATGGGTGCCGGAAAGCGTATAGAAGTGACTATAGAAGACAGTCTGCGTGTCAGCGTACGCGACTATGGACGAGGCATTCCGCAAGGCAAACTGGTAGAGGCGGTCAGCAAACTGAATACCGGGGGTAAATATGACTCGAAGGCTTTCAAGAAAAGTGTCGGACTGAACGGCGTGGGCATCAAGGCGGTCAATGCGCTGAGTAGCCGTTTCGAGGTACGCAGTTACCGCGACGGCAAAGTACGTACCGCCATCTTCGAGAAAGGAACGCTGTTGAGTGATGTGACCGAAGACTCGACAGAAGAAAGCGGAACCTATATCTTCTTCGAACCGGACGCCACACTCTTCCTGAACTATTCCTTCCAGAACCAGTTCGTAGAAACCCTGCTGCGCAACTACACCTACCTGAATACGGGCCTCACCTTCATTTACAACGGCCAGCGCATCGTTTCCCGCCACGGGCTGGAGGACTTGCTGAAAGACAACATGACCAGCGAAGGCCTTTACGACATCATCCACCTGAAAGGAGAGGACATCGAGATTGCCTTCACACACACCAACCAATACGGCGAAGAGTACTACTCCTTTGTCAACGGGCAACACACCACCCAAGGCGGCACACACCAGACTGCCTTGAAGGAACACATTGCCCGTACCATCAAGGAGTTCTACAACAAGAACCAGGAATATGCCGACATCCGCAACGGACTGGTAGCCGCCATTGCCATCGACGTGGAGGAACCCATGTTCGAGAGCCAGACCAAAACGAAACTGGGCAGCAACAACATGTGGCCTGCCGCGCCGCAGGAACACAAGCCCGCCGGCCCCACGGTGAACAAATACGTAGGAGACTTCATCAAGACGGAAGTGGACAACTACCTCCACAAGAACCCGCTTGTGGCCGAAGTGATGCTGCAAAAGATACAAGACTCCGAGAAAGAGCGCAAAGCCATTGCCGGCGTCACCAAGCTGGCACGCGAACGCGCCAAGAAAGCCAACCTGCACAACCGCAAGCTGCGCGACTGCCGCTACCACTTGAGTGACGGTAAAGGCAAAGACCAGGAAACCGAATCCTGCATCTTCATTACCGAGGGAGACTCTGCCAGCGGTTCCATCACCAAGAGCCGCGACGTGAATACCCAAGCAGTATTCAGCCTGCGTGGTAAACCGCTAAATTCCTACGGACTCACCAAGAAAGTAGTTTATGAAAACGAAGAATTCAACTTGCTTCAAGCAGCCTTGAATATAGAAGACGGCATAGAGACACTGCGCTACAACAAAGTCATCGTAGCTACCGATGCCGATGTGGACGGCATGCACATCCGCCTGCTCATCATCACCTTCTTCCTGCAGTTCTTCCCCGACCTGATAAAGAAAGGGCATGTATATATCCTGCAAACCCCTCTCTTCCGCGTGCGCAACAAAAAGAAGACAAGTTATTGCTATACAGAGGAGGAACGTGTGAAAGCCATTGAAGAACTGGGTCCCAACCCCGAAATCACCCGATTCAAAGGTCTGGGAGAAATCTCGCCCGACGAGTTCAAGCATTTTATCGGCAAGGATATGCGTCTGGAACAAGTGTCCCTGCGCAAGACAGACCTCGTAAAAGAGCTGCTGGAATTCTACATGGGTAAGAATACCATGGAACGACAAAACTTTATTATCAACAACTTGGTTATAGAAGAAGATTTGGCATCATGAGAAGAGCTATCTTTCCGGGAACATTCGACCCGTTTACTATCGGACACTCTTCGGTAGTGAGCCGTGCACTGACTTTTATAGACGAAATCGTCATAGGCATCGGCATCAATGAAAATAAGAATACGTATTTCCCCTTGGAAAAGCGCGAACAAATGATACGAGACTACTACCGGAACGAGCCGCGCATCATTGTGCAGTCCTATGACTGCCTGACTATCGACTTTGCCCGGCAGGTAGATGCCAGTCTGATAATACGCGGCATACGCACCGTGAAGGATTTCGAATACGAGGAAACCATTGCCGACATCAACCGCAAACTGACCGGCATAGAAACCATCCTGCTCTTCACCGAGCCAGAACTTACCTGCGTCAGTTCCACCACCGTGCGCGAACTGCTGCAATACGGCAAGGACATAAGCATGTTCATACCGGAGGGAATGGAGATTAGGGATTAAGGATAAAGGATTAGGGATTAAAATGGAAATGATGAAAAAACTATTTACTATTATAATATGTATATGCGCGGTGACGGCACAAGCGCAAAAGCCGAACAATGAAGCCCTGCGCAAACTGCAAATGGCAGAGTTTGCCATCACCAACCTTTATGTGGACAAGGTGGATGAAGACAAACTGGTGGAAGAAGCCATCATCAAGATGCTGGCACAACTCGACCCGCACTCCACCTACAACAACGCCGAAGAAGTGAAGAAGATGAACGAGCCGTTGCAAGGCAATTTCGAGGGCATCGGCGTACAGTTTCAGATGATAGAAGATACCCTGCTTGTGATACAACCCGTGAGCAACGGACCTTCCGAGAAGGTGGGCATCCTTGCCGGCGACCGTATCGTAGCCGTCAATGACAGCGCCATTGCCGGAGTAAAAATGAGCACGGAAGATATTATGAGCCGCCTGCGCGGACCGAAAGACTCGGAAGTGAAACTCACCATCGTGCGCCGTGGCGTGGACGACCAGCTGTACTTCACCGTGAAGCGTGACAAAATTCCCATCCTCAGCCTGGACGCATCTTACATGATACAACCCAAAACCGGCTATATCCGTATCAACCGCTTCGGGGCAACCACCGCCGAAGAGTTTGCAGAAGCCCTGAAAAGCCTGCAAAAGAAAGGAATGAAAGACCTCATCCTCGACCTGCAAGGAAATGGAGGAGGGTATCTGAATGCCGCCATCGACCTTGCCAACGAATTTCTGAAGCAAAAAGAACTCATCGTCTACACCGAAGGAAGGGCCGCACGCCGCAGTGATTTCTTTGCCAAAGGTACGGGCAACTTCAAGAACGGCCGTCTCATCATATTGGTGGACGAGTACTCCGCTTCTGCCAGTGAAATCGTGACCGGAGCCATCCAGGACTGGGACAGAGGCGTGGTAGTAGGACGCCGCACCTTCGGCAAGGGATTAGTACAGCGTCCTATCGACCTGCCGGACGGTTCCATGATTCGCCTCACTATCGCCCGCTACTATACTCCTTCGGGCCGTTGTATCCAGAAGCCTTACGACAGCACCGCCAACCTCGACGGCCGCCTAACCGGCGAGAACAGTCAGGATAAGTATAACCAGGAACTGATAGACCGCTTCAATCATGGAGAAATGATTCATGCGGACAGTATCCATTTTGCCGACTCCCTGAAAGCACAGACCAAGCGTATGGGACGTACCGTTTACGGAGGTGGAGGTATCATGCCCGACTTCTTCGTCCCCATCGACACTACCCAGTACACAGACTATCACCGCAACCTCGTAGCCAAAGGCGTGGTTATCAAAGCCACTACCGGCTACATCGAGAAGCACCGGAAGGAGTTGCAGAACAAATACAAGAAATTCGAAGCCTTCAACGAGAAGTTCGAGATAGACGATAACTTCCTTGCCGAAATACGTACGCTTGCCGACAAAGAGAAAATCAAGTTTGACGAGAAACAGTACAACCAATCCCTACCGCTCATCAAGACACAACTTAAAGCCTTGATAGCCCGTGACCTATGGGACATGAACGAATACTTCCAGGTGATGAACAGCACGAACCAGAGCGTGCAGCAAGCTCTAAAAGTGTTGAACGAAGGCATCTACAGCACTATTATCCAATAGCCGACTTGAAACAAACTTAGGCGCGGATTATGCGGATTTAGTTTATCTAATTCCGCGTAATTCGCGCCTAAAATCATTCTCCGAACAGCCACTTATTCAGCCACTTGTTGACGTAGATGTTGACCACAGCACATCCAGCACCGATTGCAGCCCCCGCCAACACATCCGACGGATAATGCACTCCCTCGTTCATACGGGAAACTCCCACGGAACAAGCCCACAGGGCAGACGGAGCTATCACATACCATTTAGGATACTTTACACTGAGCGAGGTGGCAAGGGCAAAAGCCGTCGCCGTATGTCCGGAAGGAAAAGACGGGCTGCCTTCATGGCTATATGCATGCACTCTGTCGGGATATTTATCATAAGGACGCTCACGGTCCACCAGATATTTCATTCCATAAGTCACAACAAAAGCCCCCGCTACACTTGTACCTACGTAGACCGCATCTTTCAGCAAACCCTTATCATGTTTTATCCAAGCGGCAACCGCCATCGCCACCGGAACACCGACAGCAACATAGGGCTCCGAACGTGAAATTATCTTATTATAGTTACGGACAAACTTGCCATCCCAACTGTTAACCCGGTGCAAAGTGTTAATATCCCAATTCTGTGCCGAAAGACCGGATACAACAAGGCAGATAAAATATACAAAAAAAATAGCCTTTTTCATAAGTCCTTTATATTAGTTTGACGCAAAGATAGGACAAATAGATAGAGTTTTCACAAAAAAATTCTATCTTTGTTGCCACATTTATAATAATTCGCTAATCATTTCATGAGACTGGAAACTTGCTGCAACCGACAGATTGATTGTATGGTATGTCCCCAAAAATCAGAAGGAGTATTGGTTTACCGCCACTACCCCAAGGGACAACATTTCTCTGCTGAAAAGTGCACACAGAACTGCATGATATTTATGCTGAAAGGTGAATTACTTGTAAACAGTGACGAATATCCGGGCACCACTCTCCAAAGCCGCCAGCTCATCTTGCAAGCCATCGGCTCCAAAGTAGAACTCCTGGCTTTGACCGAAGTGGAATATATTGTCTATTGGTTCACCGAGCTTCCTCTGATTTGCGAAGAGCGCTACAAGGAGATACTGAAACGCTCGGAAGCCCCCTTGACTTATACCCCGCTTACCGCGATTTCCATGCTCGAAGGGCTCCTGAAAAGCCTTGCCTGCTACCTCAACGAGCAACCCTATGCGTGCAGCAAATACATTGAAATGAAATGCCAGGAATTGGTATACATATTGACATGCTACTATCCGCTACACCAAATCAGTACATTCTTCTACCCCATCAGCACTTATACGGAAAGCTTCCAATATTTCGTCATGCAGAACTACGACAAGGTGAAGAATGTGGAAGAGTTTGCCCACCTCGGTGGATATACCACCACCACATTCCGCCGTCTGTTTAAAAATATGTATGGGGTCCCGGTCTATGAATGGATTCTGGACAAGAAACGTGAAGGAATTCTGAACGACCTGCAATACACCAAACAACGCATTTCAGTCATCAGCGCCCGCTATGGCTTTGATTCCCTATCCCACTTTGCCCACTTCTGCAAAGACTCTTTCGGAGACACGCCCCGCGCCCTGAGAAAACGTTCAGCAAACGGAGAAAAGATTTCCATTATCTGCAAAGAGCAAGGCAAAGACCAGGAGGACGAGTAAACCTTTTACTTGTCCGTAAACTTCGCATTCTGCCGGATTACGGAATTATTTCTTTAATCGCTTGCTTTATCGCTGGATTTCTCCTATTTTTGCGAAACATTTACAGAAGTATCCTGATAGAACAAATTTTCAAACTATTAAATAACTTAAATTCAATCATTTATGTGGTTAAGTAATTCATCTGTAGGAAGGAAAGTGGTGATGAGCGTTACCGGTATCGCCCTTGTCCTGTTTCTGACATTTCACATGGCGATGAACCTGGTTGCATTAGTCTCGGCTAATGGCTACAACATGGTTTGTGAGTTCCTGGGAGCAAACTGGTACGCATTGGTGGCTACGGTAGGTCTGGCTGCCTTATTCATCATCCACATCATCTACGCTTTCTGGCTGACTATGCAGAACCGTAAGGCACGTGGTAGCGAACGCTATGCCGTTACGGAAAAGCCCAAGACTGTGGAATGGGCTTCTCAAAACATGCTCGTACTGGGTATCATCGTAATCGTGGGTTTGGGCCTGCACCTGGTAAACTTCTGGGCTAAAATGCAGCTTCCCGAGTTGATGCACAACATGGGCATGCATGCTGACACCCTCACGCTGGCATATGCAGCCAACGGTGTCTATCACATTCAAAACACCTTCAGCAATCCGGTATTCGTAGTGCTTTACCTCGTTTGGCTGGGCGCATTGTGGTTCCACCTCACTCACGGTTTCTGGAGCTCCATGCAGTCTTTAGGCTGGAACAACAAAGTATGGATTAACCGTTGGAAATGTATCTCCAACATCTATTCTACTATCGTTGTCCTCTGCTTCGCTCTGGTAGTTGTCGTATTCTTTGCAAAATCATTGTGCGGCGCTTGCTAAATTCAAATTGTAAATGACTAAATTGTAAATTGCATTATGACTAAGATAGATTCTAAAATACCGGAAGGACCGGTGGCTGAGAAATGGACCAATTATAAGGCTCACCAAAAATTAGTAAACCCTGCCAACAAACGTCGTCTGGACATCATCGTAGTAGGAACCGGACTTGCCGGTGCCAGTGCTGCCGCCTCTCTGGGCGAAATGGGTTTCAGAGTATTCAACTTCTGCATCCAGGACTCTCCGCGCCGTGCACACTCCATCGCTGCACAAGGTGGTATCAATGCTGCTAAGAATTACCAAAACGACGGTGACTCTGTATACCGTCTGTTCTACGATACAGTAAAGGGTGGCGACTACCGTGCCCGCGAAGCCAACGTTTACCGTCTGGCTGAAGTATCCAACAATATTATCGACCAATGCGTTGCACAAGGTGTTCCTTTCGCCCGCGAATACGGCGGTACACTGGACAACCGTTCTTTCGGTGGTGCTCAGGTATCCCGTACTTTCTATGCCAAGGGTCAGACCGGACAGCAGCTGTTGCTGGGTGCATACTCTGCATTGAGCCGCCAGGTGAACGTAGGCACTGTGAAACTGTATACCCGCTACGAAATGGAAGACGTTGTCCTCATTGACGGACGTGCCCGCGGTATCATTGCAAAGAACCTCGTTACCGGTAAATTGGAACGTTTTGCCGCCCACGCTGTGGTAATCGCTACCGGTGGTTACGGCAATGCCTACTTCCTTTCTACCAATGCAATGGCATGTAACTGCTCTGCAGCAATGGCTTGCTACCGTAAAGGTGCCTGGTTTGCCAACCCTGCTTACGTACAGATTCACCCCACTTGTATCCCGGTTCACGGTGACAAGCAGTCTAAGCTGACTTTGATGTCCGAATCTCTGCGTAACGATGGTCGTATCTGGGTTCCGAAGAAGCTGGAAGATGCCAAGAAACTGCAGGAAGGTACACTGCAAGGAAAAGATATTCCCGAGGAAGACCGCGACTACTACCTGGAACGCCGTTATCCGGCATTCGGTAACCTCGTTCCGCGTGACGTTGCCAGCCGCGCTGCCAAAGAACGCTGCGACAAGGGCTTCGGCGTGAACAACACCGGTCTTGCCGTATTCCTTGACTTCTCCGAAGCTATCAACCGTCTGGGTAAAGATGTCGTTGCACAACGTTACGGCAACCTCTTCGATATGTATGAAGAAATCACTGATGTCAGCCCATACGAAAACCCGATGATGATTTATCCGGCTATCCACTATACCATGGGTGGTATCTGGGTTGACTACGAACTGATGACCTCCATCAAGGGACTGTTCGCCATCGGTGAATGTAACTTCTCCGACCACGGTGCAAACCGCCTCGGTGCTTCCGCCCTGATGCAAGGTCTGGCCGATGGTTACTTCGTATTGCCTTACACTATCCAGAACTATCTGGCCGACCAGATTACAGTTCCCCGTTTCTCTACCGACCTGCCCGAATTTGCAGCTGCAGAAAAGGCCGTTCAGGAGAAGATTGACTGGATGATGAACATCAAGGGTAAGAAGTCTGTAGACTCTATCCACAAGGAACTGGGCCACATTATGTGGGAATATGTAGGTATGGGACGTACGGCCGAAGGCTTGAAGGAAGGTCTGAAGAAGCTGAAAGAAGTCCGCAAGGAGTTCGAGAAAGAACTGTTCATCCCGGGCGACAAGGAAGGTATGAATGTAGAACTCGACAAGGCTATCCGTCTGTACGACTTCATCACTATGGGCGAGCTGGTTGCTTACGATGCACTGAACCGTAACGAAAGCTGCGGCGGTCACTTCCGTGAAGAATATCAGACTGAAGAAGGCGAAGCCAAGCGTGACGATGAAAACTACTTCTACGTGGCTTGCTGGGAATATCAGGGTTCTGACGAAAAGGAACCGGTATTGCTGAAAGAGCCGCTGGTTTACGAAGCAATCAAGGTACAGACTCGTAACTACAAGAGCTAATCGGGAAGTTGAACATTTAAAGAATTAAAGAAAATGGATAAAAATATATCATTTACGCTCAAGGTATGGCGCCAGAAGGGTCCGAAAGCAAAAGGCGCTTTTGAAACATACCAAATGAAAGATATCCCGGGCGATACTTCATTCCTCGAAATGCTGGATATCTTGAACGAACAGCTGATTTCTGAAGGTAAAGAACCGGTTGTATTCGACCACGACTGCCGCGAAGGTATCTGCGGTATGTGTTCGCTCTACATCAACGGACATCCCCACGGTCCTGCAACCGGCGCTACGACTTGCCAGATTTATATGCGTCGTTTCAACGACGGCGATACCATCACTGTTGAACCGTGGCGCTCTGCCGGTTTCCCGGTTATCAAGGACTTGATGGTCGACCGTACGGCCTACGACAAGATTATGCAGGCAGGCGGCTACGTCAGCGTACGTACCGGTGCTCCCCAGGATGCCAACGCTATCCTGATTCCGAAGCCCATCGCTGACGAGGCTATGGATGCTGCCAGCTGTATCGGTTGTGGTGCTTGTGTGGCTGCTTGTAAGAACGGTTCTGCTATGCTGTTCGTTTCTGCCAAGGTGAGCCAGCTGAACCTGTTGCCCCAAGGCAAACCGGAAGCATTGCGCCGTGCCAAGGCTATGTTGAGCAAGATGGACGAACTCGGTTTCGGTAACTGTACAAACACTCGTGCGTGCGAAGCTGAATGCCCGAAGAATGTTTCCATCAGCAACATTGCTCGCCTGAACCGCGACTTTATCATTGCGAAACTGAAAGACTAATCCGGTCTTTCTGCAAATAATATAGGATGCGCTTCGGATAAACCTTTTGAGCAAGCTCAGATTTATCACTCAGCTTTCACTATATTTGATTAATATCACAAGAGACTCCTCTGCCGGGAAACCGCCGGAGGAGTTTTTTTATGACATGCCGTTTACTTCAGATAAATTGCCGGCACGCAAGCTACGGGGAGAAGCCCCGAAATTCTTTTTGCAGAAATTGGAAAAATGAGGCAGCGATTCAAAGCCATATTTATAGCAAATCTCTGATATAGAAGCATCCGTATAACGAAGTTCATAAACCACGCTTTCCTTCCTCCGTTCCATCATCCACTCGTACACCGGTTGATGAAAAACAGAATTGAATATACGCCGGAAAGTAGCTACTGTATATCCTCCCAACTGGGCAAGTTCCTCTACCGTCTTGACTTTGGCATGATTCTGCAAGACAAAGTAGTGAAAGGAATTAGTATACTGGGCAAGAGAATGTATCAGCATGGAAAGCTCATAGTCGGAGTAGTAATTTCCAAGAATGAAAGCAAGTTCTTTCCGTTTGAAACAAAGCATTTCCCGGCAAATCTTCTCCTCGGACAAATAGGCCTTGGAACTTTCCAGAAAGAGCTGCAACTCGGGAGTAATGGTCAAAGGATAGAATATCAATGGAGGGGTAACCTCTTTCATAATATGGTTATACCGGTCCTCACAGAAGAATTCAGGCTTACTGAACCGGTAACAAACGCATTCCACATCCGTCATGGCAAGTATTTCGTACTTGGAACCAATAGCTTGAAGGATGAACTCACCTGCATGCAACACAGTTCCCGCATACTCCTTACTGTTGACAAGCACTTCTCCTTTCAGCAGGAAAATTATAATATTTTCCTCACACTTTCGCGCCGGCAGATGGAATCCTCTGAGGTGGGAAGCATATATTATTGCATTGTCCACAGCCTTGGGACATTGAGCGCATTGTATTTTACCTCTGCAAGCAGAAGAGTTGGGCATCGGCAAGTAGATTTGTTTGTTTGTTGCAGTGACAAAAATAGATAAATAATACTCATAAAAGAAACATTCCCCGAAAACTTTCATAAAGAAGTTTCGGGGAATGAATAAAATAGAAGTAATTCAGTTTTTTATTGCGGACAGTGCCGTTTTATTTTTCCACGTTCGTATCATCAGCCGTACTCCATGGACCAACTTCAGGTACAAAGGTTACTTTTGCCGCCTTATTGGCCAGCGTCAGCGTATAACGTATCTTTTTGCCTTCACCCCAGGCTTGTGTATCATTCAAGTCAATGGCGGAAGTTACAGTATCAAGAAGAACGTCTTTCTCATAGATGTCATAGACAACATTGATTTTGGCATTCGTATCCAACGTCTGGGGCATCAACATCCAGGCTGCATTCATTTCCACACCCGTTGTATTCACTTCCAATGCACTGCCGGCAATCGTATGCGCATAAGTGGCTGTTCCTTCTTGTGACTTCCATGTTGAATCATCAAAACCATAAGTTCCCTTATTGTGCACGCCGGATATTGTAAGTGTTTTCAGTTTATAAGTCAAAGCGTCGGCTGCCTTGACAGTGAAATTTATTTGGGTCAGTATATGGCCGAATTTCAAAGATACCCCACTGGCATTTGATGCCTTGGTTGCATCCGTCACTTTCGCGGCTACCAAGTCCGTTTGGGCAGCTACATCTGCTACCGTATAAGTAATGGAAGGATATATAGCACCAGCAGCCGGTTGATTGTACGTCAAGGCTCCGGTACCCGGATTCCCGTAAGCAAAGAACTGCAAGTTATCCGTCATTGGCCAATAATATGTTCCCCCAGTCAAACTCCAGTTGGGAGCACTATAGGTTACTTTAACATCTGTCATGAATTCCTTCATCGCATCAAAAGTCGCAACGGAGGCCATTGCTGTCGCTCCCGTATTATAAGCATACACAGTGAACCCTACCTTCTGCAATTCCGGCAAATCAGTCACTGTGGCTCTCGTAGTGTTACCCACTACTGTTCCCAATTTAATCTCCGCCTTTTGTCCGGCATTCTCTATCTCCTCACTTTCCGAGCAACTCATTACTGCTGCTGCAGCCAAAGCCAAAAATAAAACCTTCTTCATAATTGTCTGTTATTAAAGTTAATATATTTATTTGTCTGTTTGCTATCAATTCACCGGTAGCTCCACATCCGTCTCATCATCCCAATCATCCACATCGCCACCAATCCCTCCATCTCCTTCATCGGTTCCCGGTTCCAAATCATCCACCACAACCTTGTCCTCCGGTACGGGAACCTCGATATGGATTTCCGACCCAGGAACGCCCACATCAGGTTCTTCTTCGCCTCCTCCCGAGGGAGGAGCTGTTTCAATCACTTCCGTGATATCCACCTTCACCTCTTGAACCGTTTTATCTCGTTTCACAATCTTCAGTGTCAGCAACATAGGACTATCCGCACGGGTCTTGGTATCTTTCAGTAATACAAAACTGGAGAAATACCCCCATAAAAGCCCGTTTTCACGCTTTGTATCCACACATATAGGTACCTCGCTCAAATGGCAAGCACGGTTGCCTATAAAGTAACTTCCGTTCAAGCCGTCCACATGGCAGATGATGCTCGATATTCTATCCCATCCTTCCACCTTTATATCAAAGGAATAATGGTCCACTACCGCTTCCGGCTTCCAGTCCAACGGAAGCGCCACATCACTCTGCCTTATTTCCACCTCGTCCAAAGCCACCACATACAAAGGGTCGGGCGACCAAACCATATTTTCGTGTACATCCAGCCCCGTACAGTGTCCCGTAAAAGCCTCAATCGTCTCATAACTCTCGTCGCCCCGTATCTGTATACTCTCCGTATTGAAGTTATAGGCCACCACCGCATACTTCCCCGGCGGTACCTTCACCTCACCCCCTCCGGCAGGCAGATAACTTTCAACCTTTCTCCCCTGAGTATCTTTCGGATAGAAGATAATCCGCATGGTCTGCGGCAGCTTATCCGTCACCCCTTTCCAATCCAGTTTAATCTGTACTCCGCTAACGGGATAATCATCCAGCATATCGCGGAAGTCACAGCTTCCCAGCATTGGCAACAGTCCGAAGAACAGCCAGAGAATCATATGCCGTGCATCTTTCATACCACTCATCTCCCCGACGTTAGAAGCCACACCAAAGAAACTTTTGCTTTTGTCGGCCCGATAAAGTGATACTTTCCACTGCTGACCCAAACCAAGTCATTTCCATAAGAAGTATATTTCCTGTACTCCGTATCCAAGTATCCAATGCCCACACTGAATTCAATCGCCAGATGCCGAGCCAGTGGACGCACGTATCCATAAGTTATTCCTGCAGCTGCGTAATACTTCCCCCGGTATCCCTTCTCCTTTTTCAACTGAAAATCATAGGTACCTCCTTCGGCATATGCTCCCAGGAAGTGTCCGGACAATCTTCCGCGCGTATGGCGGTTTCCCAACCAGTAACGCGCCTCTGTCCCTCCCGAAAGGAGCTGATAGCAGAAATTACATCCGCTGTCAGACCACCAAGGGCATTTGTACTCAACATTCAAAGACCACCTCTTTCCCAATGGCAGCTCCACTTCTATGTTCGGAGCCAAGGCCAGGTCGTAAAGCAAATTATTTTTTAACGCCAGCACCGTTTTACAAGTATGGCTATGGGATTCTACCGACTTATTCTGCCCTATTACCTGCCCCGACATCATGCAAAAAAGGAGTAGCCAAAAGACATATATAAAAATGCGTTTTCCCATAATTTCGCGTTGTATACAAACAAAAGTAGAAGATAATTACCGAATAAAAATCACTTTCCATCACTCTTTTCAAAGGCTGAAAGGTTCTGTGAAACGATTGAAACAGATTTGCAACTTCTGCCTTATCCGGGACGCTGTGAATAGATTCTTCTCTCTCAAAAAGTCAATCCGTGTGCGAAAACAGTAAAATTCAGTGAAAGAAATACAAAAGAAGTAGCAGGAACATTCTGAAATTTGGAAGATAACAACGGGAACCTTACATTTGTAATGTGATTTTTTTCATAGTATTAGATTTAAGGTTAACAAAGGTTGGAGTACAGCGGTACTCCTTTTTTTATGCCCATACGTTTCTCCGAATGACAAAAAATAGCTATCTTCGATGGCTTTTATAACTGTTAAAGAAGAAAACATCACCACTTGAGCCCATTATGAAAAAACCGGTACTCGCATTGCTTTCCATAATCCTACTTACCGCAGGATGTTCCCAACGGCCTGCTGCCACCACCAAGATACCCCTGACCAGCGCACACCGTGGTGCCGCCACCATCGCTCCCGAAAACACAATGGCATCCGTAGATTCGTGCATCAAATACGGTGTAGGCAATATAGAATGCGATGTCTGCATCAGTAAGGACAGTGTCTTCTACGTACTGCACGATTCCACCCTCGACCGTACCACCAACGGTACCGGCGCCATCTCCCAATGGCTGTCCGCCGACATCGACACACTGGATGCCGGCTCTTGGTTTGCGCCCCGATTTGCCGGACAACGGGTACTACGTCTTACCGACCTGCTACGCAAGGCCAAAGAGCACGGTTTAAGAATCACCATCGACTACCGCAACGGCGGTCTGCACCAATTACTGAATCTGATAAAGGACGAAGGCATGCTGGAAAACTGCAACTTCACCTTCAGCAAGGAGTATCATGCCAAATGCTTCAGAAAGATGGCACCCGAGGTAAGAACCCTGCAAGCCTACATCAAAAGTGAAAAAGACATAGAGCATGTCGTAAAGGAACTGCACCCCGACATCGCTGTCGTCTGGATTGACTCCCTTACCCCGCAATTCGTAAAGAAATGCCGTGAGCACAACCTGCAGGTACTGGCACTCGTCCTGGGGCTGGACGACAAGACGGAAGAGAACCAGAAGGCAGTCGACCTGGGGGTAGACATCATAGCGACGGACCACCCGGAAAAGTTCATCATGAAATACGGGAAACCGTCCATGTAAGGCAAGAGACCTGCCGCGCTCAAGTCAGCAAGTGATAGACACCGCCCACCATTGCCTTGACCACTCCCTTCATCTCCAACTCAAAAAGCAAGGCACTCATCCGGTTGACGGGTATATCCGCTTCCACCACCATCGCATTGATATGGAGGTCTCCCTGCCGCATAAGGATGCGTACAACAAGCTCCTCCTCTTCCGTCAGTTCCGGGAAAAGATTACGCTGAATACCTTCTGTCCGGGCAGGCTGCTCCGCTACGGCCCAGCCCATAATCTGCACAAACTCTTCCGCACTCTGGATAAGGGCGGCCTTGTTGTCGCGTATCAACCGGTTACAACCGATGGAAGATTCGTCCGTAACACGCCCCGGAACGGCAAAGCAGTCACGATGATATCCCTCTGCCAACTCTGCAGTGATAAGGGAACCTCCCTTTGCGGCAGATTCCACCACAATGGTAGCATCACTCATACCCGCCACAATACGGTTGCGGCTGACGAAATTATGCTTGTCCGGATTCGTCCCGGTAAGGAATTCGGTCAACAGTCCGCCTTGTGCCAGCATGTCGATGGCTGTTTTCCGGTGTACATACGGATAGATGCGGTCCAGTCCGTGAGCAAGGACAGCAACGGTAGGGAGATGATTTGCCAAAGCGGCCCGATGGGCATGGATATCTATCCCGTAAGCCAGTCCGCTTACTACCAGCACATCGGGACAAAGAACGGCCAAATCGCGCAGGAAGTCGGCACAGAATTGCTTGCCGTAATCGGTGGCACGGCGTGTACCTACCATATCGACGACATGCAGGCGGTTGAAATCGGTGTTTCCTTTAAAGAAAAGTACAATCGGTGCGTCCTCACATTCACGCAAGCGGGAAGGGTAAGCCTCATCCTTCAACGTCAGGCAGGAAAGGCGGTTCTTCTCTACAAACTCCATCTCCTGCTCGGCACGCAGAAAGGCAGCGGGACAATCAAGGGCCGTCACTACCCCCGGATTCACACCGGGCATGATTTCGGGGAGCTCCTTCCGCCGACTGAATACTTCGGCAGCACTGCCCGTACCCTCTATTAAACGCTTTGCCCCGATATGTCCTATACCGGGGCAAAGTGTGAGAGCTATACTGCAAATCCGTTCGTCACTGTTCATTCCACCAAAGATTACACGGACTTACCCGGGTTGAGATAAGGGGCAAAAAGGCGGTCGAACAGTTCGCTGTCGCTCAACCGGCCATTGACTACACACACGGTCTCGACCACGCCCTTGAGGCAGACCTTACCGTCGGAAGCACGGAAGATGTCTTGATAGAAGACGTACTTGATGCCTTCCTTCTTCATATAAAGCTTGGAGACAAACTCGTCACCACTCCTCAGGGGAGTCTTGAAAGCCATATTGATACGTGCCACTACCGGGTCTACCCCCTGCTCGTGCAGTCCGGCAAAGCTGACGCCGGCACTCAACAGAAACTCATGGCGCGTATGCTCCAGATAATGCTGATAATTGGCATTATTGACGATGCCTTGCAGGTCGCATTCATAGTCGCGCACCTTCATGGGAAGTTCATAGATATAATTCATATTTACTATTGGACTATTTGATACTTAGCCACGTTGTTTCTCCACATCCAAGCCTTTGAACTTCTTCAGTTCCTCTACGCTGACCAGCTTGTAGAGTTTGTCACTGGGACGTATTTTCACCGATTTCATCGAGAAATGCTGGCCTTTCTTTACAGTCTGCACGGGTTTCAAATCGACGCGTGCCTCGTCCAAAGTGACGAATTCGGCACCCGTTGTGGGACCCGTAATCAGCAACTTGTCGCCTACGCTCACTTCGGCTGCTTCTACCAGGAACTCCGCCACACCGATGTTTGAGAAGTAGCGGATGCCCTTACCCACATAGATTTTACGTTCCGTAGCGGCAGAGCCGTAGTTCTTGGTCCATTCGCCCAAGCGTTGTCCCAGGTAGTAGCCGTCCCAGAAACCACGATTGAAGACCGTCTTCAAACGTTCGTCCCACCGGGCAATCTTCTCATCGGTGAATGTATCGTCCAGATAGGAACGGATGGCTTCTTTGTAACACTCCACTACCGTGCGCACGTACTCGGGTCCGCGGGCACGTCCTTCTATTTTGAAAACACGAACACCTGCATCCAGCATCTTGTTCATGAAGTGGATAGTTTTTAAGTCTTTGGGGGACATGATGTATTGGTTGTCCACCTCCAATTCCACATTCGTCTCCTTGTCGCGCACCGTATAACTACGGCGGCATACCTGCATGCAGGCACCGCGGTTGGCGGAGTGGTTCATTTCATGCAATGAGAGATAACACTTTCCGCTGACTGCCATGCAAAGCGCACCGTGACAGAACATCTCTATACGTATCTGCTCTCCACTGGGACCGCAGATATTCTCCTCACGGATATGTCGGTAGATTTCTGCCACCTGCTCCAAATTCAGCTCACGCGCCAGCACCACCACATCGGCAAACTGTGCATAGAAGCGCAGGGCTTCCACGTTGCTGATGTTGAGCTGTGTGCTGAGGTGTACCTCCTGCCCTATCTGCCGGGCATAGCTCATCACTGCCACATCAGCGGCAATGACTGCCGAGATGCCTGCCGCCTTTGCCGCATCTACAATGGTACGCATCAGCGGAATGTCATGGTCGTATATAATGGTATTGACGGTGAGGTAGCTCTTCATGCCATGTTCGTCGCACGTCCGGGCTATTTCCCGCAAATCGTCGATAGTGAAGGTATTTGCCGAACGGGCACGCATGTTCAGGTTCTCGATACCGAAATAGATGGAGTCGGCACCTGCTTGTATGGCTGCTGCGAGAGATTCGCGCGAGCCTACCGGTGCCATGATTTCGAAGTCACTGATTGAGTGTTTCATCATTTCTTTTTGAATTAGAGTATGCAAAGGTAGGCTTTTTTCTGTACTTTTGCGGACAAATCCGCTTAGATTATGAAGATTAAAGATATAGACCTGGGCCCACGCCCCGTATTCCTCGCCCCGATGGAGGACGTCACCGACCCTGCTTTCCGCCTGATGTGCAAGCACTTCGGAGCAGACATGGTATATACCGAGTTCGTTTCTGCCGATGCCTTGATACGCTCCGTAGGCAAGACCCAGCAGAAACTGAACATCAGCGATGAAGAGCGGCCCGTAGCCATACAGATATACGGACGGGACACCGCCACCATGGTAGAAGCCGCCCGCATCGTGGAGCAGGCACACCCGGACACGCTGGACATCAACTTCGGCTGCCCCGTGAAGCGCGTTGCCGGCAAGGGTGCCGGTGCCGGTATGCTACAGAACATTCCGCTGATGCTGGAAATCACCCGTGCCGTGGTAGATGCCGTGAAGATTCCCGTCACCGTGAAGACCCGCCTGGGCTGGGATGCCAACAGTAAAATCATCGTAGACCTTGCCGAGCAGTTGCAGGACTGCGGCATTGCCGCCCTCACCATCCACGGCCGTACCCGCGCCCAGATGTATACCGGCGAGGCGGACTGGACACTTATCGGCGAGGTGAAAAAGAACCCACGCATGCACATTCCCATCATCGGCAACGGTGATATCACCACTCCCCAACAGGCCAAAGAATGCTTCGACCTCTACGGTGTGGACGCCATCATGATAGGCCGTGCCAGCTTCGGCCGCCCGTGGTTCTTTAAGGAAGTGAAGCATTATTTGGAGACGGGCGAAGAACTCCCTCCGCTGAGTTCCGAATGGCGGCTGAACGTACTCCGCCAGGAAGTGGAAGACAGCGTCAACCTGCTGGATGAGCGACGAGGCATACTGCACGTGCGCCGCCACCTGGCAGCAAGCCCGCTCTTCAAAGGGATTCCCAATTTCCGCGACACCCGGATAGCCATGCTGCGGGCAGAGACGAAGGAGGAACTGTACCGCATCTTCGAAGAGATAGAGCCGTTACTGCCATAGGAGAAAACCGCATACGATTTTTACCATCGAGTCCGATACTTGAGCAATCATCCTCACGCTCCTTCTTGAATAGCTTCTGAGAGGGGGGGAGTATTCAGACGCAGATGACAGGCTTTGTTGCCATCCGCATAACTCACTGTCTGTCAGCAAGAAATTTTGCCAACCACTTGCCTTGCCCTTGGCAAACTTTTGCCATGCCTATGGCAAAGTTTTGCCAACGCGGTGGCAAAGCCTTGCCAATGGGAAGGCAAAACCTTGCCAACAAGGAGGCAAGAAAAAAAACATTGTTTCTTTGGCAGAAAGAAACAAGTCCCTATATTCGTCTTCCCAAGAAAGAAAGAATCCCATAAATATGTCTTTATGAAAAAGAAAAAACTGCTCAAACAGCTCATCGTAAACTTCCAGCATTAACTTCCGGCAGAAGTTTATCCGCGTACATTGGTATTGCCCACAGACGGTGGAAAGATAATCACCATGCCCGACTAGCGGAACATCGGCTGCGCAAACCATCGCTTGAACATCCACGTGGCCAGGATATAAATGCCGAAAGCCGATACGAAACCCACGATAGAGTCTATCAGGTAATGTGCCTGGATATAGACCGTAGCCCCGCACAACAGCAGATAGAAAGGAAACAAGCAGGCAAACAGACGCTTGCTGCCACGCCATGCCATAATCATCAGTACCGTAGACATTCCGACGTGCGAACTGGGAAAAGCAGCCGTGGGACGCTCACCCACCTGCTGGGAACTCTCCACCAGGTTGTAGAAGAAGCCGTGCTCATAGCCCGGACCGGGAAGAAGTTCCTGATGGTGATGGAAATAGTCACCGATGGACGGGAAGATACCTTGCGCCACATGGTCGCTTCCAATGGCGGGGAAGTAGAACTGCGGCCCGGCAACGGGGACGAAGATATAAATAAGGTAATAGATGAAGAAAGCGGTGACGATGACGAACGAAACCTTCTCGAAAAGGTCGAAACGATAAAGGAAATACCACACCACCACCAGCAGAATCATCGGATAATAGAAGAAGTATCCCATATTGAACGGCTCGCTCACCCACATCTGCGGAAACCTTTCACAGAACCACACAGCAGGCTGTCCACCAAACATCCATTGCTCCACCGACGCGAACACGTGGTCGAGATTGGGGAATATCCGGTTGAACTCAAAGGTGTCGGGATACCAATAGGAAAGCAGTGACATTTGGATGGCTATGCGCACAAAGGCAGAGAACTTGCAGGGTGCCAGCCGGTAAAGATACATCAGCAGGAACGTCATACCCGCAATGACAACACGGTCTGCAAGCATCTGCACCGGATGATCCATTTCCTGAAAAAGAAACAGAATGAGAATGGAAGTCAGCAAATTGTATATCAGCGTAATCTTCTCTACCGCAAAAAGCCCCTTACGGGTTTCTACCCTTTTAAATAAATCTAAAGCCATCCCTTATCCTTATACCAGGCAATGGTTTCCTTTACACCCCGTTCCAGGTCGTACTCAGGACTGAAGCCCAGTTCCTCGACGGCCGGTGTGATGTCACACTGCCAGTTGCGTTGTTTCATTATTCTATACTTGTCCGAATTGAGCGTGCTGGTCTTGTTCTGCCGCTTCGCCCAGAATTCGGCGAGCAAAGATACGACTTTCAATACAATTAACGGACATCTCAGGCGAATAACAAACGGATTGCCCAATTCTTTCCTTATCAAATCGGAAAAAGCACGGCTGCTATACACCTTCCCGTCAGCCAGGAAATAGGCGCGGCGGGACACCTGCTTCTCTATCCCGAGGAAGACAGCCTGCACGATGTCCTTTACATATACAAACGTCAAGTCCTGGCGGCAGAAGCCTACAGAAAAGTCCGTATGCTGCCGGATGGACTTCGCCATGAGGTAATAATCCTTCTCACGCGGCCCGTATACACCCGTCGGCCGGTAGATGACGTAGGGGAAACCCGGAATACTCTGCAAATAAAGTTCTGTTTTCAGTTTACTGAGTCCGTAGGCGGTATTGGGTGAAGGGGGGTCACTCTCCATAATCGGGTCGTAGGTCCTCTCGCGTACCGGGCCGAACACACTCAGCGTACTGATGAAGATAAACTGCTTGGGAATCATGTTCAGCTCCCTCAGCGTATCGATGAAGTATTTGGTCTGCAGATAATTCACCAAATCGAATTCGTTCTTGTCCACACACTTCGTCACACCGGCACAATGGACAATATAATCAAACTTATTGTAGGTCCCTTTATGTCCCGAGAGTTGTGCCCTCAGTTCATTGGGGTGCGCAAAGTCCAGTTCGAGGAAATGTATCTTGCGGTCACGCAGATACTCGCGGCTGCTGGACGAACGTACACCCGCCCACACACCGAACTTGCGCTTCAACGCCTCCTCCACGATGAAACTTCCGATAAATCCGCTTGCTCCTGTAATTAAAATCGATTCCACTTCTTCTGTTACAAATTACTAATTACTTTTCATCCGGTCCGTCACCTTGACGCTCCTTGTGTTACTCTGTCGCCTCGTTACTCTTCTTCACCGGCTCCACATGGATGCTGACCAGTGTTCCTTTGCCGAACTGCCTTTTCAGCTTGTTCTCCACCGCCGTTGCCGTCTCGTGAGCTTCCTCCAGCGAGATGCTACCATCCATACGCACATGCACCTCGATGGCACAATAACTGCCGATGCGGCGCGTACGAAGGTGATGCGGCGAGCTGATACCGGGAAAAGAGAGAATCGTCTTCAGTATCTCATCCTCCACCTCGGCAGGCAATGATTTCTCCAACAGTTCGTCCACACACGGTATCAACAACTGCACAGCCACCTTCATAATGAAGAAGCTGACAATAACCGCTGCCACCGGGTCCAGCACCCGCCAATGGTCACCCAAAAGAATGGCGCCACCTATACCCGCTGCCGTGCCTATGGACGAAAACGCGTCACTCCGGTGATGCCAGGCATTGGCAACAACCGCCTGCGAATTCAACTTCCTGCCCTTGAATACGGTATATTGATAAAGCACTTCCTTGAAAACGATGGATACCAATGCAGCCACCAGTGCCAGTATACCGGGTTCCTGCAGAGAGCCGCCTTGCAGGAAGCGGTAAATGGAGGAAGCCCCGTTCCAGAAAATGCCGAATCCCACAAACAACAGAAAAATACCGATAATGGCAGTTGCCAGCGTCTCGTACTTGCCATGACCGTAATCGTGTCCTTCATCTTCGGGCTTTGCCGAAATGCGCACAAAAACAATGACAATAATATCTGTAATGAAATCCGACAAAGAATGTACCGCATCCGCCAGCATGGCGGCACTGTGACCTACAATACCTGCAAAGAATTTGAAGACAAGCAAGAGAAAGTTTACCACACTTCCCACAACCGTCACCCGGTAAATGTCTTTTTCCCGTGTGGCATCTGCTTTTTTGTTCAGAGTTTGCATTTCCATCTGCTTTTCGTCTAAGGTACAGCCTATCTTCACTTTGTGTGCAAATATAGTACATAAATCCATTACAATCTGTCGTTCCTTCATTATTTTCAATAGAATGATAATATTTTGAAGTCTGAGTGAACGAAGGAACATATTTATTTGTTTACTTTGCAAGAGGTAATCACCACAGATTACACAGATTGACACAGAATCTCTATTTATACATAAAATACATCATAACATTATGGCCAAAAAGAAAGAAAAGAAAGCCGGCAAACGCATGAAGAAGAAAGAGCTCGTCAAAGTACTGCTGGAATTCTTCCACACAAAGCAAGACGAAGTATTATCCCTGAAATACATCTTTGAACAACTCCACCTCACCACACATCCGCTGAAGATGCTGTGCATGGACATCTTGTCCGAACTGTCGATGGACGACTACATCACAGAAGTGGACAAGCACAAATACAAGCTGAACAACCACGGCGTGGAAATGACCGGAACCTTCCAGCGCAAGAGCAACGGCAAGAATTCCTTTATACCGGAAGGTGGAGGCGAACCGATATTCGTGGCCGAACGCAACTCGGCACACGCCATGAACAATGATAAAGTGCGTATCGCCTTCTATGCCAAGCGTCGCGGACGCGAAGCCGAAGGAGAAGTCATCGAGATACTGGAACGTGCCAACGACACCTTCGTGGGTACCCTGGAAGTTGCCAAGTCATACGCTTTCCTTGTAACGGAAAACCGTACGCTTGCCAACGACATCTTCATCCCCAAAGAAAAGTTGAAAGGCGGCAAGACGGGCGACAAAGCCATCGTAAAGGTGGTGGAATGGCCCGACAAAGCCAAGAACCCCATCGGCCAGGTAATCGACATCCTGGGGCGCGCAGGAGACAATACCACCGAGATGCACGCCATCCTGGCGGAATTCGGCCTGCCCTATGTCTACCCCGCTGCCGTAGAGAAAGCTGCCGACAAGATACCCGCCGAAATCTCCGCCGAGGAAATAGCCCGACGTGAGGACTTCCGGGGTGTGACCACCTTCACCATCGACCCCAAGGATGCCAAGGACTTCGACGACGCCCTCTCCATCCGCAAACTGAAAGGGGGACTTTGGGAAGTAGGCGTACACATTGCCGACGTGACCCACTACGTGAAAGAGGGCGGCATCATAGACAAGGAAGCCGAGAAGCGTGCCACATCCGTCTACCTCGTAGACCGCACCATCCCAATGCTCCCCGAACGGTTGTGTAATTTCATCTGTTCACTCCGCCCCGACGAAGAGAAGCTTGCCTACTCCGTCATCTTTGAAATGACGGAAAAAGGCGAAGTGAAGAACTCACGCGTGGTACATACCGTCATCAAGAGCGACCGCCGCTTCACCTACGAAGAAGCCCAGGAGATTATAGAAACCGGCAAAGGAGACTTCCAGGAAGAGATGCTCCAACTGGATAAGCTTGCCAAAATACTGCGTGAGAACCGCTTTAAGGCAGGAGCCATCAACTTCGACCGCTACGAAGTGAAGTTCGAAATTGACGAGAAGGGCAAACCCGTCAGCGTCTACTTCAAGGAGTCGAAAGATGCCAACAAGCTGATAGAGGAGTTCATGCTGCTCGCCAACCGCACCGTAGCCGAAAAGATAGGCCGCGTGCCCAAAGGCAAGAAAGCCAAAGTGTTGCCATACCGTATTCACGACCTCCCCGACCCGGAGAAGCTGGACAACCTGGCACAGTTCATCGCCCGTTTCGGCTACAAGCTGCGTACCAGCGGTACAAAGACCGACATCTCCAAGTCCATCAACCACCTGCTGGACGACATCCAGGGCAAGAAGGAGGAGAACTTGATTGAAACCGTCTCCATCCGCGCCATGCAGAAGGCACGCTACTCCGTGCATAACGTGGGGCACTATGGTTTGGCTTTCGATTACTATACCCATTTCACCTCGCCCATCCGCCGCTATCCGGATATGATGGTACACCGTCTGCTCACCAAGTACTTGGACCAGGGAGGCCGCACCGTGTCCGAACAGAAATACGAAGCCCTCTGCGAACACAGCAGCAGCATGGAGCAGATAGCCTCCAACGCGGAACGCGCCTCCATCAAGTACAAGCAAGTAGAATTCATGACCGAACGCCTGGGACAGACCTTCGACGGCGTCATCTCCGGCGTAACGGAATGGGGACTCTACGTGGAGCTGAATGAGAACAAGTGCGAAGGCATGATTCCTATCCGCGACCTCGACGATGACTATTACGAATTCGACGAAAAGAACTACTGCCTGCGCGGACGCCGCAAAAATAAAATTTATAGTCTGGGAGATGCCATTACCATTAAGGTGGCACGCGCTAACTTGGAAAAGAAGCAGTTGGACTTTGCACTGGTGTAACCTCACCCCCTCTCCCCTCTCCGATAGAGAGGGGAGAGGAGAGCAATGAATTGAAAACTTGCGAAACTTGAGTGAAGTGAAATAAAGAATAACCCTACAATATTTAAATATCCCCACTCCCCTCTCTTTCGGAGAGGGGCCGGGGATGAGGCTTTGCACATGAAGACAATTACTATTACAGACCCTACACAGATTGAGGAAATTATCCGTAAATGCCCATACTGCATAGTGGGCATCACAGACCTTGAAGGAAACCCATATGCGGTTCCCATGAACTTTGCCTATCAAGACGGGGTAATATACTTGCATTCCGGCCCGGAAGGCAGTAAAGTGGAGATGGTAACAAAGCACCCGCAAGTTTGCATCACCTTCTGCGAAGGACACGAGCTGGTTTATATGCACCGGCAAGTGGCATGCAGCTACAGTATGAAGTCGCGCAGTGTTATCTGTCGTGGGAAAGTACACTTCGTGGAAGACATGGAAGAGAAGCGACGCGTACTCGACATGCTGATGAAGCAATATACGGAAAATGAATGCAAATATGCTGAACCCGCCGTACGCAATGTCAAGATATGGGAAGTAAAAGTAGAGAAAATAAGCTGCCGGTCATTCGGGTTAAGACCAAGCGAACTATAAATACCATCTGCCGGTCACCTGCTCCACATTGATGGAGCGGATAACCGGCAGAAATATTTACTTTTACAACGGATATTCCTCAAATGCATACAACAGCGTCGAAAGATACCGTTCTCCCGTATCGGGTAGCAGCGCTACAATCGTCTTTCCTTCATTCTCGGGCAACCGTGCCAAGCGGGTAGCTGCAGCAACGGCAGCTCCCGAAGAGATGCCGACCAACAATCCCTCATACTTCGCCAGTTCGCGACCCGTACGGATGGCGTCATCATTGGATACCTGCAGAACTTCGTCTATTACGGCACTGTTATAGTTCTTTGGCACAAATCCGGCACCGATACCTTGTATTTTATGGGGACCGGGCTTCCCACCGGAAAGTACGGGAGAATCTTCGGGCTCCACAGCCACAATCCTTACCTTTGGGTTATTGGCTTTCAAGGCTGCACCCACACCACTCACTGTGCCTCCCGTACCTACACCGGCCACGAAAATATCCACCCGGCCGTCTGTATCACGCCAGATTTCTTGTCCGGTAGTACGCTCGTGCATTGCCGGATTGGCAGGGTTGTCAAATTGCTGTAGAATCAGCGAGCCGGGGTTGGCGGCTTTCAGTTCTTCGGCACGGGCTATGGCGCCTTTCATACCGTCGGCACCCGGAGTCAGTACCAATTCCGCACCGAGGGCTTTCAAAAGGTTGCGGCGTTCCAAGCTCATTGTGTCGGGCATCGTCAGTATCAGCTTGTAACCTTTGGCAGCGGCCACAAAAGCCAGCCCTACGCCCGTATTCCCACTGGTAGGTTCGATGATGGTGGCACCGGGCTTCAACAGCCCTTTTGCCTCGGCATCTTCTATCATGGCAAGCGCCACGCGGTCCTTCACACTGCCGGCGGGGTTAAAATATTCCAATTTGGCGATAACACGGGCTTTCAGACGCTTATTCTTGTTATAATTATTCAACTCCAGCAAGGGAGTGTTGCCTACCAGGTCGGTAAGGCGTTCTGCTATCTTCTTCATAATCCAACCGTTTTTAAATTCCTCATTCCCCTAAGGGAAAAGACTAACAATCCGGAGTGGAACGAGGTATGTTATTTCTTACAAGACAAAAGTAGCGCAAAATTGGTTCGTAGAAAATACCACAAATATGGTAAATACGTACTATAAATGAGGGATATGTAGGATATTTGACGAGTATTTCCTATCTTTGTTGCCACTTTTAAACTTAAGGATATCATAATGAGTCCACTCAACTTTACCCACATTTTGACACAAGCAGTCGATGAGCTATCGGAAAGCGAATCATACAAAGGACTGTTTCACCAGCATACGGACGGCAACCCGCTGCCTTCGGCAAAAGTGCTGCGCGACATCATCGAACTGGCGCGAGCCATCATCTTCCCCGGATATTTCGGAAATTCTACGGTCAACAGCCGTACGGTGACTTACCATATCGGTGTCAATGTCGAACGCTTGTTCGACCTGCTGACCGAGCAAATCCTTGCCGGCCTCTGCTTTGCAGGCGACGGCGAATGCAACTGTTGTACCGAGCTCCAACGGGAAGAAGCCGCCTTATTGGCTGCCAAGTTCATCAGCAACCTGCCGGCAATGAGACGTACACTCGCCACAGATGTGGAAGCCGCCTACAACGGTGACCCCGCCGCACAGTCGTTCGGCGAAGTCATCAGCTGCTATCCGGCCATCCGCGCCATCAGCAACTACCGCATCGCACACGAGTTGCTCAAGTTGGGTGTTCCCCTCATTCCCCGCATCATCACCGAGATGGCGCACAGTGAAACGGGAATCGATATTCATCCAGGAGCGGAAATAGGTGGTTATTTTACCATCGACCACGGTACGGGTGTGGTAATCGGCGAGACCTGCATCATCGGCAACAACGTGAAGCTGTACCAGGGTGTGACCCTCGGTGCCAAGAGCTTCCCGCTAGACGAAGACGGTAAGCCCATCAAGGGTATTCCCCGCCATCCCATTCTGGAAGACAATGTGATAGTCTATTCCAACGCCACCATATTGGGACGCATCACCATCGGACAAGGAGCCACCGTAGGCGGCAATATCTGGGTGACAGAAGATGTTCCCGCAGGAGCAAGGATTGTACAGACAAAGGCCAAGAAGTAAGTCACAAACAACCAATAAACAATTAAAATCGTAAATAACTCAAATCAGCAGTTCAAGTAGTTAAATGGTTATCAGCCACTAATGAGAGAAACGAGTGACAACTACCCAGATTGCCGATTCACATAAAGTAAATGCATAGATGAGCGAACAATCTTTTGAAATGATTGCCAAAACCTTCCAAGGACTGGAAGAGGTACTGGCACAAGAGCTGACTGCACTGGGCGCCAACGAAATAGAAATAGGCCGCCGCATGGTATCTTTCAGTGGTGATAAGGAAATGATGTACAAGGCAAACTTCTGCCTGCGTACAGCCATCCGGATACTGAAACCCATCAAACACTTCACAGCCAAGGATGCCGACGAGGTTTACGAACAGATTAAAGCCATCCGATGGGAAGACTATCTGGATACGGACAAGACCTTTGCCGTGGACGCGGTTGTATTCAGTGAAGAGTTCCGTCATTCCAAGTTCGTTTCCTACAAGGTGAAGGATGCCATCGTGGACTATTTCCGCGAGAAGACCGGCGAACGTCCCGGCGTGCGTGTCAACAAACCGGACGTGCTGCTGAACATACACATTGCCGAAACCAAATGTACGCTGTCTCTCGACTCCAGCGGCGAATCGCTGCACCGCCGCGGTTATCGCCAGGAAGCAGTAGAGGCCCCGCTGAATGAGGTGCTGGCCGCCGGCATGATATTGATGACCGGCTGGCGTGGCGAATGTGACCTGATAGACCCGATGTGTGGTTCGGGAACCATTCCCATCGAAGCGGCGCTGATTGCACGCAACATCGCTCCGGGCGTATTCCGCAAGGAGTTCGCTTTCGAGAAGTGGGTGGATTTTGACCAGGAGCTGTTCGACACGATATACAATGACGACAGCCAGGAACGTGAATTTACGCATAAGATATACGGTTACGACAACAGCCCGAAGGCAAACGAAATTGCCACACACAATATAAAGGCTGCCGGCGTAAGCAAGGACGTGGTATTGAAGCTGCAACCTTTCCAGCAATTCGAGCAACCTGCGGAGAAATCCATCATCATCACCAATCCTCCCTACGGTGAGCGTATCTCTACCAACGACCTGCTGGGCCTTTACTCCATGATTGGCGAGCGTCTGAAACATGCCTTTACGGGCAACACCGCATGGATTCTTTCTTACCGGGAAGAGTGCTTCGACCAAATCGGGCTAAAAGCCACCTCCAAGATACCTTTATTCAATGGTGCGCTGGAATGCGAATTCCGCCAGTACGAAATCTTCGATGGAAAGTACAAGGAATTCCGTGCCGAAGGCGAGGAGTTGAGCAAGGAGCGCAAAGAATTTCGTCCGGCTTCTGGGGAACGGAAAGAGTTCAAACCCGGAGAAAGACGCGAATTCCGTCCCCGATTCAGTGGAGAGAGACGTGAATTCGGTAGCGAAAGACGCGAGTTCAACGGCGAACGCAGACCAAGAGAATTCAAGGACGGCGAAAAGCGCGAATTCCGTCCGCGTGAAAGAAGAGAGTTCAAGAATGGGGAAAGACGGGAGTTCAGACCGAGGGAAAGACGTGAATTCGGTGGAGAACGCAGAACAAGGTTGGGTGAGTCTTACCCGGAAAGCAAAAGAAGAGAGGCGGGAAAGAAGGAAGAAGAATAACACGAACAATGACAAGGAGAATGAATGCAAAGAAAATAAGTAAGAGCATTCTTGCACTGCTGATAACAGTACCTGCTCTGCTTGCAACAAACGCTATGGCACAAGAACTGAAAAAGCCGACCCTGGAAGATCTGATTCCCGGAGGTGAGACCTACCACAAACCGGAAAACAAATCGTACCAGTGGTGGGGCGATGCCGCTTGTCTGGAACTTGGCATCGACAATATAGAAGGTACATGGGCTGTCAAAGGATTAGGTGCCAAGCCCGGAGAGAAATTCACTGCCATCACATTGGAAGAAGCCAACGCGCTGCTGGAAGAAAAAGGACTTGGAAAACTGCGTCACTTTCATGCTGCAAAGGCTGTCAACGTACCCCGAGGCGTCAATCTGGGTATTCAAGTCCAAATAGACCCACTCCTGCTGCTGAACACCGGCAAGTACCGTGCCCTCGTCGACTGGAAGAAGAAAAAAGTCATCTGGAGCCAGCCTTGCCCCGCCCAAGCCGCAAATGAGGATTGGAACGAGGTAAGCCGCCATTTGGCTTATACTATCGGCAATAATCTCTATGTGATGACCGGTGACGGGCAAACCCTGAAAGTCACCAACGAACCGGAAGGTATCGTCTGCGGACAAAGTGTGCACCGCAATGAATTCGGCATTTCAAAAGGCACTTTCTGGAATCCTGCCGGGGACCTGCTGGCCTTTTATCGAATGAACGAAAGCATGGTCACCCCCTATCCATTGGTTGACATCACGACAAGAATAGCACTGGTGGATAAAATACGCTACCCCATGGCCGGCATGCTCAGCCATCAGGTAAAGGTAGGTATCTACAATCCGGCTACTCAAAAGACCATCTACCTGGACATGGGCGACCCAAAAGACCGCTACTTCACCAACATCACCTGGGCACCGGATGGTAAAAGCCTCTATCTGATAGAGCTAAACCGAGACCAAAACCACTCCAAACTGTGCCGGTACGATGCTGAAAGCGGAAAGCTGCAACAAGTGCTCATCGAAGAGAGACATCCCAAATATGTGGAGCCGCAATCTCCCATTCTATTCCTGCCATGGGACAGCCACAAGTTCATCTATCAAAGCCAGCGTGACGGCTTCAACCATCTGTACCTATACAATACGGAAGGGGAACTGCTGAAGCAACTCACCTCCGGCCCCTGGCTTGTACAAGACATCGTAGGTTTTAACCGGAACACGAAAGAGCTCATCATCAAGAGTACGGAAATCTCTCCTTTGCAGAGCAACCTTTACGCTGTCAACCTGAAGAATGGCAAACGCAGCTTGATAGGAGACCCAACCGGCATGCACTCGGCACAAATTTCCGGTTTCATGGGAACTTACCTCATCGACAATGCCTCTTCGCCCACTTGCCCCCGTATCATAAAACTGATGTCCACCAACCCGAAAAAACAACGGGAACACACACTGCTGACAGCCAAGAACCCCTACGAAGGCTTTGAAATGCCCAGCATAGAAGTAGGCACCATCAAAGCCGCCGACGGCAAGACAGACTTGTACTACCGCCTGATAAAGCCTGCCGACTTCGACCCGGCAAAGAAGTATCCCGCCATCGTCTACGTATACGGCGGCCCGCACGCCCAGATGATAACGAACGGCTGGATGAACGATGCCCGCGGCTGGGACATCTACATGGCAAACAAAGGCTACATCATGTTCAGCCTCGACAACCGTGGCAGCAGCAACCGTGGACTGGAGTTTGAAAACGCCACCTTCCGCCAGCTGGGCATCGAAGAGGGCAAAGACCAGGTGAAGGGCGTAGAATTCCTGAAAAGCCAGCCTTATGTGGACGGAGAGCGTATCGGAGTGCACGGCTGGAGCTTCGGAGGACACATGACTACGGCGCTGATGCTGCGCTATCCCGAAATTTTCAAGGTAGGCGTTGCCGGCGGACCGGTTATCGACTGGGGATACTACGAGATAATGTACGGTGAGCGCTATATGGACACTCCGCAAGCGAACCCGGAAGGCTACAAGCAGACAAATCTGAAAAACCTTGCCGGTAACTTGAAAGGACATCTGCTCATCATACACGACGACCACGACGACACCTGCGTGCCGCAGCACACCCTTTCATTCATGAAGGCGTGCGTGGATGCCCGTACCTATCCCGATTTGTCTATCTATCCCACGCACAAGCACAACGTCCTGGGACGCGACCGTGTGCATCTGCACGAGAAGATAACAAGATATTTTGAAGAATATCTTTAATGTACAATGTACAATTTGCTATGCAGTGCGGGCGTGCAAATAGGGAGTAGATGGTAGAAGAAAGAAGAGAATAAAAGAGAGAATAAATCATTAAGTATAACAATCTGTACAACTTACCTGATGCCCCACAGCACAGACAAATTGTACATTGTAAATTGTAAATGAACCCATGAAAGTATTATTATTAGGCTCCGGTGGCCGCGAACACGCTCTGGCATGGAAGATTGCCCAAAGCCCGAAAGTAGAGAAACTATATATTGCGCCCGGCAATGCAGGTACAAGCGAAGCAGGCGAGAATGTGAACCTGAAGGCGACAGACTTTCCCACACTCAAGGCCTTTGCCCTTGAGAAAGAAATCGACATGATTGTTGTGGGTCCCGAAGACCCGTTGGTACAAGGCATCTTCGACAGCTTCAAGGAAGACCCTGCCACCTGCCATATCGACATCATCGGCCCCACCGCCAAAGGTGCTACACTGGAAGGTAGCAAGGAATTTGCCAAAGGCTTCATGATGCGCCACAACATCCCCACTGCCCGCTACAAGAGCATCACCGCCGACAACTTGCAGGAGGGACTCGACTTCCTCGCTTCCCTCGAAGCGCCTTACGTACTGAAGGCCGACGGACTGTGTGCAGGCAAGGGCGTGCTGATTCTCCCCACACTGGAAGAAGCTCAGAAAGAGCTGAAGGAAATGCTGGACGGCATGTTCGGCGATGCCAGCGCCACGGTAGTCATTGAAGAGTTCCTCAGCGGCATCGAATGTTCCGTATTCGTGATGACAGACGGCCGCCACTATAAGGTATTGCCCGTAGCCAAAGATTACAAGCGTATCGGCGAAGGCGACAAAGGCCTCAACACCGGCGGTATGGGCAGCGTTACTCCCGTACCTTTTGCCAACGAAACATTTATGGAAAAAGTACGCACCCGCATCATCGAACCTACCGTAAACGGTCTGCTGGAAGAAGAAATCGGCTACCAAGGCTTCATCTTCCTGGGACTTATCAACGTGAAGGGCGAACCGATGGTGATTGAATACAACGTCCGCATGGGCGACCCCGAAACCGAAAGTGTAATGCTACGTATCAAGAGCGACCTGGTAGACCTACTCGAAGGCGTTGCCCAGGGCGACCTCGACCAGCGTACACTGGAATTCGACCCACGCACAGCCGCTTGCGTCATGCTGGTAAGCGGAGGATACCCGGAAGCCTACGAAAAGGGCAAGGTGATGACCGGATTCGAGAAGGCTGCCGAAACGGACAGCATCCTCTTCCATGCCGGAACAGCCACCAAAGACGGACAGACCGTAACTGCCGGTGGCCGTGTCATCGCCGTCTGCTCCTATGGTGAAACAAAGGAAGAAGCCTTGCAGAAGAGCTACCGCGTGGCCGACATGATAAACTTCGAGAAGAAATATTTCCGTCGCGACATCGGATTTGACTTATAAATGAGAACGAAGAGATTCCAGAACCGGATAACGGCAGGGCGGTTCACACTACCCACCGCTATCCTGATTTCAGTATCCTGCTGGATACTGACCGCTGTTCTGTTGCCCGAGACGGAGACACAGCAAAGCGGATATTCCCTTTGGGAAACATTCTGCGACTTCTGCATCCCCACCTGGGCAAACCGTCTCTTCAGCTTTATTCTGTATGCCGTCATCGGGTACTTCCTAATACAGCTCAACAATACGTTCGCCATCATCCGGATGCGGGCATCGGTACAGACTTCTGTCTACTTCCTGCTGATATCCGTCTGCCCCAGCCTACACATGCTGTATGCGGGAGACTTGGCAGCCGCCTCCTTCCTGGTGGCACTGTTTTTCCTCTTCAAGAGCTACCAGCAGGCACGGCCCACAGGCAGTCTCTTCCACGCCTTTGTCTTCATCGGACTGGGCAGCCTGCTTTTTCCGCAGCTCATGCTGTTTGTCCCCATCTTCTGGATAGGTGCCTACAACTTCCAGTCTCTCCAACCCAAAAGTTTCTTCGCCTCCTTGGTAGGATGGAGCGTACCCTACTGGCTGTTGCTGGGACACGCCCTCTACTACGGGCAAATGGAACTCTTCTGCCAGCCCTTCCGCGAGCTGGTGACCTTCGCTCCCACCCGGTTCGACTATCAGCCGTGGGAACTCGCCACCCTCGGATATCTCCTTGTTCTGTTCATCGTCAGCGCGGCACACTGTCTCATTGCCGGCTATGAAGACAAGATACGCACCCGAAGCTATCTACACTTCCTCATCCTGCTGAATTTCTGCATCTTTGTCTATATCGGACTGCAACCGGTATTGAGTGTCCACCTGATGTCCTTCCTGCTCATCGGTGTCAGCATCCTGGCGGGACACTTGTTTGTACTGACAAATAGCCGCAGTTCCAATATATTCTTCATTTGTGCATTTATCGGATTATTCATTCTATTAGGATTCAACATATGGACGCTTTTGTAGATACACTCGTACAGCTGCTAATTGACTGGGGATATGTCGGTCTGTTCATCTCTGCCCTATTGGCAGGAAGCATCATTCCGTTCAGTTCCGAAATAGTGATGGTAGCACTGGTCAAGGTCGGTCTGAGCCCGGCACTGTGCGTACTCTCCGCCACCTTGGGAAATACGCTGGGAGGCATGACGTGCTACTACATGGGACGTCTGGGACGTATAGACTGGATTGAGAAATATTTCAAGGTAAAAAGGGAAAAGATAGAACGGATGCAGCATTTCCTCCAAGGGAAAGGGGCACTGATGGCTTTCTTCGCCTTTCTGCCTTTTGTGGGAGAGGCCATAGCCATTGCACTGGGCTTCATGCGCAGTAATCTGATGCTGACCACCACGTCCATGTTTGCAGGGAAACTGGTGCGCTACATAGCTATGCTGTGGGCACTGCAAGGAGCCATTTCGATGATGAATTATTGACATGTAGTGAGTTTGAGCAATAGATGTATAGATACAACGCGTTGGATGTATAGATGCAACGTGCTGGATGTATAGATGCAGCACGCTGGATATATAGGCGCAACAACACGCTGAATCACAGAGAATTAAACTAAATAAAAACATTCAACAAAAGCAGAAGTGATGCAACGAATCATAGAGAAGACGGAAGACGGAAGTGCGACACTGTTTGTACCGGAACTGAATGAACATTATCATTCGGTAAAGGGGGCACGTACAGAATCACAGCACATCTTCATCGACATGGGACTGAAAGCATCCGCTACTGCCCGCCCGCATATCCTTGAAATCGGTTTCGGCACCGGGCTGAATGCCCTGCTTACACTGGAAACTGCCGAAAAGGAAAAGAGACCTGTGCACTATACCGGTATCGAACTCTATCCGCTTGCATGGCCGGAGGTGGATGCGCTAAAATATAGCGACAATCCTCTGTTCGAGGAACTGCATCGGGCTGCGTGGGAAGAAGAAGTTGCCATAACTCCTTATTTCACACTGAGAAAAGTGCGGGCAGATGTCGAAACAATAAGCATTGACAGTTTGTTAATGATTAATAAATCTCCGTTCGATGTTGTCTACTTCGATGCCTTTGCACCCGAAAAGCAACCGGGAATGTGGGAGGAAAAAGTCTTCCGGAATATCCATGCCGCCATGAGCACCGATGGCGTGCTGACCACCTACTGCGCCAAAGGAGTAGTACGCCGCATGCTGCAAGCCGTAGGATTCAAGGTAGAGCGTCTCCCAGGTCCTCCCGGAGGGAAACGGGAGATACTGAGGGGAAAGAAAGAGGAAGTGATAATGGATAAGGAATAGTTGATAATGAATAGTTGATGCCCCCTGCCACAGCGCAGCCAAATTGTAAATTGTAAATAGTAAATTGTAAATGAAAAAGTTTTGTTTTTTACTCCTCATAGCCACCTTGCTCTTCTCGTGCAAGCAAGGAGGCCAACAGAACAAGAAGAATGACGATAAACCCGTGATTACCGTCACCATCGAGCCGCTGCGGTATTTCACCGAAGCCATTGCCGGCGATGAATTCACCGTCGTCAGCATGGTGCCCAAAGGTTCAAGTCCGGAAACCTACGACCCCACGCCCCAGCAGCTTGTCGACCTTGCCCAAAGCAAGGCCTATTTCCGCATCGGCTACATCGGTTTCGAGCAGACATGGACGGAAAAACTGACGGACAATGCTCCCCACCTGCAATTCTTCGATATGTCCGAGAATGTGGAACTTATTCTGGACGATACCCATGCACATCATCATAAAGACGGGCATGTACACGAAGGCCATACGCACGCCGGTGGTGTGGAACCCCACATCTGGAATTCCACCATCAACGCCCAAATCATTGCCGGAAATATTCTGAATGCACTCTGCGCCATAGACAAAGCCAATGAAAACGCCTACATGGAACGTTACAACGCACTCATCCGGCGGATAGAGCATACGGACAGCCTCATCTGCCAGATGCTTTCCAGTCCGAATGCCGACCGTGCCTTCATGATTTATCATCCGGCACTTTCCTACTTTGCCCGCGACTACAACCTGCACCAGATTCCTATCGAGGCAGGTGGAAAGGAACCCTCCCCCGCCCATCTGAAGAACCTGATAAACTCCTGCAAGAAGGAGAAGGTACGCGTCATCTTTGTACAGCCGGAATTCGACCGCCGCAATGCCGACCTTATCGCCCAGCAGACCGGAACCCGGGTGGTGGCTATCAATCCCCTCTCATACGACTGGGAGGAGGAGATGATGAATACGGCCCAAGCACTGCTCACCCCTCGTTCCCCTAAAGGAGAAGGAGAATAAAGAAAAAAACATGCTCGCATCTCCTATTATAGAAATAAAGAACCTCAGTGCCGGATACGATAACCGGACTGTGTTGCACGATGTAAACCTGACTATCTACGAACGTGATTTTCTGGGTATCATCGGCCCCAACGGTGGAGGAAAGACCACACTTATCAAGTGCATCCTGGGACTGCTGAAGCCCACTGCCGGAGAGATACTTTATCATACCGATTCCCCGTCACCCGAAGTAGCCGGTTCTCAATGCCTACCCCTCAACACTCGATTATCCATGGGGTATCTGCCCCAGTACAGCAGCATCGACCGGAAGTTTCCCATTACAGTAGAAGAAGTCATCCTTTCAGGCCTCAGCAGCCAAAAGCCACTTGCTTCGCGCTTCAATACCCGACACCGGGAAAAGGCCCGCCATGTGATAGCCCGCATGGGACTGGAAGGCATGGAACAACGCGCCATAGGTGCCTTGAGCGGCGGACAGTTGCAACGCGCCTTGCTGGGACGTGCCATCATCTCCGACCCACAGGTCGTGATTCTTGATGAGCCCAGTACCTACATTGACAAGCGTTTTGAAGCCCGCCTCTACGAACTACTGACAGAAATCAATGAAGAATGTGCCATCATCCTCGTCAGCCATGACATCGGTACGGTATTGCAGCAAGTCAAGTCTATCGCTTGCGTCAACGAAACGCTGGATTACCACCCCGACACCGGTGTCACGGAGGAGTGGCTGGAACGGAACTTCAACTGCCCGATAGAGTTATTGGGACACGGAACACTGCCACACAGAATACTGGGGGAGCATAAGCATGCTCATGAATAAGCAAAGGAGGTTGGTTTTACAGTAAACCAGCCTCCTTGCTCTTTCAAATAGTCACCCGGCAATCTTCTTACCCATTATTTATATCGGAATGCCTTATATGAATGGGGCAACAGTAATAAACGGAAAGAATTCTTAGGCGTAACCGGACGTCTGGTCTGTATCACCGGTCCGGCAGGAAGAGGACTCAAAACAGTCCCATCCTCCAAGCTTTCCAGCTTCATCACCTTATCACCGGTCACGATACGCACCTCTACCGGTTCGTCATTGAAGTTCTCTACCACCAGCGTTTTATTGTCATATACAAACAGGCCTACTTTGGAGGGAGCTTCCAGACAGACTCCTATGTCCTTACTCATAATGCGACGAATTTCATTCAAGGCATTGGCCGGAAAATCATACAGATTGCCCATATCGTCGGGAATGGTAAGAACATACAGATTACCGGTAGCATACGGGGCTCTCAACAGAATAGGATAGCCCGAAACTCCACCCGTCAGCGGACGACCGGCACTGACCATCTCCCAAGCATCATTCGTATAATACTGCACCTGCGGAATCAACAGGTCACGTCCGGACTGCCCGTAACGGCCGAAATCATTGACAAGAGCCTTCAAATCAGTACAACGCAACTCGGCTACCTCTGTAAGCTTCTCAGGAATGGCTTTCAGCAAACTGCTCGTAACCACCACATCACGCCCGCTTTGCAGTTGTCTCTTGATTTTAGCCATAATTTCCGTATCCTGTGCAGCTTGTGCAGTCAGCAGAACCACTTGCTGGTCTTCCGGAAAAACAGGACGCATATCCATCGGCAAACCTATCATGCCCAAATAGTTCTGAAGGAAATCATCACCGGCGGCATGAAAAGGCTTGTAGGATTTTATACCCACCGGATTCCCCAGCTTATGAATCAACTTATCCGTTTGTTTCAGCACAACACCGGCTATACGGGCCATCGTGGTAGGTTCTACCAAAGAGCCGTCTTCCAACCGGATGGGAGCGGTCACCTCATCATAGTTAAAGCTGGTACCCATTCCCTGCCAGGGAGTACGGTATTTAGGAGACAACTTCACATCCAGAAGCTGGTGATAGGCAAAGAGAATAATCTCGGGAGCCTTGGCAAGCATGGTCAAATGAAGCTGTTCGGCATACCGGTCCATACCCATGTTCAGTCCACCTACATCGACCCATCCCCCACCGTTATAACCCGGACGCAGGTTATCGAAATAACGGATAATATTATAACTCAGATAGTTCTGCAAATGCTGATTACCTGCCGGGTCCCTTGTTTCAGTACCGGTCCAGACACCGTCAAAGAGCTGGGGACCTTCCTCCAAATTAAATCCCAAACCTTGAAAGTGATCATACCAGTTGGGATATTTGATAATCACCTTTACCTGAGGATTCACTTTCTTGGCAGGTTTCAGCACGAGGTCACGACCGGCCTCGGTCATCAGCTTCAAGCGGTAGTCCGTCCAGCTCTGCATTCCTTTTGCCTTTATTTCTATGTCGGACTTGCAGCTGGTGAAGAAGAAATCATCCAGAATAAACTCATCAAAGTGTTTCGCCGTGTGTTCCGCAATCTTTTGCACCATCTTGCGGTGTTCGGGATTGGAATAGCAGAATGTCTCGAAACTGTTTGCCTCGTTGATGGTATAGGTAATACCTCCAGCTGTCTCTATACCCCGGTCATGAAAGAATTTCTTTGCCTGCTCCAGAGTGGCATCCTCCACAACCAGCAAGTCCCGGTGTGTTTCCAGATAAATCTTGTCCACTTCCAACTGTTGTGAAATCACATTCCAGGTAGAATCCAGCCAATGGATGTCCTTCATCTTGTCTACCTCGTAAGCACGGACATAAATGGATACTTTGAAACTCTCGTAAGCTTTTGCCTGCATGGTCATATTACAAACCATGCAGAGCAGAAAAACTACAATTACAAACTTATCTACCTTTATTTTACTATTCATTGCAATTCAATATTTTATTAGACGCCAATACCATATACATAAACCACGTAGCATGTCCACCCAGGCAATACTCACCTTCCTGCCACAAGAACGGAAAATGAAGCAGTTCGGGTAGATCGGGACGAATCAGATTAGTACCCGGAGAAACTCCACCCGGGATATAAGACCAATCAGCACGATTGACACCATAGGCGGCCTTCATCGTTTCGGCACCAACTCCCGTTACAAAAGCTGCCTGGTTACGTCCCGGATGCATACCCAGCAGATACTGGACGGCATTAAAAATGTAGTCCGGTGTAAATAAGTCAGGATAAGCAGCATGTAAATAACAGTAGTTATAGCCCAAATGCTGAGGCTCCCATGAACCGGAAGAACGGTTACCTCTGTCGTGTGGCACTCCATACGGGGTTTTACTGCTATACTCCTGATACATGGCCTGTAACTCCGGCAATGCCTTACGAATAGCCTTGCTGAAACGGACATTGCCCACAGCTTGGTCGAACCGTCCGATGAACCAGCCCGTCTGACGGATATTCTTGCAGATGAAATCCTGCTGCTGCAAAACGAAATCGCGGTACCCGGCTTCCTTCGTTGCCAGATAAAGCTCTACGGCGGCATGTACTTTCGTTGTCAGTATCCAATTGTTATCACAACGTGTAATCTTAAACAGCTCACGGGCTATTTCCAGACAATCTGCCGCCAGAGTATCATTATGTCCCTTCAGCACGCGTGAAATACCTGCCAGCCAAGCGGCCACCTGTAACTCACGTCCCGGATTGTCTTCCGTAAACACCCAACGGTCATCAGCCGTTCCACTGACATGATCAGTATGGGCCGAAGCATCTCCCAAGTGTGCATATTGCCGTACAGTAGGACACAAAATTCCTCTATAGAGGCGTCCCAATGCCTTCCAACCGGCTACTACGGTCAAAGCCCCGTTTTCCACTTGCTGTAACAAGTCGTTTTTCCCGTCAGGCTGGTGTATCTCTACAATCCGTTTTTCGAAATCAATGGAAGTCTCGTCCCAGTAGGCACCGAAATTCTCACAAGCCATAGCGAGGATATAGGCTTCACCTGCCTGCGACTCCACACGCAGGTCATAATCGCCTGCATCGTGCCAACCGCCTACGTTCAATCCCGGAACAAGATCGCCCGGCTGATATTTACACAGAGTAGAAGGTCCCTGGCTATATCCGTCAATGTGATTGATATTCGTTTGGGCCATTCGGGCATCGTCCTGGTGACAGAAGTCATGCCATACACGATACTTCTCGTTGACACGCATGTGACACATCTGTACCGGCAGGAAATATTCCACCTCCGCCTGCCAGATTCCTTTATCCCAAACATCCTTTGCAATACGGAACACCGGAGAAGCCGCATCACCGTACATCACCTGATAAAGTCCCTCTTCCGTAATTTCCGTAAAGTCGAACTGCAAATAATGGTAACGCTGGAAATCTCCCCAATCCTTGGCAGCCTGCTGTTTCACCAGTTTCCTGCCGTCGGCCGCAATACGGTAGAGGGCAGGTTGCCGGAAATCTGTATCCCGTTTGTCCAATTCGATGACAGCCACTTTCTTCTGTCCGGGATGATAACCCACTTGGGAAGTCTGTACTACCGGTGCATAGCGCCACTCCTTGGTAACTGTGGGACGGATAATCCATTTTACCGCATTCCCTTTCGTTCCTGCCGGAAATTCCGAACGAAGCACAAACCAACCGTTATTATGGTTTATCCGTCCGTCATACAGCATCAAATCTCCCTTCTCACTCTCAATCGTAATCTTTGCCAACTCATCCTGCGGATTGAGCACAAACTTTTTTCCCGCGGCAAGAGGGGCAGAGACAATATCATCGGCAATCATCGGATTATAAGTCTTCCGGTCCAGAAGCAACTGGTCCAGGCTGGCTTTCCCCTTAGGATTGAAGTCTCCGATATGCTCCATATTGGAGGTCTGCTTCATGGTGGGCCCCATCGCCTGATGAGGGAAAACACCCGTCCGGTTATCCATAATCCAGGGCTTGCCCAACAAGGTAGAAGGCACCAGCTCCAGATTGAAACCGAGCTTCCCGGCAAAGCGCTCCGGAACCGGCCGGTCCAAATCAACAGTCAATACCAGATAGTCCTTTTCCCCTTTCACCTTGATAGTATAGCCGAAAGCAAAATCCGGATAGAGCATCGGATTGAACCCCGCCATATGCTTGGCCGAGTCAGGATAGCTCAGTGTGACACGGATTTCGTTGGCAGCCTCATCCACCACCCGTTTCCTCATCTTGGGCAATCCCTGCCACTGCCCCTGCGAAATCTCGAAACGCACATCACCGCCTGCGGCCCTGCGGTCTCCATTCAAAACCAAGGTGACACCCCCTTGGTGTCCTTCAGGATAGACATCACTGAAAACCATCACATTGGCCCCGTGGTTTTCAAAATACCCCGACGGGTTAATCTTGAAGTCCTGGGCTTGCAAACCTGCACAAAGCATCAGTGATGCCGCACCTATTATCAATTTCTTCATACGTATTATTTTAAACGATTATACATTTCCACTCCCAAGCGTACCGTATGATATGGACAACGCCACATACTTACTTTGGGAGCCTCCTTTTTAGGCTCTCCGTCGAAACAGTCGCTATACCATTCCCCGTATTCCTTGTCCACCATATGGTCTTTGACAAAAGTCCAGACCGTATCAACCGATTGTAGATAAACGTCACTCCCGCTGATTTGCCAAGCATTGACACAAGCTATCACCGTTTCAATCTGGCCCCACCATGAGGCATGCTTGGTTTTTCTGTCACCTTTCTTCTCGTAAATCATATAGCCTTTATCACTCATTCCTTCAGCCAGACAAGCTTCCGTCACATCCAATGCAAGCTGATTTGTCTGTTCTATCAAGTCCTGATTTTCCAGCGTACGGGCAGCCTCACAAAGCAACCATCCGGTCTCAACATCATGTCCGTAAGAATCCATTTCGACCAGACTGTTCCACTCATTATCAAAGAACAGATTGAAATGCTTCCTTGACGGGTCGTAAATGCGGTTGATGAACAAATCGACGCAAAACTCAAGCCTTTTCTTCAAGCCATTGTCTTTCCAGCACTGATATAGAAGGGTATAAGCTTCCAACACATGCAGATGGGCATTCATGGTCTTGGGAGCATTATTGTCATATCGCTCCAATTTCTCCCAATTTTCGGTAAAGGATTCCACATAACCGTCATATTGCGGTTCGCGACCTTTTTCTTCCAAGACATGATACAAACTAATAGCAGTTTTCAGACTTTCGTCGTTACCCGTCGCCAGATAGTGCTCTGCCAGTCCATAGATGGCATAGGTCATGGCATAAGTATATTTAGAAGCATTCACTATCTCACCATCGGGATTGACCAGCCAATATACCCCACCGTTCTCCTTATCTATGAATGTATCGATGAAATAACGCTGAGACTTGTCGGCAAGTTTCAGATAGGATTCATCTCCAAATGTACGGTATGCAGCAGAAAAGCTCCACAGAATCCGGGCATTCAGCACCCCTCCTCTGGGAGCATCTACCACCGGAGTACCATTCCGTAATACCATACCATAAAAACCGCCGTCAGGCGCCACTGCATAATCCATCCAAAACGGCAACACGCTGTCCTGCACATTGGCAACAATTTCCGCACACAATGTCGACCGTAACGAATTATGCCGAACAGTACATGCACACACGCCCATACATATAAATAGAAGGAAACAAAATGTTTTTCTTGCCATACTTAACTACAAGTTTAAATTGTGGACACTTAATCATCTGATTTGCTCATTCAGGAATACATACCCCAAACATAGTGAAGAATCTCTTTTCTGTAGAAGAGATTCTTCACTTCGTTCAGAATAACAGAACAATATAATTGTCTATTCTTAGCACAATTTTAGAGTCATCAATATCCCTCATTCTGGTCCTCCGAATTGATGAGAGGATTATTAAGAATCTCATTAGTAGGTATTGGGAAAATCTCCTGATATTTCTGATGCTCAAAATAACGGAAAGAATCGCCAGTTTCCCAGCACTCCTCCGGTGTAGAATTGGCTTTTGTTTTCGGGTATTCGCATCTGAACCATTCTTCAGCCAACCCCATACGGCAAAGGTCGAAATATAAAGAGAACTCTGCATTGAGCTCATGACGGCGTTCTTGTGTCAAAGCCACTTTCCATACATCACTTGTATACCCTTTCCGCGTCTTATATTCAGCATAAACAGTCTTTGCATCGGGTACATCGACAACTGTCGTATTCAACATTGCCTGCGGGAAATCAATGGCTTGTACACCAATTTCCAAGTTACCCCACGCACGATTACGCACTTGTCTGATCATCTCCCATCCGGTCGCTTCCTCACCCGTCTCGAAACAACATTCAGCATAATCCAGCAATACGCCTGCATATCGTTTGAAAGTCAATGAAATCGGGCAATACACAAACCCGTCCTTACCCGGTTGCTTTCTCCAATACTTCAGTGAATATACACAAGGTACATTTTCAGAGCCTTGTACATATCCGCTGTAAGAGGGATTGGTACCCAGTTTTTCATTGGTAATAGGATGTACGTCACCCGTACCTACACAAGTATACTCCTTGCGCTTGTCTCCCTGCTCAAAAGAGCGATAATACTCCCAAGACAGAGCCAAGGACCCCCAACCGCCATACTCGGGAGCGGCACACATATAGCCATACCATATCTTGCCGTCATCGTGGCTGTTGCCTCCCCAATTCATATTGCCGTGAATATGATAAGCCACCTCAAAAATGGATTCTTTTGTCCAATGGTTGTCCCAGGCATGAAGATTGGCATAGCACGGCTCCAATGCATAGGTATTACTGGTAATAATGTCATTCAATTCCTTCTTGGCTTCAGTAAATTTCTTCTGATACATATAGAGTTCTGCCAAAAATGCCTTGCAGAAACCTTTCGTAATACGACCGTATTCTCCATCGGCAGGTTCCCAATCCAGCTTTTCCATGGCAAACTTAAGGTCTTCCTCAATAACCTGATAAGTGCCTTCCAGATTTTCAGGACGCGCCTTTCCTGCACTGGTTGTATAAGTCTCACCCGTAAGCAACATGGGGACAGGGCCAAAGACTTTTGACAAATACAAGTAATTGTATGCACGAATGGCACGCGCCTCGGCTTCAAACTGCACTTTCTTTTCGGCAGAAAGCACGGAAACGTCCACATTCTGCAATCCGGCCAGAAAACGGTTGGCACGGTCAATACCCTTATAGCTCATACGCCAAGCCGTATCCAGCGAACCTTTATTGGCTAATACCGCATGACGTTGCCATTCGGCATCCCAGCCGGACGCCTGGCAATCCATCGTACTGTGTCCGGCAATAAATACATTGGGCTTAAATCCCCATGTCGTATCATCGCCACTATTATCACTGCCTTGATAGGTATAAAAAGTATCATAAATACCATAAAGCCCCGACTTTATATTTGCCTCATTCCGGTACATGAAATCTTCGGGCAGAATATCGTAATGATCGACTTCCAAATAGTCATCACAAGAACTGGTAGTACCCAAGGTGAGAGCACCCAACAACAATATATGGTAAAAACTTTTTCTCATAATATGATTTGTTTATCTGTTAAGTATTAGATTAGAATTGTACACTCACACCGAAAGAGACGGATAACGGGAACGGATAGCGTCCGCCATCGAAACCTGTCAGCAGCACTCTGTCCGAACCGACTTCCGGATCACCCCATTTGTTATACGAAGAAAGCGTCAATATGTTGTCTGCACTGACAAACATGCGGGCATTCTCCATCTTCGCGTGCTTTACCAAATTCTTCGGGAAAGTATAGCCAAACTGAATGTTCGAAATCTTCAAATAATCGCCTTTCTTAATGAAAGCGTCACTGGAACGGTGATTCTTATTGTGGTCGCCCTTGGTGATACGCGGATATTTGCCATTGGGATTCTCAAGAGTCCAGGCATTCTTCACATATTCTGCCAGAACGTTCTGGTAACCGCCGTCAGGACCATACATAGAAGTCAGACGGGCAGCGCTGTAAGAATAGACATCCATTCCGGCTACCCCATACATATTCATTGAAAAGTCGAAATTCTTGTAAGAGGCAGTAAGGTTCAAACCGTAGGAAAGAGTCGGGAAACCATTACCGATAACCGTACGGTCTTCGTCTGTAATCTGGCCGTCGCCATTCAGGTCGATATACTTGAAGTCACCCGGAGCGGTGTCACCATCCTGGTACTTGCCTGTAGGCGATTGAGCATTCAAGGCATCAATCTCCTGCTGGTTCTGAAAAATACCGGCCACTTTCCAGCCATAATAAGAACCTACGGCATAACCGTTCTGTGTGATGGAGTGATTGTCCCAGTCATCACCATCCTGCGTACCATAACTGTTGTTTTTATAGAAAATAGGGTCGCCCACCTCTACCGCCTCATTCTTCAAGGTAGAACCATTCACACGTACTCCTACATTCCAATCACCGAAACTCTTATTCCACGCAGCACTGACCTCAAAACCTTTGTTACGGATATGTCCGGCATTGGTATACACAGAAGTAAAACCGGTAGAAGGACGGATCTGACGATAAATAAGCAAATCTTTCGAGTCACGGATAAAGTAGTCCACCGAGAATGAAAGCTCGTTGTTCATAAAGGCCATGTCCAGACCGATGTTGGTCTGCTCGTTGGTCTCCCACTTCAGGTTGGTATCAATTTCCTTTTGCTGTGCAATACCGGCTGCATTCATCATGCCGCCCCCGGCCATCACATAGTACATACAATCCAAAGAAGAGAGCTGAGGGACAGAAAGACTGGTTCCGCTACCCGCATTACCGGTCTGCCCCCAACCTGCACGTATCTTCAGGTTGCTGAAAAGATTCAGATTCTTGATGAAGTTCTCCTCTGACAAGCGCCATGCCAAAGAAGCGGAAGGGAAAGTACCGTACCGGTTGCCCGAACCGAAGTTGGAAGAACCGTCGCGGCGTACTGTAGCCGTCAGTATATAACGGTCATTCAGACTGTAGGTCAGACGTCCGAAATAAGATTGATAACGGGTCTTCAAGTCACGTCCCCCATTTGTATTCTTGGAGCTGGGGTCGTTTGTCAAAGAAATCTGGCGAATGTTGTCAGCCGGGAAATCACTGGCACTGGTATTCAGCCAGACACCGTCCGTATCGCTGATAGAGAAACCTGCCATAGCGCTTACACGATGATGGGCATTCGACCAGTCATAGTTGACAAACGATTCTAAGGCAATCTCCGAGTTCTGATTCTGATTGATAGAATAACTGTCCTTACGGTCTTTCGAACCAAATGTACGAGGATTATAAGGGGTATATCCATCATAACCTTTTGTGAAATAGTTGTAGCTACCGATGGTTTTAAAAGTCAATCCCTTTGCAATGTCCAATTGCAGGAATGCACTGGCCACCAAACGGTCCCATTTGGAAATCTGGTCGGTTCTGGTCTTGGCTGCAGCCACCAGGTTGTCGGCCCCCTTGTTGATGTCACCATCAGACTCTTGTTTATAATGTCCCCATGAACCGTCGGGCAAAACGATAGGCATAGAATAAAAGACTCCATTCTCTACATAGTCCATCGTAGGAATGGCTTGCGCATAACTACGCATATTGCCACTGAAGTGATGCTGGGCATGTGTATAGTTCAAGTTCAATCCCACATGAATGAAATCTTTCACTTTATGAGTGATATTGGCACGGGCTGTCAGACGTTTGAAATAAGATTCAATGACAACACCTTCATTATTCAGATATCCCACCGAAAGGTTGGCTTGCGTGGCTTCCGTACCACCCGAAGCGGAGAGATTATAGTTCTGCTGCAACGCTGTACGTGACATTTCATCCTGCCAGTCAATGCTATTCAATTTGCCAATGTACTCTTCGCCAAAAGCCAGATTGGTCATGACCGAACCGTTACGGCAAGATTCGCGTACTGCCTTGGCAAAGAGATCTGCATCGGCCACGTCTATCTTGTTGTTGTTGAATTGAAGAGAATAGTTGGCAGAGAAGTTGACTTGTGCCTTGCCCTTGCTTCCGTTTTTAGTGGTAATCATGATAACACCATTGGCACCGCGCGTTCCATAAATGGCAGTAGCAGAGGCATCTTTCAGGATTTCAATGCTCTCCACATCGTTTGGATTAAGAAAGTCAATGGAAGTACCGACCTGCACTCCATCCACTACATAAAGAGGGTCGGAACTACCGTTTACGGTGGCTACACCACGAATACGGATGTTGAATCCCCCGTCGGGCGAACCGGAGGAACGGATGACGGAAACACCGGCGGCAGCTCCCTGCAGACCTTGTCCCAAGTTCACCGGATTACGTTTCATCATCTCCTCTGCATTTACAGAAGTAACGGAACCGGTCAGGTCGGATTTCTTCATCGTACCGTAACCTACCACCACCACTTCTTCCAATGTTTCGGCATCTTCTTTCAAGATAATCTTCAAGGCATTCATGTTTCCGGTTACTTTAACGGTCCTTGTCAGATAACCGATGTAACTGGCTTTCAGCGTAGAGCCTACGGGACACTGCAAAGAGAAGTTTCCGTCCAAATCGGTAATCATACCGTTCGTCGTACCCTCTACGATGACATTGGCACCGATAATGGGTTCGCCCTTCTCATCTACCACTTGTCCCTTTACGGTGGCTACACTCTGCTGCACTACAGCGACACTTGCAAACGGATATCCGCTTGTTGCAAAGAGAGGTCCGGCGCATGCCAGCGATACTGACATGATGCCCAAATACTTCATCACATTTCTCATAAATACTAAATACTTAGGTTTAACAAAGACCCTGCTTGGAATATACCAGGAATAAGAGTTTTGCCAGTTTGCTGGCACGGTCTTGCCAAGCCGTTGGCTAAGTTTTGCCAATGTGATGGCAAGACTTTGCCACTATAGTGGCAAAAAAGGTTTACTCTTTTCCCGGCCTACCGGCAGGAGTGGATTAAATATAGATTTTCAAAGATTAAGTTCAGAAACTCAGGGAAGTGCCTTCAACCTGATTCAGCAACTGCGGTTTCGCCTTTGCGCAATCCACTTTCACTACCTGAATGCGGTTGTCTGTAGGCAGGCATATCAAGCCCTCCGCCTGTTTCTTATCGGCACTATACACTTTCAGGCTCATCTTGCTCCAATCCATCTCAGAGGTGGACTGCGCCAACTTCAGATGAGGAAGCACCGAACCGTCGCGCACCAGCATGATTATCGGCAGGCTGCCTGCTTCAATCCTGTGCCATCCGCCTTCATACACTTTCTCCGTCTGATAGTCTATCCACTTTCCTTCGGGAAGGTAAACGGTGCGGCCGGTTATACCGGATTCGAGCAAGGGGGCAACCAGAATCTGCGAACCGAAGAGATATTCATCGTCCACCTTCCATGCTCCAGGGTCATCAGGGAATTCCACGAACAAAGCTCTCAACATCGGCAAGCCTTTTTCAGTACATTCCTTGGCTTGGGCATAAACATAAGGCATCAGCCGATATTTCATCTCTGCACTTTTGCGGAAAACATCCTGTACACGCTTGCTGTCGTACAACCACGGCTCTGTCGGAGGTGCACCGTGTGCACGAGTATGAGAAGTCAGAAAACCGAACGGCAACCAACGGCAATACAAATCTTCGGGAGTAGACTTTACAAATCCACCCATATCATGGCTCCAGAAAGAGAAACCTGACAAACCGAAGGACAAACCGGCACGGAGTGTACCCAGCATACCCGTATTCGTCGTAGCAGCATCACCGCCCCAATGCAACGGATAGCGTTGTGAACCGGCCCACGCAGCACGGGCCCACATAATATTTTCATTATGAAGCTTCTTGGTTATCTCGGATACTGCCATGTCGTAGCGCACCGGATAGAGATTGTGCTCATACCAACCACTTTTGCCCGAAGCATAAATACCGTTCAGCGGAGCCGCTTCGCCAAAGTCAACCTTGATGGCACTCACACCGATATTCAGCAGTCCGGCTAACTTGTCCTGATACCACTTTACAGTCTCCGGATTGGAGAAATCGAGCACCACATCCTCATAAGGAAGTTCCCCATTACCATTCTTTACATACATGTCCTTCTTTATCAGTTCAGGGAAATAACGGTTCTTGGGAGTAAAATAGGGCAACTGCCACAAGCAAACATGGAACCCTTGCGACTTCAGGTCCTTCAGCATCTGCTGGGGATTCTGGAAACGGTTTTCAGAAAACTTATAATCGCATTGCCAGTCTACATCAAACCAACCAGTATCAAAATGAATAACATCGCACGGATACTTATTCTTGCGGATATTAGCAGCCACATCATAACCTTCTTTTTCACTGAAATAAGTGATACGGCTCATCCATGTACCAAAAGACCACAATGGAGGCATACCCGGTTTTCCTACCAAATCAGTGTACTCATCCAAGATGTCTTTCGGCTCACCGAAGAATACGAACAAATCCAAGTTTTCGTCGCCCATAAACATTTTGTTCAGCCCGATATAAGTAGCACCGAAATCACAAGTGACAGGTGCGGAAGTATGCATGAACATACCATATCCCCGATTGCTCATAAAGAAAGGAATGGGCTTGTACATCTGGTCTGTTTCCGGACCTTGTGGGTCTGTAACAAACAGATTTACTTTCTGCCCCACTTTGTTCAACCCTGTAGCAGACTCGCCACAGCCAAAAATCATCTCATCTGCAGTCAGAGTAAACACGGGATTGATACGACGAGCATTGTCGCTTCCCCTTTTAATGAAACTGAAAGGGGTATACTTCACTTGCGTAGAATCAGCATCACGCAAAGTAACGGTTTGACTTAATATACGTCCTGTCTTATCTTTCAATACAACCCTCCAAGGATTCTTGTTTATTTGTACAGTTCCATAATTACCGGCATAGACAATGGTATTTTCCGTTTCGGTTACCTTCCAACTTTCATCTTTACCCGGTTCCTTCGCCAGCATAATGGATGTACTTACCTTAGGTTCCACTGGAGTAGTAAGCATACGAATACGTACTGTACGCGGAGTTACAAAGTCAATCTTAAATTTTAAGTTCGGGTCATTCTCATAAGCAGTAAAAGGAAAATCGAGCATTCTCATTTTACGGGGTTGCGCACCGTTGGTATTGAAAGCCTGACGTGGCATTAAATGCCCCCGTTTCCAATTCACCAGTCCTTCACCCGACTTAACGTCGAATGATTCCAGATGGTCTGCAAAGAATAAAGTATTACTTAAATCAAGGAAGTCCGTACTCATATCCAAAGCCTGATTCATCAAATACGAAGTACCATCATTGACATGCGGCTGTGCCAATGAACTACTGCAAGTGCACACAAGCATCGCCACCGTTAAAATTTTCTTTATCATAATATTAGAATTAAGTGATTTTGCTGCCAAATATATTCCTTTCCAAAGCGAAACATAGGTTATAAAAATGTCTTTTAATACCCAATTTTGTTTCACAATGCACATTTCGGCACCTTTGGAAACAAACAATACATTATTTTTCAACAAACAAATGACATAATCCTCAATATATACACAAAAATAGTCTTGCCTAATCAGAATATTATTTTTAATTTTGAATTATGATATTGTTAACCTTCCTAATTTAAAATTAAGAAATACATGAAGCGCCTATTCACAACCGCCATTTATATCTTGTGTGTTATACTCACCACTTCAGGAAATACGAACGAGAAAACACTAACCATGATGTTTAAACAACTTTCCATATCAGAAGGGCTCTCCAACAATAGTGTCCGAAGCATCTTCAGGGACAGTAGAGGCTTTTTGTGGATAGGAACTGAATCAGGGCTCAACAAATACGACGGTTACTCATTCCATCAATATTATCAAAGTAATTCAGGACTATCCGATGATGCCATCTTTGAAGTTTTTGAAGGGCCGCAAGGCAACATATGGATTAAAACAGCCAACGAATACAGCATTTATGACTATAAAACAGGGAAAATCAGCAACGATTACAAGTCCGTACTTGAAAAGAAACATATACCAAGCAAAAACATTCAAAGAATAGGCATGACTCCCAGAAATGAATTCTGGGCCTACAACCGTAGCAAGCTCTATTTACAAAATGAAGACAAGAACCCCATCAAGGTTTTTCCCCTACAAACTGAAAAAATCTCAAACATATCTATTGCAGTACAGTCCATCTATATAATGTACTCCGACGGCGCATTATACAGTATAGACAAGCAGACCTCTGAAACCAAAGAAATCGCCATCCCTACAACATTCATACCTTTATTGAAAAACCACGAGCCTCATATTTATACCGACCGGAACGAGAATATATGGTTATATACATACCAGAACAGCCTGCTATTGCACAAAAACAGCTTCACCCGGCAATGGGAAGAAATAAAGTTAAACAATGGCCAGGACATGCAATATAACCGGATACAACGCATCCTGGACATAGGCAATGGAAACGTATGGATACTTACCAGCCACAAGGGCCTATTCATATACAATACCTTGAACAAATCAATTACCAACCTGACCCATACCCCTCTAAAGCAGCATACCATTGCCAGTAACAACCTTAGTACAATCTATCAAGACAAAGATGGAATTGTATATATAGGCAACTTTAAACACGGCATATCCTATTACAGTCCGATGTCTCAAATCATACTGTGCAACAAGTCTCCAGAGTACAATGACATCCTGACCTTCTGTAAAGACACCGATCAGGAATTTATATATTACGGTACGGATGGTACAGGTTTAATCCGCCAATCATTGGCAAGTGACTTATATGAAAAAATACCAACCCCTGCCAATATTGTGGTTGATTTATCCATAGACTCCAAAGACCGTTTGTGGATCGGAACTTATCAGAAAGGACTCTTGTGCTACTCAAAAGGGAAAATCAAACAGTATACAGTAAGCAACAGCCACTTGCTCGAAAACAACGTATATACAGTAAAAGTCGACAAATATGGTTATATATGGATAGGGACAATGAGAGGTTACGTTCAAAGGCTGAACCCCGAAACCGAAGAGTTCGACACAGTTCTGTATCGCCCCGGAGAGTTTTTCATCCGAGATATGTACTATGACAGCGACAAATATCTTTATGTAGCTTCCAACGGAGGATTGATCATCATTGATACAGAAAACCAAACCTATAGCCTTTTCGATGAAGACAACCACTTCAGCGAAAAGAATATCCTTACTGTCTACAAAGACAGCCGCAACCTTCTTTGGATAGGCCATTCACATGGAATAAGTGTCTGGGACCAGAAGAACGATTCCATCCTTTTTCTTGACCAGAAGAGTGGGCTTGCCACCAACTTCGTCAAAGCTATTATAGAAGACAACAACAAACAAATGTGGATCGGTACGGGAAACGGTATTTCACGAGTCCAAATAGTAAATGGAAAATATTACATTGTGAATTATACCATAAAAGACGGATTAATATGCAATGACACCAATATACATGCTATACTCAAGTTGGACAATGGCAATATCTTAATAGGTACCCCCAAAGGATATCAGACAATCATTCCCCAAGAAATTTTAGCAACAGACTACCACGCAAACATCTACCTGACAGGGATTGAACTCAAATCAGGAATATACCATCCCAACTTATCGAATGAAAGTTCACTTGAATGCACACAGACCCTTTCTTTTACTGAAAAAGAAAATTCATTCATTTTATCTTTCTCTGCACTTGACTTTGCAGAAACAGACAAAATAAAATATGCCTATAAAATTAACCAAAGAAACTTTGACTGGGTGTACGCAGACAACAATAAGGTCAATCTGTCTATGCTGCCTGCCGGAGACTATACATTATCTGTAAAAGCATGCAACTCACAAGGCATTTGGAGTCCAAACATCAAAGAATTGAAAATCAATATCCTTCCTCCCCTATGGCGCACTTGGTGGGCATACACAATTTATACATGTATCGCCATGTGCCTAATCTTACTGGTTATTCGAAGCCTGCGCATGCGTCACAAACAAAAATTGATTCTACAAACTGTTGAAATAGAAAATGAAAAACAACAAAAAATCAATGACATGAAACTACAGTTCTTCGCCAATATAAGTCATGAACTACGCACCCCTTTATCACTGATTATTAATCCGCTTGAAGAATTTCTCGAAAACCATCCCGAACACCGAAAAGGCATACTTGACATGGTAAAGCAGAACGCCAACTACTTGCTGGAACTCATCAACCAGTTGTTGGACTTCAGAAAACTGGATGCCAAAGCCGAGAGCCTGAAATGCAAACATGACAATATCCTCATCATTCTAAGCGAAATATTCTACTCTTTTGACCCGATAGCACAAAAAAGGAGCATAAACTATACTCTCACTTGCCCGCAACACTCTGTTTTTATGGATTTTGATTATGACAAAATGCGCAAAATCTGTACAAATATACTAACCAACGCTTTTAAGTTCACTCCTAACAAAGGAAGTATCTCAATGAATATTGAGGTGAAAGAATCAAATCTGGAACTGACATTCGCAGATACCGGCTGCGGCATCGAAGACGAAAACAAGGAGAAAATATTCCAGCGATTTTATCAGTCAAGCAAAAATCCGGCAAATAGCGGAGGCAGCGGCATTGGGTTACATATTGCCTCCGAATATATAAAAATGCATCATGGCAAAATCAGTGTCAAAGACAATCATCCTTGCGGATCTATCTTTTTAATTACATTCCCGTTACACCAAAACAGTGAAGTAATCGAAGAAGATGATACAATCAAAATGCAATCGGCAGAAGAAGAATCTCGCCAATCCACTATTCTGCTTGTAGATGACAACTACGACTTTCTCAAGTTTCTCTCTGAAAGTCTTTCCAAACAATATCATATACTGAAAGCCAGCAATGGAAAACAAGCCTTATCCATCTTAAAAAAAGAAGATGCAGATTTAATAATCAGCGATGTCATGATGCCGGAAATGGATGGGCTGGAACTGTGTTCAAACATTAAAAAAGACATACATTATTCTCATATTCCCATAATACTTTTAACAGCCAAAGCAAGCGAAGAGCACCAATTGGAAGGACTCGAAACCGGTGCCGACGATTATATTACCAAACCATTCAACATGGAAGTGCTAAAACTCCGCATCTGCAAAATGATTGAAATGAATATAAAACGGCAAGAAATCTTCAATCAGGAGATAAAGATCGAACCCAGCCGCATCACCATTACCCCCCTTGACCAGCAATTGATAGAAAAAGCCATCGCCATTGTAGAAGACAATATAAATGAAACGGAATTTTCCGTCGAGGAACTTGCCAGCAGCCTGAACATATCACGCAGCTACTTCTACAAGAAGATGATTAAGATAACGGGAAAGAAACCCATCGAATTCATCAAGACCATCCGCATGAAACGGGCACAACAACTCCTGACAGAAAGCCAGATGCAAATCTCAGAGATTGCCTACATATTGGGCTATAACTCACCCAAAGTGTTCTCCAAACATTTTAAAGATGAGTTCAACATCAGCCCTTCCGAATTCATAAGGCAACATAGCAGAAAAATACAAACCAACGAAGAAGAAGAAGATGGACAGTATCCGGAACAAGATGCTGAAGAGACACCGGAAGAATAGGTTTTACTCCGGTTTATGCTTGCAGAAACAGTTATTGCCAACAAATAATAAACGGGAAACATTATCCTCCCTTATCAGACACAAAAGAGAGAGCCGTTTCACGAAAAGAATCAGCATCTTTGCCAAATAATAACCTTTTCAAAATCAACAAGCATGAAACAAATCTCCAATTACAAGGCATGGGCTTTTTGTATCGCCATGCTACTTACCACAACGTGGCTGTCAGCACAAACAGACACATCCATCCCCAAGCTTATACAGAAAAACGGACGTTACACACTCTTGGTGGACAACAAACCTTTCTTTGTTCTGGGAGGACAATGCGGAAACTCATCCAACTGGGCCTCCATGCTGCCCAATGTATGGAATGTGATGAAAGAAATGCATGCCAACACATTAGAAATACCGGTATATTGGGAACAACTGGAACCTCAAGAAGGCAAGTTCGACTTCTCACAAGTGCAGTCAGTATTAAATCAGGCACGGCAAAACAATGTGAGACTTATCTTCCTCTGGTTTGCCACCTGGAAGAACGGAAGCAATCACTACATGCCCGAATGGATGAAAACAGATTCTAAGAAGTATCCCAATGTTGTCGGCAAAAATGGTCAAGAAGTAGACTCTCCCAGTCCGCATTGTGAAGAAGCGATGAAAGCGGATGCCAAAGCTTTCGCCAGATTCATGGGTTATCTGAAGGAAGCAGATACACAACATACAGTCATCATGGTACAAGTGGAAAATGAACCGGGGACATGGGGCAGTGTAAGAGACTATTCGAAGAAAGCCCAAAAACTATTCGAAGGCTCCATTCCCCAAGATATTCTGACACCCACTGTTTGTAAAGAACTGAATGTGCCGAAAAATGCAAAAGGGAGTTGGAAGGAAGTCTTTGGCGAACGGGCAGACGAATATTTCCATGCATGGCACGTAGCCCGTTATATCAATTATGTGGCCAAAGCAGGAAAAGAAATTTATCCGCTTCCCCTATACATCAATGTTGCCTTAAGAGATCCTCTGACGAATCCCACAGCAGACCACTATGAAAGCGGCGGTGCAACGGACAATGTCATATCCATCTGGAAAGCCGCAGCCCCTGACATCGACTTCGTCGCTCCGGACATCTACCTCCGTGATGACAAGGCGGTCCTGAAAGTGCTCGAACTATATGCCCGCCCCGATAACGCATTAATGGTTCCCGAAACTATCGGAAGCCCGAGATTCCTTTATCATACCATCGCAAAAGGAATCGGCTTTTCCCCATTCGGCGTAGACCAACGGAGGAACTTTTCTCCAGACATGCAAAGGCAATCCCCCTTATCCGCTGAATATGAAATACTAAAACCGATGGCACACTTGCTGGCTGAATGGAGTGCAGAAGACAGGATACACCCTGTCATAGAGCCTTCCGACCATTCAGAACAGTACGTCAGCTTAGGCAGTTGGAAAGCCATCATCAAATTCGGCAACACCCGTGGAGGGCAAACCGCTGCCGCCGAAAAGCGTCCGGCCAACGGAAAGGCCATGATTATCCAACTTGGCGAAAACGAATTCATCGGTATCGGTACTAATTGCCGGTTCACTTTCGAACCAATAGGGAAAAAACAAGGAAAAGCCTGGCAGTACCTGAAAGTACAAGAAGGATTCTATGACGAGAACGGTGATTTCAAAATGCTCCGTATCCTCAACGGTGACCAGACAGACTGGGGAGGACCGCAAGTAGGTGATGCCCCCAGTATCCTCCATTTTACATTGACAACAAGATAACAATAAAAACATCATACCATGAAACACTCAACATTATCATTGCTAATTTGCATAGGAGGATGTTTCTCTGCATGTAGTCCTACCAATGAAAAAGTCAATCCCCTGACACAACACGAGGACGAAATCACAAACATCATAGCAGAAATGACACTGGAAGAAAAAATAAACATGCTCCACGGAAAAAACATGTTTTCATCGGCAGGTGTCGAACGTCTGAATATACCTGACATAGAATATGCCGACGGTCCCTTCGGCATTCGCGAAGAAATGGAACCGCATTCATGGAACTCCTTGCATTTAAGCACCGATTCCGCCACTTTCTTCCCGACAGGCTCTGCCCTTGCAGCTACATGGAGTACGGAAATGGCATACAAATACGGAGAGGGAATGGCTGCCGAAGCTAAACTCCGGGGTAAAGACATGATCTTAGGGCCGGCCATCAACATACAACGCATCCCAACCGGAGGACGTACTTACGAATATTTAAGTGAAGACCCCCTACTGAGTGGTGAACTGGCTGTCAACTATACATTAGGTGCACAAGACCATCAGGAAGCTGTCTGTCTGAAACATTATGCACTGAACAACCAAGAAAACATGCGCGGATTCGTAGACGTAAAAGTTTCCGAACGTGCCATGAGAGAAATTTACCTCGCCCCTTTTGAGGCGGCTGTGAAGAAAGCCAATGCCTACGGTGTAATGGCTGCTTACAATAAAGTGTCAGGTGAATGGTGCTCGGAGAATGACCGCCTCCTGAATAAAATCCTACGCGGTGAATGGGGATTTAAGGGTATCGTCATTTCCGACTGGGGAGGCACCCACTCCACCACAAAAGCTGCACTGGGAGGTCTTGATGTAGAGATGCCCAACGACAGATATTTTGGTAAGGCATTGCTCGATTCGGTACAAGCCGGTGTCGTCTCGGAAAAAGTCATTGACGAGAAAGTAAGGAACCTGCTTCGTGTGCGGCTGGCTATCCCGGCTGTTCCCAAAGAAGAAGCCAATACCCAAATGACTTCCCTGCCTGCCCAGCAGCAGATTGCCTATGAAGTAGCTTCCAGAAGCATCGTATTGCTCAAAAACTCCGGACTGCTGCCCATAAACACCGAAAAAGTGAAGGACATAGCCGTCATCGGAGACAATGCAGTCCGGCATATGGCTACGGGCGGTGTAGGTGCCGGTGTCAAGGCTTTATATGAAATTACACCCTTGGAAGGACTACAGAAGGCTTATGAGGGAACCAATGTCAAAATCAAGTATGCACAAGGTTACCTGCCGCAGGAACGTTCCTCACGGCACAAGCGCAACAGCAGCGAAACAGCCTCATCAGAGAAAGAAATCAGAGAAAAAAGCGAACGGCTGGTTCAAGAAGCGATTGCCTTAGCCAAAGAGGCGGACTTGGTCATCTTTGTCGGAGGCAACAACCGCGAAGTGGAAACAGAAGGTTCTGACCGCAAAAACATCACTTTACCATCGCATCAGGACGAATTAATACAGAACATAGCCAAAGCCAATCCAAACATTGTTTCGGTAATGGTAATTGGTGGTCCTGTTGATTTGCAGACAATAGAAAAAAACTCTTCAAGTATTCTAGTATCTTGGTTTAATGGCTCAGAGGGAGGACATGCCTTAGCAGATGTACTGTCCGGGAAAATTTCGCCTTCGGGGAAATTACCTTTCACTTTTCCTATAAAACTGGAAGATTCGCCAGCCTATCATTTAGGGGTTTACCCTCAGCAACAACCAGAAAGGCCACGCGATGTATTCGTAGACCTCGTAAACAGAGATAAATTCCGTGCAGAGCAAAAAGCCGAAGCTGATTATGCCGAAGACATCTTTGTGGGTTATCGCTGGTATGCCACTAAGAATATATCTCCTCTTTATCCATTCGGCCATGGACTCTCTTATGCAAATTTCCAATATTCAGCGTTGCAAGCCAAAATCAACAAAAGCCAAGTGGACGTCAGTTTCACATTAGATAATATAGGAAAAATGAATGCGGAAGAAGTAGCACAAGTCTACATCACACGCCCTCAATCTGCCATCGAACGTCCGGCACACGAGCTGAAAGGTTTCCAGCGAGTAGCCCTAAAAGCCGGAGAAAGTAAAGAAATTACTATCTCCATACCTCTGGAACAGTTGTGCCATTGGGACGAAAAGAAACATGGTTGGACTTTCGAAGAAGGTCCTGCCATCATCAGGGTAGGCAGTTCCTCTGAGAATTTACCTCTGAATACTGAAATCAATCTTATCAATGTATACAAGCCACAGTAGGGTTCAGGTTCCGGCAGAGAGTCTGCGACTGATTTCTATTCAATAAATAACAGCTAAAAAATAAGGCCATTCCAATCATTTGAATTAGAATGGCCTTTTCCATACCTATTGTCATTTATATCCAGCAGCTTTCGCTATTCGTTTCGGGATTTCCGTATTGTCCATCTTTCCTTTAAACAGCTCGGAACCGATGCCTATAGCAAAAACCGGTACATATCCAGCTGTATGATTTACACTCGTCCACCCCACCATGGCAATCTGGTTCATCACTTTCTTGGCTGCGGCAGCAAGAGGTTCAGTACGTGCATAAAGGGTCTCTTCAAAAACAGCTTTCCTTCTTCTAAAAGAAAGTTCGTATTCATCACGCAACATCCTTTCTTGCTCCCAAGATAATGGCAGTTCCTTCCAGAAGCCCATTTTATCAGCCAATAATGATTGTATATCCTCCCAAGAAACTTTATTGTTTTTATCTTTCCGCAAGTTTGTAATATAACGCGACAAGATATCTTGAGATTGCTTCTGACTAGCCAAAGATTTCAGTGACAACTCGTATTTGATAGTCCCTAAACCCATACCACCCGTTTCATGGTCAGCCGTAACAACAATCAAAGTTTCCTTCGGATGTTTCTTGTAAAACTCATAAGCCACTTTCACCGCATTATCCATATCAATGACTTCTTCAAAAGCAGTAGCAGCGTCATTACCATGGCAGGCATGATCTATTTTCCCACCTTCAACCATTAAAAAGAAACCTTTATCCCGGTCCTTGGTCAAGAAAGAGATGGCACTTTCCGTAATTTGTGCCAATGTCATATCCCCTTCCTTACGGTCGATAGCATAAGGTAAACTGGAAGGCGATGCACCATCTTTCTGGATAAGAATCATCTTACCGGCTTGTGCAGCTTTTATTTTAAAATCATCCAGACCTCTGGCTATCGCATATCCAGCCTCCTCAAAGACAGGAAAAACTGTTGGTGCTTCTTTCCCATTGGCAAAAGTTGCAGGCTTCAAAAAGCCACTACCTGCATAAAAGTCGAATCCAGCCTTTGGAAGATCGAGAGCTATTTCGTAATACATGTTACGATCCGGTTGATGAGCATAAAACACAGCAGGAGTTGCATGATCCACGCTGACACTTGTTGCTATGCCCACTTTCCGACCGGACCTTTTCGCTTGTTCAGCAACAGTTTGAAGGACATTCCTTTCATTATCCATACTAATAGCTCCATTATATGTTTTTTTTCCGGTGGCAAGAGCTGTCCCCGCAGCCGAAGAATCAGTAACAGAATTGGAAGCAGAAAATGTTGTAGCAAAACCCGTAATGGGAAATGCAGTAAACAACAATGGTTTTACTCCAATACGGCCTTCCTGCTCCGCAAGATACATTTCCGTACCATTCACTTGATTTACTCCCATTCCATCACCAATAAAATAGAATACATATTTTGCTTGCTGAGCATAAGCCAGACTAAACAAAAACAGTAAAATGCAAATACACCTCAATCGTTTCATATACTAAAAATTTATAGGTTATTATTTTTAATATCCGGGATTCTGGTCTTCTTCATTAATAAGATCATTATTCAAAATCTCATCCGTAGGAATCGGAAAAAGCATGTAGTAGTCATAGAACGGAAAATCGCGTTTCGTCCAACCTTCATTCATCGGATATTCGCAATTGATAAACTGTTCGGCCATTCCCGATCGACATAAATCATACCACAATTCAAATTCAATGTTGAACTCATGACGGCGTTCAATCGTCAGAGCCACTAACCATACATCTGCCGTATATCCTTTTTCTGCCTTATATCTGGTATAGAAGCTCTTAGCATCAGGCACCTCTACTTTTACCTTATTAAGTTTATAATCATCTCTTACATAAGAAAGATCCTCAAAACCAAACACATATTCACCCGACATCCCAGTTTCCAGATTTCCCCACGCCCTGTTGCGAATCTGCTTGATTATTTCCCAACCGGTTGCCTCATCGTTGGTACGGAAACAGCACTCTGCGTAATCCAACAATACACCTGCATATCGTTTCATGGTAAGTGAACAAGGATTATAGTTATGATCTTTTTTCATGGCTCCATGCTGTTCCCGCCAATATTTCAATGTATAAACATTCGGATTATGGTCTGTCCCTACAAACTCTGCATTATAAGCAGGATCAACCCCTATAGCTTCACCGGTATAAGGATTGGTTTCACCCAATGCAACACACGAATACTGCTTTCGTTTATCACCCGGTTCAAACGAATTATAAAACTCCCATGACAAGCAGAATGAGCCATAACCTGCATGTTCCATAGAAGCACAACGGTAACCCATCTGAATCAAGGCATCAGTAAGTTTACTCGCACTACTGGTCATTGTAGAGAATTTATAGAAGGAATGTTCCCAAACACTTTCTTTCGACCAATAATTTCCCATATCGTGAACTGAAGCAAAACAAGGAAGTAATTCATAAGTCTTACTATCAATAATCTGCTTCAACCTTTGCTTGGCAGAATCATAATCATTATTATACATATAAGCCTCAGCTAAATAGGCCAGACACATACCTTTCGTTACACGCCCATACTGGCCATTTAACGGTTGCCAATCAAGCACACCAGTCGCATATTCCAAATCCTCAATAATGAGCTTCCACATTTCATCAGCTGTTTCAGGACGAGGCTTGGCGGGAGAGGTTGAGTAGTTTTCACCGGTCATCAACATTGGTACACGTCCAAAGTTCTTACCTAAATAAATATAATTATACGCACGCAAGGCACGGGCTTGAGCAATAACTTCATTTTTCGCCTTTATCCCTTCCTTAAATACGGATTCCTTGACACTCTCCATTCCCGCAAGCAGACTGTTTATACGACTGATAGCAGCATACGAGCACTTCCATGAATAACGGAACTGGCTCTCGGAAGCAGTCCACTCATACTTGCAATAATTAAAATCCCATCCGGAAGCTTGTACATCTAAAGTAGGTAAGTTCGCAAGCATCATATGAGGACGTACCCCCCACGAACTCCCTCCGAAACTATTCGGATAAAGCAATTCGTAACATCCCAATAGCCCCTCCTCAATAGTAGATTCATTGGTAAATATATAATCTTCGGGCAAAAATGTATAATAATCCACATCAAATATACCATCACATGAAGTAAATATAAAGGCTGCCAATCCACCGATAACAGATAATATTTTGTTCTTTCTCATATTCTTATTTTTTAAAATTGTAAACTAAGACCCACACTATAAGTTCTCTGATAGGGATAACGGCCTGAATCATATCCCACCAAATTCAATCTCCCCGTACCTATCTCCGGATCACCGTATTTATTATAGGAAGAAATCGTGAATAAATTCTCAATGCTCCCATAAATTCTCATTCCCCAATCAAAGGTATAACCGACCTGAATATTTTGAAGTCTGAAGAAATCACCTTTTTTAATCCAAGCATCAGACACACGTGTATTCTTATTATTGTCCGAAACCGTCATACGAGCATATTTGGTACTGTGATTCTCTGGTGTCCAAGCATTACTTATATATTCCTGCAAACAATTCTGGAATTCACCCGTTGAATTATGGATAGAAGACAGACTCATCGCTGAATACGATAGAATATCTTGCCCATAAGCTCCATAACCATAAAGCATAAAATCCCATTTACGATAATTGGCATTAATAGAGATACCATAAGTCAGTTTAGGAAATCCATTGCCTATTATATCCTTATCGTCCGCATTGATATATCCATTACCATCTTTATCCCAATAATAGTAATCACCGGGTTGTGTAGAACCGGATTGGTATTTACCAGTGGAAGACGCATTGTTAAGGGCATCAATTTCGGCCTGATTTTGAAAAATTCCTTTTACACGATAACCATAAAACGAACCTATGGCATATCCATTCTTAATAATGGAATGGTTGTCCCATTCATATCCCTTCGAGGCCTCTGTAGCAAAAATAGGATCACCGACTTCCTTTACTTCATTCCTAAGGGCAGAACCATTCACTCCCACATTGACAAACCAGTCTCCAAAAGTCTTACGATAATTCACAGCAAATTCAAATCCTTTATTTTGGATTTTACCGGCATTCGTATAAATGGAAGTAAAACCTGTAGAAGGACGCATATTACGATCCAGCAACAAATCATAAGAATTACGTATAAAATAATCCAATGTTACATTCAAGGCATTGTCCATAAATCCCATATCAATACCCAAATTGGTCTGTTCATTCGTTTCCCAATGAAGATTCGTATCAATTTCCTTGTCTTTGGCAGCTCCCATCTGTTCTGTGTAATTTACCCCATTCCACCAATAATAATACATCTTACTTGTTGAAATCTGGGCAATAGATTTAGAACCGTCACCATAAGAACTACCAGTTTTACCCCAGCCAATACGAAATTTCAAATTACTGAAAATATTCAGATTCTTTATAAAAGATTCTTCATTCAGTCGCCAAGCTACCGAAGCTGAAGGAAAAGTTCCCCAACGATTTGTACGTCCGAAAGCTGAAGAACCGTCACGACGGATTGTACCAGTAAATAAATACTTATCTTTATAAGAATAAATCAAACGACCGAAATAAGAAAGACTGGTAGTTTTAACTTTTAAAGCACCTTCAACGTTTTTAGTAGTAGAATTCAATGTAGAAGCGATGTCACGATAGTTATCCGCAGGAAAATCCTTAGCGCTTCCTTTTAGTTCAAATCCATCTACCGACTGATTGAATGATTGCCCTACCATAGCATTGATATGATGCCCCTTTGTATCAAAAATATAATTAAAGTAGTTCTCACTGTTCCAATCACTACTACGACTCATTTCCATGGAAAAGGTATCCAAACCATCAGAAGTAATGGTACGTTCATTTCGAGGTGAATAATCCCAAGAACTTTTATTGGTTACATTGTAACTGTTGGTGGTTTTGAATGTTAAGCCTTTCAAAATGTCCACTGTCAAACCAAAATCAATCTGTACCCGGTCTGTAAAATTCTTGCTGTCATTATCGTATGCTCTCGCCACTAAATTGTCACTACCTCTCGGTACATCCCCATTCATCTCTTGCAAAGGTACCCCATAACTTCCGTCAGGATATTTGATAGGTACATTCATCAAATTACCGTTTTCATCAAGATGGTCCATAGTTGGAACCGTCAAAGCATATGGCCGCATGTTCCCACCTCCGTGACTACCAGTACGAACATACGCAAGATTAGTATTAACAGTCAGAAAGTCACGAATTTTGCTGACTGCATTAGCACGGGCTGTAATCCGTTCATACCAAGAATTGATAATGGTACCATCATTTTTTGTATAACCTATGGAAGCCATATAGTTGGAAGTGCTACTGCCTCCGGAGGCCGATAACCGATAATTACGCGACAAAGCAGTCCGTGTCATTTCTTTCTGCCAGTCTATAGTTTGAAGTTGCCCTGCATATTGTTCTCCCCAAGCTAAATTGGTCAAGGACTTACCATCCGCCGCTTTACTCTGACGAACACCCCAAGTAAACAAGTCAGCATCAGCAACATCTATCGTATTGTTTACAGACTGAACCGATAAATTAGCAGTAAAGTTGATACGACTCTTGTTCTTGTCACCTTGTTTAGTAGTAATCATTACCACTCCATTTGCCGCACGCGAACCATAAATTGCAGTTGCCGAGGCATCTTTCAAGACTTCAATAGAAGCAATATCAGCAGGATTAACCATAGAAGCACTACTGATAATACCATCAATGACATAAAGGGGATCGGCAGAACCTTGGACTGTACCGATACCACGAATTCGGATTGTGGTTTCTCCGGAAGGATCACCGCCATTTCTCATGACTTGTACTCCAGCAGCAGCACCTTGCAATGCCTGACCTATATTCACCGGATTACGCTTAGCCATTTCATCAACATTCACTGAAGCCACCGAACCTGTAAGGTCACTCTTCTTAACCATGCCATAACCTACAACCACCACTTCGTCCAAGGTTTCTGCATCTTCTTTCAAAATGACCTTCAATGTACCAGCATTTCCCGAGACTTTAATTGTTTGTGACAAATAGCCTATATAACTAACCTTTAGAATAGCCCCAACAGGACATTGAAAAGAAAAATTTCCATTCATATCAGTAATCATTCCCTGGGCAGTACCCTCTACAATGACATTAGCACCGATAATCGCCTCTCCTTTTTCATCCATCACTTGTCCTTTCACTGTAATGACATTTTGTTGTACAATGGTAACACCTACAAACGGTTGTATAACCATTGCCGCAAGAGGACTGGCACATACCAACGACATGGACACAAGCCCTAAATACTTCCTTACATTTTTCATAAATACTAAATAATTTGGTTTAACAAAAGCCCTTCTTTCCATCAAGAAAGAGCTATGAAATATCATTCACAAAATTATTTAGCATAGATTAAACATAAGGGAGAAAAAATAGTATTTTTATGCCTGCTTTTGTTTCATAGTTCATTTCTCCATAATAAAGCAACAAAACAAATACACATTTGCACAAAATATACACCCCTCAAAAACGATAGATTCAAAATTCAATCCTTAATTCTCGCCCATTATAACAAACTGTTTTTGAAGAAGAACTACCTGCTATATTCACAATGAATTTCCGATTCTTAACCATACCTGCAAAACGGCCTTTCCGATCACCTATAGTCAAAAAACGTTTTTCATTATCCCATGTAATAGGAATTTCACTGTAGGCTCCCGACTCATAATTGTAATTATCATTCTCATCTTCATACAGTACAAACTCCCCATTATCGCCCGGATAAATACGAAGTTCAAGTTTATCCCATTTCCGTTCTGTGGCATATTGTACCTCATTGGTAGTGAAAGGTACGATAGAGCCGGCCTTAACATATACCGGAATAATCTCTATAGGAGTGGCACGTTCCACTACTTGCCCGCCATCCAGAATCTGTCCTGTCCAAAAGTCAATCCACTTAGTATTATCGGGCAAATAGACACTACGCGAAACAGCATCTTCTTCAACAACCGGTGCAACCAAGAAAGCACTTCCAAACATAAATTCATCAGAAATCTGATAGGTTGATGTATCATGAGGAGCTTCCATAGAAAGTTGGCGCAAATAAGAATAACCATTTTTAGTAACTTGCCAAGCCGTAGAGTAAAGATAAGGGAGCAGTGAATAACGTAACTTAATGTATTGTTCCTGCACATCAAAAGCCCAATACCCACGTTCACCAAACTGATAAATTTCACGGGGTGAACCTGTACCATGCGAGCGCATCATCGGATTAAATGTAGCAAACTGAAACCAACGCACATAAAGCTGCTGGTAAGCAGGGTCCTTATGTGCCGTATTATAAACATTGCCATAGGGATGCCATGCACCAATATCGGTATTCCAATAAGGAATGCCACATATCGAAAAATTCAAACCTGCCGGAATCTGTTTCTTGAAAACATCAAAACTTGCACGGATATCACCGCTCCATGAACCGGCACCATAACGTTGCGAACCTATATAGGCCGAACGAGTCAATATATATACACGTTTATCCAAGGTGGTAGCACGCTGATTATCCCAAATAGCCTTACTAGTGTACAGAGGATAAATATTACGGACATTTCTTAAAGTCCCTTCTTTCGTCTGAAAATTGAAATCAGACTGTTTGGCACCATAAAATTCCGGTTCTGTAGCATCCATCCACCATGCCGACATACCAAGCTGGAACATATACCTGTTCATATAATCCCATACTATCCCACGAGCTTCCGGATTAAAAGCGTCATAGACTTTTGCCTCACGGGGCGAAGAAACCATAGGATATAATGCACCCTTTTTATCAAGTTCCTTGAAAATTTCCGTTCCATTTCCAAAACTCGGCCATACAGAAATCATCATTTTCACATTCATCTTCCTTAAACTGGAAAACATCTCTTGAGGTCTGGAAAAATTTGGATTAAGAAACTGAATCGCATTCCAAGAAGAATTATCCTCTCCCCAATAACGCCAATCCTGAATTATCCCATCAAGCGGTACGCCCAATTTACGATATTTTTCAGCAACCTCTACCACCTCATCTTGCGACTTATATCTTTCCTTACACTGCCAAAAGCCCAAAGTCCATAAAGGTACCATAGGAGCTTGTCCCGAAAGCTGTCGCAAAAGTGCTACAGTAGCATCGCCATTTCCACCATAAAGAAAATAATAGTCTATCGCTTCACCAGCTTCTGATCTAAATGATGTCCCCATAGGCGTATCATCAAATGTCGTAATCGAATAATTATCCCAATAAAGACCATAACCTTTGACAGACGCGAAATAAGGTACAGCAATCTGCATGTTATTTTGTTCAAGAACCAACCGCTGGTTCCGCTGATTCATCTTGCCAGTCTGCTGTTGGCCCAGTCCGTAAATAACCTCATCCTCGTCCAAAATAAATGATTGCGACACTTCATAAGTATTCTCAACAATAGTCCGCATCTTTCCTCTATCCAAACCGGGAGTATTTTGTCCTGGAGCACTTTGAGTAGGTACAACCTCACCAGTAACATGAGATTCCACCTTCTTTTCCCTTATTCTCTGAACATATTGCAACGGCATCAACTGGACACCGTAGTCTTTTTCAGTCAAGAGTTTACTCCCATCCAGATTACTGAACTGGACACGTCCCGTATTTAAATCTAGAATAACTTCCAACAATGAAGAAGAAGCTTTTACCATATCGTTTTGCCGAGAAACATTGACTTCAACCTGAGTAGGTTCAAGCACCACAGCCAGACTTTTCCTCAGATTGACATTGCCCGACTCCAATGTCTTCGAAACTCTAACAATATTGGGAGTATAAAACTCCACCTTAACAACCACCCCTTTGACTGTCACGACAAAACCATTACTTCTTGCCTGTACTTGGGCAAGCACTACTGTTGACCATAAAATCGCACATAATGCAAATAGAATTTTTTTCATTTTGATATACTATGAAATAAATAGAATCCAATTAATGCAAATATAGAGATTTACAATTCTCTGCAGTGTCCCAAATATTTCTTTGAAAGGGTAAAATTGTTGCCGAATAAATGTTCAAACACATTTATATAGCCTACAGAACACATTTTATACCTCCATTCCTTCCGGCTACCTATAAACACACAATCACCCGTAACAGTATCAACAACAGTAAATTCACGTACCTCGCCATCATTATATTACGGCAACTTTCCCCTGACGGGGCAAGATACATATAATTTTAGAGTTATTCGCCTGACAATAAAGTAATGAAACTGATGGCCGGCAAATGTACCCGTACCAGTCCATTCTCTACCTTCACAGCAGTTTCCTTCATGCAGTCCTTTGTATTGGTCACATAGACTTTCAGTTTCTTCACTTCTGCAGGGATACCGGAGATGACAGCCTCGCAATCCGCCCCATTATTGACCATATGGACGGCATATTCTCCGCGCACCATATTTCCGAAAGCCGCACAGTTTACATTTTTCTTGCTGCTACTGACCGGAATGGCCAAAGCATCGGCCGGAGTGGAGGCCAGTTGCTTGATATTCCAGAAACGTTGCGTAGGACGCAAAGGACCTTTGGAACCATAAATGCCGCCTCCCCACAACAACGAATAGTCTGAAGTGAGCTGCCACTGCAAGATGGACAATGGTTGGCAAATCGTACAAATACGTGTATACAGATTGATTTCATAAAGTGCAAACGTCGACTCATTGAATATCTCGGCATAACCATGAGCAGCGGCATCCGTACTACCCTCACCAACCAAGAGTGGTACATTAATCTCTTTGGCAGCATCCGCCCACTTCCTTAACGTAACATCATCACAACCACGCCATGAATGGAAAGAAACTGCACCAATATACTTATGAGTCTCAGGATTGTTCAAAGCAGGAAGGATAAAATCGAAAGTAGTGGCATCCGAATTGTCGCCAAGCAGCATGCGGGTAGGAAGATTCAACCCTGCCAGATAAGCACCGAACTCCTTAATGAAATCTGCATGCTCCTGCGGAGTGTGGAGGACATCAATACCCAAATCCGATTCATTGAACGAGAACATGGAGAACTCAATACCATAATACCGTTTGGCATACAACAGATAATCTGCCATGGATTTATAAATCTTCTCCTTTTTCCGGTTATCCAGACGATAAGCAATGACACCACCTTGACGGGCATAACTTGCAGGACCTCCGTCAATGGCCCATGCAGGCGGAAACCAACAGCTTAGTATTACCGGCATTCCCATCGCCTTCAAGCGCTTTGCCATGAGGAGACTTTCCTCCACCCGCTTGTTCAGTCCCCCATTCTGTGCCACGGCAATAGGATCGGATTCTTCTTCGGGTTGCCACAATCTCCACGGAAATTCCACACGGCCATAAGCTACGCGCAAGTTTTCCAGACAGTAATCTATCACTTTAGGGTCGGCAGCAGGATTCTGCAGGCGGAAATTCCCTCCAAAACCTGTAAACAGACTTCCCGGATTCTGCATATCCAATATAATTTCCGCGTCACTATGATCTATCACTCCAGAAGCATGCAGTTCCATAGACAATGCAGTTCTCTCAGCCTTTTTCAGAGTCGGCATCAGCGAGATATACACAACAGTACCGGTAGACTCTTTTTCAACCGTGGCCTTTACAGACTTATTGAACTTGAATTCCAACTTCCTATTGGCCGAAGTAACGGTCAGCTTCCTGCCACTTACCCTTACTTTGGCATCAATGTAGTTTTCCGGACTTAAAGCAATACAGTAATAGGCTGCCTGGTTCAAAGTAGTGTCCGACAGCGCATCAATAGAAATCTCCACCAAGCCTTTTCCCTTATCGGTCACTTTCTGATGGAACTTTACACCTCGCAGAGTAGCCGTCACTTCCTGCATATTCCCCTCACGATGGAAAACGGGACGGACCTGCTTCTCCTTTCCGGTAATCTCCATATCTCCTTTCAAGGTTCCGACACGCAGGGATGACTCAAAGTCTATCAATTCACCGTCTACGCGGACACCCGTGATATTGCTCCATGCCATCACTTCCGTCTGGGCAGAAAGCGGCAGAGATAATATACCACACAGCAATACAACTATTCCAAACTGGAAAATTCGTAAATTCTTCATAATATCAAATCTATAAAAGGTTGTCATTTCAGTCTGGTATCAATCTCAAACCCCATACGGCTGTTATGATAAGGACAATTCCACATACTTGCTTTAGGCTCCTTGTAGCGGGGAGTTCCATCTTCCAGCACCGTTCTGAACCATTCACCATACTCCTTGTCTATCATCCGTGATTTGATGAAGTTCCAGGTGCGGACGGCACTGTCCAGATAAGATTGTTCACCAGTCAGTTGCCAGACATTGATACAGCCGACCACAGTTTCCGCTTGGCACCACCAGGAAGCGTCCTTCCTGATTTTGTCCTTATGTCGTTCATACATCATAGCTCCCATCGGGTTGATGCCCTCCTTCAAGGAAGCATCTGCAAGTTCCAATGATACCTTCCTGCACCTCCCGATAACCTCCGGGTCACCCAGAGCCTCTGCAGCTTCCGTCAGCAGCCAAGAAGTTTCGATATCATGCCCGTAAGAGTCGATGTCATCCAGATTATTCCAATTTAAATCACAGTATGATATCAAGTGATGTGTTTGTGGGTTGTACAGCCTGGTTGTTATTAAGTCTATTACTTTTGCAAGGCGCTTGCAAAGGCTGTTATCCTTCCATACTTTATATAAAGCCGTGTATGCCTCTAATACATGGATATGTGTATTCATTGTTTTGGCAGCAATGCCATCTCCATCATACCCCAGCTTTTGGGGAGTTCCCCATTCGCGGGTAAAGGATTCTATATAGCCATCATTTACGGGATCTTTGACTTTGCTCTCCATTATCCGATAAAGCTCTATGGCTTTTTGCAGGCTTTCATTGTTGCCCGTTGCCCTGAAATGTTCGGACAACCCATAGATAGCATAAGAGCAGCCGTAAGTCTGCTTGTTCGTATCCAATGGGGTACCGTCCGCTTTTATCAGCCAATATACGCCTCCATACTGCGAATCAATGAAGTGATCTATGAAATACCGTTGCGCCCTGTCAGCCAATTTACGGTAGGCAGTATCGCCATACATCCGGTAGGCGGTTGAAAAAGTCCAAAGGATGCGGGCATTCAGTACACCACCTTTGGGAGCATCCGCTATCGGGGCACCGTCACGTCCCAATGAACCATAAAAGCCTCCGGAAGAATCTACGCTGTATCTTTCCCAAAAAGAGAGGATATTCTCTTTCAAGTCCGAGGTTATTTCATCTTTTAAAACCTTGTCTACGTGTGACTGTGCTTGCAGGAAAGGTGTAACCAGCAACCATACTGTAATCAGCAAAAAAACGGAAAACATACGTTTCATAATATAGCGATTTAAGGAATTAATCATAGTTACATTGCAAATGTACAAAAAAACAAGTTGCCACTACTCACTACCATCCTTTTTCAATGGATACAATTGGTTCCGATAAAGGCTGTTTTTGGGTACTGAGTCCTTGTTTTACCAGACATCAGCTTTTATTAGCTCAAACGTTGGTATCTGGCAGTTCAAACACCATTGTCTGACAAATATAACAATGAATATCATAAAAATAGAGGAAAAAGACACATTTCATAACGTTATTGGCTACAAACAAAAGCCATCCGTTTCCTTTTTAGTCCGTATATTAGTGGAGAATTCTGTAACTCAAAAATAGATACTATGAGAAAGAGACATTTTCTATTCGCATCCGTCCTGGCACTGCTCTGCAGTAGCGGTGCACTGCATGCACAAGATTTCAAGCTGACATCTTCCGGTTATTTCAAGAACCAGGGAGTAGACGTCATGGCTTTTGATGACATCTATCCCGAGGGACACCAAGGAGGAGTATGTATCATCATGAATGGACACCGCGTAGCAACGAATGGAGACATCCGACTGGAAGCCACCCCCGGACAATGGCAGCCCGTACCGAAACAACTCGACCGGAAGCTCAGCGACAACAGCATCACCGCTACGCTCTGCTATCCCGACTCCTCACGCCACCTCACCGGATTCAACCCGATGATTTACCCGGATCTCCACCTTATATATACGGTACAAGTGGAAAGCAAAGGTAAACACATAGAGGTGACCGTAGACCTGGACCGCCCCATTCCCCAGGAATTCATCGGAAAAGTGGGCTTCAACCTTGAATTCTTCCCGGGTTCCCTCTTCGGCAAGCCCTGGATTATGGACGGTCAGAGCGGCATCTTCCCGCAACAGCCCAACTCCCCCCTGATGACAACCCAACCCAACTATCTGCATACGGGAAACTATCATGACGGCAAGCAATCGCTGGCAGACATGGACAAACTGATAGGAAAAGGTTACAGCCCGATTGTGGCCGACGACATCATCAGCGAACCTTATGCCAAAGGCCGTAAGTTTACCTCCCGCCCCGACGACCCTTACAACAAAGTAACCATCGAATCATTGAGTGGTGACCTACAACTGTTTGACGGGCGTATGAACCACAATAACGGCTGGTTCGTACTGCGCAGCAACATAAAACCGGGTGTCACCAAAGGGGCCGTCAAATGGATTATCACTCCGAACGTAGTGGCCGACTGGATGTATCAGCCGGTTATCCAGACTTCACAGATAGGTTATCATCCCGCCCAGGACAAGGAAGCCGTCATCGAAATGGATATACGTGACAATAGAAAGGAAACGGCACAAATCATCCGCATTGACGCAGACGGCGAGAAAGTGGTCAAGAACGTCACTCCTGCCAATTGGGGCAAGTTCCTGAGATACAACTATCTGAAGGTGGACTTCACGGATGTGAAGGAACCGGGACTCTACAAGATTAAATACGATACCTCCGTATCTCCTATCTTCCGCATCGACAATGACGTATATGCCCGTGGCGTATGGCAACCCGTACTGGAATACTTCCTTCCCGTACAGATGTGCCACATGCGCGTCAACGAGAAATACCGCGTATGGCACGACTGCTGCCACATGGACGATGCCCGGATGGCACCGGCACACAATCATATCGACGGCTACGACCAGAAAGAGGGCCTGTCCAAATTCAAACCGGGTGAAGTGGTTCCCGGAGTGAACATAGGCGGCTGGCACGATGCCGGAGACTTTGACCTCCGCATCGAATCCCAAGCCGGAGAATCCTATATCCTGGCACTGGCCTACGAAGCTTTCCGCCCGAATCTCGACGTGACTTCCATCGACCAGATAAACCGTGTGACGGAAATCCACCAGCCCGACGGTAAGAATGACCTGCTGCAACAAGTAGAGAACGGCGCCCTTACGGTAGTCAACGGCTACCTGGCACTGGGACGTCTCTACCGGGGAATCATCTGCAACGACCTTCGCCAATACGTACTTCTGGGTGATGCCGCCGCCATGACGGACGGAAAAATCGGTAATGAAGACGACCGTTGGATATTTACAGAGGACAACCCCGGACGGGAACTGTCGACAGCTGCCCAGCTGGCTGCCGTATCACGTGTATTGAAAGGTTTCAATGATACATTGAGTGTGCATTGCCTCGACATTGCTCGCAAAGTATATGCTTCTACCGGAAGCGGCAACAACAGAGCCTTGTTCCCCAAAGTGCAAGCAGCCGTAGAGCTGTACCTCACCACCGGCGAACAACCCTATATGGACTTCATTCTGGACAACCAGGAGCTCATCATCAAGCAGATAGGCCGCATCGGCTGGTACACGGCACGTGTGGAAAAACTGTTCGCACAGATGAAGAACAAGAAAGCCAAAGCCTTTTCAGCAGCTTTCCGCAAAGCTTTGACCGGATATGAACAAGAACTGAACAAACAAGTACAGGAGACTCCCTATGGCGTTCCCTACCGTCCGAACATCTGGGGTGCAGGCTGGGATATACAGCGTTTCGGCTTCCAGCACTACTTCCTGACAACCGCCTATCCGGAAATATTCCCGAAAGCACCGGTATTCAATGCCCTCAACTTCATTCTCGGATGCCACCCGGGCTCCAACCAAGCTTCCTTCGCCTCGGGTGTCGGCGCACAATCAGCCACTGTGGGCTACGGACTGAATCGCGCAGACTGGTCGTACATTCCCGGTGGAGTCATTTCCGGTACAGCTCTTATCCGTCCCGACTTCCCGGAACTCCTGACGTTCCCGTTCCTCTGGCAACAGACTGAGTATGTGTTGGGAGGAGGTTCGTCCCACTATATGTTCCTGGTACTTGCAGCAGAACAGTTGCTGAAACAATAAAAGACAGAGGGGGAACAAAACCCTCTGGATATTTTCTTTTAGGCGCGGATTACACGGATTTCACGGATTTAGTTTACTGCATCCGTGGATTCCGCGTAACCCGCGCCCAATATTATAGTATAATGAAAGTGTTTATATACTTTTCACTCTTTCACCAATTATCCGTACGGAACGGAATGGTAGGCAATTCATTCCCACCGATCATCGTACCAATCTGGAAATCATGGAAACAATAGCGCACGCTGACGGGATGGGATACCTTTTCTGAAGAGATTACCACTTCATTCGTCTGCCAGTGCAGCCATACTTTGTCGGCAGGATGGAACACACGGTCCTCACCCGCCACTTCGAAACCGCGAAGGTCATAGTTGCGACAGATACCCATTTCCAAATGGTCGAAGGAAACCCATGCTTCACTGCCTTTAGCAGTCCATGACTTATATTGTGGGCCGAAACAGTGTATCTGCTTCAATCCATAGGTAAGGTTCAATGCCAGATAGCTCAAGCGTTGACCTACCTTTGTCTTGTTGCGGGGATGGATATTGTATATCTCATAAGGCTCTACAAGGTCGTTTGTAGAAATCATGGCACTGTTCGGAATCAGGCTTTGGGCACGGAATTGCGCTTCACGTAGGTAAGCAGCTTTCTCTTGCTGGGTACCTCCATAGGCGTACGGCGCTATTTCGGCAAAGTAGAAAGGCAATTCGCCCAGTCCCCATTCTTTGCGCCACAGCTGCACCATATCGGCCAGACGCTCGGCGTATGTTTCATGACGGCCTACGTTAGACTCGCCCTGATACCAGATGAATCCCTTTATGGTATAGTTCTGAAGCGGCTTCAGCATGGCATTGTACATCAGCATGGGGCGGTGCATGGGGTGCAGGCGTTCGATGGAATCGGGGTTGAGAGATATGTCTGGATAGTTTTCCAGCAGTTCACGGCTTATCCAACCTTCTACAGTGGCTCCACCGTAAGCGCTACAGATGATGCCGACCGGAATCCGGAGGGCACGGCTCAACGAAGTGGCAAAATAGTAGGCCGTCGCACTGAAATCGGGTGCGGTTTCTATGGAAGATATGTTCCAGCTACCTTTGCAGTCGGTTTGTGGTTCATAAGTCTGGTGCTTGGGAACGGTGAACATACGCACGCCTCTGTTTTCGGCAGAAGCTATGATGTCATCCGCTCCGTTCATGATGCAACAGCCGGCAAAGCCTTTCAGGGGCATTTCCATATTGCTCTGGCCGGAAGCAAGCCATACTTCACCGATTAGGATATTCTTCAACGTAGTTTTTTCTCCGTCATCAAAAGTTATCTCATAAGGCGTGTATCCTGCTGCCGGAGTTTTCACTGCAAGCAACCAACGGCCATCCTTATCGGCACGGCAAGTCGTTGTCTGTCCATTCCACGAAGGCGTGACGCGTACTTCGGCTTTCGGTGCAGCCGTTCCCCACAGTTTCACTTCAGTCTGCTGCTGGAGTATCATGTTGTCGCCTACCAGTGCAGGCAGCTTTACTTTGGCGCCCAGCGAGGCGGCGCAGCATAATAGAATCAATGCAAGAGTCTTACTTTTCATAGTATATTTGTGTTTAATCTCATATTCAAAACCAATAACGTGAGCAAAAATAGGGCTTTTTTGCTCACGTTCTCCGTTTCATGTGCAAAAAGTGGGTGTTTTTGCACATGTACTCAAACAAAATTATACATAGATGTATTATACATTGATGTATAATTTGTATATTTGTCATTAAATCAAGAACAGAAAGCTTATGAAATCACCTTTTCAATACGGCACACTGGTTGATAAAGAGAGTTTCGTCAATCGGGTAGAAGAACGAAAGCAACTAAAAGAATTGCTTGGATCGGGTATCAACGTAATGCTTATTTCACCGCGCCGATGGGGAAAATCGTCGCTTGTAAAAGTAGCTATGGACGAACTGACACAAGAAGACAAGCATATCCGTGTCTGCTTCATTGATGCATTCAGCATCAAGACGGAAGCTGAATTCTACCGCATCTTTGCGCGAGAAGTCATTTCTTGCGCCGCCTCCACCCTTGAAAAGAGGCTTGAAGATGTGAAACAGTTTCTTAAAGCCGTTTCTCCCAGTATCACATTGAAGAGCGACCCAACCGATACCCTCTCCTTTGACCTGAAATTGGAACTGGAAGAAAAAAGTGTCATGGAGATACTGGAACTACCCGAAAAGATAGCAGCTGCCAAAGGCATACACCTGATTGTCTGCATCGACGAGTTCCAACAACTGGCACTACTACCCGGCTACAAAAGTATGGAGGGAAAAATGCGCTCTGCCTGGCAGAAGCAGCAACAAGTTTCCTATTGCTTTTACGGAAGCAAGCGGCATATGATGATGGACATCTTCAACAATTCTTCTAACCCCTTCTACCGCTTCGGACAAGTACTGTTCCTGCAAAAGATAAAGAAAGAGGAATGGGTGCCCTTCATCGTCAATGCCTTCCACCGGACGAACAAAGAAATCAGCGAACAGCAAGCAGAACAACTGTGCGACATCGTGAAATGCCATTCGTGGTATTTGCAACAGTTGTGCTATTTCATCTGGAGCGGTACGTCTGAAAAAGTGACAGATGAGATTATCGAAATCCGTACCCGCCAACTGATAGACACCAACATGCCTATGTTCATGAACGACACCGAGAACCTGACTGCTGCCCAAACTGCCATGCTTCGTGCTGTAGCCGATGGTGAATACCGCTTCAACTCCATCCCCGTAGTGCGGAAATATGAATTGGGCAGTGCACAGACCATCACACGCAACAAGCGTATGCTGACAGAACGTGATTTCATTGAGAAAGAAGGAAACAAGTATGCTTTCTCCGACCCTATATTCGAGCTTTGGTTCAGAAGGGAGTATTGCTAAATGTGAGAAAGGGCGTGAGCAGGAAGTGATGCTTCCTGCTCACGCCAACAACTAAAGTTTCATAGACATTAAAATGCTTCTTCCTTGTAACTCATACATAGTAGACTCTATTAAGACCATCTTAGTACTTATTCCACTCATGCACAGGTTTCCTATCCTATGATTATCAAACAGCCTCTGGCCTTGAGAATCTATATATTCAGTATGTACATATACATCTGCATTCTCCAAATCCACTTCTTTCAACTCTGATAAAGAATATTCAAGTTCAATAGAGGCATGCATTTTCTCCGTTATCACAACCGGATTAAATGACTTACAACTATATGTATGATTCACTTTCGTAAACTCATTTAGTAACTTAGGATAGTAAAGATTAATATGGCTATTGATTATTACTGCATTTTGCCAGTTCTTATTTACATAGGTAACCACAATACGTATCATATCATCCCTGATTATTCCATCACAAGCAATCAATGCTATTTTTGTTTTCTTTTCTATATATTTACGATAAAATGGGATTCCAGCAACAATTGCTGATATGACTATAGACAAAATAGAAATTACTAAAGATGCTATTTCCATACAAATTCTTTTTCTAATTCTTCATTCCATTTCTATAATATTTAAAGTTCTCCATGTTTCACTATTCTTATAACGTTCTTTACATCCTTTAGGTACATATATAACAAGTTCACCATTTGTCCTATAAAAAGTTCTCTTTTCAATAAAAGGAGGCTCCTCTCTATTTATATATATTTTCGTAAGATTTGTACAACCGGTAAAAGCATTGTCGCCAATACCAGCAATACTTTTGGGCAAAAGTATAGAAGTCAAACTAGTACATTCCCAAAATGCATTATCATCTATAAAAGTAATATTATCTGAAAAATTAATATCAGTCAAACTATTACACTATCAGTATTTACAACCGATTATTACTCAATATTTTGCAAGCAATAAGTCAGAAATATGGTTGTAGTCTTTAATGGTACATTCTAAAGGGTGAAGATTTAACGCTTTTATTGATTCTTAACTCATTTGTGGTGTCAATACGAGGGTTTCTTCTTTTTTCGATGCAATTTGTTCCCGATATTCCACTTCTATTTTGGCTCATTGTCTAAGCCAGTGCAAATGTACAATATTTTATCCGATATTGTTCGTTATTCTTTATCTTTGGGGGCGCATAGCAAATTCTCTTCCCAAATTTTCATCAAGTACCATATTTCTTTTATCCTATTCATTTGTAAACTTACAATCATCTTCTTTCGGAAAGAAAATCTTGCAATGAAATTGTTGTAATGCCTAATCCAAGTGCCTTGGATTGCAAGAGATTGTCGGAGGTCAACAATATCGGATTCTTATCCTCTGTTTTATATTTCAGTGCAACGGAAAGAATAAGACAATCGGCTTTTTGTGCATCGAAGCCATTAGGAAGTAATGACGAGTCGCCTTCTTCCATGCTGGAATAATTATTAAGAAAAGCCTTGTTGATGTTCTTAACCGCATCGTTGAGTGCTTTCTTGTCAATGCTTTGTTTCAGTTTTAAGCGGTCAAGTTCTTCCAATACTGTAGTAGGAATCACAACTTTATATTTTCCTACTTTTGAGATGATGGTTGGACATTTCACAAACACATTCGTGTCAATAATGAAAATATTCTCCTTGTCTACTACAATCTCCTTCAAATGTTTTTCAGGCAGATTAATTTTCCCAAGAACTGTTACCTTTAATTCACCAGATGCTATGGTTTGAGTCATGGATGGTTTTAATGTTGCAACTTTGTTTTCATTGATTTTCAGTAAGAAGCGTCGAACCTCATCTGACATGAAGTTTTTAAGAATCATCCTATCAGCAACAATTATAGTACAACGGCTTGCACGAGATGTTGCCACATTAAAAAGTTCGCTGTCAAGAGAATAGCTTACAGAAGCATTGGGGATGAAGAAAATGGTATAATCGACGGTCAATCCCTGTATTCTGTCAACAGTTTCTATTTTCAGATTGTCGGGAATCTCCTCGCTGTGCAGTTTCGTGATGAATGTCTTTTGCAATTCCTTGACCGTTTCTTTGAACTTGGATAGAATTGCTATTTGGGCTTCGGGACTTTCTTTTAATATTCGTTCAGTCAAATCAAAGACAGCATTCAACGCATTTCCTGGTTTCTTGTCTCCTATTTTAAGTTCCAAATCGATCAAAGATGGCCCTCCCAATCTATTCAATGCGGGCAAGGATGTTTGTACCTCATCAATATCTGCAACCGAGTTCAGTTCATTGTTGTAGAAGATACCGGTGAATTCAGCTCCTCTCTTAGTCAAACGGAATGTATCACTCAACATGAATGATGGCATAGGAATATTATTGCAAAGAGTATCAAATCCCTTCACAATAGGACTCCATCCACAAGCGTTGATTTTGTCTTCATTGGTTTTAACAATAGGAGCAAGCTGCTTCTGGTCTCCTATCCATATGACTTTGCTTCCTAACTTCTTCGATGCTGCAATCATTGGTAGCAACGCCTGACTTGCTTCGTCTACTACGACATAATCAAAAGGAGTTGTTTCAAGCATGTCTTTCGCCCACCCACTTGAAATGTAGAACGTGGCAAGTGAGAGATGACCGGGCGTGGCATTACAAACGTTTCCTTCATTTGCCAGCAGTTTTGGTAATTCGTGTCGCTCGTCTATCGTCAAGCTTGTCTTTGATACTTTGCCACTTTCAAGATACGGTTTCAAATCCTCTTTGGAAGCAACAACTTTCAATGCTTCATTAGTTAGTGCTGTAACCAACACGCTTTTTCTTTCTGACAAAAGTTGTGCAACTAGCTTTGCCATCCTATATGTTTTACCTGTTCCAGGAGGCCCTTGAATGGCAACAGTATTATGAGATTCCAAACTACGCAGAATGTGGATATTCAGGTCTTCTGTCGCAACGATCTTTTGTGGATTCCATGTGCTTTCTGTCGCAGAAAAATAATCCAAAATTTCTTTTGTTGCTTCACATTCAGAGTTTTGGACAATATCTTTCAAGTTAAGCAGATATTTCAATGGTGGGTCGTTAGGTCCGAAAGCTATGATGGGATTTTGGGATTCAAGCAAATTTGCAAAATCCACGGTAATATTCTTCACCCCAACCAAACAAAATGCAGGGTCTTCTGATTTTGAAATCCAGACGCAATGCGCATCAGAGTAATCACATTGATATTGTTCCCGAAGGTCTGCCCAGGCCAAATCACCCCAGTTCTTGTAACTTGCCATCTCGCCGATAAAGCAGGAAGCTGTCCAGAAAGAATTTTTGCGAGGCATATTATCGGAGATACGCACTTTGAAGATGGAGAAATCTCCTCTAAAGCCGACAAACTTGCCAACAAACACTTCTCCACGTTCTTTCAGAACTGTAGCTTTGGTTGCAATCAGACAACCATACTCTTTCATCTGAGTATTATACTCAGCTTCAAGAAATGCTATATAATCTTCTCGTTTGAACTTCATAATGCATCCTCCTCTGGATATTGGTTCTGCACTCCTTGCGTTTTTGCATAGATATTTTTGACAGTTTTTGCATTGTCTGGAATTCGGAAAGACGCAAAGTTGAAGTGCATCTCCTTGAAATATTTCAATAGTGATGAAAAACTATTCAATCTGTCTTCGTGTTCATCCACATTAAGATTTTCCGAATCGAATGTGATAGAAAACGTTGACTGTTTTTTAACGAGATTATCTTTAGAAACTTCTACTATCTCGTTATTAGACCGATACACCAACAGCTTAGCATTTTCTTTTACAACCCATTCCCATTCCATCGGATTTACCTTGAATGGTTCAGTTTCAGTTCTATAGCTTTTGAGAACAATTTTCATCGTCTTCCCTAATTCATCTTGAATCTCCTCGTTTGAATGGTGACATGGAACACCGTCTTCATCGCATTCTCCATATCCTGTTGGGAACTTCCAATCAGGACGTTCTTCCATTAGTTTTTGCTGTGCTTGAAGTTGAGCCTCATACATCTTTTGTTTAGACATTTCGCTTTCTTCCGAACCAACTTTTGCGGTTCGTCCAGACTTTAGTCTCTCCACTTCCTGTTTCAAGCGACTGTTCTCATCCTCCAGTTCCTTGTTACGGCTGCTCAAATCCTTAAAATCTGCAATGTGGGTCACAAGTTCCGTCAAGTCTTCTTCATTCAAACTGTTCTTCAAGGTCTGCAATTGCAGTCTTTCATTTTTAGTCCAGACAACATTCATGCTGACAGAATCTTTGATAGGATACACTTTTGGAAAATGGTTTTCATCAAACAGGTTCTTGTTTGATTCACCCCATTCGTCAATCAACAAACGTGCAGCATTTTTGAAGTTTTCGTCTTCCCAATTTGAGTTATTGCTATAGAGTTCCTTAACTCTTCCATCAATATAGGCATAAGCATCTGCAGAGTTTTTCTGTTTAGAGATTGTAGCTACACAACGTGGGTCAATAAGGATATTGTAGTAGTTGTTCTCCTCATCAGAAATCAATGCAATGATATCTTTAAGCGTTTTATCTATACTTTCAGCTTCTTTATAAAGTTTGTCTTTAGCGACAAAGTTTCCTGCTTGATTCGGATATATTGCCTTGTTTGAAAATTGAAGGTTACGACTTTCAATATATTCGTATAGTACATTTAAATTCTTAAAAAGTTCATCATCGGTAGTTGAAAGTTCAGCTAAAATGGTTGCTATGTTTGCTTTCTTTTCAATTACAGAAATTATATCGTGACAAATAAATTCATTGATTCGAAGCCATAACTTGCTATCAACAACTTCAATGGAGTCCTCTATTCCTTCGCACTTCCCTGGCAGGAAATAACGTGTTATTTCCCTCAATGCTCTTTGCGTAATTGAAATATTTTCATTTTCGGGACTTGTTTTTGGAAGAATCTGTATCAAGTATAGTGCTACTTGGCGCAGCGTTTCCTCACTGTATTTTCTATACAGTCCATAACTATTGTAAGTGGCTGCATTACTACAACTCTGATAACCAGATGTTGCGTTTGATAAATCTATGGCAAACTCTGATATGCCTTTTGCGTCTGTCTTTCCCAAGGATTTTAGATTAATAGAGTTGTCCAACAGAATGTCCTTGTATGACAGTCCTATTTTTCCTAATACTTCGTTCTTCAACACCTCGGGAATACCATTATCAATGAATAGGTTATTGGAAAGGCAGAAAGTTCCATTTTGGTTAGGAACTACCGCCTTAATATTCATTGTTGCTAAAGTAATACTTAAACTAAAAATCGTGTCATTCAACCACTTTGCGCCTAATCCCACAGGAAGATTTGCCAAAGATTTCTTTGATTCAATAGTGGAAATTATATAGTTGACAAGCCACTTGTCAGTTTCCTCCCATGCAACTTTATTCAATGAGTTGTCCGCAACCGTTTGTATGTCCTGCCACTGGAATAGTTCTTTTGTAATTGTATATATGCGTGAACGTTTCGTAATAAACTCTTGCTCATATTTATTGCCATCTGATACGGCAATAAATATGATTGGCTGCAATTTAGAAAGTCTGGTTTCATCGGTATATATGTTTGCATCAATAATATTTTTTACCAAACTATTGACTTTAGCAGAATAGCTCGTAGAATTGAATTTACTATCCAAAGATACGGCAGTTATTGATTTATGAAGCAGCAAAGGTCTCATATCTCCACCAAGTTTTTCTAAAACGTCAAGAATTACGTTTGTAACTCCCTCACCCTGTTTGAAATCTTCTACGTCTCTTTTTAAGAACTCTCCGTTCATGTTTGGGAGAAGAGCGTGTTCTTTGAATAGGAGTTCGTTTTGTGACAGCACAAAAGCCAAGAAACTGTTGTACCATGCAAATTTGTCGTTGCCAGAAACAACATCAAGAGAATCCATAGAACCTTTGGCTTCAATATCAGCACATATATCCTCGGTTGTCCATAACTTCATATCATCATCTTTCCAAAGCATGTGCGCCCATTTGTTGTTGTCTGCAACCAATTTCTCTGGGTATAGTGAAGTGAGCAAATTGAACAAGATGTATTCCGACTCTTGTTTACTTTCTTTGGCAATAATGCAATCTGACAACCTAAGAAATCTTTCAGATGTTGAGAAAGGAGTTACTATTGGATAGCTTGACAGAATCTCTCGCATAGCAGAAACAATTGATTTCTTGTACCAATCTTTATCTAATTTCTCGTGATCCTTTACCGACTTCAAACCATTGCAAAGGTTGAAGAAACTATTAAACAATTCCTCGGAAAGATATCCAACAATAATCTTGAATATATCCGGCAGTTTGCAAAGAATCTTTTGATTAATGCCAACCTCTGTGATTACATTTTTCTCTTCGTCTCTTGTAATTCCATTAAGAATCAAGCTCTGTCGCTCGCTATCTGGCTCAAAGTCTGGACTGTTTACGAATATTGGCATTTGGATTTGTCCTTCTATGCCGACCAATGGGAATACACAGTACAACGATGTTTTATCGCCTGTACTTACTATGTTCTTATTGCTGTCAACTTCACAAGCTGCTTGTAATCTTATGGAACGTTCCGCTTTGTATTTTGCTGAAAGTTCTTCGTCCAATTCTTTTATTGAACAATATATAAAAGTTCGAATCACAGGCTCAGTATCGCCAGCAATAATTCTAAACTGAGTTTGACGAAGTTTGTCTGTAATTGGAGTATCTGTAATACGTTCAATTGATATTCTTTCGCTATTGTCTATTAACTCAACCGAAGACAATTCTTTGCAGAATAATAGAGTTTGCGCAATGTTTTCTTTAAAATTCTCCTTGCCTAATTGTACTGCACGACGCCCCGATTCTGAATTGATATGATAGGTATATGTGGTCCAGTCATATGGTTCGCTATAATACAGTTCGGATGCTCTCATCTTGCCAAGACCTTCGAGAAGTTCTTGTTCAGTAAAACCATCTCTATACATTGTTACGGAAAAGCCGACGATTGCATTTTCATCGCCATACATATTACTTTCAATTGTTACAACTTTGGAAAGACAGTGCGTGGTTAGGAAACCTGTTCCGAAACGTCCTGTACTCTCTGCATTTTCCTTGTCTTCACTGTATTTATATAGCAATCCCAATCTTGCATCAGCAGTAAATGGGTCGCCATCATGCTGAAATTTAACTAAGTCGCCATCAATAAGAATTCGAGCTTTAATACTATCTCTATCCGGGTTGCTTGTTATTGTATCTTTTGCATTTTGCAGTAACTCCCAAATCCATCTTTTTCTATCAATATCATTGGGTTGATTAAGTTCTCTCAAGCGTTTACTTACATTGCTAATATACATTTTATCAAGCAATTTCTTAAAAGCTTTTTCTGTTGATTTAGGAGCTGATATTTGCATATGATTATTTGTCATATAAATTATTGTGGATTAAATTCTCTTGTCAACTTTAATGGTTCTTGTTATTCCATTAGTATTGTTTTATAAGAATAGTCAATTTTTAGAGGCAACATCCTACAATTACAAAATAAAAATTAGGATAAGTATTTTCTTCATTTCGACTCCAACTCTTTTTCAATCTCTTCAATCGTAGGCAAACTGCCACGGAAGTCTTTCGGCAAGGCTTGCCCCAATTCGTAGTCGGATATGCCGATTGGCTTCTGAATATCACGCAAGGCATATTCAGCTTTGATGCGGTCTTTGCTCTTGCAAAGCAACAATCCGATAGTACGGTTATCTCCCTCACGGCAAAGAATGTCGTCCACCGCAGAGCAGTAGAAATTCAATTTGCCGATATATTCCGGCATAAACTCCGTGTCTTTCAATTCAATTACCAAATATCTGTGCAGGAATGCATTGTACATCAGTATGTCAATGTAATAATCATCGCCAGACACCTCTATGTGATACTGCCTACCCATGAAAGCGAATCCGGCTCCCATTTCCACGAGAAACTTCTCTATATGCTTCACCAAACCGATTTCCACGTCACGCTCATTGTATTGGTCGGTAAAAGTCAGCATATCGAATATATATGGGTCTTTGAGCATGGATTTAACATCGTTTGCTTCCGGTGCTGGGAGGGTTTCAGTGAAGTTGTTTGCTAACGCTCCATGCTTGCCGTAGTCGTCAAGTTTAATGGCTTCTTGCAGATAACGTGTATTCCAATGCGATGTAATACTTTGAATCATGTACCAATAACGAGCCCGAATGTCCTTGACCTGTTGTAAGAGAATAAGATTATGCGTCCATCCCAAATGCTTTATGGGGAGAGTGAAATTATATTCTTCTAATTGCGCAATCACTGATTGCGTAATTGGAGAAACAGCTCCTTTCACCATCGTAAGTTCTTGATTATATTCGTTGAAGAACTGTATCATGCACTGCATGTTACGTACAGAAAAGCCTTTTATCTCGGAATAATCATTCTTCAAATCCACAGCCAACCGTTGCAAAGTTTTCTTGCCCCAGCCGTCTGCATCTTGGCTTTGCTGTAACATTTCGCCAACGTCCCAATACATCCGAAGCATTTCTTCGTTGGCGGCATAAATTACTCGTTGCTGAGCAATCAGTACCCGTTGTTTGATTTTGCGAAGCAATGCAGCATAACCACGAAAGTTATCTATCAAGTTATCAGTTACTTGTATATTTATGTTCTTAGCCATACTTTTCTTTAATTCAATCACAAAATTACTATTTTTATTCGGTTGTACATCAAATTCTTACGATTATTGCTGGTTACATCCACTCAATTATTATCTCCGCATCGAAAAGCCCCTCTTTTGCTGTTGTTCGTAATCCCCCTCCACCACGTTATCGACTTCCCGTTTGGCTTTGATTTGCTCCCGGCTATCCAAATTTCCTTTTTGCTTGGCGGTAAGATACAGTAAATCCCCGGCTGCACGGTGTGATTGCTTATCGTCACCGAACAGGTTTAGGGCACTCTTGATGTCTGACATGTAGCTAACATTTGAAAAGGGACCCGGGTAGCATTTGAAACGTGTACCACCC